>CAZLQL010000001.1:0-5090 GCA_964561875.1 uncultured Candidatus Saccharibacteria bacterium
AGATAACCAACTTCCTTTTCTACATTCTGGCTATCTGTAGAGCTGTTTTTGTTATTATTATCGTCTCTTGACATTTTATTCAAAGTATGCTAAGCTTCTCTCAGTGGTACTAATTTACAGTTAATTGTCGGATTCAGAAATCTCTAAGCAATATATCCTGTCCACAGGCTATCTGGTGTAGTATTGAGGACATTCTGGTTTACACCCCGTGTGTTAACACTGGGGTTATCCTTGAGACTACCTCTAACTTTTGATGATCGCATTAAAAGCATTGCTTAGAGATTTTTAAACCCGATATTTATTAAATATCTCTAAAATTTATCCTGACTGCTATCTATAGTACTATCCCTACAGAAGATTTCAATTGACAGTGAGTTTTTTCTGCTTTTTAAAGTTAATTTTTACTCCTCAATCGATATAACTCTCTCAAGTTCATCTAGTGTAGTGATTCCATTTAGTATTTTTAATACACCATCTTGTTTCATTGTGAGTATTCCTTGGGGAACAGTAGCTTTTGCTATTTCTTCTTCATTAGAATTCTCAGAAATAGCTTTATTTACTTCAGGAGTAAGTCTCATTCCTTCATATATTCCGATTCTGCCTTTATAGCCAGTCATATTACATTTTTCACAACCAACATGAACAAACATTTTGTTGGTTTTTGCGGGTATTTCACTTTTATCAACTATGCTTTCCAAAATTTCTTCTATTTTCTTTTTTGATTCGCCCTCTACCACAACTTCTTTTTTACAATTTTCACAAAGTTTTCTCAAAAGTCTCTGAGCCAGAGCAATATTTATAGAAGAGCTCATGATTTTTGGATTTATACCTAGATCTATGAGGCGTGGGAATGATCCTGCTGCGCTATTTGTGTGTAAAGTTGAAAATACTAAGTGTCCTGTAAGAGAAGAGTTTATAGCTATACTTGCTGTCTCTTTGTCTCTGATCTCACCAACCATTATGATATCTGGATCTTGTCTAAGTGCAGATCTCAATCCTTCCAAGAAAGTATACCCCTTATCATTTGTTTGTGTTTGTACAATTCCTGGTAAGTGATATTCGATAGGGTCTTCTATTGTAATAATTTTTACACCAGGGTTATGAACCTTTTTTAAGAAAGCATAAAGTGTTGTTGTTTTTCCTGAACCTGTAGGACCTGTTGTAAGTAACATACCGTCTGGTTTTGTTATTTCACTTTCTATAATTGCCAATAGTTTTTTGGGTATACCTAGTTGTTCCATAGGTATAGATATTGTCTTCGGATTGAGTAGACGCATCACTATAGATTCATTGTAAGCTCCTGGTAAAACAGATGTTCTGATTTCTATTTCACTGTTTCCAACATGCACACTGAAACGTCCATCTTGTGCATCTTTTTTTACATTTAATTTCAATCCTGATAGAAGTTTTATCCTAGAAAGTAAAAGGGAATAGGTCTCACTATCAAACTCAATTACATTTACAAGAACTCCATCGAGTCTATATCTAAGTCTTATGTAACTTTCTTCTGGTTCTATATGTATATCTGAAGCTTCAGTAGAAAGTGCTCCAGCTAGTATTGTTTCCAAAATTCTAGAAACCCTATAGCTCTTTTTCATCGCTAAGGTGTTTTTTATTATTTCAACTATAGAAGGTAAATCTTTTGTTTTTTTTACTATTTCACCTATTTCTTCACTAGAAATTTCTAGAGAACCCGCTTTTGATTCGTAAGCAAAAGAAAGATCTTTGTATGCCGCCCAAGCTTTTTCTAGACTAGATGTAGAACACATAACTAGAGTTGGTTCATATCCTTTTTCTTTTATTTCATTTAATATTTCTTCAACTCTCAATTCATTTGGATTTCTAGCACCAATTTTTACCTTTTTACCTACGATTGAATATGCTGCAACCTTTGCTTCTCTTGCAGTTTTTTCATCTATAAGTCTCAAAGCATCAGTATTTATAGAAATAGAAGATAAATCCGCGTATTCTATATTGTGTTTTGCTGAAAGTAGTTCTACCAATTCCTCCTCCTCTTTTTTTAAGAGGTCATTCATTTTTCTATTTTGCTTATCTTCATCAAATGTGATCATAATATAGACAATTATACTGCCAAACTAGCTTACTTGGTAGAGTATGCTAGTGGTATAAGTAGAGTAGCTGACTTGATGGAGTTAGCTTTAGATTATTGTCGAGTTTAAGCCAGAGTAGCTCAGTCGGTAGAGCAACGCTTTCGTAAAGCGGAGGTCGCGGGTTCGATTCCCGCCTTTGGCTCATATATTTTATAGTTAAATTTATATACTATTTAACACTTTATTTATTTTTTTATTGGAGTATAATATCTCCGGTAGCCTTGATCATTTTTTACGTCTGAAAGGTGCAGGTTCTTTCGTGGATATTCTCCAGAGCGCACAAAATTTCTATGCTTTGTTGAGAACCACTTACATCTGCATAGCTTAACCAGCATGAGTAGGTTGAGTTGGGATCACTCCCTATGCTTGTCTGAGGGCGTCGATCTAGGCTACCTCAATTTAGCGCCATTCCTTCAGGGTCTGGCGCTTTTACTATATTTTTAAGCCCGTTTCTGATACTCTTTTTATATGGATTCTGATAAAGAAGTAATAAAGAAAAGAATAGATGAAATAGAAACATTAATGCAAGGTGGTGACTTTTGGAATGATAAAAACAAAGCACAAAGTCTAGTAAAAGAATTAAAAGACTTAAAAGAAGAATTTGAATCTGGGGGAGCAAAAGCAAAATATGATAAAGGAGATGCGATCATCACAATATTTTCAGGTGCAGGAGGAGATGATGCTGAAGATTTTTCTTCAATACTATTTAAGATGTACAGAAAATATATTGAAAAAATGGGTTTTGGTATGGAAATAATCCATGTAAATGAAAATGATCATGGAGGATATAGAAATATTACATTTGAAGTAAAGGGTAGGGGCGTTTATGGAATTTTAAAAAATGAATCCGGTGTACATAGACTTGTTCGCATATCTCCATTCAATGCAAAGAAGCTCAGACATACATCTTTTTCTATGGTTGAAGTAGTTCCAAAGTTTGAAAAGACAAATAGTATGGATATTGAAATACCAGAAAAAGATTTGGATATATCTATTGCTAAATCAGGCGGTCCTGGAGGACAGAATGTTAATAAAAGAGAAACCGCTGTGAGAATAGTGCATATTCCAACTGGTATATCTGCACACGTTACTTCAGAACGTTCACAAGCTCAAAATAAAGAAAAGGCTTTAGATATAATAAAGGGTAAGATATTTAAAAATATGGAAGACGAACGTATTGCAAAAGAAAAAGGCATGCAGATTAGTAAAACAACATCTATAGATTGGGGAAATCAGATTCGTTCTTATGTTTTGCATCCATATAAAATGGTTAAAGATCATAGGACAAATATAGAGACAGCAAAGATCGACAATGTATTTGATGGCGAAATACAAGAGTTTATTGATGCAGACAAGGGTATGTAGCTTTGTGATATACTAATTAAATGATTTATTTTGAGAAAGTATCAAAAATATATCCTGATAAGTCCAAAGCTTTGGATGAAGTTACTTTTACTGTAGAACCAAAAGAGTTTACTACTATAGTCGGTCATTCTGGTGCAGGAAAAACTACATTGTTAAAAATGCTCATAGCTGAAGACAGACCAACACATGGATCTATATTTTTTGAATCAAAAAACATACACAAACTAGGTAAGGGTGATATCAATAAATTAAGAAGAAGAATCGGTACAGTCTTTCAAGATTTTAGACTTATACCAAACAAGACTACATATGAAAACATAGCTTTTGCTATGGAAGCTTCCGGTAGAACAGACAAAGAGATAGCTTCTGATGTTCCTTATGTTTTAGACTTGGTTAAGATGGGTGATAAAATATGGAATTTCCCTCACGAACTTTCTGGTGGAGAGAAACAAAGAGTTGCTATAGCTAGAGCAATAGTAAATCAACCCGATATAATAATCGCCGATGAGCCGACAGGAAATCTAGATCCGGTAAATACTTATGAGATAATAAAGATAATACAGAAGATAAATGAACTCGGTACTACAGTATTACTTACAACTCACAACAAAGGTGTTGTAGATATGGTTGGAGGTAGAGTTGTTACAATGGAAAAAGGTAAGATTATTAGAGATGATAAGCATGGAAAATATATTTTATAAACATGATATTTACATCAGCAAAAAGAGTAATTAAAACAGGATTTATAAATTTTTGGAGAAATGGTTTTTTATCATTGGCCGCTGTTATAACCATAACTCTTTCACTTTTAGCATTTGGTTCACTTATATTTTCAAATGCATTTGGACAAACACTTATAGATGAAATAAAAGGTAAGGTTGATATAAATGTTTATTTAACTTTATCTGCTCCAGAGTCAGATATTTTGGTTTTAAAAAAGACTATAGAGCAACTACCAGAAGTAAGTAAGGTTGAATATATAAATAGAGATCAAGTACTGTCTGAATTTAAAGAAAAGTGGAAAGATAATACACTTATTTTACAAGGACTAGATGAAATAGGGGACAATCCATTCCCAGCGGTATTGAATGTTAAAGCAAAAGAACCTTCACAGTATGCCGGTATTGCAAACTTCTTAGATAGTAAAGGAGCTCTATCAAAGAGTGGTATTTCTATAGTTGATAAAGTAAATTACAATCAAAATAAATTGGTAATAGATAGACTAGGTAGAATAATTCCCGCTATAGAAAAAACAGGATCAGTTATAGCTATAATACTTGTTGTTGTTGCTCTAATAATCACATTTAACACTATTAGATTGATCATATATACAGCAAAAGATGAGATTTCAGTTATGAAACTTGTTGGTGCATCAAATTCATATATAAGATGGCCATTTGTAGTATCAGGAATTATGTGTGGAATACTATCTGGAGTATTTACAATAATATTACTCTCTATACTCGCATATTACAGTGATGTTGCTATTGTTAAATTTGCTGGTATTGAAAATGCAAATGATTTTGGTCTGACATCTAGTGTTTTATTGAAGTACTTGGTTTCAAATATGCTTCAGATATTCTCTATTATCATGGGTTCAGGAATAGTTCTAGG
>CAZLQL010000001.1:5190-68759 GCA_964561875.1 uncultured Candidatus Saccharibacteria bacterium
TTTCAAATATGCTTCAGATATTCTCTATTATCATGGGTTCAGGAATAGTTCTAGGTGCTCTATCTAGTTATCTAGCTGTCAGAAGGTATTTGAAGGTTTAGTTTAAATTTATCAAAAACCCGTATATACCGAAGGTAATACGGGGTTTTTTTGTGACAAAATAGGTTCGCTCCCTTGCGTTCCGGAAGCTCCTTTTTCTTTCGATCAAAGATCTCAGAAAAAGAACTTCCTGCACCGGTCGCTCACACTATTTTGTATATATAAATACATTTCCTAAAATCTGTGTGCTAATTAAAAATATTTTTGCATTTAAAATTTGCTTTGCTAAAATGGGTACATGGCAAGCAGAAAACCGGCCCGACAGAAAAATTCAAAAAAGGTTGTAAAAAAGCAAGATAAGAAAAAAGAAAAGAAAGTAGAAGCAACAAACAGCCAAAAGAAAGTTGTGGTAAAGAAAAAAAAGATAAACCACAAGTATATTTTTGTCATCGGCGGAGTTATGTCTGGTGTAGGAAAGGGGATTGCTACATCATCTATCGGTACACTACTCAATGCAAAAGGTTTTAAAGTAAATCTAGTTAAAGTTGATCCATATTTAAATATAGATGCAGGAACTATGAATCCTACAGAGCATGGAGAAGTTTTTGTGCTTGATTCTGGACTTGAGACAGATCAAGATATGGGAAATTATGAAAGATTTCTAAACAGAGATCTTACTCATGAAGATTATATAACTAGTGGTATGGTATACAAGACAGTTATAGATAGAGAAAGAAATCTTGGTTATGGAGGAAAGTGTGTAGAAGCTGTGCCACATATAAGAGATGAGATTGTAAGGAGGTTTGAAAATTCTGCAAGGATAAATAAATCAGATATAAGTATAGTTGAAATAGGGGGAACTGTGGGTGACTATCAAAACATAATGTTTATAGAAGCAGCGAGAGTGCTCAAGATTCGCCATCCAGATGACTGTATATTTATTATGGTTAGCTATCTTCCAATACCAGGAAAAATAGGGGAAATGAAATCTCGTCCTACACAACATGCTGTAAGACAGTTGGCAGGATACGGAGTGCATACAGATATAATAATAGCCCGCTCAGAATTGCCAGTAGATGATAAGAGAAAAGAAAAGATAGCAGTATCATGCAATATCTTGCCAGAAAATGTTATATCGGCACCAGATATCGATAGTGTTTATGATGTTCCATTAAACTTTGAAAAAGATAAACTAGGAAAAATAATATTAAAATCTTTAAGGATAGATGATATTCAGGGAGGAGAAGGTTTGGGTGAATGGTCTAGATTTGCAAAAGGAATAAAGAATCATAAAGACATAGTAGATATAGCAATAGTTGGAAAGTATTTTAATACAGGAGATTTTGTACTTACAGATTCATATTTATCTGTTATTGAATCTATAAAGTATTCTGCAAATTTAAATAAAGTAAAAGTAAAAATATCTACAATCAATGCTAGAGATTTTGAAAAAGAAAATCCAGATTATTCAGAATTAAATAAATTTGATGGAATAATAGTTCCTGGAGGTTTCGGTGAGACAGGTATAGAAGGAAAGCTCAATGTAATAAGATATTGTAGAGAAAATAAACTTCCATATTTTGGTCTTTGCTATGGTATGCAACTTATGACAATAGAATATGCTAGAAATGTTTTGGGTCTAGAAGGGGCTCATACAGCAGAAATAAACCCAAATGCTCCACATGTTGTGATAGATATAATGCCTGATCAAAAGAAAAAGATGGAAGAAAAGAACTACGGAGGTTCTATGAGACTAGGACTTTATCCAACAAAACTTTATCCAAATACAATAGCAAGACAAGCTTATGGTGTGCCACTTATAAAAGAAAGACATAGACATCGCTATGAGGTAAACCCAAGTTATATAGAAAAAATAGAAAAGGGAGGTTTGGTATTTTCTGGAAAATCACCAGATGAAACACTTATGGAAATAGCAGAACTACCTCGTGAAGTGCACCCATTTTTCCTTGGAACACAATTCCATCCAGAATTCCTGGCGAGACCACTTCGTCCACATCCACTATTTAGTGAATTTATGAAAGCAAGTAAAGAAAATAGAAAAATAAAAGATAAAAAAGAAATAGAGAAAAATCAGGGACAAGTGGTGGTTGATAGAGAAGATAGTGATCTAGTAGTAGGGGAATAAATGGAAAATATAATCATAACAATACCAACAGTAGAGGATGTATGGGGAATACAAAATGTATACCACAAATCTTGGCTTGCTACATATCCAAATGATAAATACGGAATTACCGTAGATGATATAGAACATTATTTTGTAGATTCATTTACAGAAGAGACTTTAAATAAAAGAAGACAAGCAATATTAAACCCAGATCCAGAATCAAAGATAAAAAACTTTGTAGCAAAAGATAATGATAAGGTTGTCGGTGTATGTAGGATAGAAGTTTTACCAGAAAGAAATCAATTAAAGACTATTTATCTTTTACCTGAATACTTTGGTAAAGGAATAGGTACGAAGCTATGGAATGAAGCAAAAAAATATTTTGATTCTAAAAATGATATTTATGTAGAACTAGCTGAGTATAATGATGGGGCAAAGGCATTTTATAAAAAACTAGGTTTTATGGATACAGGAAGAAGGTTCGTGGATGAAAAGTTTAGGAATAAAAGTGGTTCTATCACCCCTCAAATGGAGATGGTATTGAAAGCAGACAAATAAAAAGCAAATAAAAAAGGTTGGACCCTTATCCCTTACAATCTCTTACGAAACGCTTGGGCAATATAAGAATCCAACCTGATACCCGTGCCCTCTGGGTTGACGGATACCTAGCACTTCCGTGCCACTGTCTCTCCAATGCCTTTCGGCGGAGGACGTTGGATATAATATAACAATCAAGATTGTCCTGCAAGACCTCTTGAATATTGTCTATATTTAGCGTATTTTGTATGTATTGCCAGATCATCTAATGGTAGGATGCAGCTCTCTGAAAGCTGTCATCTTGGTTCGAATCCAAGTCTGGCAGCCAAATGTTAAAAGAAATAATTCTTTCATTAATAACCGGTATTGTTTCGGCTGTTATCTATTCAATTATCCAAAATTTCTATCTTAACTATTATTGGTTTAAAACTAAATCAAAATTTTTAACCGAAATTAAACATTCAGTTTTAAAAATAAGATCTCTTGCAGTTACCATACTTGAGATTGACGTAATATATGATAATGGAGAAGAAAATGATCACTTAATGACAGACGAGGAATTATTGGAAGAGGTTAAGTTGTATAACATCTCCGATATTCAATTTAGTAAATTAAGTAAAGGTATTAGAAAAATTACAGAAGAAATTGAAAAAAGAAGGAGAGACACACTCAATATTTCTACCTTCACCCCAATGGAATTCCATACAGTAGATAAACTAATATTTTCAATGTCTAGTTTTTATGGTCTACATTCTTGGGTTGAAGATGAAATATTAGAAATTAATACGCAAGAGAAATTAAAAGAAAAACTAATCGAAATTCTTATTTTAGCAGAAACAGTTAAATTTCCTGTTAATTTTTTTGATAAACTTATTAAGTATATTAATCTACAGAAGTTTTTATCAAAATCTCGTAGTATCCATTTAAATAAATATGATTCAATCCTTTTTTAACAAAGTTCAAACTTCTTACCACACAGCCTGCCAACAAGAGTGTCGCTCGAGACGCGTCAATGTAATAGTTTTGTAGGTTTGCATAGACTTAGTAAACATGAAAAAAAGCGATATAATTATTTATATGTACCATCCTGATTATAAAAAGCCTTAGAGCTTATAACCGAAATTCATAAAAAGAATAATTCTAAAATAAATCCTTTAGTCAAAGATGTAAGGCTTGCAGTCTATTATTTACAGGGAGGTTGTATCACTCAAGCAAATTTTGCCCTGAAGGCATGGGCTACGGGTGATTTGAATACACCATTTCGTGTCAAAAGATTTATTGATGAATCAAAATTACTAATATTTTGTTTAATCTATGTAAATGATAAAGATAGGGAAAGGTACTTAAGACAATTTTTTAAAGATGAAATTCTCACAATTAAACCAAAAAAAATGAGAAGGATATTTTAACTAGAACTGGTATGAAAAAAGACTATTTTGATACATGTTTAAAACATGCGGAGACATTAAGTCATGGTTTTTCAAAAGGTGTTCATCCAAATTTAGAGTCAGTCGCTTACAATTCTAATATAGATACCGGAGAGTTTGATTATGAAGCTGTTAATTTTGCTTGCTATCCTATTAAAAATTTTGATTTTGCCCATTATGTTATAATTCCAGCAATTGATAGAGTTTATATTGCTTCAGGTTTATTTAATACAAAAGAAGAGGAATTTAAAGAGGTCCTTAAAATTCGAGACAAGATTCAAACTATAGCCGTAAAGAATCTAAGTAAATAAATTCAAATCTCGCGCTCAAGTTGCGTCAATATGGTAAACTAAAACTACTAAATTTTGCCAATCTGGGCTTGACCGACCACGGTTCTAGCTCGAGTCGGCCAGCTAGGTATGGAGAATAAAATATTCAAAGGCGAACTTAAGTACTTAAACCCAAATAAGATCTTAAATATTAATGATGATCAAAAAGTTGATAGTTTTTTTCTCGCTTTAGGATTGATCTTTAATGATTTAAAAGGGATACATATTTTTGCACAAACTATCCAGAATATTTATAAGAAACCTGAAGAAGTAGAAACAACTTATCATGCAGGCGAATACAATGGACTTATGTCACAATTAGATAGATTAACTATAGGAATAATTTCAGAGTTTTTTGAATTAGTTAATAAACAAAAGGAAATTTTTAATGATATGAATTATAAGTCAATAATAAATAGTTTACATAAAGAGACTGTTAATGATTGGAATATTATATTAAAAACAAATGATCAAATTCTTAGAAAAATAAGCAATATAAGATCAAATGTTGTACATCATTACGACTATCAAAATCTAGAAAGATTAAAAGAAGGTTATAATCATGCGTTTTTTGGACAAAGAAAAAAATTTCCTCAACATAAAAATGCTTTCTATTCAACAGGTAAAAAAATACAAGAAATAAGATTTTTTTACTGTGACGCAGCGGCAGAAGATTATATTCACAAGACATTATCAGATAATGGTAAGTCTGATCTAAAAAAAATAACAAATAAACTGCTGGTAACTATAGGAAGTATTGTTATTGGATATGTTAAAATGAAAGATAAATAATTTAATATATTATAACATATCACTATGAATTCATGGGCAAAAAATATTACTTCAATAGATGAGGGAAGATATAGGACTATTAATGGAAATGCAGACGAATTAATCGGAATAGGAAGATGTATAAAGGCGGGTTTTGCTTGTTCAAAAGTAGAAATTACAAATGGAAGATATGATGCAGTAATTGATCCTGGCAATGGAGGTAGTTTAGTAAGAGTTCAAATAAAGGGAACTAGTTCAGGTTCAGTTGGCTTTACAGGTGGTGGAAGAAGTGGACAACAAATAAGTAGGGAAATAGAGCAAAAAACTTATAAATATACAAAACAAGATTGTGACTTTATCCTTGTTGTGGATAGTAATAATGGGGATTGTTATATTATTCCGATACAAGATACTGAAGTTTGGGGAGAGACAAAATCACTAAATACCCTAGGTGATTATAAAGAAAATTGGCAATTATTAACAAAAAAATAAATATATAATATTTACTATTTTGTTTTTGTTAATGAAAATTTAATATTTTTAACTTCTTTAAAATTCTTTTCCATTGTTTTATATATGTTTTGTGCAATTCTCTCTATAACTGGTACACTTACAGAATTGCCGAATTGTTTGTAAAGATGCGAGTCAGAAATATTAGGTATTTTGTATGAATCAGGAAAGCCTTGTAGCCGAGCACACTCTCTTGGTGTAAGTTTTCTAATTCCTTTTTTGTCCTTTACTATCGGAACATTATGACCACCAGTACCCATGTTTGCAGTCAGGGTAGGGCATACACCACTTTTATTTTGTCTTACATATTTTCTTCTCCATTGATATACACTACCAAGTTCAAAATCATATTTTATTAATTTTTTATATAAAGGCTTGTCATTATAATAATATTTTTGATTAATTTTATTTGGATCCTCTAATATATCAGTGATATTTTTTATTCTTTCTATTTTTTCTGGAAATTCAAAATCATGTATAAGACCTGTATTTTTCTTAAAACCAACAATATAAATACGCTCTCTATTTTGAGGTATGTTTCCATAATACATACTATTTAATATTTTAAATTTTATATAGTATCCTAGTTTATCCAGTGTTTTGCTTATAACTTTAAATGTATTACCATTATCATGGCTATATAAATTTTTTACATTTTCTAAAAGAAAACCTATAGGTTTTCTTTCATCAATAATTCTTGCAACATCAAAAAATAGATTGCCTCTTTCGTCTTTAAATCCTTTGCGATAACCTGCTACAGAAAAAGCTTGGCAAGGGAACCCGCCAATTAGAAAATCAAATTTAGGTAAATCATTAACCTTAATTTTTCGAATATCCAAAACTGTGAGTGGTGCTTGCGTAAAATTTAAATCATAAGTCTCTCTACATTTTGGCTCAAAATCATTAGCAAAAACAGTTTTAAACCCAGCTCTTTCAAAGCCTAATCTTATGCCACCTATTCCAGCAAATAAGTCTATTGTTTTAATATCTTTAATATTGATCATTATCTAAATTGTATCATTGTATATAAAAAAAGCAGCAAGAGTGTTATTAAACAAACCCTCTATTTTTATGTAAAACTATTTTAAAATAATTTTCTGATAAGATATGTTTGGCTATTTAGATATCTTAGAATTTTACAGACACAATGCTTAATGAATATTAGCCACACAAGACAATGAGGTTGAGGGTTAATATTTCGATTAAAAATATCAGAGAAGAAAAGAACACCATACCTCATAGACATGTATTCTTTGCTTTAATATACCGTTAATTTCAACTTTTTACAGAGCTAAAATATAGTTAACATAGATTATCTATACACCCCTCACTATTTATTGACTTCTATGTACATATGTGATATAGTTTTAAGGTAGTCAAGAACTTGCGTGTGCAAGATTTCAAGATTCAAGTTCATTGAAAACAAAAGGAAGTTTATGGAGGCTATCAAAGCCATAGTGCAGAGGATAGTCCCCGAGGGAAAACATGGACCCTTTTTTGTTACCACTTCAGACCAAGTCGATGGTTCAGTGACATGTTCACTTGATTCAACGGCGTGGTTGGAAGAGGAGTGGCCAGAAGTAGGAGAGTTTGTTTACCTTAGTAGACTACGACAAAAGCGCGCTGGATGGCGCGCGAAAGAAGGACGGTTTTGGAAATTGTCCGACGAGCAAAAAAAGCAAACAGAAACCTAGAAAAGAGAAAGAAGAAGAAATGAAATCAGCAATCAAGGCACTGTTCGAACAAGCTGGAGGTCAAATCACTAAGTTTAATATCGACGTGACGATTCTCGTTGCAACGATGGCAGAGCTGGTGCGCGATTATATCGCAGAAGGAAATCTTAAGCTCGCGTTCGAAGCGTCCAAGGTCACCGGCAATCCTGCAGACCAACGCCTCGTTTTAGAAGCTTCTCGGAAGGTCAGATCATACTCGGAAAAGGTTGGTGTGGGTGGCCTTATGGAAGTCTTGGGGCAGGATCATTTCCTGTTCCAAGTTCTCCTTGCCACTGGCACCGAAAAGGAGTTGCGTGCTGTGGCACAAGAATTGGAGAAGAAAGGGTATCTTAGGTCGAATGATGTGATCAAAATTTACACTCAACTGGAAGATCCTGTGGCACTCTACCGTTTTGGTAAAAAGGTGGCCAACAGCTACTTCACCGCAAAGAAAAAGGAAAAGAAAACACATGTTTTCAACGGTGGTACCTCTTCAATTCCCCAACATGCTCTCGAAATTTTGGCTGTGGCCAAGAAATTGGGGGCGAAGGATGTGAATCGAGAACTTATATGCTTTGGCGATAAGTTGTGTGCCGTAGATGGTGGGTTCAAGGTTGTGGTTCACAGTTCAAGTCGAGAAGAAGAAGTTCCTGAAGCAATTCGTGCTTACGAAATCGCAGGAACTTTAACAGCTCTTACAAAAGCAGCTGAAGGATACCTGGCGGTGGGTAATCTCCATGGGGCGGCACGTTGCTTCAGCAAAGTTGGCGACGACAATCGCGTGATGGAGTTGGTTCATCAGTTAGCGAAGATCGGTGAATTGCTTGAAGCGGTTACGCTTCGTGCAACTCTCATCAAAGAACCCATCACGGTTCAAGAGTTGGGGCGGTTGGTTGGAACTACAGCCGAATTCGCCAAGGCTAAGGTTGTTCAGACAATAAGTGCCTATCTGGATGCTCGTGGCAAGGACGAGCCATTTCCTACATCGCACACATTCTGGCATTATAGCGACTCAAATGCTGATGAGTGGAATGAGTACCTGTACACCGTGCACAGTATGGCCAGTCGTACCAATACGTACTTCTGTCGACCGTTTCCTTCAATCGCCAAAGAACTATATGCCACCAGCAATGCTCCTGTCATGACCCAGATTCATCTGGCGTTACAGAAGCACTTACTCGTCGGCTATATGCTCTCGGCAGTTACAATGGAAACGGATGGACGGTGTCCAAGTCGGGAACGTAAGTATGTCCATGCGTTTGATGCTGCACTTCGTACGTTCGAGTATGGAGTCAACGGAGGTGGTTATAACCCCTTCGACGGCTTGAATTTCAAGACAGACCCTGACATGTCAGCTCTGCTGAAAGTGCTTCTCAAGTTTCAGAAACAAGAGATTACTGTGGCCGGCAAGACAGGGGGCGGCAGCTTCGAGCACAATAGCCAGTCTCACAACTTCCTTCGTGAAAAAAGTCCTGAACTCCAGGGTAAAGTCAGAGAGGTTTACCAAAAACTTACTGGCGATATTCGGAGTCTCTTGACTCAACTGAAGTGAAATAACCTTCAGGCACATGACCCTCAAGTAAGCGTAAGCTGAACGGGGGTCATTTTTGTACAAAAATAAATAGCCTTATCATATATTAACTATTCGGGACCAATTCAGATCTGATATATTGACTAAAGAATTTCTAATCTCATATAAGACTCGCAGTAGGCAAGTCTCATGATATAATCTTTTCATGAAAATGATTTTATCACTAACAACCCTTATTTTAGGATTTATATGGTATCACTCTGCTTTTAGTATTCCAGAAATAGTACAAGGTATGATCTCAGGTCTTATTGCTATGGTTTCAATTTACTTTGCTATTAGTGCTATACGTCACAAAGAAGTTGCTTCGGGGTTGGGATTAATTAAATTTTTCGGTTTGTTACTTGCTATTTTTATTATAATTATAGATATAATTTTTATAGCATCTTCTGTTGGTGTATGGGTTGTTGCTTTCTTTGTTGGTTAATTTGAAAAAGTTTCTTAAATATAAAAAAGAAAACCGCTCTGCAAAAGCTTTGCGGCTTTCGTGAGCGGTTTGTTGCACAAGACTAGCAAAGCTAGCGTGTACGAAACAGTCTGGTGATTCTAAACTTTTCAGTGAAATCACCCACACAATCACCAAATCCAGACACCGATATTTGGTAATTGCGTCCACCAATATTTCCGGCAGAAATGCCGTTAGGATTTGGTGGAGGGACAGTGAAGAGGTAGCTTCCGGTATTGGGAACCTTGAATGCGATGATGGTTTCTCCAGCATCACCACTTTCGGTGTTGTACCGAAAATCCCAAAGACCGATTTGAACCATGTCTGCTTGGCCATGCGTTGACCACTTTATCTCATAGGTCTTGCCAACATACCAGACATCACTTTCGTCTGGTGAGGTCACAATTATCTTGGCCTCACTCACATGAATTGTCATTGAGCGGTTAACCCATTCCTTGCCGTTGTAGGCGGTAACAGAAACTGTCTTGTCACCAGCTTTTTGGTAAATGTTGGTGACAGATCGCGCATACTGGTATGGGTAATTTTTGTTCCAGTTGTAGAGGTTGGGGAACTCCTCCGCGTCTGCATTCCAAGCAAACGAGTAGGGTGAGTTCGTATCACCACCCTCTACGTGGATTTTCCACGTAACGGTATCTCCAATGACAGGGTGTGCCGGTTCTGCCGACATGAAGAGGGTGAGGTCGGCCAGTGCACTGAATGAGCTGATGACCAATACGACAATTGACACAATTAGTGATGACAGAGCTTTCATCTTACTATTCCTTACAAGGTGCGTTTGTTTAGTTCAAGAGTTGTTCCTGTAGCTATACAGGCTCCTAATCTACTGGTTAATAGTATACAACATTAGTGGGCAGACTGTCAAGTTATTTATATCAAACAGTTTTAATATAAACCACCAACCCATTGCTACATATCACTTTTAATGGTATTTTAATGCAGTAATTTTGTACATTAAATTAAACAATAGAAAGGAGGTTTTTTGTGTTTTTATTAAATACTACTCGCAATAATGGTATTGCATACTTAATCTGGAGCCGGCTTTTGAGGGGTAATGGAAGATTCAATGCTTGGCTTGATGGTTTTTATTTCGGCTCAAGTCGCGGAATGAATGATTATGATGCTATTGCTACTCGATATGTAGCAACGAACATTAAACCAGACAAACACTTTTCAATTCTTCCTACTGTCATGAAAATGGTAGGGGATTGTAGGGGTAAGGTGATATTCGACTTTGGTTGTGGTTCAGGGTTTTTTACTTTACAACTTGCGCAATCTGGAGCATACAGAGTTTATGGTGTAGATAATTCTGTAAAACAAATTGAGCTTGCAAAAAGATTTTCGAAACATCCTTTGATCAGTTACTGGGTTCGAGATATCTTTACACAGTATTGTGGCTACGCAGATATTATTACAGCACCATTTGTGATCAATTATGCACGTTCCGCCCCAATACTCACTCGTTTTTTCGAATTGGTTTTTTGATTCTCTTACACTGGGAGGAAAGATTGTATTTGTATTTGATCTTCCAAACGGTAAAAGTCTAAAACGTTTTGGAGCAACAAAGACCTTTTTGGGTCCGGTTGCAGATGAAACTCAAATTCAAATAAATCTTTTCAATGATGAAAAGCAAATCTGTACTCTTTTTGCTGTTTATTACACACCTCGGACTATAGAGTCTCTTCTTCGAAATGTTGGTTTTAGAGAGATTCAGTGGTACAGACCAATTATTTCCAAAGAGGGAATTGAAAGACTTGGACATGATTTTTGGAAAGGGTATATCGATGATCCCGAATTGGGTTATGTTGTAGCTGAGAGATGAGATTGTAAAGCACACCAGTCAAATGGTGTGCTTTTTTAATCCTACTGATTCTCAAACTGGTCCCATATCAATCAATTTCTAATCTCATTATTTTTGTGTATAGTTAAGCTATGAATAATAAAAACAAACTTATACCAAGTCTTTGGTTCAGTAATACAGGTGGAAATATATCAAAGGTCTTAGAATATTATAAAAATATATTTGGAGATAACCTTGAAATAGGTAATATAAATGACCTAGGTCAAACCCCAAGTGGAAAAACAGAATTATGTGAAATAACCATATTTGGTCAGAGATATTCTATTATGTGTACAGAAATGGAACATGATAAATTTAATGATTCAATTGCTCTAACTATAGAATGTAATGATCAAACAGAGATAGATAAATACTGGAATTATTTTGTAAAAGAGGGTAGAGAAGTGCAGTGTGGTTGGTGTATTGATAAATACGGTTTGCGTTGGCAGGTTATACCAGAAAACCTAAACGAACTTATGAATAAACCAAATTCATGGAATGTAATGATGAATCAGAAAAAGATAATAATAGAAGAGTATTTGAAATAAATTAAATGAAAATCTATGTAGCTTTCCTTAGAGGTATAAATGTAGGAAGAAATTCTGCGGTAAATATGGGTGTGTTGAAAAAGGTATTTGAATCATTGGGTTTTGATAGTGTAGTTACTTATATAAATAGTGGAAATGTGTTATTTAAAAGTAAAAGAGAGCCAAGTGTTGATAGTATAGAAAAGGCAATTGAAAAAGAATTTGGATTTTATATAAGAGTAATTGTTAGAGATTCAGATAACCTGATAGATTTAAATAGTAATATACCAAAAGAGTGGAATAATAAAGAACAAAAGACAGACATACTATTTTTGTGGGACCACTTTGATAATAAAGAATCACTAAATCTACTAAATAAAAAAGATGTAGATAACTTAATATATTTCAAGGGAGCGATAGTGTGGAATATAAATAGGAAAGATTATAAAAAAAGTAGCATGAATAAATTTATAGGAACAGAATTGTATAAAAATATGACCGCTAGGAATATAAATACACTCAGAAAGCTAGTTGATATTATAAGAATTAAGTTTATATAGGTATTTTTTTGATAATTTAAACAATACTCTGTGTTAAAAGTTGTGTTAGTATTTATACATGAAACAAATACTCTTATACATAATTACTTTACTAAGCGTGGTTTTGCTCGATCTTACTTGGTTCAAACTATCATCAAGCTTTTATACAAAAGAAATTGGTTTTTTATTTGGAGAAAAAACAAACTTTATTCCAGCAATTATATTTTATTTAATCTATGCTCTCGGTATAGTGTATTTTGTTGTAAACCCAAATATCGCAAATGGGGGAAGTTACATAAGTGTATTAGTTATAGGAGCATTTTTTGGACTTATTGCTTATGGTACTTATGATTTTACAAATCATGCAACAATAAAAGATTGGCCTATTATTGTAACTATAATAGATATTATATGGGGAATGTTTGTGACTAGTACATCTAGCTTAATAGCTTTCTATTTAACTAGATTTTTTTAAATAGATAAAATCTTATGACCAAAGAAGAAATTTTAGATTTAATAAAGTCAGATCCATGGATGATGGAAGTTTTGGGTATAGCACGTTCTCTTGGTATTAAAGATTGGGCTATAGGTGCTGGTTTTGTGAGAAATAAAGTTTGGGATCATTTAAGTGGTAGAACCAAGATTGGTGTAGATACTCCTGATATTGATTTGGTATATTATGATCCACAGGGTAATGATGAAGTTTCTGATGAAAAATTGTCTGTAGAATTAAATAAAAAGACCGGTTACAATTGGGAAGTTGTAAATCAAAATTATTCTCATGTATGGAATAAGCTTGATCCTTATACATCAACAGTAGATGCAATATCAAAATGGCCAGAAACTGTTACTGCAATAGGGGTAAGTTTCGATAATGATAATGAACTACATCTCATTGCTCCTTATGGTGTCGATGATCTTGTGAACTTTGTAGTCAGACCAACACCAGCTTTTAAAGACAAAGTTGATGTTTTAAATAATAGGGTGATTAAAAAGAAGTGGCTCGAGAAATGGCCAAGGATAGTAGTAAAAGAAATATAACATTAATGACTCAAAGCCAGATGATGCTCATGTATTAAAATCACCTCAATATAATCACTAAATAAAACACTATTTTCACCCACATAATCTAAGGATCATAGCTATAAAATACATTTTCCTTCAAAAAAGCTTGAAAAACTGCTAGAATCAACCTGATTATGAATAATAAAGATTTAGCAGACCTAATATTTGACGATAAGGTAAAACCTATACAATTTTGGCTTGATAAATATCCTACTAGAGATTTACCCAAACATGCTGAAGTAACAAGAATAGGCCCAAGTCCTACTGGATTTTTACATATAGGAGCTATATATATGGGGCTTATAAACCGTCGTATATCAAGTGATACAAATGGTGTTTTTTATTTAAGAATTGAAGACACAGACACAGAAAGAGAAATACCTGGAGCTAAAGAGCTTATAGTAAAAGGTTTTGAAGAATTTGGTATAAAGTTTGATGAAGGAATAGACAAGGATGGAAATGAGTTTGGAAACTATGGTCCATATCTTCAGACACAGAGAAGTGAAATATATGCTAGTTTTGCTCGTGAACTTGTGTTGCAGGGAAGAGCTTACCCTTGTTTTATGACAAAAGATGAATTGCTTGCATCTAGAGCAGAGCAGGAAAAAAACAAGGTTCGACCCGGTTATTATGGTAAATATGCATTGTGGCGTGATGCATCAATAGAGAAAGTAAAAGAAAAATTGGATAGCAATACTCCATATGTTTTGAGATTTAAATCTATTGGAGATCAGAATACGAAACAAAGTTTTAATGATGAATTTTTGGGCAATATACAAGTTCCGCAGAATGATGAAGATTTTGTTTTATTGAAAACAAATAAAATTCCAACCTACCATTTTGCACATGTTATAGATGATTACCTTATGAAAACAACCTTTGTTATTCGAGGTGGTGAATGGCTATCTTCGATCGGTAAACATATAGAGTTGTGGCAATCATTTAATTTTCCAATTCCCAAATACGGACACTTGGCTCCAATAAATAAAAGAGAAGGAAATACAGTTAGGAAATTGAGTAAAAGAAAGGATCCTGAAGCAAATATAATGAAATACATTGAGCTTGGATATACTACCAATGCTGTAGTAGGGTATCTTTATCGTTTAGCAAATCCTTCTTTTGATGATTGGTGGCAATCAGAACCTCGTGCTTCTGTATGGGATTTTCCTTTTTCTACAAAGGAATTACAAAAGAGTGGACCAGGACCACTTATAGATTTAAAGAAATTGGATGATATAAGTTCTGATATTGTAGCTATGATGAGTGCAAAAGAGGTTGCAGATAAAATGATAAAATGGGCAAGTATTTATGATACAAAATTTGCTGATGTTATATCAAAAGAGGGTAGTTATCTCGAAAATATCCTTGGTATAGAACGTGATCATAAGAATCCAAGAAAAGATATTGTGAACTGGTCTATCGGTAAAGAAAGTATATATTATTTCTTTGATTCACTATTTTCTTCTGAAAATGCTAAACAGAGTATGGTAAATGAGAAAATACATGATACTTTCAAGGAAATTTCTAGTGAACTTTTAGATTTAATTTCAAACGATAAGTTTTATGTATCAGAAAATCTAGAATCATGGCTTTCAGAAATAAAGGTTTTAGCTGATAAACTACGTTTTGCCACTGATAAAAATAAATTAAAAGAAAATCCAGATAAATATAGGGGAGACTTCGCAACCTTTATGAAAATTTTGAGATTGGCAATAACTGGTACAAACAAAACCCCAAATCTATTCTATGTTTTGAAGGTCATGGGTAAGGATAGGGTTTTAAATAGGATTAAATCTTTATAACTTTAAGTTTCATATTTATTTGCTATACTTGATATAAGTTTATTTAATTAATTTTATGATCACAATATTTATACTTTCAGTTGCTGGTGCTATATTATCAGCCGTTATAGGAACTATTTGGTATTCTAATGCTACACCGATGGGCAAGATTCATATGAGATACCTAGGTTTCGATAAGCTTACAGAAGAAGAGAAAAAAGCAAAAATGATAGAGGCAAAGCCTATGATGTTGAAGATGTATTCTGGACAAATGCTTCTATCACTACTTACTTCATTTGCTGTGGTATTTATCATAACAATGAGTATAAGAAATGGTTTGTCTTCAGGAATGGCTTTTGGTTTTGTAGTATTAAACTGGCTATGCTTCATGGTTCCTATCATAGGTTCAGGAATAATATGGAGTAATTGTGATAGGGCTATAGTTTGGAAAAAGTTTTTTTCAGATATATTTTCAAACCTAGTTATAGTACTTATTATCGGTCTATTGGCAAGTTTCTTTGCTTAGTAGATTGTAATCTATTCAATAGATTTTCAGATTAGAAACGATCAGTTATACAGTTTTTGAAACCGCCAGCTTTTGTTGGCGGTTTTGTTATATCTCTATTGAATCTCCAGCAACAAAACCTGTAGTCCAACATAATTGCAGACTATAACCACCTGAGGGTCTATCTATATTTAAAATATCACCAACCAAGAATAGATTATCAAACAGCTTTGATTTCATAGTTTTAAAATCTACTTCATTTAGATCTATACCACCTGATGTAACAATAGCTTTTTCTACACCAAGTAAACCCTGTACTTCCATAGGTATATTTTTTAATAATTTTATAAGTGACAATCTTTGTTCTCTAGTAATACTATGACACCAAGTATCACCATCTATTCCTGATAGGGTAGATACAGCTTCTGCAAAACTTGGTTTGAATATTTCAGTTAAAGCATTTTTAAACTTCTTATTACTGTTTTCTTTAAAGATATTTTGAAGTTTTTCATTTAGCATTCCATAATCTAGTTCTGGAAGTACATCCAGACATAGTTTTACATCACCATACTTTAAAAGTTCACTTATATCACGACTCATATTTAATACTGTAGGACCTGATAATCCAAAATGAGTAAATAATATTCTACCTGTATTTGAACCTTGCTTTTCATCATTTTGATAAAGAGTAATCTTTGCATTATCTATAGTGACCCCTTGTAGTCTCTTAACCCATTCATCTTTTATTGATACAGGTACAAGGACAGCATCTTGCTCTATAACTTTATGTCCTATTTCAGTTAACCATCTGAAACCATCACCAGTAGAACCGGTTTCAGGACGAGACTTTCCACCAGTGGCTAGGATAAAGTTTTTTGCATATACAGTCTCTTTATTTTTAAGTTTAATCCCAATTATTTTATTTTCTTTTTTAATAAAGCCTTTTACTTCAGTATTTGAAGCTATGTTTACATTATTCTTTTTTAAATCATTAACCAAGACATCCCAGACAGATTTTGCACTATTTGAAACAGGGAATACTCTCAGATTAGCCTCTACTTTTGTCGGCATATTTCTTTCATTAAAAAAATCTAGAGTATTTTTTACACTCCACTTTGAAAAAGCAGAAAATAGATATTTATCACTATCTTTAAATTTAGCCAATAGCTTTCTATTGTCTAGTTCAGCATTTGTAACATTGCATCTACCACCACCAGTTATAAGAAGCTTTTTCCCCAAGATATCATTCTTTTCAATCAATAGAACCTTTGCACCACGTTCACCTGCTCTTATGGCAGACATCATACCCGACGGTCCACCTCCTATGACTACCACATCCCATATTTCATATGGTTTATTTGTTTGACCATTTATCGGCTCATATACAAGCTTATTTGGTGTTTTATCTGTTGTTTTATCCACTATCTTATTTTTATCCAACTTATCCATAGAACTATCCTAGCATAATATTTAAAATAGTAGTCATAAGTCATTTTTAATGGTAACGTGAAGAAATGTCTAAAGATGAGGTAATAATCAGGTTTGAGGATGTTAGTTTTGAATATGGCCACAATAAACCCATACTAGATGAGGTTAGTTTTTCTGTGCGTAAAGGTTCAAAGATAACTATCATGGGACAAAACGGTGCAGGAAAGAGTACTATATTTAAACTCATAACAAAAGATTTGAAACCAGAAGAAGGGGATATACATATTGGTAATGGAGTAAGTATCGCAATATCAAAACAGGTTATACCTCGTGAATATCTCGACTTAACAATCAGAGATTTCTTCCAAAAGAGCTTTAAAGATAAAGTTTATGATATAGATCCTAGGATTGATGAAGTTCTCGAAGTTGTAAATCTCCATGCTCCGCACGATAGAGTAATAAGGAGTTTCTCTGGTGGCCAACAAGCCAGACTTTTGCTTGCTTCAGCTATTATTCAAAATCCTGACATATTACTTCTAGATGAGCCTACAAATAATCTTGATAAATCTGGTATTGCTCATCTTACTGATTTTATAAAAAATTATAAAAAGACTTGTTTGGTTATTTCCCATGATGCAGATTTTCTAAATTCATTTACAGACGGTGTTTTGTATCTAGATGTATTTACTAGAAAAGTAGAACAATATGTGGGAAATTATTATGATCTTTTAAAAGAAATTTCAGCTAGGATCGAGAAGGAAAATAGAAAAAATGCCCAGCTCGCAAAAGAAATTCAAGAAAATAAAGATAAAGCCAATTTCTTTTCAAATAAAGGTGGGCAGATGAGATTGGTTGCAAAAAGAATGAGAGAAAAAGCAGAAGAGCTTGAAGAAGAAAAGGTTGATGTAAGAAGAGAGGATAAAACCATAAGATCTTTCATTATTCCGCATCAAAAGGATTTGGTAGGAGAGATAATAAATATATCATCATATAAAATAGCAGATCCGAAAACTCATAAGATAGTAAATAGAAAAACCAATAAAAAATTAAATAGAAATAACCACTTATTATTGAAAGGACCAAATGGTATTGGTAAGAGTACGCTACTTGAATCTATAGCAACAGGTACAGCTTTAGGTTCAAAAATTACTGAAGGAATAAAGGTTGGATACTATAGACAAGATTTTTCTACACTAGACTTTAATGACACAGTTTACAATTCTTTGTGGAAAGCAATGGAGAAACCAAATGAAGAAGAGATGCGTAGTGTTGCGGCAGGTTTTCTTATAAATTCTGAAATAATAAAAACAAAGATAGGGGATTTGTCAGAAGGGCAAAAAGGTTTGGTGGCTTTTGCTAGACTTGTGCTCGAAAGACCAGGGTTACTTATACTAGATGAACCTACAAACCATATAAACTTTAGACATTTACCGATAATAGCTGAAGCTCTAAACAAATACGAGGGAGCAATGATCCTTGTAAGTCACGTTTCAGATTTTGTAGAAAAAATAAGAATAGATGATACCTTGGATCTAGAAAATAAATAGATACTTCATAAGTGATATAATATATGTATGACAAAATATAAAATATTTTTATTATCCATCTTTTCTGTTTTTTGGATATGGGCTGCAATAAACCCTATATATCCGCATGATTGGATACTTGAAAATATCTTGGTATTTATTGCAGTACCACTTATTATAATTCTTGGAAGATACCTAAAACTTTCTGAAACTTCATATACACTCATTACCATTTTTATGATTCTTCATGTTATAGGTTCACACTATACTTATGCAGAAGTTCCTTTTGGTGATACGTTGAAACTTTGGTTTGGTGAAGATAGAAATATGTATGATAGATTGGTTCATTTTAGTTTCGGTCTCCTTCTAGCATATCCAGTTAGAGAGGTGTTCATGAGACTTTCTGATGCAAAGGGATTCTGGTCATATTATTTCCCGATAGATCTAGTTGGGGCAAGTTCAGCAGTATATGAAATAATAGAATGGTTAACGGCAAGAACTGTAGATCCTGTAGCTGGTCTGGCATTCTTGGGATCACAAGGAGATATATGGGATGCTCAGAAAGATATGTTGATGGCAATTCTGGGTTCGATCATAACTATGATTATTGTGTTTATATTAAATTCTATTTTTAATAAAGATCATATAAAAGAAGTAAAAGAGAGTTTGAAAATAAAGAAAGGTGACAAACCACTTGGAGAAGAGAGATTGGTAGAATATTTTAAGAAAAATAAATAATTGACTATTGTTTAATACTGCGTACTATGTAGCTTAGGCGCACCAAATCGCGGTGCATAAAGAAAGGATAGTTCCATGAAAATACAGAGAAACCCGATCGATGTGGTAACGACACCTGGTGAAAATACCTGGGAAGATAGAGTAAAAAAATGGTATAAGCCAATGACTCTACAAGAAAGAGAGACTTGGCTTCGGAGTAACTGGACTAGGATTGATAATGGTCCAGATATATTCATATTTTATCTCGATCTTGCACATGGTTATGGTGATAACGTTAAAACGGTCGACTTTAAGACTTCAGATGGTGTGTATTGTGTCAGGACAGATATAATTCATCCATGCGAAGTCACAACCTTCATAAGACAGACAGCTTTTTCAGTTCTTGCAAATCACTTTTTTAAAAAAGAGAATGATAATTACCCGTTTGATCTACCGTATAGCGAACCACTCTTTTCCCATCTAGTTGATTTCTTCAAGCCATACAATGGAATAGGGGGATTTGATAATCTTCGTCCATCGAGTAAAAAATTTTTGGGTAGAGATGGTGGTGTTCACTATGTTGATAATGCATATGGATACGCACATTCTTTTGCGGGAAATGCTTTTCTGATGTTAAATGGATTAAATCCATTTCCATTTTCAGAAGGATCAAGTATTGATTTCAGTGTCGCACAAAGTCGCAAGGTGGATATTGTGAGTCTTGCAAGGAGGTTCGGTATCTTTGAGTATCAAAAAACACTCGGTCTAAAGACTCTAAGAGTTGATTTGTTTTGTCTGTTGTATAGAATTATGTTTGCAGAGTGTGGTGAAAGGGTAATAGTCGACAGACATACTATATCGTCAGACATGATAGAAGGGCCACTAAGGAGGTGTGTTCAGCGACGTCATGATTTGGCAGTTTTCCTAAATACTGCCAGATTTACAATGAATGCTACTGATTGATCCGTACATTTTTTGATTTCCAAAAACCCCGCGAGCATTTGCTCCCGGGGTTTTGTTTTGACAAAAATGTATAAAAGTATAGAGTCATAAAGGTTTGCACGTTGTAAACCTTATCTATAACCAATATCCTTGAGAGGGGATAACTTTGGCCTGAGAGGGTCAAGAAAGGTAAAATGAGTACTATAGCTGAAGGAAAAGATACGGTATGGAGTGAATCGAGAATGTCATGTTTGGTTGAAGTTCTTATTAAACCAAACGTTCCAAACTTAGAAACTCAAATAAGAAAATCCTGCCTTAGCAGAGTTGTTGCATCTAATGGAAATGCAACTGAAATTGAGGTAGCGTTTGGACATACTCTGGATGAAATCGTTGCTAATGATCAATTTTCTAACTATAGCTTGATCGCTGATTGTGTTTCATGTTGGAAGGTTTGTCCAAGTAGTGAGACGGTAAATGTAGGGGTATTGAGGGCGATCGATTCCAAGATGAGATCTAGAGAAATACCGCTATCCATGAGTGAGGGTATTCTTATAGGCCTGATTGAACTTTTTACAGACTGTAAGCAGGATCAAAACTTGTTCGACGCTTTGTACTCTTCAAAGCGATACCAGCTACTTACCTATGTTAGAGATACTAGTGTCTGTATTTCAAGAGAGGGTTCCGGTCGTCTTTCAACCGCAGTAAAATTTTTTCTAGAACCTGTTTGGAATACTGGCGGTAGACTCGGTTCAGGCAGATTGATGCAGATACTCATACTTATCGAAAGGTATAGTCGGATTTATAGAAATGAATCTACTTTAGTCTTTCCAGATATGACTTATTTTCAGCCAGAGGGGTTATTTGAATATTTCCTTTCTGAACTATCCGCGAGGTTATTTCTGTTGGCAAGATATGAGGTACGATTGGATATTTTTTCTACTTTTGCAGTTAATAATCAACTACTCAAAAGTCAGGGTGGTATTGACGCCTTAAGGTCAAAGTTTCCCTGGTTAGGATGATTTTGAACCTTTTGATTTCCAAAAACCCCGCGAGCATTTGCTCCCGGGGTTTTGTTTTACCCAAAACAGGTTTAATCTGCTATATTGTATAAACAAAATGTCAGCCTTCATAAATATAATAAAAAGATACATCGGCTTAGCAAGTACGGTTATAGTACTTGGTATTATTTCAAATGGGCTAGCTCTATATGTCCCAACTCTTTCGGCTCATATAATAGATGATGTAAATATTATAAAACAGTTTGCTTTTTTTGCTTGGTCGCCAACACTAACTCTAGTAACTATATTTGCTATATTTTCATTTATTTTAGCTATTATTCAAATACAAGTTTCTACATTCTTTTCAGAAAGAGTTGCATTAGATTTGAGACATAGACTCATAGATAAGATATCAAAACAATCTTTTTCTTATGTTTCAAATTCAACCCCAGGAAGATTGATGACTATCTTAACTTCTGATATTGATGCTGTAAAAAATGTAATATCTCAAGGTTTGGTGACATTGCTTGGTGCAATCATCACACTAATAGGTAGTGCAGTTTTACTTATTATGATAAATCCGCGACTTGGATTGTATACAATATCTGTTATCCCTCTACTTATATTAACTATAGGTTTTATATTTGGAACACTTACAAAACTTTTTAGACAAGGACAAGAAAATCTAGAGAAGATAAATTCAGTGATAAATGAGACAATAGTCGGTTCAGCGCTTATAAGAGTTTTAAATTCTATAAATTCAGAAATAAATAAGTTTAAAACAGTAAATAGTAAATCAAGAGATATTGGTCTTGGAATTGTAAGAAACATCTCTGCTTTGATTCCCACTATCACACTTCTCGCAAATATTATCACAATGATAATACTTTATTTTGGAGGTAAACAAGTTATACTCGGAACATTATCTATAGGTAGCTTCAGTGCTTTTATTTCTTATTCCGCAATGTTTATATGGCCATTATTTGTTCTATCTTTTGTTGGTACATCTATATCAAGAGGAGGAGTTTCTCTAAAACGTATAAATGAAGTAATAGATTCTGAGGTACAAGTAGAAAAAGGTAAAAATATTAAAAAAATTAAAGGAGATATCGAATTTAAAAATGTATCATTATCATATACAGATCAAAATGGTAGTGAAAAAACAGTACTGAAAGATATATCATTTAAAATTAAAGCTAATACAAAAAATGCGATATTGGGACCAACAGCAGCAGGTAAGACACAATTATTTTATCTAATATCAGGCCTTGTAAATCCTACATCGGGAGAGATCTTGATAGATGGTGAACCTATGAGTTCATATAAGACTAGTGATTTACTTTCAAATATAGGTTTGGTTTTTCAAGATAGTATAGTATTCAATACCACATTTAGAGATAATATTTCTTTTTCAGAAAAGACTACAAATGAAAGTTTAAAAAAAGCTATAAACACCGCTGAACTAGATGAGTTGGTAGAAAGGTTGCCAAATGGTCTTGATACTATGGTTAGCGAAAGGGGAACCAGCCTCTCTGGTGGTCAAAAGCAGAGACTTATGTTGGCAAGAGCTTTGGCTTTGGAACCGAAGATACTATTACTTGATGATTTTACTTCAAGAGTTGATAAGAATACTGAAACTTCTATATTAAATAATGTAAATAAAAATTATAGAGATGTAACTCTTGTTTCTATTACACAAAAGATTGATCCTATTAAAGATTATGAAAATATAATAGTCATTATGGAAGGAGAGGTTGTGGCAGTGGGGACACATAAAGATCTAATTAAAAATTCCTTTGAGTATAATCAGATTCTTCAATCTCAAATGTCTACGGAGAATATTTCAAATAAAAAAGATGAATAAAAATCTAACTTATGAATTAAATAAAGGTGAAGATAAAACAAAAAAAGGTGGTATTTCATCTATATGGTTTGGTATAAAAGAATTTTCACAATATATAGACGGAGATAAAAGTAGACTAATATATGCATTTATACTTATCATACTAAACTCAATTGCCAATGTTCTAACACCATTTATTATCGCCTATGCTCTCGATAATTATATTTTTAAATCAGACACTAAAGGTCTAGGTAGTATACTTATTGTATTGGGACTAATGTATGCAGGTACTGTTCTTATAGGTTATGCTCAAGGAATGTTGGTGGGGAATATATCACAAAAGACTTTGTATAGACTTCGTGAAGCTCTATTTACAAAATTACAAAATTTACCAATCGCATTTTTTAATCAAAATAAAGCGGGAGATTTAATATCTAGAATAAATAACGATACAGATAAACTTAATCAATTTTTATCTGAAGGAATATCTAGATTTGTCGGAGGGTTCTTCTCAGTACTTGGAATAGCAATATTTGTTTTATTTATAAACTATAAACTTGGTCTGGCTATGCTTTCTTCAGTCTTATTACTTGTGATAATAACTAGAATCTTATCTCCATGGATAGAAAAACAAAATAAAAAGAACTTGGTCGCAGTTGGAAATCTGTCCGCTTCTCTTCAAGAAAATATAACAAATTTCAGAGTGATTGTTGCCTACAGTAAAAGAGACTATTTCAGATCCCATCTCGAAGAAATGAATAAAAATACATTCAATACTGCTTATGTATCTGGTGCTGCAAATAGAATTTTTGAGCCGATATACGATCTTGCAGGTAGTTTTGCACTTATTATCGTTATATCTTACGGTCTTTATCTCATATCTCAAGGAGAGTTGAGTATGGGGCTACTGGTTGCTTTTATAAGTTATACACAAAAGTTTTATGACCCACTTAGAATACTTGCAACAATATTTGGAACTATACAACTTTCTGCAGCAGCATGGTCAAGAGTAAGAGAAATATTTTCTTTAAAAAATAATATAGTAAGTTCACAAAATATAGACTCAGAACAAATAAATACAAAAGATAGAATAGAATTAAAAGATGTCTCATTTAAATATGAAGGAGGGGATAGTGTAATAGAAAATGCCAATTTAACATTTGAGATTGGTAAAACTTATGCTCTAGTTGGACCAACAGGTGGAGGTAAATCTACTCTTGCGAGCATTATGGCTCATCTATATGAACCAAGTTCAGGTGCAGTTTTTCTAAACGGTAGAAAAATGTCTTCCTATACAAATGAAGAAAGAGCAAAGGAAATAAGTGTAATACTTCAAGATCCAATATTGTTTACAGGTACTGTGGCAGAAAATATAAAGTATGGAAATAGCAGTTTAGAGAATATAGATAATGAAGAATTAAAAAATTTACTTATAGATAAAGGGTTTAAAGAGGTAATATCACGTTTTTCTAAAGGTCTTGAAACAGAAATATCATATACAGGTGGAGGTTTAAGTATTGGTCAAAAGCAACTTATCTCTTTTATGAGAGCCATATTACGTGAGCCAAAACTTATTATACTTGATGAAGCTACTGCAAATATTGATACAATAACTGAGACTATATTAAATCAAACCCTATATAGTCTTCCAAAAGATACTACAAAGATAATAATTGCGCATAGATTGAATACCATAAAAGATGCAGATGAAATAATGTTTGTTAATGGGCATCATGTTACACCCGCGGGGAGTTTTGAAAACGCACTAAAGCTTATAGAGAATTCAAAGAGAACGAGTTAGTGTTGGTATGCATAAACACCAAGTATTCTATTGTTTATATAAATAAAAAAGAGGAACGATTCATTCGTTCCCCTTGTTCACCATATCCACACACGAAAAAAGGATTTGGTGAAGTCCTATACCACAAGGCAAGGACTCTGAAACTCTACACTACTAAGGCCTTCTTGTCAAGCGTCTGTGGATCTTGGGCGGTTCACTCTGATCCGTAGAGATAATGATTTTTTTGATATTCTTCATTCCTCTTCGGGCTCGAATCTTACCAAGTTCCTCATGGCCTTTCGTGAGTTGTACTAACCGATCGTACAACTTGAGCCCATCGTCACACAATTCTTCATCACATTTTACATGTGTGAAGCATGTACCCTCATCAAGGATGCTCTTCTTACCCTTAACGTCGCCCATCTTACTACTCAGGTATTTGCTAAAACTTCCAAGTAGAAATGTAACCTCATACCTATTTCTCTTTTCGATTTGACCGTCTTGCAGTTTTCGTTGTGCTTCCTGACAAAGTTCTATACCTTCTTTTATTGTTCCCATATACACCTCCATGTATTGTTCGTTATTATATTATAATATAAAACACTATTAGTCAAATAAATTTTATGTCCACATGTCTCTAGTATTATTTAGATTATTTTTTCAAATAGTTATTTAATTGATATTAGTTTAACTTTGAGATAAAGTTGTAAATGGAGGTAAAAATGAATCTGAATAAATGTTCACACGCAGGCCCAAAAGATGGTAATTGGTACGATTACTTTGTAAAGCATGGTGTAATCTGGAATAGGAGGAATAAAAAAGGCCAAAACTCAACTCAAACTGGCGGTAAAAAATCACACGATATAAAACCTCATGTCAGGCTGAGTGGAGGAATGCATGCCGACATGTATATGAATCCGGATATGGTGTCTGATTCTGATGTCATCCGAAGGATAACATCAGAACTCATATGCAATTCTTCCAATGTCAATGCGTCAATGATTTATGAAATCAATAGAGTGGTTGCGCCACAGAAAGGTGGAGCAATACTGGCGTATGAATTTGCTAGGACATTAAGTGATTTGCATGGTCCTTGTGGAGTACCATGCAAGTACACTCTTCTTCAAAAAGATGGAAGAAATAGGCATGGGCCTGTGTTCAGACAGGTTGGTGATCCTATAGAGAGTGGTGATACTGTCTTGATCTGTGACGATGTTCTCACCACATCAAGGACGGTTGTTGCTATCGATAAACTTGTTCGTAAGTCTGGTGCAAAGACTGTCTTTGTTGCAGTACTTGCAATAGACTCTAGCTTCATTGCTATGCCTGGTTTACCAGTAAACACTCTTTGTATCAAGAGAACAAAACTGTATGATCCAGACAATTGTCCTTTGTGCAGGAAAGGATCAAGACTCATAACTTCTCCCAAGGAACATTGGAGAGACTTGGTAAAAGTCTGATTTACATTTTTTATTTTAAAAAGCGCTCCATTGGGGCGCTTTGTTTTATTGATATTTTATAGATTTGATGAATTTATAATAATTGCATACTGGGTGTAATATGGTACAATTTTTCGTCAGAAGGAGGTCTTATGGAGAAAAAAGTATTTAGGATGTGTACAAGGTGTAGTGAAGGATTCGGTCTAAACCACGGTGGCGAAGCGCTACCACCACATCGTTGCGAAACCCCAAAAAAAGGAGGGGCCAATGCACACAGCACAACACACACTCGCCAGCATGTGGTTGGACAAGGAGTTGCCACCACTGGATGTGGCGAAGGTGGACATGGTTCGGGGGGAAGATAAACCACCCAAACCTGATTTTTCCCAGAGTTCAATACAAGTTGAATCTCCTGACGATGTGACAAAAGGTGATCACTTCCCAGGAAAATTTCGACTAGGCGATCTGTACGCCTAGGTGATTAGTACGCCTGATTTTCAAAAACATGCTCTACAAGAGCATGTTTTCTTATGTGTACAACTTCTGTGCTTTAGATTTTTTTATGACATATAATGTATACATAATAAAAATGTTCTCCATATGAATTTTTGGTTTAAAAAAAAGAATACAAGGTGGAATACTCCTTCTATAAAAGCTATAGAAGATATAGTTTTACGTCTAAAAAGCGAGGTAAATAGGGAAGATTTGATAAAACACATAACTGAACCGTATAAAAAGTCTTTATTTGAATCAGAAAAGGAACAAATCTTTTGCCTTATGAATCTATATACGAACATCGAAGACTTTATAGAAAAAAATAGAATACCCATAATAAAAAGAAATATAGACATAAAAAATATAAGATCAGAACTATTGAAGAGGCATTCTGCAAATAAATTACCCTCATATTTTGAGGCAATATTACATGAAGAGCCAAGTAGGAGTTTGTTGTTAATATTAAATATATCAAATGAGTTTTTAGCTTTGTGTAGAAAATCAATAGGTGAAGAAAAATCAGAAAATATATTTTCTGATTGGCTAAAGAAACACAATATAAATGTACCTATATACGCAGTCAAGAATATCTTTATCACCCAAAAGACATTTACTAATGGGTCTTATTCAGATACTGAGATCGGAATTATATTTAAAGATTTATTTGATCAATTCTTCAAAAATTTAAAAGATAAAATAGGTGATACGTACTCGATAAATGAGATAAGAAATATATCTTTACCTGTTCTAAAATCAATAGATCGACCAACTGCTATCAAGTTATCAGCTATATTACCAGAAAATATATTTGAAAAAGAATTTACAACCTTCCTTACAAGAGAAGAGCTCGAAAGACAGATATCAGAAAAAACAAAAGTCCTTGAAAAGGAAAAAGAATCTATTGATGCAAAAATAAGAGAGAGAACATTTGAATACAGAACAGAAAGAGATAAGCTAAAGTTAATAGCAGAAAACATGTCTGAAGGGGTGTTGTTACTCGATCCATACAGGAGTGTTTTATTTAGAAATACAAAATTAAATAATATATTTGCTATACCAGAAAATTCAACAGAAGAAATAGTTTTGGCTGGTTTTGATAGATTGATATCGAGTGCAGATGCTCGTATTTTGATGGATGAATCTCTGAAAAAGGGTACTCATTCTACTACTATAGAAAATAGCGGAAGAATATATAGTGTATCTTGTATTTATATTAGTGAAAAAAATAAAGGTAATAATATATCAGGCTTTTTGTGGTGGATTAGAGATATTACGGAAGAGAAGAGTTTGGAGAGGAAGAAAAGTGAATTTATATCCATTGCTGCACATCAGCTCAGAACACCACTTTCTGGTATAAAGTGGACGCTAAATATGATGGTAAATGAAGAACTCGGCCCACTTTCTGATGATCAAAAAGTCTTTTTACTTAAACTCCAAGAATCAAATGATAGAATGATTCACCTTGTAAATGATCTATTGCAAGCTGATAGATTGGAAACAGATAAGACTGAATACACATTTGAAAAAGTAGATTTTGGAAGTATGGTAAAAAATATATCTGAAGATTTTAAAATATCGGCAAAAAATAATGGTCTGAGTTTATATATTTCAATTAAAAATAGTGATCTATCAGTTTATGGAGATAAGGAAAAATTACACAGTGTTGTTCAGAATCTAGTAGATAATGCCATAAAATATACCTTAAAAGGTGGAAGTATAAATGTTTCTGTTGAAATAAATAAAGAGGGTAGAGTTATGTTGTCAGTATCAGATACAGGTATAGGTATAATAAAATCACAACAAGAAAAGATTTTCGGTAGATTTTTCAGAGGTTCAAATGCACTTAAAATAAAAACCGATGGGACAGGTTTGGGTTTGTATATTGTAAAACAAATTGTTGAAAGACATGGTGGAAATGTTAGTTTTGAAAGTACGGAAGGTATTGGTTCCAGATTTGTTGTTACATTACCTCATTTTGAAGATAAAAATAATAAGAAAAATAAATGATAAAGATAGTTTTAGTAGAAGATGATGTATTGTTGTCCAACTTACTTATCGAGAGACTAAGTAAAGAGGGTTTTCATGTTACATCAGTAACAGACGGAAGGTTTGCTATAGATACTATAAAGAAAGTAAAGCCAGATCTTTTATTGCAAGATCTTATACTGCCTACAGTAGATGGTTATGAGATTTTAGATATAAAAAGAAAAGATAATTCAATAAAAAATATACCAGTGATAGTTATTTCAAATTCAGGTCAACCAGTTGAAATAAAACATCTTGTGGAAAGGGGAGTTAATGATTATTTTATAAAAGCTGAATTAGATCTAAATGAGATAGTTGAAAGAATAAGAGCTGTTTTAGATTTGAAGTATAAAGATAAAGGTAATATTTCAAGATGGCAAGACTTAACAGGTAAAACTTTACTATGGATAGAAGATGATCCTCTAGTAGATGATGTATTAAGACAAAAGTTGTGTGATATAAAAGTTGAAATAGTTCAGGTTCCTGATGGTAAAAGTGCATTTAAATTTTTAAAAGATAAAAAACCTAGTATTATAATTTTAGATATTGTTTTACCTGATATGAGTGGATTAGATTTTCTTGAAAGAGTAAAGATTGCTTCTGATACTAAAGATATACCTGTGCTTATTTTATCCAATATGAATAGTGAAAATGAGTACGAAAATTCTATAAAGCTAGGTGCTTCAGATTATTTGGTAAAATCTACTCATTCAATAGATCAAGTTATAACAAAGATAAATGATATTATTCGTATCTCAGAGCTTCGATAGGATTTAGATTGGAAGCTCTTCTTGCTGGATAGTATCCAAATATTATTCCTATAAAAGCAGATACTCCGAATGCTAAGAAAATAGAAGGTATAGATATAGATGTTTGTATAATTCCAAGTTTTGAAACAATAAGTGCTACAGCTATTCCGAGTATTACACCTATAGTTCCACCAGTGAAAGTAAGTGCAATAGCTTCAGCTAAAAATTGTAGATTAATATCTTTCTTTTTTGCTCCAATAGCTTTTCTCAAACCTATCTCTCTAGTTCTTTCGGTAACTGTGGTTAACATCATATTCATAATTCCTATTCCTCCAACCACAAGAGATATGCTTGCTATAGCGGATAAGAACAGGGTAAAGGCAGTAGTTATTTGTGTAAGTGCACCCAGTATATCTGCTTGAGATATGACAGAAAAGTCTGGTTCACTCACTCTATGTTTTTCTATTATAAGGGCTGTAGCCTGAGCTTGTATGCTAGGCATATCATCTTTATTCTCTACACTCACAGCTATTGATGATAGATAATCAACACCAGTCAAAATCTTTTGCATCGTAGATAAAGGTACAAAAACCATATCATCATGATTTGCAAAACCAGCTCCACCTTTTACTTCAAGCACCCCAATTACTTTAAATATAACTCCATTTATTCTTACAGTCTTTCCTAATGCATCATTTTCCCCAAATAGATCTTTTGCAACCGTAGCTCCTAAAACTGCCACTTTTGAGAGACTATTCATTTGGTTTTCATTGTAGTACGAACCAGAACTCATTTTCATATTTCTAATCACAGCATACTCAGGAACAGTACCAATTACAGTTGAATTTGTATTGTTACCAGTTGATGAAACTATCTGGAATCTTCTATCAAGCTCTGGTGCAACCATAGAAACACCATCAATCGTTTTGATTATTTCTGAATCCTCATTTTTTAGACTTTGCGCTGCACCTCTACCGGATGAAACTATACCTCTACCTGGTTGTAGAGCTCCTGGGTATATAGTCAAAAGATTTGAACCCAAACCTTCTATACTGGATTGTATAGAAGCTTGAGCTCCTTGACCTATAGATATCATAGCTATAACAGAACTTATTCCTATTATTATTCCTAGCATGGTTAATCCAGATCTGACTTTATTTGCAGATAGGGAAGTATAAGTTTCGTGTAGTATATCTAGTGTTGTCATTTTTTTAATTTATTTCATTAAACTTTGCTACTCTTTTTGATCTATTCTTTTTATCTTCCAATATCTCTCCGTCTTTTATAAAAATAATTCTATCTGCATGTTCTGCAACATCATGTTCATGAGTTATGAGTATTATGGTTCTACCTTCTTTTTCATTTAATCTCTGAAATGTTGCAAGTACTGTTTCTCCAGTCTTGGAATCTAGGTTTCCTGTAGGTTCATCCGCAAGTATAAGTCTAGGATCGTTTACCAAAGCTCTTGCTATAGCGACTCTTTGTATCTGGCCACCAGAAAGTTCATTGGACATGTGGTTGAAGTGAGTTTCTGGTAATCCAACAGAGTGTAGAGATTTTCTAGCTCGTTCCTCTCTTTCTTTTTCTGGCACCCCAGCATATACAAGAGGGAGTACAACATTTCTTATAACAGTTGTTCTTGGTAAGAGGTTAAATGATTGAAAGACGAAACCGATCATATTTCTCCTTATATTAGCCAATTCATCATCTGTAAGTTTTGATAAGTCTTTATTATCAAGTATGTATCTTCCCGTACTTGGTGTGTCTAGTGCTCCCAGTATGTGCATCATGGTAGATTTTCCAGATCCAGAAGGACCCATAATAGCAACAAATTCTCCTTCTTTTATATCAAAGCTCACACCTTTAAGTGCTCTAAAACCTTTATCACCCACACCCTTATATGTTTTTGTGACTTTATTTATTTCTATCATTTATTGTTATTTACTTACTCTAACTCCACTGACACCTCGAGAGTTATTGTTTGAACCAAATATACTTGGTGCATTCGAAGGAGCTTTTACAGGTGTTCCAATTATTGTTCTTATAACTATAATATCTCCTTCATTTAGACCTGATATAACCTCAGTCTCGGTATCATTTGTTATTCCTATCTCTATATTTTGTTGTCTTGGGGCTGTACTAGAAGTTATTCCCACACCTCCTTTTGTTGTAGCAGGGTATTGCTTATCAAAAGTTTCAATATATGAAGTTTTACCTCTTGTTTTTATCGCACTGTTTGGAATTATCAATATATTTTCTTTACTGTCTGTTATAATTTCTGCACTTACACTCATACCTGGACGAACTCTTGGATCTTGTTTATCTAGAGTTATCTCTGCTGAGTATGTGACAACACCTTGATTCATAGTTCCGACGATATCTAGTTTTGTCACCTCACCACTTATTGTAAGATCATTCACTGCATCAAAAGTCATTTTTGATTTTTGACCGACTTTAACCTTTGAAGCATCCACTTCATTTAATGATATAGTAGCTATTTGTTTTTTTGTTATTAATGTTGCCACTACTCCGCTAGCAGAATCACCCTTTTTTACATTTATTTTTGCAACTATTCCATCGATAGGAGCTTTAACAAAATAATTTTCATAATTGTATTGCTTTTGTTTTAAGTTTAAAGCCTCAGACTTTATATCTAGCTCATCTGCCCCTGATTCTATTTTAATTAAATTTTCATTCTTTTCATTTACATCAAGTTTTGCGCTTGCTATAGCATTTTTCGCAGATAACAATGCATCTATATCGCTACTTACTTTTAGTGACCAAGATGATATATCTGTTTGGGCTAGTGATAAACCTGACTGAGTCTGTGTCGTTCCGTACTGACTTATATAGTCTGCAGCAGATTTTGCATCCTTCACAACCTGTGCCAATTCTCTCATCACTAGATATGTATTTCCAACTATTGATTCTATTTCTTCTTTTGAACTATTTGTACTAAAAGATTTGTAAGAGGGAAGTAATGCTTCGTATCTTGCTTTTGCTTTTATATAGTCATCAAGAGTTGTTTTTCTGTACTGACTTTCTACAGTAGAGTATTGTTTTTGATCGCTTAGGAAACCACTTGAATTATTTAACATTGAATCAATACTGTTTATTATACTTGGAGCATCCAGAAAAGCTCCCAATACACTACTATATCCATCCCCGTATGCTTTCTTTTCTGAATCTTTTGCACTTTCTAGTGAGCTCTGTGCCTGTAGTAAAGATACTTTGTCTGCTGGCTTTGTAAGTTTTTGATAAGCGATTTTAGCACTTTCCAATGCAATCTCAGCATCTCTTCCATCAAGTTGTATTATGGTTGTACCAGCTTTTACTTCCTGACCCTCTTTTATTGGTATGTTTATCACATCTGCAGTTACTTTTGCTTTTAGATCGATTTGGTTTGAGGTTGATATCTGTCCGGTACCAGTAACTGTAGATGATATACTTCCAGTTTTTACTGTCCCTAGGAAATACTGACTACTCACATTCTTTCCTGTGAGGGAAGTGATTGTGTAATAAATTGAAATTATTAATACAATAGCAATTATAAAGCTGGTTTTTTTATAATTTAATGCGAGCCTCTTTAAATTTACAAAGTTTTTTTTCATATGTTTGATCCTATTATAACATCCACACCAGCAGTATTGTTACAATTACCTATTGACTTACAGCATATTTATGTGCTATAATATGAACATATGAGATCTTTGATTTGTGGGTTTTTGCTGAGTCTTTTTGTCTCTGGGTGCGGAACTCAAAATTGGTCCGCACGGATGCCCCTCGATCCCATCGGGGCATCTAGCTTGCCCGAAACTCGGGCAAGCTACTCCTCCCGCACCGTCGGCTTCGACGGTCGGGAGGAGGTGCACCAATCGGTAAACCGTCAGGACGTTCAAACGTACTACGGACAAACGCAGTCAGGGGGAATCACCCCTGTGACTGTTGTGGTAGATACTCAATACGAGTATCACTATACAAACAACACTCCACGGTACTATAGTGTACCCGGGTACACTATAGATCCAAATGGGCCAAAAGGTGGATACATACAGGGTACAATCCCTCTCATCCCCCGAGAAATCCCTGCAACACAAAAGATGTTGCATGACAAAATCAAAGGGAAATGACCAACATTTTCCACATCGAGCTAGGCTTTGCTTAGCTCGATTTTGTTTTGTCTATACTTGTTGATCTGTAAAACTAAATAATATTTTAAACAATATAAAATATGGTAGTATTTCTTTATGAAAACTATCGTATCAAAATCAATACAAGAGACACAGATATTTGCAGAACAATATATAAAGTCTTTATCTATTAAGGATGATGAAGCTAATGTTATAGGGTTATATGGAAATCTCGGCTCAGGAAAGACGGCATTTACAAAATGTCTGGCAAAGGAACTAGGAATAGATGAGGTTATAACAAGTCCAACATTTGTTATTATGAAAATATACGAAACAAAACATAGTGATTTTAAAAGATTGATTCATATAGATGCATATAGACTTGAAAGTGGTAGGGAATTACAAACATTAGATTTTGAATCTCTAGTAAGAAATAAAAATAATCTAATTGTTATAGAGTGGCCAGAAAATGTAAAAGATATTTTAAATCTTGATCATAAAAAGATACATTGTAATTTTATAGATGAAAATACTAGGCAATATGATGTAGAATAGCTATATGGTAAAGAAAAGACTAATACTACTAGATTCACATGCAATACTACATAGGGCATACCATGCACTACCAGATTTTGCTTCCAAAAAAGGTGAGCCAACTGGGGCACTATATGGTCTTGTAGCTATGCTTATAAAGATAATTGAAGATTTGAAGCCTGACTATATAGTGGCTTGTTATGATCTACCAGGACCTACATACAGACATGAAGCATATAAAGAATATAAAGCTCAGAGGAAAAGTATGGAGGATGCATTGGCTACACAGATCAATCGCTCAAGGGATATATTTAAAGTATTTAATGTACCAATTTACGATAAACCTGGATTTGAAGCAGATGATATGCTCGGAACTATTTCGGAAGTTGCAAATAAAGATAAAGATTTGGAAATAATAATTGCTTCGGGAGATATGGATACAATGCAATTGATAAAAGGAGAAAAAATAAAAGTTTATACTTTGAAAAAGGGAATAAAGGATACTATTTTATATGATGAAAAAGCAGTAAAAGAAAGATTTGGTTTCGGTCCAGAATTATTGCCAGACTATAAGGGACTAAGAGGTGATCCCTCAGACAATATCATAGGTATAAAAGGAATAGGAGAAAAGACTGCAAGTACACTTATTTCAAACTTAGGAACAATCGAAGATATTTATAAAAAACTAGAAAAGGATAAAAAAGATGATTATAAATCATTCAAGAAATTTGGTATTACTGATCGAATAATAAAACTTTTAGAAGAAGGTAAAGAAGAAGCTGAATTTAGTAAAATGCTTGCAACAATCAGAAAAGATGCGCCTATAGATTTTAAATTACCTGAAAAAGAATTTAAACAAGGTGTAGATAGAGAAGCGGTAAAAAATTTATTTAATGAATTAGATTTTAGAACTTTGGGAATTCGTTTTGCAAATGTTCTTGATGGTAAAACAAGTATGGATAATACTGAAGTTGAGGACAAAAAAACTATAGATATAGATGAAATTACAAAAGATATTTCAAAAGATGATATCGAGAAAACTTCTCTAGCACTTTGGATTATAGATTCAAATAGAACAAATCCAAGTGCAGAAGAAATATTGGAATATACAAAGGTAAATGACTTTAAAAAGGCTACTGATATTGTATTTAAAGAACTCGATAAAAGAGGTCTAAGAAAAGTTTATGAAGATATAGAAATGCCTCTTATTCCTGTTATAAATAAAATGGAAGAGAAAGGGGTAAAGATCGATGTTGATTTACTTAAAGATTTATCAAAAAAATATCATAAGACTCTTGATTCACTCGAGAAAAAGATTTGGGAATTGTCTGGTGTGGAATTTAATATAAATTCTCCAAAACAACTAGGTGAAGTTCTGTTTGATAAATTACAACTTACTGCAAAAGGTCTCAAAAAGACAGAGGGGGGAGCGCGTTCGACCAGAGAGTCTGAACTTGAGAAACTTCGTGATGCACACCCAGTTGTGCCACTACTTTTTGAATATAGAGAATTACAAAAACTTTTATCAACATATATAGATGTTATACCGACTTTAGTTGATAGTAATAACAGACTTCATGCAGACTTTATATCCTCAGGAAGTGCAACTGGACGTATGGCTAGTCAAAATCCAGGAATTCAAAATATACCTATAAAAACAGAACTTGGAAAAGTAATAAGAAATGCTTTTATAGCAGAAAAAGGATTCAAAATAGTTGCATTGGACTATGCACAAATCGAACTTAGAATCGCAGCTTTTATATCTGGCGATGAAAAATTGATAGAGATATTTAAACAAGGTGAGGATGTACACAAATCTGTAGCAAGCAGAGTTTTCGGAGTTCCACTTGATAAAGTTGATTCAGAAATGAGACGCAGAGCAAAAATAATAAATTTCGGAATACTTTATGGTATGGGTGTAAATGCTTTAAGACAAAACTTGGGTACAGATAGAAAAGAAGCACAAGAATTTTATAACAATTATTTTGCAACATTTAATGGTCTTGCGAAATATCTTGATGAAGTAAAAGCTGATGCTGAAAGAAAAGGGTATACAGAAACATTTTTTGGTAGAAGAAGATATTTTGAAGGGATAAATTCAAAGATTCCATTTATAAAAGCGATGGCAGAAAGAATGGCTATAAATGCACCATTTCAAGGAACAAATGCAGACATTATAAAGATTGCTATGAAAAAAGTGTATGATTTTATCATTGAAAATAAATATGAAAATGATGTATTTTTGGTATTGCAAGTTCATGATGAATTGGTGTACGAAATAAAACAAAGTGTAGTTTCAAAAGTTGTTCCTGAGATAAAAAGGATAATGGAAAATATAATACCTCTAGAGCAAACAAAAGGTGTAAAACTTATAGTAGCAGAAGAAACAGGGGATAATTGGGGTGAATTAAAATAGTATAAAATGATAATTTTTATTCACGGTGAAGACACAGATAAGTCACGAAAAAAGGCTCATGAGCTTATAGATAACTTGCGAAAAAAGAAACCTGATGCAAGTTTTTTCAAAATAAATGGTGAAAATTGGAGTGAAGAAATAATATCTGAGTATGCTCTAGGGCAGGGTCTTTTTTCAAATAAATATATAGTTTTTCTAGATAAGGTCTGTGAAAATAAAGATTTGAAAGATAGTTTTATAGACAAACTGGATGAAATGAAGGATTCAGAAAATGTCTTTATAATCCTTGAGGGTAAATTAGATAAAACAAGTATAACAAAGATAGAAAAGAGATCAGATAAAGTTCAGTTATTTGAAATTGATACAGATAAAATAGGGAAATTCGGTAAAAAAGATGATTTCAATATATTTTCTTTAGCCGATGCATTGGGAAATAGAGATAAAAAGAATCTTTGGATTTTATATAGAATGGCAATAAACAATGGAAAAGTGCCAGAGGAGATTGCGGGTACATTGTTTTGGCAATTAAAGTCTATGGCAATTGCGAGTAAAGCAAAAGATGCTTCATCCTCAAGTCTTTCGCCTTTTGTATACAATAAATCAAAAAATTATTTAAAAAATTTTAAAGATGGGGAGATTTATAAAATACTCGAATCACTCATTTCTATTTCTCACGATTCTAGAAGGGGAATAGGAGAAATGGAGACAAGTCTTGAGAGGTGGATACTTGAGTCTTTTTGATATATTATAGTCATATGGAAACACATTCCAAAGACAATAAAATAAAGCAAAATAAGACTGTTTTAACTGGAGATAGACCAACAGGCAGACTTCATCTTGGACATTATGTAGGTTCTATTCAAAATAGGATTGCTCTACAAGATAAGATCGGTAATGGTATCGATAATGCTTTTTACATGATTGCAGATATACAAGCTCTTACAGACAATGCTGATAATCCAGATAAGGTTAGAAATAATGTATTGGAAGTTGCTATGGACAATATCGCTTGTGGTCTCGATCCAAAAAAAACAACCTTTTTCATTCAATCAGGTATACCAGAAATTGCAGAATTGACTGTACTCTTTTTAAACTTAGTTACTCTCGCTCGTCTTCGTAGAAATCCTACTGTAAAAAACGAAATGAAACAAAAAGGTTTTGGTGAAGATGTACCTGCAGGTTTTCTTTCATATCCTGTTAGTCAGGCAGCAGATATACTATTTTGTAGCGGAAATATAGTTCCTGTGGGGGAAGATCAACTACCAGTACTTGAACAAGCAAATGAAATAGTTGATAAATTTAACTCTATTTATGGTGAGACATTTTCTCGTATCGAACCTGTTTTATCTAATGCGCCAAGATTGGTAGGAATAGATGGAAATGCAAAGGCAAGTAAGTCGCTTGGAAATGCAATATATATTTCTGATTCATATGAAGAGATAAAGAAAAAGGTAAATATGATGTATACAGATCCAGAACATATTCATGTAAAGGATCCTGGAAAAGTAGAAGGTAATGTGGTTTTCACATATCTTGATATTTTTGATACTGATAAAGATGAAGTAAATAGATTGAAACAAGAATACAGAAAAGGCGGATTGGGAGATGTGGCTATTAAAAATAGACTTATAGAAGTTTTGGAAAAAATTATTGCACCAATTAGAGAAAAAAGAATGGATTTAGAGAAAAATCCAGAAAAGGTAATGGCTATACTAAAAGAAGGTACAGAAGAGGCTCGTATTATTGCAAAACAGACAATAGAAAAAGTAAAAAAGGCAATTAAAATAAATTATTTTTCTTAATTGCATTATAACAAACATAGGTATATAAATATGCTATGGCAATTCTAATTGATGGCAAAAAGGTAAGTAGTGAGATCTCAAACGATATAAAGAGTGAAATATCTAGTTTTTCTATTAAACCAAAGCTTATAATCATTCAGATTGGGGATCTAAAGGCTTCAAATGTTTATGTAGAAAAAAAGATAGAATTTGGTAAAAAAGTTGGTGCAATAGTCGAATATAAAAAATATGATGAAAGTGTAAAAGAAGAGGAAATTATATCTGATATAAAAAGTTTTAATATAGACAATAGTATTCATGGGGTTATGGTCCAATTGCCAATACCAAAGAATTTTAATACAGAAAAGATTTTAGATACTATAGATTATAAAAAGGATGTAGATGGACTAACAGCAACAAATACAAGATTTTTATATAACAATAAAGAATTATTCTTACCAGCGACAACAAAAGGTATTATTACTTTACTTGAAAGATATAATATAGATTTATCTGGTAAAAGGGTAGTTATAATCGGTCATTCTATATTAGTAGGGAAACCAACCGCTCTAGCATTTTTAAATAGAAAAGCAACAGTGACAATATGTAATCAATTTACCAAAGATTTAAACATAGACACAAAGAGGGCAGATATAGTTGTTGTGGCAGTAGGACACCCAGGACTTATAACAAAGGACCATGTAAATAAAGATCAGACCATAATCGATATAGGTATAAGTGTACTTAAAGACAATAAAATATCTGGTGATGTGAATTTTGATGAGGTAAAAGATATTGTTTATGCCATAACCCCTGTTCCTGGAGGTGTTGGTCCGATGACCGTACTCTCACTTTTTGAAAATCTAATAAAGGCGTATAACATGAGTTTGGGTAATTAAAGGCTTAAAATGAGCTTATATTTAATATAACAAACATTGATTTATGTAAATAAATGTGATATTATATACATGGAATCCTTAACATTCAAATAGGAGGTAAGTTTGAATAAAATAAAAGAAACAGTAAAGATAATGGCACTCGCTGCCAAGTACTCATTTTCTTTTTGCTACCGCAATTGCAAAAAGGAAACAATATGGCGAATCATATTTGTCATATTGGGAGCGTTGATGTCTTACGTACTCATACATTCAGTGGGGTACGTTGTAAACACCGCTCAGAGAATGTCAAAATCAGGAGTTAAGATAATTAATTTTACTGAATTTTTGACAGGTGAAATGAAGTGGCCAATTATTTTAACCATCGCACTTCCGTTTATAGGTGTGTGTTTGGGTAGATATAATTGGTTTATTAGATCAAGATGGAATCAGATTTTAAGGTTCGCAAATCATCGTGAAATGAATGAGCATCGAGCAACACTCGATATTGCTACATTCAAAAGTAAAAAATTCGATGATCTAGTCAGGAGAATATCGGAACTTCCGAATTCTTGGCAAACAAGAATCTGGTTCTCTGATGAAATGTTCAATCTCTTGGGAACTCTAATCTCTTTTGTTTTGTTCGGTGCTTCGCTCGTATGGTTTAAACCCTCATATGCAATCATTCTTTTTGTTACTGCTTTGCCCATGGCTATAGCAGAATTTAAGTTTGTAAGTATGTGGTGGGTTTTATTTCAAGAGCTTGTACCAATCAATAAGAGAAGATATATGCTTGAAAAAGCTTATCATCTTCCTAAGGCATTTGTTCAGGCTAAGATGTTTAATCAGTACAAACCCTTAAGAGGGGAAATTGATTTGAATGTCGAAGATATTATTGAACGTAATGACGCTATTCGGAGGATCGGGGTAATTAGGGAGCTAATTACTTACACAATATCTCAGTTAGGTTTTTGTGGAGTGATTGTTCATGCTATCTGGTCTACTGTGACAAGTGGTACGGAGATCGGAACCTTAACTATTATCATTGCTGCCGCAAGGACTTTTCAAGGAAACTTGGAATCAATCGTCTCGCTTATTGCTGAACAATGGAATTCGGCAAAAGGAGTCGTGTTGATTGAAAAAGATTTCTTTGGTACTAAATCAAATATATGCACACCATTTCCGGTTGTGCCATCGTTTGATATTGTTCCCAGGATCACTTTTAAGAATATAGGGTTTACTTATCCAGAAGGTAAGAACCCAGTTCTTGAAGATGTGAGCTTCACTATAGAGCCAGGAGAAAAGGTTGCCATAGTTGGTGAAAGTGGAAATGGAAAATCTACGCTCATGGCTTTATTGCTTAGACAATACGATCCAACCTCTGGAGAAATTGAAATCAATGGAGTTCCTCTCACAAATATTAGGCCGGAGGACTGGTGTCATATTGCATCTGGTTTAACACAGGAGTATGTTGTACTTCAGAGAAAAATCGGAGAAGAGATCGCGTCATCCAGACCTGAAATTGGTCTTGATATAGGTCGAGTTCTTCAGTCAGCAAAGTTTGCTTGTTTCGACAGTGTGATCGATGCTGACTCTAAGGGTTTTGATGCCCAGATAGGTACTGAGTTTGGTGGAAGGGAATTCTCTGGTGGTGAAAATCAAAGACTCGCTCTTGCAAGGGTGCATTACAGAGGCACACCCATACTTGTGCTTGATGAGCCTGATGCAAAGCTTGATCCTGTGTCAGCAAATCAAGTAATGGAGAATATCTTTGCTTTGCAAGGTATAACCGTAATCATAATTACTCATCATGTGTCCCGCGCTTTGCGTTGTGACAATGTGATCGTTATGAAAAAGGGTAAGGTAGTTGAGCAGGGTCCTCCAGGGGAACTAAAGGACAAAGGAGGTCAGTTTGCAAGTATGCTTACTTCCGATATGAAACGCCAGGGGAAAACCCAATCTCCTGAATCAGATACTGAGGACGCTGAATAAAAAGTCCTCAAACAAAAATCACCAAAGCTAAGGCAATGGTGATTTTCTTTTATAAAATATTTATATTGTGTGCGCCTGCTCGGTTTCAGATTATGTAAGGTGAGACCTCACAAGGGTTGTTTAGATAATTTAAGAGTGTCATATTTAGTCACCTCTATCGGACAGTTTAATTCTTCCTGCAAACAAAAATAAAGCTTGAAGGTACCTTCTCTGCTTTTTGGATAGAATAGTACCTTGTGGGATTGTCGTAAGCTTTGTCAGAACCACTTGGTACAGGTTCATGATACCCGATAATCTCAAATCCGACTTCTCTTAATAACTGAAACCATGTTGATGTTTTTCTGTAAGTAATATATGCAGCAGTTTTTGATTTTTTCCAGTTCTCTAGTTTAATAGGGCTTTCATCGTGGTAAGAATGTGTCACAATACATTTCCCATTTTCATATTCAACATCAGAGAAGAAAGTGTGGTCCCAACTCCAAATAAAAAGTCCTCCTGGTTTTAGGTATGAATAAATATTCTTAAAAGTAGCTTGTGGATTAGGAGTCCAACCAATAGCATAGATAGAGCAAACAAAATCAACCGGTTCAATATCAATCTTTTCTTCCATCGGGCCTTTAATAAGAACAACTTGTTTCTGGCCTATAGATTCTTTATTATGTTTGGTAGCTTCATCTAATTGTTTCTGTGAAAGATCAAGTCCATAAACTTTCTTAGCACCTTGTTGGACAAGGTATTTTATCGATCTTCCACTTCCACATCCAATCTCAAGAAAAGTTTTGTCTTTTATTTCAGGAATTAGATTTAAATCCTTTCCTATATCAAAGGGTCCCCAATAGGGCAAAGCACTTGCTTCAAAAAAATGGTAAGCAACAATATCCCATGTTTTTTCGTTAGCTAAAATTATTTTATCCATTGTTCATATTTTAACTTACTAACCAAGAATTAGTTAATCTAAGTCGCTAGGTCTATCTCATTAAATGGTGCGCCTAGTTGGAATCGAACCAACGACCCACTCCTTAAAAGGGAGATGCTCTACCGACTGAGCTATAGGCGCATTTTATTACTTACTTTGAAATATACTACCATAGTTTGTTCTGGTCCTACCAAAACAGCTATAGGGGCATTACATTACTTACTTACCTTTAAATATACTAGCACAAGCGTATTTATCCAAAATTACTAATACTTTCGGATAGAAAAGACTATAACTCTTTTATAGAGCTAAGTCAAAAGCAAAAGCTCCAGCACCAGTAACTATAAGTGATAGGGAAATTATAAATAGAATAAAATAGTAATTTATTCCATCAGTAAGAAATGCTTTCTGTTTTATCTTACCAAAGAGCTTTATTGCTAGATAAACCATAGCCAATATACTTGCTAGTTGTACAAATAAACCTATTACATACAGTAGACCTGTAATAGATAAGAACATAGAAAGTACCACGTCTTTATTTGATTTTTTACTTTTCCAAGTTCTATATGCCCAATGAATAAATATTATCCCTATAGTTAATCTAAGTAAAAATGGTGCAAATTGTTCAAAAGCCAATAATCCAGGTAATAATGAAAGCATGTTGATGTTTATAAAAACTAATATATAGTACAGACATGATATCACAAAAGCCCAAAATCTGTCTCGCTCTGGATAATATAAGAAGTACCCATAATGTTGGGTCTATATTTAGAATAGCTGATGCTATAGGTGTTGATAAAATATATCTATGTGGAGTTACTCCATCTCCTATAGATCGTTTTGGTCGCGAAAGAAAAGATATTGCAAAGGTTGCTCTTGGGGCAGAGAAGAATATTGAATGGGAAAATAGTGAAGATATTGTCCACTTGATAAAGAAAATGAAAAAGCTAGGTTATAAAGTAATAGCTCTGGAACAAGATAAAAGTTCTATAAATTATAAAAAAATTAAAATAGATAGCGATGCTTTTATTATCCTAGGAGAAGAAACAAAGGGTATAAAAAAAGATATACTTGATCTCTGTGATCATATAGTTGAGATTCCTATGAGAGGGAATAAAGAAAGTTTAAATGTATCTGTGGCTACAGGTGTTCTTCTCTATGCATTATTTGACACTATTTGATTAGTTTTTGGTGTGTACTACAAAAGTGTGTGGATCTACCACCTATAACTATTCTTTCGATGCCACCTTTACATTTTCCAAATATACAATCTTTTCCTTTTCTCTTGTAAACCATATGCTGTTCTTGAAATTTGCCTCTTTTCCCATGGATATTTCTATAATCCGACATAGAATCTCCACCAAAATCTATTCCTTTTTTTAGTGTAATCTTTATAGCGTCAAATAAATCTCTCAACCTTTTTTCTGGGATCTTATTTACTATACTTCTTGGATCTATACCTGATCTGCACAAACTCTCATCTGCATATATATTCCCAATACCAGCAATTATGGTTTGATCCATCAGTACTAGTTTTACTTTTCCATTTTGCTTTTTGTTTATACAGTGTAAAAACTTTTTAAATGTAAAACTCTTTTCGAGAGGTTCCGGTCCAATATCCTTTAAATGATTTGATAAATGAAGTGAATCAGTTTTTATCAAAGTTACTTTTGCAAATCGTCTTGTATCACATAGTTCGAGATTTTTTCCATTAGACATATAAAATATAAGTCTAATAAATCTATTATATGGATCAGTTTTGTCATAATCACCATAGAGAAGGTGACCAGTCATTTTCATATGAACTAAAATAGTTTTATTGTCTTCGAGATTGATCAGAACATTTTTTGCTCTTCTGTTTACATTTAGCACTTTTTTACCTAAAACTTCTTTTTTAAAATATTTAAAATAGGCAGGATCCTTTATATTATCCTTTCCTTTAAAATATGGACTTTTATATTCATTCCAAATATCGACTATGGCTAGTCCAGGTAGAACATTGTGTAATCCACTTGCTGTAGTTTGTACTTCGGGCAATTCTGGCATACAATTCTTATATCATATTTTACTATGAAGCACATCAGTATAGCTTTTATTTCAATAGTAGTTCTACTATCTCCTTGGATAGTAAAGAGTTTTCCTAGTACTGTAGAATACGTCAGTCAAAATTATATAGAAAATATAGATCAGTTTTTGGCTGCGGTGATACATAAACCTGTACAAATAGTAGATGTAAGAAATAAATATAATACTGTTACAAAAAAAGTAAGAATACTCATCGTTCCAGGTCACGAACCAAACTTTGGTGGCACTGAGTATGGGAATTTGAAAGAAAGAGATATGACAGTTGATCTTGCAAACAATCTATCGGAATTCTTTTTAAACAATAGTCATTATGAAGTTTTTGTTACAAGAGATAAGGATAAATGGAGTACTGATATAGATAATTATTTTAAAAATAATTGGAATGATATAGTTGCTTTTCTAAATGAGAGTAAAACAGATTTACTAAAATCTATAAGTGATGGTTCGGTACAAAGACCAAAAGATTCTATTGTTTATCATAATGATGCTCCAAAAAATGTTGCATATAGACTATATGGAATAAATAAATGGAGTAATGAAAATAATATAGATATTGCTATACACATACATTTCAATGATTATCCTAGAAATGACACTACAAAACCAGGTAAATATTCTGGATTGGCAATATATGTTCCTGAAAGAAGCTTTTATAATAGTTCAACAACAGATGCAATAGCAAAAACTGTATATAATAGACTTTCAAAATACAATGCAACAAGCAATCTACCAAATGAAGAGGTTGGGATTGTAGAAGACGATGATCTTATCGCTATTGGTGCTTACAATACTGCAGATGCAGCAAGTATGCTGATAGAGTATGGATATATATATGAACCTCAATTTGCTGATTCTGTGATAAGGTCAAAGACAATTAGGGAATTGGCATATCAAACATATCTAGGAATAGAAGATTTCTTCGATCAAAAGGGTAGTGCGGGAATTGTTTACGATACTCTTGTGCTACCATATAAATGGGACAATGTAATGGACGATAAGAGTGATTCAAAATCTGAGATATTTGCACTTCAAACAGCTTTGGCGCGTGAAGGGGTTTATCCTCCACAAGGTATGGATAAAAATTCTTGTCCTAGAACGGGAAAGATAGGTCCATGTACTAAAGCTTCAATAAATGAATTTCAAAAGAAATACGGAATAAAAGGTGAAAATAATATTGTAGGAAAAAAGACTTTAGAAATACTTAACAATAAATATTCAGTAAAGGGAGTTATTTAGTTCTACTATTTAATACAAATTCTATTTCTTCTTTAGCTACTTTTGCATCACTCCAAGGTGTGTTTTTACCATTTGGTCCCATTATATAAGGGTCGGTTCCTTTACCAGTTATGAGTACCAAATCATTTTTCTTTGCATGAAGTAAGGCATCTCTTATTGCTAATCTTCTATCCATAATTATCGTAGGCTTTTGATTATTTATACCTTTTGCAACATCATTTATTATCTTTTCAGGATTTTCATCATAAGGATCTTCATTTGTAAGTACTATATATTTACAATATTTATCTGCTATTTTTCCCATTTCTGATCTTTTCCAAACATCTCTACCTCCTCCTGTGCCACCTAGTACAGCGATTTTATTTCTATCACCAAAAGTACTGTATAGTTTCTCTAGTGAATCTGTAGTGTGAGCATAATCAACTATTACATCAAAATCTTGATTTGCTTTTATAAACTGTACACGACCAGATACTTCATTGAATTCTCCTATTGCTAGTTTTATTATTTCTTCTTTTATACCCAATTCTTTACAAAGTGTATATGCACCAGAAACATTGTACTGATTAAATTCTCCTAGTAGGGGAGTTTTAATTCCATTATTTTTATAAAATTTAACTTTCTTTTCAGCTTCATATTTCAAGAATTTCTCACTTTCTTTATCATCGCCATTTACCACAAGTGTTCTAGGTCTTTTATTTGATTTACTCAATTCATAAGCTATATCCAGCTTCGCATCTCTATAGTTTTCATAAGATCCATGAGATTCTATATGTTCAGGTGAAAGATTTGTAAATACGAGCGAATTTAGATTTAGGAATTTATGTCTAAAGTTTAATACTCCTTGTGATGTTATTTCCATTACAACATAATCACATTTTGCTTTTACTGCATCTCTTAGAAAGCTTTGTATAAAAAATCTTCCAGGCATAGACATTTTATACATATTTGGTTTTGTTTCATCACCAATTTTAAATCTAATAGTATTTGATACTGCTGTTTTGTAACCAGCTTTTTCTAATATCGCATTTATTATCTCTACAGTTGTACTTTTACCCTTTGTTCCTGTGACTGCTATTATATTTATTTTCCTTCCTGGAAAACCATATAGAACTGCACCCAAGATTGATAGGGAATAATGATATGCAGGTTGAAAAAAACCATATATACCTTTTGGAATAAATTGTCTTATGAAACTTAGGGTTTTATCTAACATATTATTTATTTAATTTTTACCCAATTCTTTTAGAGCCAATTTTACTCTTGCGCCCGTGCCGATATCTTTTGGAATCTTACGCAATACATCCCTAGCTTCTTCAGGGGAATATCCTAGGGCTTTTAGTGCTTCTACAACATCTATATCTCCAGAAACCTCTACACTATTGCTATCGACAGCTCCTAGTTTGTCTCTAAGTTCTATAACGATCTTTTCTGCAGTCTTTTTTCCAATTCCTGAAATTTTTACAAGATGTGCTACAGAACCACTTTTTATTGAATTTATTAGTGTGTCTACTGTTGCTAAAGATAAAATATTCTGAGCACCTTTTGGTCCTATACCTGAAACAGTTATGAGTAATTCAAAAAAGTCTTTGTCTCTCTTTTCAAGAAAGCCATATATATCCATGGCATCTTCTCTTATTGCCATATATGTCCAAAAGGTCTTTTCTGCGCCTTCTTTTAGTGTATGTATAGTGTCTGAAGTAAGAAATACCTTGTACCCAACACCAGAAACATCCACTACAATGTATTTTGTATCCTTATATATAACTTTACCCTTTAGTGTAGCTATCATCACACCATCATATCTTAAGTCTTGTGTTTTTTGAAGCTGTATGTTAATTTGAAGAACACATAACAAATATATGCCTATAACATCATCAGCAAAAAAAGCCCTAAGAGCTAGCTATAAAAAGAGAGTTTTTAACCTACGTCTTAAGGCTAATATGGATTTGAATATGAAGAAGTTTAGAAAATTGATATCAGACAAAAAGGTAAGTGAGGCAAAGGCTCTTGTACCATCTATATATCAAGCATTTGATAAAGCAGTAAAGAAAGATTATATAAAAGCAAATGCAGCATCAAGATCAAAGTCTCGTGTGATGCATGCTCTAAAGAAAGCAGAGGGGGTTAAATAAATATAAACAAAAAAAGCCCGGTTGTTGCTGGGCTTTTGAATACATGTCACAAATCACAAATTAAAGTGACATTAACCGAAATGAAGTGTTTCCACCAAGAGCGCCTTCTCTTAAGGCGAATTCAAACTCTTCAGTTTCGTTGATAAAATTGCCTAAAGTCTCAAAGTTCTTGTAGTCTTTTGATCCTTGAAGAGCATATCCATTTTTAGGTACTGCTCCAGTCACCCTGAAATGGAATACCTTCTCACCACCTTCAGTTTTAAGAGAAATTTGAATGACCGGTTTAACAGTAATCGTTTCTTTGGCAAGTCCTGTGATTGTGACTTCACACAGAACAAGTCTTCCAACTCCTCCTGCATCTGAGTCACTTATGACCAAGCTCCAAACTCCACTCGGATTCAAACCTTTAAGATCTGACAAGTGACTCTCAATAGGGTCAGTATCAAAAGATTTCCAACGACCATCTGGTTGCCATGTTCCAATCAGTGGTGTTGTGTATTCAGGATCAATTGGTTTTGTTTGATTTCCGTTCAAGACCAACCTATAGCTGTGAATATCTTTTCCGATGGCAGCGTCATCAAAAGTGACATCGAAGCCATTATCGGGATATCCTGACAACTCTGTTTTCCTCTTGCCGACATGATTGATAAGAGGTACTCCCGTTTGACCAAGATAAATCGCCGCATAGTAATCGCCGTTCGACGCAAAATCATCGCCATTGATCTTGAGTCTAACTGTTACTCTATCGATTTTTTCGATTTGGCTGTCAATCGGGGTGTTGAGAACGATCCCAGACTTCAATCCATCAGGCACAGTAATTTCGGCCTGATTGATTCGGTGAATCTCTGTAACCATTTCGGATGACAGAGAATTTGTGAGAGTGAGAATTAAACTCACTATGAAACAAACGACGTATTTTAGGTTCATTTGATGTGCTATAGTTCGAGTCAAACCATACTATATTTCAGACTAAATGTAAAGACGAAGTGTCGATTACTTAAAAACAAAAAAGCCGGGATTACCGGTTTTTTTGTTATCTATTTTTTGAAGTCCAGATATTTTCCCACCATTCTGACGGTTCTGTTGAATAAATTGCCTTACCTATTTTTTGAGCGCTTTCTGTTTTTAATTTACTTAATTGTGCATTTATTTTATCTTTACCTTTACCAAATAACCAAACCTTAGCTTCTTTATTACCAGCCATTTCATACTCTCTAAGTAGAAGGATTTGATCAAGTAAGTCTGCATCTTTAGCAGCGACTGCTTCTAAAGACTCTCTTTTACTATATTCTAGAATAAAATCTTTTAATTCTGGGAAGGGGATATTATTATACTGATCGTTATGTATTTCCTCTTCAAATATTTTAGTATATTTTTTATGTATCAAATTATGATCATTACTTCTTGTCTCGGCTGTATCGTGTAAAAGGCACATCATAACTGTCTTATAAGGATCAATTTTTTCCTGTTTTGCTATAAACCATCCAATTACTGAAACTCTATATGAGTGAGATGATATATTATCAGATAGGTCATCGGTTAGAAGTGCTTGACGATGCATTCTCATAAGTTTCCTCATCGTTCCTATCTCATATAAGAAATTTACAATATTTTTATTTTTACTTTCTCTCATGTGCCCCCGGTAGGAATCGAACCTACATCACAACTTCCGCAAAGTTGTGTCCTATCCATTGAACGACGAGGGCATATAAATACTTTGCTACACTACCATTAAAATCCAAATCTCTCAAGAATCTTTTGAAATACAGATTCATGGTGCTCAGTCTCTGTAATGTAGTTCAAAAGTATATCTCTTACTTGTTCAGGGTCCACCTCATCAATACGAACTATAATGTATGGAGAAAAAGTTCTTAATGATTTTAATATTATTTTTGAAGGATACTCTTCAGCATCAATCCAAAATGATTCAAGTGTTAAAAAAGGGTAGAGTACATTATCTACTATTACACCTCTATCGTTTATCTCACAATATATGTCTTTGTTCTCTCTCTTTCCATGAATTATAAGTGACACAACCCCAACTATTATAAGCACTCCAAAGACAAAGTTTCCAAATATAAAAGCTAGAGCAGATGCTGTTACAGTTATGATTCCAACTGACCAGTACCAGTCATTATTTTTTTCAGTATTGAAATGTTCTTTTGCTACCCAAGATATGAGGGGATTCATAAGAATATTATAGCACTAGATTTGGTACAAATAAAAAAGATAGTAATTTGTGGGTTTTGTGGTAGTATCCAATTTAGATAAAATATTAGTAGAAAGGAATGTTGTGGACTCAAATACAGTAAAATCAGAGGTTGGGTTAACACCAGAGCAGATCAAAAAAGGTGTGGATGATCTACAAGAAGAGTATGTAAGACTATGCAATTTGGTAGAAATAACTCACGCTCAGATGGTTGATGTTGGACGCCGTATTAGCGCTTTAAGAACTGAGTGTTTGCACGGTGAGGTAAGGGTGCTCTTTTTGCAAGATGTTGCAGAGATGAAACTCCAAAGGTTTTGTGCTATATGCGGAGAGAGGCGTTAATTTTTTTTATGATTTCAATCACGATACTTCCTATAGGTATCGTGTTTTGTTTTATGGAAATAATTTTCATTGTCACTTATCTTGAAATAAAAATACACCAATTATGTCGGCGTCTTTTTCAACTGCGAGAGTGGTTAGATATGTTCAGGACTGTAGATTGGAAAGAGGCTACCATGTACCCATTGTTCGGACGCTCGTTATAAAATAAATAGTTTGCACTAACACCTATAGACACAGTAATACCAAGGAATAGTCCGATTAGACCCCTAATTATCATATTCCTATTATTTACTTTTGATTCCATTATTCAAGTCCTGCACAATATCGATTTTTCCATAATTTCAGGAATTTTCCGAAAATATAATAAAATTTGACAATGTGCATATCTCATCTGTAAAGGATAATGCACTATGCTATAGTTATCACATTAGTAATTAATATTATCTTATGAAGAAATCTATAATAATTGTCAGTGCTGTGGCAGTTGTAATACTTGGAGCACTCATTCTGCTTAAACCACAGACAAATTCTCGAGGTGCAGTAAATCAAGCTCTTGGAAAGGCAACTGAAGCTTCACTGAAGACATTTGTGGCGATTGCTATGTCTGATATTGCTCAATATTACGGTGATACAAAGAACACCACACCTTATTGGATAGACCCAACGAACAAACAAGCACTTGATACCCGCTTTACAAAAGTTGTAAAAAGTAAATTTGAAGGAGACTTTGTCTATAATGTCCTCGATGAAAAGGAAAATGCTGCTGTTAAGGCTGCTGACAAATCACGAGGTATTTATGTTTGTATGGATAGCCTTACAGTGAAGGTTACTGACATTACGGCTGAAGAATTTAGCAAAAACACTGACTGTTCAGGTCAGGTGATTAAATAATAGAAATTTATGAAACCAAAAAAGAACTCAGCAGATTGGTATATTGCAGCAACACATTGGCTTACTTCGATGGTTGCTAGCGTTATTTTGGGTATTATCCTTGTGATAATCATTGTCTCAATCTCTGATAATCCTACAATAGATCTAATTACTGAAATTTCTGTTACGCCACTCGTTATGTGGCTTGCAGTAAAAATGTCTGCAAGTTATCTTAATAAAACATATGTAATTAAGGATGCACATAAAGTCGCGGTACTTTCACTTATTTACGTAGTCATTGTTGCTGGAGGTTACAGACTCTATAGTTTTCTTCAGACAGGTGTTTTTTCTCCAGAATATATAGGATTTATTATTGCTCTCATCGTCTTCTATGTTGCAAGCAAAAAGTATATTAAAGTAACTGTCTAATTATGTATAAATTTTGTAGGGACTTAATTGAATATGAAGGTCAGCTCATCCGGCAGTGCAGTGTGATTCCTATTCTACTTGAACAACCACCGTGGATAGGAACGGTTTTATATGGGATTTTTACTATTTTACTAATTCTACTCTCCTATTTATCTCTAAGAACTGCATATCTACTCTATAATAGACGAAGAAAAGATTTTGATAGGAAGAAATGGCAATTCTTCATATTACTTATTGTGTTTGGTGTGCTCGTATGGTACTCAGTATATATCTGCTTCGGTAATTTTCTTTCTTTTGCTTCTCTTTTATAATTTAGTAGTGAAATAAAAACACACCGATTATGTCGGCGTCTTTTTCAACTGCGGAGGGTACTAGACGAAGTTATAATCTTTTTAAAGTTTTTTCTTATTCAAATATTCTTTTAAAAGACTAAGTGCTATAAGTATTTGAGCATTTGGTATTTGCTTATTTACAAGTTTATTATATGCCTCATCAAAGCTAACTTTTTCTGTTTGAATAATCTCGTGCTCGTCTTTATCTAAAGATGACTCTCTTAATTTGGTCGCTAGTATAATATGAAATTTACTAGTTGAATGATTCATTATAAAAAATGAAGATAATATTTTAAGATAACCAGCTTTCAATCCAATTTCTTCTTGTAACTCTCTATTTGCTGTATCCTTTATATCTTTAATACTTGGTTTTTCTTTTTCTATATATCCACTAGGTAATTCCCATAAAAATCCTTTACGTGCCAATCTCCATTCTTTTTTTATATAAATATTCTTTTCTTCATCTAAAGCAATTACAATAACTCCATCTCTACCTTTTATATAAGACCAATTTATCTCTTTATCTTCAGGTGTTTTTAATTTTGCTCTAATTATAGAAAATCTTTTACCGTCAGAATATTCTTCGGTTTCATTAATAACTTTAAAATTTTTCATCTGCGGAGGAGGTGAGATTCGAACTCACGACCCACTTGCGCGGGTTCCGCTTTTCAAGAGCGGTGCCTTCAACCACTCGAGCCACTCCTCCATATTGTTCAATAGTAATCCTATTATTGAATACAATTTATACTCTCATATTATCATTATGTTTTCAAGTTATTAATTTTCTGAACATAAAGTGCACTCTAATCCTTATGTCTCTCTAGATAATGCTTTTCATAGTGACAATTTGGGCAAATTAACTCAAGGTTACTGAAATTATTATTTCTTCTATTCCTATCCTTATGATGAATCTGTAGTATTTTGTGTTTATTGTACCCACATATTTCGTATTTCATTCCACGGAGTTCAATTAATCTTTGTTTAATAATATCTTGTGCCCTTAATTTATCATTTGGCCTCATTATTCCATATTTAAGACCCGCTCTATTTTTATTTGAACATACTCTACTGCAGGTCTTTTTATTTAAACTGGATAACATTAATTTTCCACAAATTATACAAGGTTTCTCATCTCTACATGATTTACCATAACATGCATTGCTACAATAAACATTTCCTCTACTTAATTTCAATTGTAAAGGTCTTCTATATATAGACTTATTACAGATCTTGCAATACGAATTGTGTTTTCTTTTATATAGCTCAGGCATTAATCCAGTATACCGTAAAGAAAATGAAAAATAATACTTTGCCCATATTTTCAATATGCAGTACACTTACTACATGAGATTACTCGGAATAGACTATGGCTCAAAGAGAGTTGGAATAGCAATATCAGATGTTGATGCGGGTTTTGCAATACCTACAACTGTAATAAAAAATCAGGGTGATATAGAAAAACTTTTAAAAGAAGTCATTGAACTAGCAGAAAAAAATTCTATAAAAGAAATAGTAATGGGGGAATCAAAAGATTTTAAAGGGAAAGACAATACTATCATGGCTGAAAGTTTGGAATTTAAAAAAAGATTGGAACAACTTGGTTTTGCTGTACACATGGAACCAGAATTTCTTACAAGTTTCCAAGCAGAAAAGATTCAAGGTAAAAATGATATGTTAGATGCTTCTGCAGCTGCACTTATTTTACAGAGCTTTATCGATAAGAGGAAAAATAAGAAAGTTTGACGTATTTTAGTTTAATGATATTGTAACATTGGCTGAAATTTCCATATCTTATGGTATGGTCGCAAGTGCACCTTAGTGTATTTGTAGAGACGTATATTGCATGCGTAGGTGTTCATGCATAAAAAGTAAAACGAAAGTGTTATGTCTACACAAATAGTCAGGGCAAGAATATTCAACGGACCCCATTACCCAAACTTTGTTATGGGGAGTAATCTCTTCTATGATGGTAGAGATAAGAGGTTTAGTATAAGGTCTTATGATAATTCTGCATATTTAGTTCCTACTGAAGACGGCTTGCAGTCTGAAGGAACTGTTATTGCAGAAGTGATGATGCTTGGGAGGGAAAGACCAGTATTGGCTGAGAGGATCTTCAATGCAATCCTTAGAGTGGATTTCTTACATAGAAGAGATCCATCAAAATTCCCAGTGTTCTATCTCGTAGGTGTATACGATTACGTGGATAGAAATGGAATGTTTTACGTTTTTGATGAGGAAACATTCCTAACTAGTTCACTTGTTACTAAGGCTTTACTGAATCGTCTTACCAAGGAAGATTTGGGACTCACAAGTTTATGAATTTCACAAACCGCCACCCTTTGGGTCGCGGTTTGATTTTTATTACCTTAACCTTATAATGAAGTTATGAATGAAAATCAACAACCTCAAACACCCGAAAAGTCAGTAATAAAAGATAAAAAAATCTCATATGATGACTTTGCAAAGGTAGAGATAAAAGCAGGGAAGATATTGTCTGCTGAAAAAATACCTGATACAGATAAACTTCTAAAATTGTCTGTAGATTTTGGTGAAATGAGTGAAGTTGTAAATGTCGAGGATGGAAAGACATCTTTGGTTTCAAAACCACGCCAAATAGTTTCTGGTATATCTATGTATTTTCCTGATACAACTGTTTTGATAGGGAAATTATGTATGTTTGTTACAAATCTAGAGCCAAGAATGATAAAAGGTCATGAAAGTAATGGTATGCTTTTTGCTTTATCTACAGACGATGGTAAGTTTTCTTTGCTTGAACCAAATCAAACCATACCAGCAGGAACTAAAGCAAAATAATTTAAATTAAATGAGTATACAAGACATATTGGATCCACAAAAGTTAATAACAATATTTGGTCTTATTGGTGTTATAGTTGTGATATTTGCTGAATCAGGATTATTTTTTGGTTTCTTTTTACCAGGGGATTCTCTACTTTTCACTGCAGGACTATTGTCATCACAGGGAATACTACCTTTTTGGATTCTGATCGTGGGAGTATTTTTTGCTGCAGTACTTGGGGATAACGTGGGGTATTGGTTTGGTAAAAAGATTGGCCCAGCACTATTTGTAAAAGAAGATTCTCTTTTTTTTAAAAGAAAGTATATTGCTCAAGCGCAACACTTTTATGAAAAATACGGTAAAAAAACAATAATACTTTCAAGGTTTATTCCTATAGTTAGAACTTTTGCACCTATAGTAGCTGGTATAGGGAATATGAACTATAGAGTTTTCTTTATTTACAATATAATCGGAGGATTTTTATGGTCTGTAGGGCTTACAGTACTAGGTTATGTACTTGGTAATACTGTTCCCGGTATAGATAAGTATTTGTTACCTATAATACTTTTTATTATATTTGTATCTTTTCTACCACCTATATATCAAGTACTAAAATCGTATTTAGAAAAAAACAAAAATATAGTACAATAGTAGGAAAGTACTATATATGTTTACTAGGACATTTTTTAAATTATTTCCACCTCCGCATTATCTGAATATTCCATATTCTGGACTTGATATTTCTGAAGACGCTATAAGAGCAGTAGATTTTGGACAAAACTCAAAAAGTTTCTTTGTGAGAAACTTTGGTGTAGAACCACTAGCAAAAGGGGTTATAGAGTCAGGTCAGATAAAGGATGAAAAAGCTTTGATTCAAGGAATAAAGAATTTGAAAGATAGATTGAAACTATCGGTGGTGAGAGCCTCGCTACCAGAAGAGAGAATGTATCTATTTAAACTGGAAGTTCCAACTACTGATGAAAATGAAATTAGACAACTTATAGAGTTTAAATTGGAAGAGAATGTTCCACTTTCACCTAGTGAAGCACTTTTTTTCTTTGATCTAATTCCAAATATTACAAAAGTAAAACAAAGATATGCTAGTGTTTCTGTTGCTCCACAAGAATTGGTAAGTGGCTATCTGAATGCGATAAAAAGTGCTGGATTGTCTGTAATATCTTTTGATATTCAACCAAAAGCAATTGCAAGATCTGTAGTACAGATCGGTTCTCTGGATACAGAGATGATAGTACATATCATGAATAGAAAAACTGGAGTATATATAGTAACTGGGGGTGTGTTGTGTTTTACATCTACTATATCTTGGGGTAGTGAAAATATAGACAATACTGCAGACATAAAGAAAGAATTGGGAAGGGTATATGAATACTGGAAAGATCACGGTCAATCTACTATAGGTAGAATAGTAGTATCAGGTAAAACTGCTGTTAAAGATGGTCTATTATCATCAATAACACCAAATCCTTCTATACCTATAGAGGTGGCAAAAGTCTGGAGAAATGCTTTTTCTGTTGACAACTATATACCACCTATTTCTTATGAAGATTCACTAGATTATTCTGTGGCTATAGGACTTTCATTACCAATACAATGATACATTACACACTATTACCAGAAGGTGAAATAAGATTGTTAAGAAAAGAATATAGATTCAGACTTTTTGTTGTAGCACTATTTTTTATATCAATATCTATTGCAATAGGGGTAACATCACTTATTCCATCATATGTAATTTCAAAAACAGAACAAAATAGAATACTACAAGAAGTAAATGATATGAAAAAGGAAAGGGAGGCAAATGGTATAAATCAGATCGATAAAGATTTTTCCAAGACACAGTCTATAATAAATAGAATGGCAGATATGGGAAATCCAACACCTTTTTCTAGTTCTATAGAAAGAATAGGTGCATATAGAGTAAGTGGTATATCTATACATTCTTTCGATATGGGCTATTCATTGAACAACTCTACTACAACAGATGTGGTTATTCAGGGTAAGGCTTTATCTAGAGAAGCCCTCGTTTCATTTAAAAAGAAATTGGAATCAGATGCTAGTTTTAAAAATATAAATTTACCAGTATCAGATCTAGCTAAGAGTAAAAATATAGAGTTTAGTCTAAGAATGAATATAATAAAATGAAAATAGGACACAAACATTATGTACTTATAGTTATCGCTTTACTTACTTTTATAGTATCTGGTTTTAGCTATTACATTTTATATAGAAATATTAGTATTCAATATGATTCTACAAGGAAAGCATTTGCAGAATTGATCCATCAAAAGGATATAAAAAATAATGAAGAAAAACTTTCTGATTTATACAATAAATCAGAAAAAGATAGAGGTAGAATATCAAATCTAGTTATTTCTCAAGATCAGATAGTAAATTTTATAGAATATATAGAAAAGATAGGAGATAATACTGGAGTAAGTATATCAATATCAGATATAAGTTCAGAAAATATAAAAGATAAAGGTGGTGATATGTTGCGTGCAAGAGTTACAGCAAATGGTACTTGGGCTTCAATAATGAAAACACTGATTGGTATTGAAAATATGCCATATGCTGTTCTCATAAATGATTTGAGAATAAGTACTGGTGGAGGAGAGGTTTCCGTACCAACAAAATCTAGTACAAATAGATGGTCGATAAGCTTAACCATAAGAGTTTTGGCAAATAAATAATATGAATACAAAAGAAATACATTTACCAAATTTTGGTATAAAGAAATCTATAAGAGAAATAAGTAGAAATGCTAGAGTGGATTGGGTTATTATTTGTCTCATTAGCATAATCACGATAGTGGTACTTGTAACTATTGCTGTACATATATATTTTGATATGACAGCAGGTGAATTTGCCGAACATAATATGAATATGTCATCAGAGAAAACGCTAAACTTGGATGATTTTTCTAGTGTAGTTAAAACATTAAATGATAGGGAAGAATCTGTATTGAGAGTTAGATCTTCCTACAACGGTTTGCGAGATCCGTCTATATAGGTTATATTCTATCTGTTAGATATATGTATATGCCTTCGTAGTTCAATGGATAGAACAGAGCTCTTCTAAGGCTTTGATGTAGGTTCGATTCCTACCGAAGGCACCAAAACAAAAAGCACCAGTATAGCTGGTGTTTTTTGTATTATTATAAAATATCTATGCTTGTATATATCAATATCTTAAGTTAATATCAAAAAAGAATTAGGGAGTATATGAATATGATCATGTGCTCAAAAGAGGAAAAACTGTATGAGACAAAGTCATGGCAGGGTAGTGCCAGTGTATAAACTGATCGGTCTAGTGATAGGATTTATACTTAGTGTTATTCTGTATTATTTACATAAATCTGGTTTAATCTTTTAATATTTATTGAGGATATTGTGATTTTATGCTAATTTAATACTAGAAAAAGGCTATATCATGAATGTAAATAAAGAACTTTCCAAAAGAGTTGTTTTATCTCGTTACGGTCAAGAAACGGCAGATGTGTATGCTGGTTTGGTAAGTGAGGAGCCGGAGGTTATCCCGATGAGCACCGTGCTTTCCAAATTTGATCAAGCTCGCAGGGTAGTTCAATTTAGAAAACCACTACCATCACCCACTATCGTACCATTCACTTCACGACTCGTTGACACAACTTTTCAGTAGTAGACAATGCATCAGTTGGCATCAGTTGATGCGTTAAATGAAGTTAAAAGATGAAACATGTTTCAAAAAGACCTTGTGTTCGCACAAGGCTTTTTAAATAAAAAAACTTATCACGATGTGATGCGTGATAAGCCTACCAATTTCTTGGTATTGCACATTACTAGTGATGTTCGAGCGGGTTTTTTTACCCTCCATTCCCAGCCTTACTTGGCGGTTCCTAGGGATGGCTAGATTTCAGTATGAGTCTAATCCTCCAGCCAATCACAATCCATATAATTTATATCATAAAAATTTAATTATTTTAAATTATCTTGAATTTTAACTATATTTAGTGTATAAATTAGACACGCGCCCTTAGCTCAGTTGGTAGAGCAGCCCCTTTACACGGGGAAGGTCAGGAGTTCAAGTCTCTTAGGGCGCACAGAAATTCTTAATGTTAGAGTTTTAATTATGGATTTGGAATTAAATAAAAAAATAAAAATCCTTTACGAGGACAATGATATTATCGCTATAAACAAACCTGCAGGTTTGGTTGTTCATAGTGATGGTAGAACAAAAGAGCCTAGTTTAGTAGATTGGATTGAAGCAAACTATCCTGATACAAAAGGGGTTGGTGAACCTACGGTTATGACATCAGGGGAGACTATAGAACGTTCTGGAATAGTACACAGACTTGATAGAGAGACTTCTGGAGTTATGCTTATTGCAAAAACCCAAAAAGGTCACGAATATTTGAAGAAACAATTTCAAGATAGAACAATAAGAAAAAAATATTTAACTTTTATACATGGTGATTTGAAAGATGATTTTGGAATAATAAAAAAACCAATAGGAAAGAGTCCTGCAGACTTTAGAAAGTGGTCAGCTACACGTGGGGCAAAAGGAGAGATGAGAGAGGCTGAAACATGGTGGACTAGACTAGTATTTAAAGATAGATTCTCTCTACTTTTAGTTGAACCAAAAACAGGTAGAACACATCAGATCAGGGTTCATATGAAAGCGCTAAATCATCCTGTAGTTTCAGATAAACTTTATTCAAAAGAGAAGCCACAGGCACTAGGTTTTACTAGAACAGCACTACACGCTTGGTCTATTACTTTTATGAATTGTGACGATAAAAAGACAACGGTTGTAGCACCTATACCAGATGATTTTCATAATGCAATAAAAGAGTTAAATATAGAAGATATTGCTAAAAAAGAAGGTATATGTTAATTTAGTCTTACTATGTCAGTAAAAAATAATACTATAACACCAGCAAATACAGAGGAGAGATCAAAGCTTGATATGAGAGCAGGTGATACTGTTCGTGTATGGCAGAAGGTAAAAGAAAAGGATAAGACACGTCTACAGGCTTTCGAAGGTCTAGTTCTAGCAAGAAAGCATGGTACACAGTCTGGTGCTACATTTACAGTAAGAAAGGTTATGGATGGAGTAGGGGTAGAGAGAATTTTCCCACTATATTCACCTATGATAGATAAGATAGAATTGATACGTCGCGCAAAAGTTCGTCGTTCAAAACTATATTTCGTTCGTGAAAAAGCTACAAAAGAAATCCGTCGCCAAATGAGAAGACTACTAGCTATTGAACCAGGACAAAATACAGATACAAAGATTGCAAAGACTGAAGAGGTAAAAGATCATAGTGAAGCTCAAGGTTAAGAGCTCATCTTTGGTATTTAAATTAGATTTTAAAAATGAGCTCTGAACTGAGCTCATTTTGCGTAATAAATACGTAAAAATATAGAAAGGAAGTTATGTTGTCTATAGTGAACGGTGATAGTGTTTTGAATGAAAGTTGTGAGGTTATCAAAATCCCTGAAGAAGGAATGGTCGGTTTTTTAAAAGGTGAAAAATGCACATTCTTTATTCAGTTTGGATGGGTAACCCCTGATGAACTTTTTAGATTGAGACAAATCGAACCAAGAATAGCTCCGTAGAATTTCAATAACTTTCAATTAGCAAAAGTCACACTAGTAAAATAGTGTGACTATTTATTTGAGATATAATACATAATTAGATATATTGCATATATGCCCAGGTGGCGAAATTGGTAGACGCATACCCTTGAGGTGGGTACGCCGTAAGGTGTGGAGGTTCGAGTCCTCTCTTGGGCACAGAAATTCTTACATTATTCTATACGACTCACGAATTCGAGATGCTTCCGAAGCGCTCGGTCATGGAGCGAATCTGCGGATGTGTGATGCAATGTCGCAGATTGGCTGGGGAGTATGACCGAACCGACTCGAGCGTGACAGCGTGGAGCCATGTTGCAATGATACATCCCATGCTCCGTCGATTGGAGTAACTCATGGAGACTCAAGAGCGTAATGACAGGCTTCCAAAACTCAAGAACGGCTTTCACCAGTATTCACGTGTGAAATGAGATTCTGTCGGAAAATTGACGCCAATTCAGCCGTCCTGTACTATCTAGATTAGATGCGCGAGACCCAACGCCAATAAATTGGGCGCGGGCGGGCGAGGTGTAGGTCGTAGAAAGGGTTAAACTTCCCATTACTAGGGTGTGGGCAATGTTAGTACTGCGCGCTCGTAAGGAATCAGCATAGGGAATGCATCTCGGCTCTGAGTATACTCCATCAAGTGCAATCGATTGTCTCGTGGATTGGGCTTACCAAAGTATTGGCAAGTCTTAACACCAGACAATGTATGTATCATGACCACAGAACAAAATGTATCAGCATCGCCGCCTTGATTGGGCTCATACTCGCGATTCTTATCGTATTGGTGATAGATTGGTTGAACACTTAAGTAAGTACAAGGTTAGCCTGGGTGGCAGTGGGAACTCCTGTTGTCGCCCTTTTTGTTGGCAAATTGATTAATGCGAGACCCATTGCGACAGCGCCGATACAAAGAAGGTCATTTGGAGAGAAGCGCACTTTCTAGTTCCGATGCAACTGGTCCTTAGACAAGCGTCGTTCTCAAACCCATCCCTCTCTTGGGCACAGAAATTCTTACATTATTCTATAAGGACTCGAAAGCCGGAGTTTTGTTTTACTCCTATACATATCTCAAAAATATGATATAAATTAGTATGTCAATATATTTATTGGCAATATGGTGGCTATAGTTTAGTGGTAAAACCTCGGTCTGTGGATCCGAAGTTGTGGGTTCGATTCCCACTAGCCACCCCAAAAATAGATTTTCCCAATTTAGCTTTTGCTAGCTTGGTAAAATCAGTTCCAATCTAAAATATGAATAAAGAAACATTCGATAAACTATCAGTAGATCATAAATGGACAGTTGTTCATGAATACACTGAATTATTAAAATCTGCTACACACAACAGGATGTCGTTGTTACCAGGGACTGCGGCTATTGCAGTAGGTCTATTGGTCATTACAACTTTTAGGCAGGACATATTGAGTCTAAGTTGGGATTATTTCTTTTTTCAGTCATTTTGATTTTTCATTTTTGGAAAATATGCTAAATATATGAATCTAATTCAGAAAATAAAGGCTTTAGATTTACCCATTGGCAAATATATTGTTTTCGGCAGCTCTGTTATGGAAGTTCATGGAATACGAAAAGCTAAAGATATTGATTTGATTGTTGATAAGGATGTATATAGAGAACTAAAAAATCGAGGCTGGAAAAGATATTGGTTTTTCAAAAGAGTTCTTACATGTAAGGCATTGAAGAAAGATGGGAATGAAGCATTCAGTCATATCAAATGGAAGACTTATCAAGTAGGAAATGATGAGCTGTTTAAAAAAGCAGAAATAATAGACGGGGTTCCATTTATGGAAATTAATGAATATTTAAGATACAAAAGATGCCTTCCTCGACCGAAAGACAAAGCAGATGTTAAATTAATTGAAGCTTACTTAGCGTCAGGGAAGACAGGAATGTGAATCATCGGATCATTTAATTTCTCAAACACAGTTCTAACTTCCTCTACGACAGCACCCATCAATATTTTTCTATATAACGCCCTTATTTCAAGGCCCATTTTCAGTTCCAGTTATCTATTGACTTTTGTATATATTATGTGCTATAATGCTACTGAATGAAAGCTTGTATTCGTTCTTCCAATGGTTCCGACGTACAGTCGGAAGTTATGTTAGCTCCAATCGACTCGAGAAGTATCCGCTTTGATAGGTGGCTACAAAGTCTCACTCCTGCACAACGTATTTTCGTCCACAGAGAAAATAGTTGTTCAGAAGGTGGGACCTATGGACCAGATGCGGATGACTTGCAGATTCCAGAGATTCCAGAATTGGAGTGAAAAACAATTAACAAAAAGGTGTCATATTTTATGAGTGTCTATCGTTAAACCACATTACCGCAAGGGATGTGGTTTCCTTTTTTATAGTGAATTGAGATATAGGGTAAAAATAGAAATGTAGATCGTCGCGTCATTCCTTTTCTCGAAAATAGTTCTAACCTGCTCCACAACAGTACCCACAGTTTGACTATTACAGTGTAAGTGTGGTAATATTTTTTTGGATTAAATTCATCTGAGATAGCTAATACTGCTAACTCTGGCGTAATTATAGGCACTCACAAAGGCGTACCGACAGTACGGAGTTAAATGAATTTATCAAACAGTACCATGAAAATAAACTTGTATTGCGACGTGTTGCTGGTACCTCCAGCTGTTCTAGTAAAAGCTGGAAAGGCGTGTGCTTACGTTGAACGTTTTATGAAAACGATCTCATTGCCGACACTCTTGGTTCCGGGTCAGACCTATTATATGAAATTTGATCTTGTAACTGGGGCTCCTGGCCCAACTGATTTTTCAGTCGTAGACTCGGGTGTTTTTGAAGATGGTGATAAACAGATCCCATATATAGTCTTGAAAGATGATTTTTGGCTGGCCTTCGACCCATGGTTTGAGTATGAGGCAACAATTGATCAGAAAAAGCGTTCTCAGGACGAACAGATTGCAATGTGGCGTAAGGAGGACGAAGCGGCACTTGAAAAGACGATACAGAGGTTTTCGCAAAATGGTTGGAAGATGTGTCACCTTGCGATGAGTGGACCAGTGCGGTCAAGTCCAAGTTTTGATGATTGTGTGCATAATAGTAGGTGAGTAGATTTTTTAGTCAAAAGTCCCTAGGTAAAACTAGCGGGCTTTTTATTTATAAC
>CAZLQL010000001.1:68859-120879 GCA_964561875.1 uncultured Candidatus Saccharibacteria bacterium
TAGATTTTTTAGTCAAAAGTCCCTAGGTAAAACTAGCGGGCTTTTTATTTATAACTCTGATAATACACCGTCATTAAAATATAACTGTTATAATGATCAGTATGAATCAGGCCTTATTTATTATATTTATATCCGTAGCAATTTTATTTGAATCTTTTGCAGATGTTCTATTTAAATTTTCACATACAGAGAGTAAACAAATATTTTTATGGATTGGTATTGTTCTTTATACTATAGGAACAGTTATATGGGCCTATTCTCTGAAGTATGAATTTCTATCAAAAGCTATTTCTCTATTTACTATTTTAAATTTAGTAGTGGTAACTTTGGCTGGAGTTTTTATATTTAAAGAGGAACTAACTTTAATAAATAAAATAGGAATACTGCTTGGTATAGTATCGGTATTTTTAATTGAAAAATAATGAAAAATAAAATCACATATCTTTTAATAATAATTTTAGCGATTACATACACCGCTTTTTATATTATTTCAAATAAGAAAGACGATAAGCCTATAATTACTATATATCCCGAGACTATATATCAAGGTGATCCTATATTTATCAGTATAAATGCTAGTTCAAGTATAAAAAGTGTTTTATATGATGATAAAGTATTAAAAACTTTTAATTATAATAAAAATCAAAATTCAATTATACCTACAGACTTTTATGAAAAGAATTTAAAACACAAGGTTTTAGTTTCTTTAAACAATGGTATGAATATTGAAAAAGATATCATTCTTACAAATAGAGAAAAGATAGTTAAGCCTTTAGGTATACCAGAAAAAATGGGTGGCAATACTAAAACAGCAGGAAAGACGTTGGTAAATAATCTTTCAATTGAAAATAAGATACTAAACAATATAAAAAGTGAAGCAAAGATTTTATGGCTAAAACCTTTTGGGAAACCACTAGATACTATGATAGTTACAGATGGTTATGGATACAATAGAGATACAGCTGGGTACAGTATAGTTCATAAAGGTACAGATTTTAGAGCGAGTGTAGGTATACCAGTATATGCTATGAATGATGGAATAGTAAAAATAAAAAGAGAGTTTTCGACATATGGAAATACTGTAGCGATAGACCATGGTGATGGTCTCATTACGTTCTATATGCATTTAGACAAAATAAATGTTAATCAAGGAGATTTTGTAAAACTTGGTGATACCATAGGGAAGAGTGGGGAGACGGGTTATGTTTCTGCACCACATTTACATATAAGTATAAAAATAAATGGTATATCTATAAATCCATACACCTTTATGAAGTTTTTTGGAATATTATAAAGTATATAAGATTTTAAATATAAGAAATAAAGTAGGCCTTTTGGGCCTACATGTCAAAAATAATTAAATTAAATAGTCTTTGAAATTAGCATTATTCCTGCATACCCAACATATAACTGTAAAGAATCAAAACTAACTCTTCTAAACTTTAATCTGAGTGTAGAAAGTAAATGTTCGAAACTGATTACATCTACTACTTGTATGTACATACGATCCCTTTCACCACTTATAGACCCCCATTCAACTCTTTCGATTAATGGACAGGGTATATAGGGATTACCGTCAGTGATCAAGATGGTATCTCTTTGATTTTGTACAAATCTCATGGTGTTCAATTGGACACCGGGCGCATTCCGGTGCACAAGATTAACCAGTGCAAGTATTGTGGTCCGACTTTCAACTTCTAAAATACCTATCGTTTTGCTCATAAAACCTCCTTTCATAGCTTTTGTGCAATTTATTTGAATATTACACTTTATATTTAAAAAAACAAATATGTTATAATGTTTTTATTGAGATCCTAGAGATCCAAAACTAATTTATGGATCTACATAATCATAAAGAAAATATTGAAGATGCAGATCTAAGGTGTAATTCTTGTGGGAAACTTCTTGCTAAAGGTAATAAGAGTAAAATGTTTTTTGAAATAAAGTGTAATAGATGTGGTTCTATAAATTCTATATTTAAAGGAATAAACGATCAGGTAGTTATTACAGATAAAAATGGGATTATACTTTATGCAAATCCTATAGTAGAGAGTTTGACTGGGTATTCTCTTTCTGAGATTCTAGGTCAAAAGCCATCGCTATGGGGAGGGCAAATGCCAAAGGAATTCTACAAAGAAATGTGGCATAAGATAAGTGTAGAAAAAGTTCCAATATCTGTAAATGTAAAAAATAGAAGGAAAGACGGCACACTTTACGATGCAAACCTCAAGATATCACCAGTGTTTGGAAAAGATAATGAAGTTAGTATGTATGTAGGTATCGAGACTATCATAGAATAGCTATTATTATTTTTTTTATTTAATTTTTTATGAAAAAAGCTCCGATTCCACTATATGAAGCTGATAGACTTTGTGCAGTAAAAGATTTGAAGATACTAGACACATCAAAAGAAGAGAGATTTGATCGCATTGTGAAGCAGGCTATAAAAAGATTTAATGTTCCGATATCAACAATAACTATAGTAGATAAGGATAGGGAATGGTTTAAGGCTATGGAGGGGGTGTCAGAAAGACAGGGTCCAAGAGATATATCTTTTTGTGGTCACGCACTACTACAAAGAAATCTTTTTATAATAGAAGACACCTCAAAAGATCCTATTTTTGCAGACAATCCAATGGTTATAGGTTCACCATTTATTAGATTTTATGCAGGAAAATCTCTTTTTGAAAGAGCTAATAGGCTTCCGATAGGTGTATTTTGTATAAAGGATACAAAACCTAGATCTATGACATTAGATGATATAAATGATTTTATGGACTTGGCAATTCAAGCTGAAAATGAGATAAATAAGGGTATATCAGATATGATATAATCTATACCTAATTTAATAAAATAAATATGAATAAAATAATTTCAGTAATAGCAATAGTTGTTGTAGTAATTGTGGGCATTGTTTGGTACAAAAGTGCCAATGCTCCTGCGATAAAAAATGATACTGTAAATAAAGATATGATGATGAATGCTTCAACTACATCAAATACAAACGGAATGATGGCGACAACATCTATGATGGCTTCGAGTACAAATATGATGGTTAAAACATATTCTATTTCAGAAGTTGCTCTTCATAAGGCAAGCACAAATTGTTGGACTGCTATAAGTGGTGAAGTATTTGATCTTACAACATGGATAAAGCAACACCCAGGAGGAGATAAAGCTATATTATCTATTTGTGGTATAGACGGTACAAAAGCATTTGAAGGTCAACATGGTGGAAAAGCAAAGATTGAGATGAAACTTGAAACATTTAAAATAGGAAATCTTTCAGCAAAATAAAAACCTATTGTGGTATAATATCCACAAATGAAATCTAGTCGTAAGGTGGCAAAAAGGGAATTGTATAAGGATATACTCTATATATTTATAGGTATAGTAATAGCTATAGTTTTATCTAAAACTGGAATAATAGATGGTCTATATAGTTTGCTTGGTAGTAATATACTAGCTAGTTTTATTGCTGGAATATTTTTTACTTCAGCTTTTACTATTGCTCCAGCTTCAGTCTTTCTAGTCCATGTTGCCCAAACTCTACCTATAAATACTGTAGCAATATGGGGTGCTCTGGGAGCTGTAATAGGGGATTTGGTATTGTTTATATTTATAAGAGATAAGTTTGCTGATGATCTTATAAAATCTATGAAACCAAGTATAGTTAAGCATTTTTTTCATTCACTACACCTCGGTTTTCTAAAATGGCTATCTCCTATTCTAGGTGCACTAATTATTGCTTCACCTTTGCCAGATGAATTTGCTCTTACACTTATGGGTCTTTCAAAAGTAAGACTTATAGTTCTTATACCAATCTCATTTATTATGAATATGCTCGGTATACACTTTATTGTTTGGTTTTCACATATAATATAGAAAAAGTGTATAGTCATATCATATATTCTTTGTTACAATATGTGTAAATATGTCGTACTTTTCTAAGTCAAATTCTATTAAGAAAAATTCTATAGTCGCTTTTGATTTGGACGGTACTCTGTCTAGAAGTAAAGAAAATATTAGCCCAAGAATGGCTGATCTGATAAATAAACTTACTATAAATAAAAAAGTAGTAGTTATTTCTGGTGGTTCTATAGAACAATACAATAAACAACTTTTACCATATATAAAAAACTCAATAAACCTGATTATGCTACCACTCGAGGGTAGTGAAAGATTTGAATATTCACCTATATCAAAGAAATGGGAAATGACATTTAAAAAAGTATTTCCAGCTGATATAAAAAAGGATGTAGTTGATGTCTTAAACAGGATAATAAAATCAAATAAATTTGGTATACCAACTGTTCATGAGGGTGCATATATCGAAGATCGTGATACAGAAATAGCTTTTTCTGCTCTAGGTCAAAATGCACACATAAATGAAAAAGAGAGCTGGGATCCAGATCATAAAAAAAGAGATAAAATAAAAAGCGTAATCGAAAAGGAAGTTCCAAATGTTTCTGTTACTATAGCAGGAACAACAACAATAGAAGTTTTGTCTAAAGGATGGAATAAGGCAGTGGGGTTAAATTATTATTTAAAAGAAGCAGGGTTCAATATAGACGATGTAGTTTTTGTTGGAGATGCAATATATCCTGGGGGTAATGATTATCCTATTTCACAATTAAATATTAAGAGTTATAAAGTAAATGGTCCAAGTGATACAGAAGCTGTAATAGAAAAGATAATGTTACAAGATAGAATGCCTGATCCTATAAATCCTGTTGCGTATTTTTCTATGGAATATGCATTAAGTGACGATTCCAATATGTATGCTGGAGGATTGGGAGTTTTGTCTGGTGACTATATGCTAGAAGCGGGTAAAAATAATTTTCCTATAGTAGCGTTTGGATTGAAGTATGGTGAAAATATACCAGAGGGTTTCAAAATTCTTAAACAGGGAAATGAGAATATTATTTTATCCATACCTATCGGTGATGGTTTGGTAAAAGTACAAGTTTGGTATAAAGAAATAAGTAATTCAGGAAATACCAAATTATATTTATTGGATTCAGATATTCCAGAAAATAATGAACAAGATAGAAAAATAACAAAACATCTGTATGATCCAGTTTTTTATTCTAGATTGAAACAGCAAATTGTTTTGGGTATAGGAGGTATCAGGCTTATAAAGATATTAAATATAAAGCCAAGTGTATTTCATTTAAATGAGGGACATACAGCCTTTGCTGGAGTTGGTATATTAAATGAAATGGATAGTGATGATATTAAAAGTATTGTAGCAACTAAACACACTATTTTGCCTGAAGCTGGTCTATTTATAAAATATGATGATCTCAATTCACTTTTGGGTAAATACTGTAAGGATAACAATAAAGACATAAAAGATATATTTGAAAAAGGTAAATACGAAGGTGATGAAACATTGTTTTCTACAACAAAATTTGTTATGCAGATCTCAGTAAGATCAAACGGAGTTAGTAGTGCACATGTTAAATATGAAAAGCGCGCACACCCACATAGCAAATTGATTTCTATAACCAATGGGGTTTTTGTGGATAGATGGCAAGCAAAAGATTTAAAAAATATACCAAAAGATTATTCAGACGAAGATTATTGGAATACAAAACAAGTTTTAAGATCAAAGATGATTTCTTTTGTAAAAGAAAAAACCGGAATAAGTTTAAATAATAATGTGTGTACCTTGGTTTGGGCTAGAAGGTTTGCTATGTATAAGAGGCCGTACCTACTATTTTCTGATGAAGAGAGAATAATCGATATTCTTTCAAACAATCAATATCCATTACAAATAGTTATATCTGGTAAACCACACGAATCCGATGTGGAGGGAAAAAAGATAATGGAAAAGATAATAGCCTTACAAAATAATCCAAAGATTAAAGGTAAGATCGCTTATATAAATGGATACTCTATAGATATATCTGAGAAATTGGTTAAGGGTGCAGATATATGGCTTAATACTCCAGAAAAAGGTAAAGAAGCTTGTGGTACAAGTGGTATGAAGTCAGCATTAAATGGAGCTATACAGATGACTATACCAGACGGTTGGGCAGAAGAAGTAAATTGGAACGGAACAGGTTATGCTTTACCAGAAGATGATCCTAGAGATTATATTTATGACTTATTGGAAAATGAAGTTTTACAAAAGTTTTATTTTAAAGATAAAAATAATTATGATCTTCCAACAGATTGGATATCAATGTCGAAATCTAGTATCAATATTGTTAAAGAAAAATACAATACTGAAAGAATGTTGATTGATTATACACAAAAGCTCTACCGTCTGTGATATAATAGTCATATAAATTTATGTCCATTTTCGGTTCAAAAAAGGGTCTAAAAATCCTTTTCGTAGGTACTGAGGTTTCTCCTTTTGCTAAGGTCGGTGGTCTTTCTTCTGTTGCGCACTCTTTACCAAATGCATTAAATAAACTAGGTAACGATGCAAGAGTAATGATACCTAGATATCTGTTCATTGAAGATCAAAAATATGATCTAGGTATGGAATTCAATAATCTAAAGGTTCCAACAGGTTTATCTGATGGTGAAGAGGGACCAAAAGAGATAGTGTGTAATGTAAAAAAGTTTACACCAACAGATGGAGATGAAAATAATAATTTCGTAACCTATTTTCTAGAAAATCAGGAATATTATGAACAAAGAGCAAATGTTTATGGTTATGCTGATGATCCTATAAGATGGACACTATTATGCAGAGGCGCTCTCGAATTTATAAAGCAATCTAGATCATGGGTTCCTGATGTTATCGTATGTCTTGATTGGCAAGCAGGACTTATTCCTAACTATCTTAAAACTGTATATTCAAAAGATTTAGTTTTGGGTAAAGTGGCTACGATATTTTCTATACACAATCTATTTTTTCAAGGAATGTTTGATCATCATTTTGTTTCAGAAATGGATTTTGATGATGGACATTCTGCAATTCCAAATATATTCAATCCCAGATTATCAAAGTTAAATCTAATGAGAAGGGGAATAATGTATGCAGATATAGTAAATACAGTTTCACCTACATATGCAAAAGAAATAATGACAAAGGAGTATGGAGAATTGCTCGATGAGCTTTTGCGTGAAAGAAGAGCCGTTCTTACTGGAATATTAAATGGTATTGATTATGATGTTTGGAATACTGAAACAGATCCACATATTTCATTTAAATATACAAAAAGAAATGTTACTGAAAGAAATAAAAATAAAGCTATTCTTCAAGAGAGATTTAATTTACCTGTAAAAAAGGATGTATTTCTATTGTCGATAGTTAGTAGATTAACTAGACAAAAAGGACTTGATCTACTTATGAGTACGCTCGACCTTATTGCTCAAGAATTGCCGATACAGCTTATAGTTGTGGGTGAGGGAGATTCTGATTTGATGGGATTTTTTCATGGACTTGAGACGAAGTATCCAGATAAGGTAGCTACACATTTAAAATTTGATAGTGTATTGCCACATTTAGTATATGCAGGTGCAGATGCAGTGGTTATACCTTCTAGATTTGAACCTTGTGGTTTGGTACAAATGGAGGCAATGAGAATGGGTTGTATACCCATAGTTAGAAAAACAGGAGGATTGGCTGATAGTGTCGAGGATTATAATCCAGACAAAGGTACTGGTACTGGATTTGTATTTGAAAGATTTGATCCATATTCACTCATGATTTCTCTTGTTAGAGCCTTTGAAAACTTTAGAGATAAAAAGAAATGGCAAGAGCTTGTAAAAAGAGCAATGATAAAAGATTTTTCTTGGGATAATTCTGCAGAAAAATATTTGGAACTTATGAGAAGGGCAATGAAGATTAGAATAAAAAACTAAATATGAAATGGGCAAACTTTTTACATATATATCAACCGGCAGATCAGCAACCAGATATACTCGAAGCTATAGTCTCTCAATGTTATAGACCACTTATAACACACATAGCAAATAATAAAGATATAAAGATCACCCTGAATCTAACAGGTGCACTTATAGAATTGTTCGATAAATATGGTTATAAGGATTTGATAGAGTTGTTGAAAAAATCTGGGGAAGAAGGAAAAATTGAATTTACAAGTTCAGCAAAGTATCATGGTTTTCTACCATTACTTACAGAACAAGATATAAAAAGACAGATAATAGCAAACGATGAAACAATGTTACGTTTTTTGGGTAAAAAAGCCTATAAACCAAAAGGATTTTTCCCACCAGAAATGGGATATGATAAAAGTATACTCCCTGTAATAGAAGAAATGGGCTATGAATGGATTATCCTAGATGAAATATCGGGTTATGGAGAGCCTGGTAAGATAGATTACAATAAAATATATAAAATAAAAGATTCAAAATTGAGAGTATTTTTTAGAGAAAGGAGGTTAAGCAATCTTATAATGTCTGCAGTTGTTAGATCAAAAGAGACATTACTAGAAGCAATGAAAGACGATATGAAAAGTGATAGATATATCGTTACCGCAATGGATGGGGAGACCTTTGGTCATCATAGACCTGGACTTGAAAAAATGCTTTTTGAAATACTTGATACAAAAGATTTTAATCTGGTAACAATATCCGATTTATTAAATAAAAAAGATAAAAGAGAGGAAATAGATATTACTCCCGTATCATCTACATGGGCAAGTAGTAAACAAGATATAGAAAAGGGTATACAGTTTCTTTCATGGAAAGATCCTGAAAATACAATTCACACATGGCAATGGGAACTATTCCATCTTGTTAGGGATCAAGTAGAAAATATGGATAGAAAAAATCCTATATATGAACAGATAAGAAATAAAATGGATATAGCTACAGCAAGCGACCATTTCTGGTGGGCTTCAGCAAAGCCTTGGTGGAGTCTCGAGATGATAGAAGATGGCGAGTATAGATTGCTTGAAACACTCCGTATGGTACCTAGTGTAAGTGAAGATATTTTAAAAAGAGCACGAGATTTATATGAAAAGATAATCTCTACAGCTTTTCAATGGCAAAGAACCGGAAAAATACGAACTATGATGTCTAATCAGAATTCTATATTAAGAATTCCATTTAAAGATAGGACAATAGGTAGAGGTGGGGCAGAAGCGGGTGTGTACCATGCTTTTATAGATATGATGAAAACTCAAGAGAAACTTTCTTCATTAAAAGGTGAATACGAAAAAGCTATACTTTGGAGAGATGCAATATATAAACTTGAAAATAAACTAGATATTTACGACACTATAAATGCTATCGATTTGTTGAGAATAGAAATTCCAAATGAAGAAGTAGAAAAGACTATTTTGAAGTATAAAGAAAAATATAAAGATATAAGAGGTGGTCAACCAGAACAGAGAGGGAATTAAAAGTAATTAAAAATTTACAAATTCAATTTCAGGAACCACTTTGTAGTTTGGATTTTTTATAAATTCTATTTCTCCATCTTTTTCTATTACATAGTATCCAGCTCCATGTAGCTTTTTAAACGGTTCATAATCAGCATGTCCTGGAAATGATACGGCTTTTTCTTCATCTAAATTTACCGGACTGTCGTCGTGAGTTACTAACCAAGTATTTCCAGTATTTATACCTAGATGTCCCATACCGCTCGGTATATATACTCTATCTCCAGATTTTACTTTTACCGCTTTGAAACTTTTTATATTTTCATCAGAACCATCTCTTTCTTGAAGTATGATTATTCCTTCACCACTAAGTATGGTATATGTTTCATTTAAATCTCCTACATGATAGTGTCCATAAGTTTTTATATATTCATTACCGATCTTACCTGATTCCCATACTGTTATATTACCTTTGTTACTTCCTCCACGAATCATATAATAATGGTTTTCAGGTCCCGTTTTTGATGTATCCATAACTACATCTTGCATCTCTTTATGACTTCTAAAAGCTATTGGTGATTTCATATATATAATAGTAGCATTAGAATAAAAATTAGCATATAATTCGAATATGAATACAAAAAGATTTTTTATTTGGGGAGGATTTATCGTTATTATTGGTCTTATAATATGGGGTATGATAGCAGCTTCGAAAAAGGAGGCTAAAAATAATGCAAGCATAGTGCTTCCAGATAGTATTGTAAATACAGATCATATATTAGGAAAAACTGATGCAAAACTAACACTTGTTGAGTACGGAGATTTCGAGTGTCCAGCTTGTGCTATATATTATCCTATAGTAAAGAAAATCACTGACGAATATTCATCAACCACTTTAAGACTAGTATTTAGACATTTTCCACTCTCACAACACCCAAAGGCGATACCTTCAGCAAAAGTTGCTGAATCTGCTGGCAAGCAAGGAAAGTTTTTTGAAATGTACGATCTTCTATACAGCAATCAAGATGAATGGGTAAAAGCTACAAGTTCAGATATGGTTTTTGAAAGTTATGCAAAAAAGCTTGGATTAGATATGATTAAATTTAAATCTGATATAAATGATCCAGAAATAGCAAAAAAGATAGATAATGATTATAAAGGTGGAGCAAAGGGTGGTGTAAATTCTACTCCAACATTCTTTTTGAATGGTAAATCAATAAAAAATCCACAAACATATGTTGAGTTTAAGGAAATGATAGAAAATGCAATTAATACCAAATAATATTCCAAAATGGGTTTTTGTAACTTTGTTTATTGTGGCAATAATCGGTTTTTCTGATGCTACATTTCTAACATTTGAACATTTTACAAATAAGATCCCACCTTGTGTTACTACAGGCTGTGAAAGTGTTCTAACAAGTGTATATTCAGAAATATTTGGTATACCAGTTGCTCTGGGAGGAGCACTATTTTATCTAGGATTTCTTGTAGGTCTAATACTTTTTTTGGATTTGAAGAAAGAATGGATACTTAGACTAACATTAGCTTATAGCACAATAGGTTTTGTATTTTCTATGTGGTTCGTTTATGTTCAGGCATTTCTACTACATGCATTTTGTCAGTACTGTATGTTGTCTGCAACCACATCAACAACTATATTTATAATATCAATATATGTATTTATAAAATATAGAAATAAAGAATTAGCTATATAAAATGGAATTAGATTTTGAAAAGAAAATAGATATAACAAAACCAAGTAAAGATTATCGTTTACTTGATTCTGGTGATGGTGAAAAGTTAGAGAGATTTGGTGAAAAAATACTTCTAAGACCTGATCCACAAGCACTTTGGAAAAAGAGGTTAGATGAAAAATATTGGAAAAAAGCTGATGCTACCTTTTTACGTAGTGAAGCTCAGGCTGAGTGGAAATATAAATCTGAAAAATTGGAAAAATGGCCAATATCATTTTCTGGACTAAAATTTTTTATAAAACCTACAGCTTTCAAGCATACAGGAATATTTCCAGAACAGTCAGTTAACTGGGATTGGACAAGAAAGTTGATTGAAGAAAATAGTGATAATAAAGATATAAATGTATTAAATTTATTTGGATATACTGGTGGAGCAAGTCTAGCTTGTGCTCAAGTAGGGGCTAAGGTTGTTCATGTTGATAGTTCAAAAGCTGCTATAAATTGGGCAAAAGAAAATGCGGAGATTTCAGGATTGAGTGATAAACCTATAAGATGGATACTCGAAGATGTGAGACTATTCGTAGAAAGAGAAATAAAAAGAGGCAATAAATATGATGCCATAATTATGGATCCACCCGCTTTTGGTCACGGTGCAAATGATGAAATATGGAAGATAGAAGATGACCTCATCCCGCTTGTTGATAAATGTTTACTTATACTTAAAGACAAACCGCTATTCTTTATAATAAATGGTTATTCAGCAGGTTATTCTGCTATTGCATATAAAAATATATTAAATGTACTCGTAGAGAAATTTGGTGGAAGTATAGAGATAGGTGAATTGGCTATACAAGAAGATGGTATAGAGGATAATACAAAAGAAAGTATACAAGAGACAGAGCATAGTCGTTTATTGCCTTGCGGTATATTTGCTAGATGGAAAAGATAGTTTGTGATAGTATTAATTTTCAAGATTAATAGTAATTAATTTATCTATAATATGGAAAATACAAAAAATAATTTGTGGAAAATAGGTCTAGTTGTCGGTGTTTTATTATCACTTTTCCTACTAACAATATCTATCAAAGAAATCAAATCTATAGCTTATGTAGGTAAGGCTGAATCTTATACAAATATAATATCAGTAACAGGTACAGGTGAAGTAATATCTATACCCGATATTGCCACAGTATCATTTTCAGTTACTGAGAACGCAAAGGTGATAAGTGATGTTCAAGCAAGAGCTTCAGAAAAAATAAATAAAGTCATAGCTTCACTTAAACAAAATGGTATTGAAGAGAAGGATATAAAAACTACTTCATATTCTATAAATCCACACTATGACTATATACAAGGGGAGTGTAATCAGTTCGTCTGTCCTCCAGGAAAGTCTGTTTTGTCTGGTTATGATGTTAGTCAGAGTGTAGAAGTTAAAATACGTGATCTAAAGAATGCTGGCAAAATACTTGAAACAATAGGTTCGTTGAATGTTCAAAGTGTAGGAGGTCTTTCATTTACAATAGATGATATAAATAAAGTGAAGGCACAAGCAAGAGATAAGGCTATAGAATCTGCTCAGGCAAAAGCAAAAGAATTATCAAAGAAACTTGGAGTAAGACTAGTAAGAATAACAAGTTTCTATGATTCAAGTGAAGAACAATATTATTCAAGAGAAGGGTTGGTTGCTGATGGTTACTCTGCAACTCCATCTGTAAAAATGAATGTATCACCTCAGATCCCTCAAGGTGAGCAGAAGGTTACAGCAAGAATAAATATTAGTTATGAAATAAGGTAGTTAGGAAATATTTATTTAAATAGATAAAAACAAAAAATAGCCCTAGGGCTATTTTTTGTTTATTGACAATAATCCCAATTAGGAATATAGTATACATATATCCCCTGGAGGGGTTTTTTAATAGAAAAATATATGAAAATTGGAGAATATATAACAGAAACAAAAGCAGAAATGTCACACGTTAGTTGGCCAACAAAGAAGCAGGCTATATCTTATACAGTTATGGTTGTTCTTGTTGCTGTAGTTACATCATTATTACTAGGTTTTTTTGACTATATATTCGGAAGACTATTAACCCTCCTTTTCTAATAGTTTAATAAAAATCATATGAATAAACAGCAAAATGATGGTCAAAGAAATTGGTATGCTATACATACCTATGCAGGATATGAAAATGCAGTTGCCCGTAATCTAAAGCAACGTATAGAATCTTTGGGTATGGAAAATAACATATTCAATGTTATTGTTCCTACTGAAAAAAAGATAAAAATAAAAGCAGGAAAGAGAGTTGAAGAAGAAGAAAAAATATATCCTGGTTACGTTCTAGTAGAAATGATAGTAACAGATGATTCATGGTTCGTTGTTAGAAATACTCCTAGAGTTACAGGTTTCGTAGGATCAGGAATTGTACCAGTTCCACTAGAAAAGAAAGAAGTTGATTTACTATTTAGTAGAATGAATAAGGAAGAGATAAAACATACTATAGATCTAGCTGTAGATGATGTTGTAAAGATCACTGATGGTCCTTTCAAAGATCTAGAAGGTAAAATAAGTGGTGTTGATGACAATAGAGGAAAGGTTAAAGTCTTGGTTTCAATGTTCGGTCGAGAAACACCAGTTGAACTTGATTTTTTGCAAGTTAAGAAGATTTAAGGTAATGTAGTATTTACGAAAGAAATAACATAAAAAACATGGCAAAGAAGATAATAAAAAAGGTAAAGGTAAGTGCTCCAGCAGGAAAGGCAACTCCAGCTCCACCACTAGGTCCTACATTGGGTCAGGCAGGGGTTAATATTGGTGATTTCACAAAGAAATTCAACGATGCTACAAAAGGTATGATGGGGGACATAGTTCCGGTTGTGATCACAGTATATGAAGACAGAACTTATGATTTTGTACTAAAGACTCCACCAGCTTCATCTCTTATTTTAAAAGCTGCAGGTGTAGAAAAGGGCGCAGGAAAACATGCAGTAAAGAAAGCTGGTACTATCACAAGAGCTCAAGTAAAGGCTATAGCAGAAAAGAAAATGCCTGATCTAAATGCAAATACGATAGAAGGTGCCATGAAGATAATAGAGGGTTCATGCAGATCACTAGGTATAGAAGTTAAGGGATAATATAAATAAAATATAAAAAGAGCAGGAACAAGGCCTGCTTTTTTTATTGCCCAAAATGATATTGTATTGTAGTGTATATTTCAGAATAGTTGCCGAACTGTTTCGAATTACATGAAGTATTTCCCTAGATCGAAAGTCTTTGGAAATGGGCTGAAACCCCATGGATTCAAAAAAGGCATTAAAAGTGAATAAAAAAGAATCATCCGCAAACAAAACGTCCTACATTGACTTGGTTCCTGAAGCTTTTCTCAAAGCTTGGGAAACTAAAAATTGTTCAAGTTGGAGTTTGAAAAAGGTACAGAGGGATGTGGATAGATCGGTAGGTGAGATAAAGGTATACGGTAAATTGAATAAAATACTATATATTTGTGTAAGTATTTTACTCATGATAGTTTGCTACATCTTCAAGAATCAGGTTTTGATAGGAAAACCTGCCGACCTTCTTGCACTTGCCTTCGTCCTAGTGTTTATATTTGCAGTATTTTACCAAATCAATTCAGACATTTACGAAAAGGTTAGTTCTCTTGAATTTAGGTTACGTAATGACAGGTCATGGATTGACTCTTTCAATGAGTATGTAAAGTCATTACTAGTAAATGATAAGTGTGATCCATTTAATTCATTAATTCCAGATTGTATGCTTGCTAGAATGGTTAATATGGCTCAACGAGTTTTACGTCTTGAGGATAGGGTAAAAGATACTAGGATTAATATGCATGTTAACCCTGTTGCATTAAAGCTTGTCATTGAAGAGCTTATGGTATCGAGAACAAGACTCGATACTATCGTCAAGAAACTAGGACTTTTGTCAGAATATTTTGGCGATGCTTCTGATTTGTCTGCTGTTTATCGGAATGCCAAGAAAGCAATTGGTAAGTAATTCAAAAGAGAAATAGAAAGAAATATACATTGATCAAGAGACCCTGGCACGCATGCTCGGGTCTTTTTTATCAATCCTTCATTTTCTGTGTTCCTGAATAATTCACTTTATATTCTAGCAATAAACTTCCTGCACTCTCTGATTGAACTGAACTCACTAGTTCTAAATGAAATAGCATATCATCATCAAATAACTTTAATCCTTTTCCAAATAATACAGGCTCTATTGTTAAATATATAGTATCTACCAATCTAGCTTTCATAAACATAGTATATATGTGTGTTCCTCCACATATTGCAACCTCTTTATAACCCTCAGATTCGAGTTTTGATAAAAGTGTAGCTGGATCGTCATTTGTCATTCTTGCACCTTCATTACTAAAATCTTGTTTACGAGAATAAACTATATTTACTCTTTCTTTGAGTGGTCTTCCAAGTGTTTTCCAAGTATGAGAACCCATAACTATAACTCCAGCTTTCTTTGTTAACTCTACAAAACGCTTTTTATCTGCTTTACTTGTCCACATAGCAGGGTGGTGTTCGTCTTTGGCAATAAAGCCATCTAGAGTAGTCGCAGCGATGATGAAGCACTTGATCATAAGTATTAATATTATATACTTCCAATATAAATAAAGGAAATGAAAAAAAAGACAAATAAGAAAATATTATTAACTGAAAGTAAGAAAGAGCAGATTCCTAAAGATAAAATTGAAAAATATAAAAGACCAAGTTGGGATGAATATTTTTTAGGTATTATGCATATGGTTGGAACAAGAGGTACTTGTGACAGAGGAAGATCGGGATGTGTGATCGTAAAAAATAAAAGAATTTTGAGTACGGGATATGTTGGTTCGGCAATAGGAGTACCACATTGCGATGAGGTTGGACATGAAATGCATCAGGTAATAAATGACGATGGTCATGTATCACAACATTGTATAAGAACAATTCATGCAGAAACAAATGCAATAGCTCATTCTGCTAGAGTAGGAATTGCTCTAGATGGAGCGACACTATACTGTAAAATGACCCCTTGCTATGTATGTGCAAAAACGATAATAAATTCAGGAATAATAAGAGTGGTTGCCGCAAAAGATTATCATGTTAGTGGTAAAACAAAAGAATTATTTAAACAATGTGGTGTAGCTCTGGATATCATTGATAATAATTTTGAACAATATAAAAATCAATAGAATGGAAATAAAGATAAAGAAAATAAGAGACAGTGCTATTATTCCGGAGTATGCCAATTATGGCGATGCTGGTATGGATCTATATACAGTTGAGTCATTTGATCTTGAGCCTATGGAAAGAAAAACTATTCCTTTAGGTTTTGCTATCGAAATTCCTCATGGTTATGCTGGACTTATATGGGATAAAAGTGGTCTCTCTCATAAATATGGAATAAAAACTTTCGGTGGGGTTATTGATTCTAGTTATAGAGGGGAATGGCATGTTGGTGTCATGAATTTATCGAATAGATTTTTTAGATTTGAAAAAGGTCAAAAAGTTGCTCAGCTGTTAATTCAAAAGATTGAGATTGTAAAATTTAAAGAATCAAAAACCCTTTCGAACACTGAACGTGGTCAAAAGGGTTTTGGTAGTAGTGGTAAATAAAACTGTAGCACTACACAGCGATCGGAGCCTTGATGGGTGGATGAGGGTCGTACCCAACAAGTTTAAAGTCCTCAAACTTGAAATCCTCGATTTCTTTTTGATCCCCGTTGATTACCAAGTTTGGAGATGATCGAGGTTCACGAGCAAGTTGTTCTTGAGCTTGAGAAAAATGATTGCTGTAGAGGTGTGTATCACCACCAGTCCATACAAACTCTCCAGGCTTTAGTCCTGCTATTTTTGCGAACATTAGTGTCAAAAGAGCGTAAGATGCAATATTGAAGGGTACACCCAAGAAGAAGTCGCAACTTCGTTGATAAAGATGGCAAGATAACTCTCCATTCGCCACATAGAACTGAAATAAGCAGTGACAGGGTGGTAGAGCAGACTTTGCCATTTCTTCTATATCAGCAGGATTCCATGCTGTAACAATCATTCTTCTTGAATCAGGAGATTTCCGAATCTGTGATATCACGTCTGCGATCTGATCAATCTCTCTACCATCAGGAGTTCTCCAGTGTCTCCATTGATATCCATATACAGGACCAAGGTTGCCCCATTGATTAGCAAAATCTGCATCACTTTTTATTTTAGTTGCAAATTCTTTTATACCGTCTTTCCATTCAGTTGTCGAAGAATGTGGTACTGTTAATCCACTCGCAATGAGATAGGCTTTGTATGGCCATTCATTCCAGATGTTCACTCCGTTCTGAACAAGGTAACGAATATTCGTATCACCACGAAGAAACCAGATGAGTTCGTGTAAGATGAGATCAAACCCTACTTTTTTTGTTGTGAGTAATGGGAAACTCTCTCTTAGATCAAAACGCATTTGTGTACCAAACAAGCTCCTTGTTCCGGTACCAGTTCGATCTGTTTTTGTTACACCTTCATCTAGAATTCTTCTCATTAATTCCAGATATTCAACGTCAGCATGTTTTGTTTTCATGAATCAATTTTACATCTTGTATTGTTTTTTACAATGTATTCTGTTGACATTTGTACACCTTCATATACGATAAGTCAAAGAAGTAAAATAAAATTATAAATAAAAAAATGAAATCGAAAAAAGGGAAAAGGTGTCCACTTATCGTAATAGATGGTGCTGATGGTTCTGGAAAAGGAACACAAGTTGCTTTGCTTGTAGAAAAACTCAGATCAGAAGGATATAAAGTTGCCCTATTTGATTTTCCGATGTACGAGACACATTTCGGCAAAATAGTGGGAAGGGCACTAAAGGGAGAGTTCGGAGATTTTTTGAAACTTAATCCATATATAGGCTCAATGCCTTACACTCTAGATCGTGTGGCTGCAAAGCCTCTACTTGATCTAGCTCTTTTACATTATGATTTTGTAATTTGTAACAGATACACCCCTAGCAATATTGCTTATCAATCTGCAAAGCTTTCAGGAAAGAAAGCTGTAGATTTTATAGAACACATGGAAAAGTCTGAATACGATGTATTGGGATTACCAAGGCCAGATTTGATCCTATATCTCAGTGTTGCAACTTCAATATCTTTTAGATTGATAGAAGAAAAAAATAAGAGGGAATATCTAGGAAAAAAAGGAAGTCGAGATATGCTCGAAGCAAACCTCGAGTATCAAAGAAGGGTATCTCAACAGTACAAGAAACTCGCCGAAAGAGACCCAAAATCATGGAGGGTTATAAATTGTATGGATGGAAAAAGACTTATGAACAGGGAAGAAATAGCAAGCATTATTTTCTCTGCTTTGGATCATCTATTTTAAATCATAACCTATTTTGATCTAAGTAAATGGATATTATTTACTTACATATTTTTTATCAAATAAAGGCCACATTGTAGTGGCCTTTTACTTTTTTTATACAGTGATACACTTTAACTATTATTATTTAATATATACCTATGAAAGACACAGAAATTAAAAAACTGATTGACGCTGAGACAAAAAGACAAAAGAGAGTAATAAACCTTATTCCTTCAGAAAACTATGTTTCAAAGGATGTTCTTACTGCACTAGGTTCTATTTTTGATAATAAATATGCAGAAGGTTATCCTCATGCTAGATATTATGGAGGTCAAGAAAATACAGATAAGTTAGAAGTATTGTGTCAGGATAGAGCACTAAAATTATTTAAATTAAATAGAAAAGATTGGCATATAAACGTTCAGCCACTTTCGGGAGCTCCAGCAAATCTAGCTGTGTACCTTGCTCTTGTACCACAAGGAGGAAAGATTATGGGTTTACCACTTTCATCTGGTGGTCACCTTTCTCATGGTCAAAAAGTTTCAATGACTGGAAAAGTCTGGCAACAAATACCTATTTCTATAAATGAAAAGACAGAAATGATTGATTACAAAAAAATGGAAGAGGATGCAAAAAGAGAAAAGCCAAATCTTATAGTTGTAGGTTTTACTGCTTACCCAAGAATAGTAGATTTTAAGAAATGTAGAGAGATTGCTGATGTTTGTGGAGCTTATCTTATGGTAGATATGTCACATTTTGCTGGGCTAGTAGCAGGGGAGGCTTATCCAAGTCCATTTAAATATGCACATGTAGTAACCTCTACTACACATAAAACTTTAAGAGGTCCTAGGGCCGCTATTATATTTTCTAGAGAAGATAAAAAAGTAATAAATGAAAAGGGTAAAGAACAAACGATAGGTATGCTTATAGACAAAGCCATATTCCCTGGACTTCAAGGGGGTCCACATATGGGTCAGGTGGCTGGAGTTGCGGTAGCTCTAAAAGAAGCAAATACATCAAGTTTCAAAAAGTATGCAAAACAAATAATAAAGAATGCAAAGGTTCTTTCGGAAGAATTATCAAAAAGAGGTTGGAGAATAATATCAGGTGGAACAGACTCTCATCTAATACTTATGGATACATACATGGATGGAAAGGGTATACCTGGTAAGCTTGCTGAAGAGAAGTTGGAAAAAGGGGGAATTATAGTAAATAAAAATACAATTCCAGGTGACAAGAGATCTCCATTTGATCCATCAGGTATACGTATGGGTACACCAGCCGAGACTACTCGCGGTGCAAAAGAGAAAGACTTCAAAAAGATTGCAGAGAAAATAGATAGTATACTCCGAAGTAAATAAAATAGAAGATAAAAAGAAAATAAAATAGTAGATAAACCAATAGGTAAATTAGCAAACAAAAACCCCTCCTATGCATTGCAAAGGAGGGGGAAGTGTCCATAATCCGCGATGACTGTATGGCTTGGACACTTTGCTGAGCTAATGGAGGAATATCAGCCAGCTTTTCTTGGAGGTCTATGGTAGTCCACTAATAATGTACCACTAACATTATGAAAATGCAAGTTTTTGGTATATATTATGTATACAAATGATAAAAGATATTAAAAAAGAAATAATAACCTCTTTAAGCAATATTCTAAAGGAATTGGGTATTTCTAGTGCAAAAGATATAGTGTTGGAACATCCAGAAGATATGGACCATGGGGATTATTCTTCAAATATAGCCTTGGTACATGCAAAGGAATTAAAGATAAGCCCCAAAAGTCTTGCAGAAAAGATTTTAATTATATTAAATAAAAAAGATATTCAAGGTTTGGATAAAATAGAAATTGCGGGTCCGGGGTTTATAAATTTTTATTTAAAATCTCAATATTTTACACATGATATTTTAAATATAGATAAAGACTTCGGTAAAAATGAATTAGATAAAGATAAAGAGATAATGGTGGAATATACAGACCCAAATCCTTTCAAAATCTTTCATATAGGTCACCTTATGACAAATGCAATAGGGGAAACTATATCTAGACTAGTAGAATTTTCTGGTGCAAAAACAATTCGTGCTTGTTATCAAGGGGATGTTGGTATGCATGTTGCAAAGACGGTGTGGGGAATTATGAAAAATAATGACTATAAAGATGATATAAAATATCTAGGCGATATGTATGCTTTTGGAGCAAAAGAATTTGATGATAATGAAAATTCTAAACAAGAAATCACAGAAATAAATAAAAAGATATTTGATAGATCAGATAAAGAAATAAATAAGATTTATGATGCGGGAAGAAAACTGAGTCTACAATATTTCGATAAAATATATGAAAAGCTCGGTACTTCATTTAATAATTTCTTTTTTGAAAGTGAAGTTTCTGATGATGCAATAAAAATAGTAAATAAATTTTTAGATAAAGGAATATTTGAAAAAAGTGATGGCGCTATCATATTTCCTGGAGAAAAATATGGTGAACATACTAGGGTCTTCATAAATTCCCATGGTCTACCTACATATGAAGCAAAGGAACTTGGTTTAACGTTTAAGAAATTTAATATTTACCCAAATCTAAATAAATCAATAGTAGTAAGTGCAAATGAAATAAATACTTATTTCAAAGTTATCATCGCTACAATGAAAAATATAGATTTAAATATTGCGGAAAAGATGATACATATCGGTCATGGAATTTTACGTCCAAGCACAGGAAAAATGTCTTCTAGAAAAGGAAATGTGGTTTCCGCAGAAGATTTGATACACGAATTTAAAGAATTGGTTGATGAAAAGATGAAGGATAGAGATTTCTCAAAAGAAGAAAAAGATAAAATTTCAGAAATAATATCTATTGCAGGTATAAAATATATGATATTGAGACAAGCACCCGGTGGAGATGTGATCTATGATCCAGAAAAAGCTATATCTTTTGAAGGGGATTCAGGTCCATATCTTCAGTATGCTACTGTTCGAGCAAAAACAGTTTTGAAAAAGGCTCATGAATTAGGAATAAAAATGGATAGCAAAGACATGCCAAGTTCAGTTACCAGCTTTGAGAAGAAATTGTTACGTTTTCCAGAAGTTATCGAAAGAGCTCGAATAGAGTATGCACCACAACTTATCACTTCTTATCTTACAGATTTGGCAGGGGAATTTAATTCATACTATGCAAATAATCAGATAATAGATAAAGAAAATAAAGAGTCTTCATATAGGATAGGTTTAACTCAGAGTTTTGTTGATGTAATGGAAAACGGATTGTGGATTTTGGGCATAAAAGTTCCAGAAAGAATGTAAATTACACGAAGTTCGATAAATATTTTTAACTATTGACTTTGTCATATATATGATGTATACAGATATAAGTAAGTTCCTTAACTTATTACTAGTATCACCCACCCAAGCAAATACGCATTGGAGGTATCGAACTAGTCGCTAGGAGAATCAAAGTGAATACAGTAGTCAAGATCGAGAACGGTTCGTTGGATGTTTCAACGGTAGGTATTGGAGATGAGTCTAAAGATTGGCTTGTGTTTCGTGGGGTCATCTCTCCAGAAACACTTACCAATATCGTCGTGCCTGAATATCAGCGCGACGTTTTGATTGGTAAGAATCAGCGCCTTTTAATCCAGGCTCTTCGCAAGGGAGTAATACCAGATATTGTCCTAGGAATGAGAGGTGAGAAATACGAGACGGATAATGTCGATGGACACCCCGTATACCAGCTCGCATCACGCATCTACGTAATCGATGGGCTACAACGCCTCTCTGCGGCGAAAAGGTGCATGGAAATTGATCCATGCTTCAGGCCCAGACTCGGTGCAATGGTTTATGTGGATACTGACGAGGCATGGGAATGCAAGATGTTTGAGGACTTGAACCAGAATCGTGTCAGGGTTTCTCCAAATGTCCTTATTTACAACGCTAGGACTTACAACCCTTTCATCGATACGGTTTACAACCTGTTTGAAACAGGCAACTTTATCTTCAAGGGAAGGGTTCAGTGGTCACAGATCATGAAGAGAGGGCAGCTTATCACTGCGCTCAATATTTTCCGTGTCACTGGGATTATTCACAGTAAGTTTGGTACTGGAGGAAAGACGAGTGGTATTCGGGATATTGTAAGTCCTGAATCCACCATGGCCAGGTTGATGGAAACGGTCGGAAGGAATATTGTGCGTGAGAACCTTACCACTTTTTTCAACCTGATCCATCAGTCGTACAACATCGAGACTGTCAGCTTTAGTGGAAAATGTCCTTTTGTAAAGGGTACATTCCTGTGTGCACTTGCTGGTCTGCTCGCTGAACATGATTGTTTTTGGGATGGAAAGCGCTTGGTGATCGACAAACAAACCAGGAGGAAGATTCAGACCTTCCCAGTAATGGATCCCAATGTTGCACTGCTTGCTGGTGGTAATCATACTGCTGAGAGCCTACTGAGAGGTATGCTCCTTGAACACATCAATTCCGGCCGTCGTAAGAACCGGATCGGTGGAGGTATCATACCGGATGTTCAGACTGATGACGTTGGTGAAGAATCGAACGGAAATTAGTTGTCAGCAAATACGATAGCATCAATACACCCGCTTGGCATAAAATGCTGAGCGGGTTTTTAGCTTCATAAGCTTTAATTATATTATTAACTAAGTATGGTCTTTAAATTAAATACCATTTTTCTCTAAAAATGCTAGAATATCTTTTATGAAAGAAGAGGGTAGAAATGTCCAAGAAATAAGCCAAAAATCAGAAATATCACAAAAAGAGGAAAAAATACTCGATTTTTGGGATAAAAATAAAATTTTCAAAAAGACTCTAGAAAAGCCTTCGCCAAAAGGAGATTTTGTGTTTTATGATGGACCACCTTTTGCAACAGGAGAGCCACACTATGGACATGTTGTACCTGGAACTGTGAAGGATATCATTCCTAGATATAAGACCATGCAGGGTTATAAGGTTAGACGTAGATGGGGTTGGGATTGTCATGGTCTACCTATAGAAAATCTAATAGAGAAAGAACTAGGTCTTGCTTCAAAAAAAGACATTGTTGATTATGGTATAGATAAATTCAATACAAAAGCTCGTGAAAGTGTAATGAGATATGCTGATGATTGGAGAAAAATAATTCCAAGACTGGGTCGTTGGGTAGATATGGATAATGATTATAGAACTATGGATGCTAGTTATACAGAATCAGTCTGGTGGTCATTTTCTACTTTATATAAAAAGGGTCTGATATATGAAGGATTCAAATCTATGAATCTTTGTCCTAGATGTGAGACAACACTTTCAAACTTTGAAGTTGGACAAGGATACAAGGATATAACTGATATATCAGTTTATGCGAAGTTCGAACTCCAAGATGAAGCAAAGACATATATTTTGGCTTGGACTACAACCCCTTGGACTTTACCAGGAAATGTTGCTTTAGCTATAAATCCAAACTTTACATATTTAAAAATAAAAATAGGTGAGGAAAAGTTTATAATTGCTGAAAATAGAATAAATAGTTTAAAAAATATAATAAAAGATTATGAGGTTTTGGAAAAAATTTCTGCCAACAAACTATTGGGTAGAAAATACAAACCAGTTTTCAACTATTATGTAAATGATAAAAGTATAAAAAATATAGAGAATGCTTTCAAAGTATATGGAGCAGATTTTGTAACAAATGATAGTGGTACTGGAATAGTTCATATAGCGCCAGCTTTTGGTACTGATGACTATGAACTTTCAAATAAAAATAATCTACCTTTTATACAACACGTACATACAAATGGAGTTTTCAAATCAGAAGTTACAGATTTTGCAGGACAACAAGTAAAACCAAAAGATACAAAAGAAGATAAAGAAAAGGGAATAGAAAGTCATCAAAAAGCAGATATAGAAATAATAAAACATTTAGCACATAAAGGACTTCTTTTTGCTAAAGAGAAACTTGTGCACTCATATCCACATTGCTGGAGATGTGAGACTCCGTTACTAAATTATGCTGCTTCATCTTGGTTTGTAAAAGTAACAGACTTGAAAGATAATTTGGTAAAAGAAAATAAAAAAATAAACTGGATACCAAAAGAGGTGGGTGAAGGTAGGTTTGGAAACTGGCTTTCAGGTGCTAGGGATTGGGCAATATCACGCTCACGCTTTTGGGGTGCGCCTATACCAGTATGGAAAGATGAAAAAACAAATAAATGCCATGTATTTGGTTCTGTAAAAGAGTTACATGACCACGCAGTTTCAAATAATAACTATTATGTTATGAGGCATGGGGAATCGTTGCACAATACAAAAAACATAATGAGTACAAGAGACCATGGTGCTAAAAGTCATCTTACAGAATTGGGAAAAATAGAGTCTGAAAAAACAGCAAAAACCCTATTAAATAAAAAGATTGACTTGGTAATAGTTTCGCCTTTTATACGCACAAAAGAAACTTTTGATATTGTTAATAAAATATTAAAAATACCAAAAGAAAATATTATATATGATGAGAGGGTTGCTGAAATAAATGTAGGAGACTTAGATGGAAAGACAAGAGATGAATACCATAAGTTTTTTGCAAACGATAAAGAGTATTTTACGAAGACTCCACCGAAGGGTGAAAACTTTACTGATGTTAGAAGAAGATGTGGAAATATATTATATGAGCTAGACAATAAATATAAAGGTAAAAATATATTAATAGTAAGCCATAATACAACAGCATGGTTGCTCGATGCTGTTTCTAGAATGATCTCTACAAAAGAGCTTACAGAATCAGATATAAAGTTTGATTCTATTAGCTATGCTCAGTGTAAAAAACTTGATTTCAAAGTTATGCCACACAATGAGAATTATGAGCTTGAACTACATAGACCATATATAGATGATGTAAAACTTTATTCAAAAGAGGGTAATGTTTTGATAAGGGTTCCAGAAGTATTCGATTGTTGGTTTGAATCAGGATCAATGCCATATGGTGAATCTCATTATCCATTTTATAAAAATGAATTTAATCCTAAAACAGGTTTGGCTTCATATTTTAAAAAGGGTAAGGGTTATCCTGCAGACTTTATTGCTGAAGGGTTGGATCAAACTAGAGGGTGGTTCTACTCTATGCTTGTTTTGGGAGTTGGACTCTTTGGAAAATCTCCATATAAAAATGTTGTAGTAAATGGTTTGGTACTTGCAGAAGACGGTCAAAAGATGAGTAAGAGTAAAAAGAATTATCCAAATATAAATATAGTTGTAGATAAATATGGCGCAGATGCTCTAAGATTTTTCCTCATGTCTTCTCCAGTTGTTAGAAGTCAGGATGTAAGATTTTCTGAAAAATCGGTAGATGAAATAGTAAAGAAAAATATTGGAAGATTAAATAATGTTATAAGTTTTTATGAAATGTATTCAGAGGATAAAATAGTTTCAAAACAAAATATAAATAATCCGCTTGATCTATGGATTTTCTCTAGATTAAATCAAATAAATAAAGAGATAACTACAAATCTTGAAAAATATGAGATAGATAGAGCGGTACGACCCATATCCGATTTTATCGATGATTTGTCTGTATGGTATATACGCCGATCAAGAGACAGATTTAAGAGTGAAGAAAGATCTGATAAAGAAAGTGCTCTTTATACTACACGCACAGTTTTGATTGAATTTTCAAAGTTACTAGCTCCATTCATGCCGTTTTTTGCTGAAGATATATATAAGAAGATGAAAGGCGAAAAAGAAAGTGTTCATCTGGAAGATTGGCCAAAAGTACAAAATGTAGATGAAAAACTGATTTTAGATATGAAGAATGTAAGAGAAATAGCTACGAAGGCTCTGGAAGCTCGTATGAATGCAAAGATAAATGTTAGACAGCCTTTATCGACTCTAAAGGTTAAAACAGACATACCAAAAGATGAAAGATTGTTATCAATCATTAAAGATGAAGTAAATGTTAAGAGTGTAGTTAGTGATAAAGAATTAAATTCATTTGCTTGGCTTGATACAAACTTAACACCCGAATTAAAAATCGAAGGAGAGATGAGAGAATTGGTAAGAGTTTTGCAAGATATGAGAAAACAAGCGGGACTTACTGTAGATAAAATAATAGATATTGATATGGGTGAAAGTTATGTATATATAAATGCTTTCAATAAGTATAAAGACTATATAACAAAAGTTACTGGTTTAAATAAAGTGAATATTATTCCTGGAGATGTCTCACCACATATACACAACTAAAAGCTTCATAATAAGCAGTAATCCTTATGGAGAAAGTGGAAAGTTTATAAATATATTTACTCAAGACCTAGGTCTTATATCTGCTACAGCTTCTGGTATTAGAGTTTCCAATTCTAAATTGCGTTATCATCTACAGGATTATGATTTTTCTACTATCTCTTTTGTGAAAGGTAAAGAGATGTGGAGAATAACTGGTGCAAAGGGCATTGAAGAAAATACTACTTTAACAAAACAAACAAAAGTCATTTATATAAAGTTGTTAAATTTATTAAAGAGATTTTTGCACGGTGAAGAAAAAAATGAGGATCTGTTTTCTATAGTAGAAAATATATATAAATACCTATCCACATCCAACGTAGAAACAAATGAATTAATTGATATTGAAACTTTAGGTGTACTCAGAATACTTCATAATCTTGGTTATATAAGATCAAACGAAAGGATTGAGGGTGTTATAAATAATAGAAATATTGATAGAGATATCATAAGTATAATTTTAAAGAATAGAAAAGAGATAATTCAAGAGATAAATAAAGCACTTAAAGAAAGTCAGATGTAATATGCATACATAGTGTTATTTGTGTTACAATATTCACATGAACTTTGAGGATAAAAGCAAGATAGAAGAATTAAAAAAGTCCCTATATTCTAGGACATCTCCAGAGATTAAGACCAAGAGAAGACTTCATTTTATTAAAAATGATTTGGATGGAATAAAGACTGATTGGGAACATCCAGTAGAAGAAAAAGAAGAAGTGGAGCTAAATGAAAAATACGTAGATCATTCAATGTCATTTTTTAATAAGTTTTTGATCGGTTCTTTTGTGTTCTTTATAATTGCACTTAGTATCGGTGCTTACTTATTCTTTAACGGATCAAATATAGTTTCAGCAAATAACATAGATATCACTGTAAGTGGTCCAGTATCAGTTGCTGGTGGATCAAAAGCAAATTTTGATATACAAGTTTATAATAAAAACAATATTCAATTGAACACTGTAGATTTTGCAGTAGATTTTCCTTTGGGTGCTGTCGATCCTATAGATACTACAAAAGACTTGAAACAGTTCAGGCAACTTATGGGTGATATAAAGCCGGGTGGTGTATCACAAAAGACTATAAGTGCTGTACTTTACGGTGAAGAAAATAGTAAGAAGGAAATGACAATAACCATATCATATAGAGTTAGTGGATCTAGTGCTGTCTTTCAGAAACAAAAGACATTCGAGGTAATAATAAATTCATCTCCACTTTCACTCAATGTAGAATCTCTAAAAGAAATAACTGCAGGTGAGCAGTTTGAAATGAAAGTTTCTGTTTCTTCAAATTCGAGTGAGGTTGTTAAAAATCTTTTATTAAAAGCTATTTATCCATTTGGTTTTGAATATATTTCTTCTGATCCAAAAACTGTTGGAGATACAACTACTTGGAAAATAGGTGATATGCCACCAAATAGCAAAAAGATTATTACTATCAAGGGTAAGCTACAAGGGCAAAATGATGAAAGTCGTGTATTCAGATTTTCTCTGGGTGCAGAAAGTAAAAATACATCAAATACTGTAGGTACAGAATTTGTATCATTTTCTCAAGAATTGAGCATTAGAAAACCATTCTTAAATATTGCAATCGATATAGATAATAATGTGGAAAATACAGAATATATCGGTTCATTTGATGATCCGGTAAGTATAAATGTGTCTTGGTTCAATAATCTTGCTATACCAATAAACGATGCAGAGATACGTGTAAAATTATCTGGAAATGCTTTTGATAAAGTCTCGGTTACATCAGATAAGGGTTATTACAAATCTTCAGACAATGAAATTATTTGGAATAAAGTTACAAATCCAGAATTATCAAATATTCCTGCAGGTGGAAATGGTAATTTGTCTTTTGGTTTAACGCCTAGAAATAGAGGCGGAGTAAATGGTATTACAAATCCAAGTATAAGTATTGATGTGGGTGTTTCGGGTAAAAGATTGGGTGAAAATGATGTTCAAGAAAACATTACATCAAGTGCAAATAGGAAGATCAAGTTATCATCAAATCTATCTATCACATCTCAACTACTCAGGGTTTCTGGACCTTTCGTTAACACAGGTCCTATTCCTCCAAAACCTGAAAGAGAAACAACATATACTGTAGTTTGGACTGTCGATAATACAGTAAACACAATGTCTGGTGCAGAAGCAAAATCTTCATTACCAGCTTATGTAAACTATGTGGGTAAGATAAGTCCAACAGATGAAGATATAAGTTTTAACCCAAACAATCATGAAATAGTTTGGAATATAGGAAATATCGATACACAAACTCTAAAAAATGGTCATAGAAGACAAGTAGCATTTCAGATTTCATTTACACCAAGTGTCACTCAATCGGGCACAATGCCAACTCTGGTAAATCCAGTATCTCTTATTGCTCATGATGACTATACAAATGTTCCTGTAACTAGTCAGCAAGGGTCATTGACCACTAGTTTTAGCACAGATTCAAGTTTTAAATGGGGAGATGAAATAGTGGGTAAATAATTGGCAAAATATATAAATTCATATACAATTCGATAATAATAAAATATCCAAAAACATGGCTAAAACTGAAGAGAAAAATACCGAAACAAAGATGGAAAAGATCATATCACTCTGCAAGAGAAGAGGATTTGTTTTTCAAGGCTCTGAGATTTACGGAGGATTGGCGGGTACTTGGGACTATGGACCATATGGCGTTACTCTCAAGAACAATATAACTTCTTTATGGTGGAATAGATTTGTCGATACTAGAGATGATATGTATGGGGTAGATGCAGCTATACTTATGCATCAGAATGTATGGAAAGCTAGTGGTCATGTTGGAGGATTCTCTGATCCCTTGGTTACTGATGTTAAAACAAATAAAAGATTTAGAGCAGATCATTTACTAGAAGAGATGGGTGTAGATCCAAAGGGTATGACTCTTGAACAAATGAATGCTGTCTTTAAGGAAAAGAAAATAAAAAGTCCTGATGGTAATGCTGTAAGTGAAGTAAAACAATTCAATATGATGTTTAAGACAAATGTAGGTGCACTACAGGATGATTCTTCTATTTCATATCTTCGACCAGAGACCGCTCAAGGACTTTTTGTAAATTTCAAAAATATAATAGATACTTTTCATCCAAAACTTCCATTCGGTTTAGCACAGATTGGTAAGGCATTTAGAAACGAGATTGCTCCAAGAGATTTCATATTCCGTGTGCGAGAACTTGAGCAGATGGAGATCGAATATTTTGTTAAACCAGAAGATTATAAAAAGACATTTGATATTTTCCTTAAAGAACAAAAAGAATTCTTAGTAAAAGATTTGGGTCTTGATATAAATCATATTCATGAAGTTGAGATTCCAGATGCAGATAGGGCACATTATTCCAAGAGAAGTGTTGATCATGAGTTTGATTTCCCATTTGGTCAAAAGGAGTTACTAGGTCTTGCGTATAGAACTGATTTTGATCTCAAACAACATACAGAACATAGTGGGACAGATTTGTCATATTATGATGAAGAAACAAAAGAAAGATTTATACCACATTGTATAGAACCTACTTTCGGTGTTGGCAGATTGATGCTAGCTGTTTTGTCTGACGCCTACACTGAAGACGTTGTAGATGGCGAAACTCGTGTATATCTCAAGCTCTCTCCAAAAGTCGCTCCAGTTAAAGTTGCTGTTTTCCCACTATTGAAGAACAAGCCAGTCTTGGTTGAGAAAGCTCAAGATGTTTATAAAATGCTTAAAAAAGATATTAAGGGTGTAGTATTTGATGACAATGGAAATATAGGAAAGAGATATAGAAGACAAGATGAGATAGGTACACCATATTGTGTGACTATAGACTTCGATACTATAGAAAAAGATGCGGGAGTAACTGTGAGAAATAGAGATACAGGAAAGCAAGAGAGGGTGAAGATAGAGGAGTTGAAACATTATCTCAAGATATAAAATATGGACAAGGAACTACAGAAATTCGTAAATTTTGGCAAACTACTAAAAAAATTTAATTCAATAAAAAGGGACTTAGGGTCAATACACGGTGAGGGGCAGTTCGATAATGATATAGAGCATTCATATAGAGTGGCTATGTTGGCTTGGTTTATTGTACTTGAATACAAGTTAAAACTTGATGTAAACAAGGTTATAAAATACGCTTTGGTGCATGATTTTGTAGAGGTCTTTGCAGGAGATTTATCAATTTATAAAAATTATAATCAAGCTACAAAAGAAAAAAACGAACATAAATCTCTTTTGAAATTGAAAAAAGATTATCCAAATCAAGCGCTAGTTTGGGATATTGTTACCGAATATGAAAAAAGACTAGATGATGAATCAAAGTTTGTATATGTAGTAGAAAAACTAGAGCCAATAATCGTAGTACTTTTATCTGAAAAAGATCACTGGATAAAGAGAAATGTAAGTATGGAAGATTTTATAGATAGGAAACAGAGAAAGATCAAAGATATAAAGACATTTGCACAAATTTTCAATAAAGAAATGATGGATTATCTTATTAAAAATAAAAATAAATATTTTGTAAGATCCAAAAACGTTGGTGTTAAGATTAAATAAGGATACTACTTTTAATATCTGGAATCTATAGATTATTTGACAAAGTACCTAAAGGTATAGTATGATTTGAAACAGAAATAGGACATCGAAATGCTATTTCTGCTGTGGCGAAGAGTTCAACAAACTAAATCGAGCATGCTCTGAAAAGGGCGAGCTCAAAACAAAAGGACAGGCTATATGGATAGCGAGTTCATAATCGGACAAGGTGCGGGACACAAGTTGGAGTTGGCGTTTCGTCGTGCAAATGAAGGAAATACACTCCTTGAGTGGCTTGCAACAGGAGATAACCTCCAACAGGTTGGAAGGTTGCATCGTGGTGAAGCTGAATTGGTCCTAAAAGAAAAACCAGTTCCCGCCCCGGAACCTATAATCGACCCCATCATCCGCGTTGATCGCTCGATACGTCCGTCGTACCCCGATTGGATGAAAGAAGTGATGCACCCGGAATTGGAATTAGCCGGATCTGCCGAGTATGATATTTCAGCTATTGCTCAATGGCTTCACGACGGTCAAAAGGATGGAAAGTGTATCGAAGGAAACAAGATTTACGACCATCTCAAAAAGACCGACACCCTTAAGATCTGCCTCGGACTCCGCGACCTGGAAGAAATCCAAAAGAAAGGCATTGCCTTTTTCCGGAAATACTTCAAGGATAAAGAAGTCTTGGGATGGGCAAGTATCGTACGTCATCACAAGGGTGGTCTTGGAGTCTCGTCTCTTTATGAGCACTGCGGCAATGTGGTCCTACACTGGAGATGGACCGGTAACAATTGGTATGGTAGTCACCCAGCTCTCCTTTACGCGAATAGCATTAAGGTCTAGTTATTTCTGCTTAGGTAGCAAGCTTGATCTTTTGTTCCTTGGATCCTTTGACCCCCCAGTCTGCTTTGGCGGATTGGGGGTTAACTTTTTATAAGCAAAAAATCTTAAAATATGCTAAATTACCTCTATGAAATTTAAAAAGACAATTCTAAAAAATGGTTTAAGGGTAATAACAGTCCCTATGAAAGGAAACCCTGCTGTAACTGTTATGGCTATGGTAGAAACTGGCTCAAAATATGAGACAAAAGAGATAAATGGACTATCTCACTTTCTTGAACACATGATGTTTAAAGGTACACCAAAGCGTCCAACAGCAACGTCTATATCTGTAGAATTGGATAGTCTAGGTGCAAGTTATAATGCTTTTACAAGTACAGAATATACTGGATATTATGCAAAAGTAGAGAATAGACATTTGGATAAAGCATTAGATATTATCTCTGATCTATATTTAAATCCTTTATTTAAACAAGAAGAAATAGACAAAGAAAAAGGAGTGATAATAGAAGAGATAAAAATGTACAATGACTTGCCACAAAGTCAGGTGGATGAAGTCTTTGATAACTTACTTTATGGAGATGTACCAGCAGGTTGGCCTGTTATAGGACCTGAAGAAAATATAAGAAAGTTTAAAAGAGAGGATTTTTTGGAATATAGGAAAAATCATTATGTAGCTGAATCTAGTATTGTTGTAGTTTCGGGTGATATAAAAGAGAAAGAGGTAGTAAATAAAATCGAGAAACTATTTAAAAATATTCCAACTACAAAAAATCAAGAAAAACTACCAGTAAGACAAAGTCAGGATAAGGTTCAAGTTAGAATAAAATATAAAGACACTAGTCAGACACATTTGATGTTAGGCTTTAGAAGTTTTGATGTTAATGATAAAAGAGGACCTATAATGTCAGTACTTAATACTATTTTAGGACAAGGTATGAGTTCTAGACTTTTTACAAAAATGCGAGACGATCTAGGTATTTGTTACTATGTCAGATCTATTCATGATACTTTCACAGATCATGGATACTTGGCTGTTAGAGCAGGAGTAGATAATACTCGTGTAAAAATTGCTATAGAAAATATAATGATAGAAATAGAGAAATTAAAGAATGAGCTAGTTACAAAACAAGAATTAAAAAAAGCAAAAGACTTTATATCTGGAAACATGGCTTTAGGACTTGAAACATCGGATTCTAGAGCGGACTATGTAGGCTTTCAAGAATTATTAAAAAGAAATATAAAGACACCAGAGGAAAAGCTCAAGGAAATAAATAAAGTTACACCAAAACAAATAAAAGATTTAGCAAATGAAATCTTGATAGAGAAAAGTTTAAATCTAGCCATGATAGGACCATTTAAAGATAAAAATGAGTTTGAATCTCTATTAAAATTTAAAAATAAATAAATGAAAAATAAATTCTATATAACCACCACACTACCTTATGTGAATGCTGAACCACATATAGGTCATGCTATGGAATTTATTCGTGCAGATGTTATTGCTCGTTTTAAAAAGATTCAGGGTTTTGATGTACTTATAAATACAGGTACAGATGAGCATGGTCTTAAAATATATAGAAATGCTTCATTAAAGAATATGCCAGTGCAAGACTATGTAGATATGCATGCAGAAAATTTTAAAAAACTATTGCCTCTTATAGGTTTTTCCGAAGATGCACATTTCTCTAGAACTACCGATAAAAACCATATACAATCCGCTCAAGAGTTTTGGAAGAGATGTGATAAAAATGGTTATATATACAAGAAAAATTATAAGATTAAATATTGTGTCGGTTGTGAACTCGAGAAAACAGAATCAGAGCTTGTGGACGGTAGGTGTACTATCCATCCTAGTATGGTGATAGAAGAAATAGATGAAGAAAATTATTTCTTTGCTTTTTCTAAGTTTCAAGAAAAGCTTTTGAAAATATATGAAAACAATCCAAACTTTATTATTCCAGAATCAAGATTTAATGAGACAAAGTCTTTTGTAAAATCTGGTCTTGAGGATTTTAGTATTTCAAGATTAAAATCTAAAATGCCTTGGGGAGTTCCAGTTCCAGGAGACGACGATCATGTTATGTATGTATGGTTTGATGCTCTTGTAAACTATATATCAAGTATAGGTTGGCCAAAAGATGAAAAGACATTTAAAGATTGGTGGATAGATACAGGTGGAGTTGTTCAGTATTGTGGTAAAGATAACAATCGTCAACAATCAGCAATGTGGCAAGCTATGCTTATGGGTGCTGGGCTTACAAATTCAAAACAAATAATAATAAATGGGTTTATAACAGGTGAGGGTGGAATAAAAATGAGTAAAACACTAGGAAATGTAATAAATCCGATAGATGTAATAAATGAATATGGTACTGATGCTCTCAGATATTTTGTATTAAGAGAATTAAGTCCATTTGAAGATAGTCCATTTACAATGGATAAGTTTAAGGAAGCATACAATGCACACTTGGCAAATGGTCTAGGTAATCTTGTTAGTAGAGTAATGAAAATGGTGGTTGATAATAATGTAGATATACCATACAAAGATATAAATATAGATTCAGAACCTGATTATAAAAAATATACAGAGTCACTAGAGAATTTCGAGATAAATAAAGCTTGTGATGTTATATGGAATATAGTTCAAAAGGCTGATAAAAGAATACAAGATGAACAGCCGTTTAAATTGATAAAGATAGATGAACAAAAAGCAAAAGATATAATATCAAGTTTGGGTGTAGAACTCTATAAAATATCTATATTATTACAACCGATTTTACCAAGCACTAGTGACAATATTAGATCAATAATAATAGATAGGAAGATGCCCGCTTCTCCATTATTTTTGAGAAAATAGTTTATTTATAAATAAACTAAATCGTAAGTATATTGTATACGGTAAGTAAGGTTTGACACTATTATATAAATAGTGTTTTAGTATCGAATTTATTAAAATTTCATTATTTCTTTATATTTTCTTTATCTTATTAAAATAAAATATATTAAGCTCGATCATCAAAATTAATGCTTGATTCTTTTAACCTTTATGGTAGTGTGTACATACGTGCATATTAAAAGCTTAATAATAAATGTGGCTAGCCCTGGCTGTGCACGGCCATGCTCTACAGTATACGCTTGTATATATAGGTAGATTGCTCTCCACGAAAAAACATGAGTATAAAAAAAGAAGAAGTTTCTCTTGAAGAGAAAATGGGGATATATGAAATCGGGTACTTTCTTGTATCTTCAATTCCAGAAGAAAAAGTAGCTGAAATAGCTAATTCTCTAAAGGATGTAATAATCTCAAAGAAGGGAAATATGTTAGGTGAAGGTTTGCCAGAAAAAAGACCATTGGCATATCCTATGGCAAAGAAGATAGGCGCAAAAAACCATAAGTTTTTTGAAGGCTTCTTCGGATGGTTTAAGTTTGAACTTTCTACTGCAGATATAGTAGATGTAAAGAAATATTTCGAAAACAGCAATGATGTTTTGAGAACATTACTTATATCAACAGTTAAAGAAAATACATACTTGGGTAAAATAGCTCCTTTAGTTACAGATGATAAGGTTGATACTGAAAAGGTCATGTCTGATAGTTCTGTAGACCCTGAAGCTGTAATACCTACAGTACCAGCAGAGGAAATAGATAAAAGCATTGATGAAATGGTGAAAGAAGCTTAATATTATAAAGTAATCACATATCACAATGTATTTAAACAAAGCAATTATTATAGGAAATCTAACTCGTGATCCTGAAACAAAAGCACTTCCTTCAGGAATAAAAGTAGCAACTTTAGGTGTAGCTACAAATCGTGTTTGGAAAGACAAGAGCGGTGCCAAACAAGAAAGTACTGATTATCACAATGTTGTTGTTTTTGGTAGACAAGCAGAAACTGTTTCTCAATATTTAAAAAAGGGAAGTAGCCTGCTTGTGGAGGGAAGATTACAGACTAGATCATGGGATGGTACAGATGGTCAAAAGAGATATAGAACCGAAATAGTTGCTGACCGTATACAGTTTGGACAAAGATCAGGTGGCCAATCAGGTGGTCAAAACACTTCTTCTGGCTCACAGACAAAATCAGATTCACAAGATGATAATTCAAAAGACATACCATCTGATACCATTGAATATCCACAAGATGAGATAAATCCAGACGATATACCGTTTTAATTAACAATAAACAATAAAATACAATGACAAAGCAGTGTTACTTCCTACAAAATAATATAAAACATATCGACTATAAGGATACAGAAATTCTAAAGAAATTTCTAAATCCTCATGGAAGAATAATTAGTAGAAAAAAGACAGGTGTATCTTCAAAGAGCCAGAGACAACTATCTCTTGCTGTTAAAAGAGCTAGATTTATAGGATTACTACCTTTCGTAGCTAGATAGTTAATAAAGAAAAACCAGCAAGTAATGTATTCGGACACAGAAATTCTTTACTAAGAATTTCTTCCGCTTCCGGCTCGACGGCCTGCAGAGGGTCCCCATACACTACTTGCTGGTTTTTCTTATTGTACAATTACTGTAATACAACTAATTGACTATATGTATCAATCGTGTTATAGTTTCAAATGGATGGAGCATTCAAACTTGGCACACAAAACACAAAACCAAAAGTAAGTTCAACTGAAGGAAACTAGACATGAAAAGACTCAAAGTGTTGGTGTTCGATGATAGTGAAATCCACCGCAAATCCGCACAACTCCTCCTCGGCCAGGACTACGATCTCACTGTTGTTGGTACCTATGACGAGGCACAGGAGGCGCTTGTCGAGAAGATCGACCACGACAAGAATAAAAAGATTTTTGCCGAGAAATTCGGCGACAGTGAACCTTACAAGCGCGACATCGATGATGCATTGCGTGGCGAGCGTATTGCTTTCTATAACGGCGAAGCTAGGGAGCTGGCAACCACCTATCCCGACTTCGATATCGTCCTTACTGATCTCCTCGTGCCTGCTTCACGGCAGGCGCAGGGCGACGCGGGCAGAAAGTTCGTCGGCCAGGAAATGCCCCTCGGCACCACCATCGCTCTGCTAGCGATCTGCGCTGGTGTGAAGAAGGTGGCAGTGGTGACAGATATGAATCATCACCATCATCCCGCCTCCGCTGCATTCGATTGTTTCCACGCCTGCAAGGCAGAAGGGATCGATATCATCTGCATGAATCATGCTGTTTATGTCGCCATTGATGTGGCGACCGGAGAATTGATTTCAGAGGATTTTGTCAACAGTAACGAAGGGAATAAGAAATATCCCTATCCTGCCGGCGAAAGTTGGGGTAGACGCGAAGGTCTGACTTACGGTAAGGACTGGAAGATGGTTCTACTGATGTTTACTAGCAAGTCCGAAAAGAAGTAACCGAAAGGTGAAATACATAGGTTGGTGGTAGCCCTTGAAACCCAAGCCACCAAAAAGCGCACTTCCTAAAGGTTGTGCGCCTTTTCTATAATTATTTTTTTACTTTCCAACTCTTTCTCTATACTCTCCAGTTTCAGTATTTACTCTTATAACATCACCTTCGTTTACAAATAGTGGGGTATTGGCGGTGGCACCGGTCTCTAATGTTACCAACTTACTTCCGCCAGTTGCTGTATCACCTTTAACATTTGGTGGTGCTTCTGTAACCTTCAGGTCAACTGTTATAGGGTATCTAAAGCCTATTATTTGCTCTCCAAAGAGATTTTGATCAAGCAGTGTGTTTGGCTTCATGTATTTTATTTGTGGACCTGTAATCTCTTCTTTTATACCAAATCTTTTGCTTGGATCTGTAGGATCACAAAACCAGTATTCACCTCTATTGTTATAAAGGTATTTTACTTCTTTTCTATCAATTTCAGCCTCTTGTACCTTTTCGGACTGATGGAAGGAATACTCAGTTACTTTACCAGTAAGCATATTCTTTAACTTTGTAGCGTTTACTGGTTTTCTTTGTTGTTTTCTAAATACGTGTGAAGATATGACTTCGTAAGGTTGACCTTCAAGTATTATATACTTCCTCTCTACTACCTCATTGTATTCAAGCATTGACATGGCTTTTTGTTTACTAATTTTATTATATAGCGATTCTAGCCTCTTTATACTACTTCCGCAAGTTTCTTTCTTATTTCACCAAGTATAGTGTCTCTAATCTTAGGGTTTTCTTTTAGGAATTGTCTTGTAGCATCATAACCTCTACCGAGCTTCTCCTCACCGTAAGAATATGAATTTCCAGATTTGTTTATTAGACCCATCTTTTCTCCAAGTGCAATTATTTCACCTTCCTGTGAAATTCCTTCATTGTACATTAGGTCAAACTCTGTTTGTCTAAATGGGGCAGCGACTTTATTTTTTACAACTTTAACTCTCACTCTACCTCCCATTATTTCCTCACCCTTTTTTATTTGAGCTATACGTCGTATGTCCAATCTTACAGAAGTATAGAACTTCAATGCTTTTCCTCCCGGAGTTGTTTCTGGATTACCAAACATTACTCCTATTTGCATTCTTATTTGATTTATAAAAATAACTACGGTTTTTGATTTTGCTACAATACCAGTTAGTTTTCTAAGTGCTTGTGACATTAGTCTAGCTTGTTTTCCAACATGATGTGCACCCATATCTCCCTCTATTTCATCTTTTGGTGTTAGTGCAGCAACAGAGTCTATTACGATTACATCCATCTTTCCTGACCTAACAAGACTCTCAACTATTTCTAGTGCTTGTTCACCTGTGTCGGGTTGAGATATGAAAAGTTCATCAGTTTTTACACCAATTCTCTTTGCATATTCAGGATCCATAGCGTGTTCTGCATCTATGAATGCACAAATACCACCTTTTTTCTGAGCCTCAGCTACAACGTGCAGTGACAGGGTAGTTTTTCCTGATGATTCTGGTCCAAATATTTCTACTATTCTACCCCTAGGCATTCCTCCAACTCCTAGAGCTGAATCAAGACCTATTGAACCTGTAGGTATAGCATTAACATTCACTTTAGGCTTTTCACCTAGTTTCATTATAGATTCATCTCCAAACTTTGTTCTAATTGCCTCTATAGTATCTTTTATACCAACTGTTGGATCCTTTTTTATTTCAGGTTTTACTTTTTCTACTTCTTTTTCATCATCAACTATTGTTTCTTCTAGAATCTCATCTTTCTCTATCACTTTTGTCTTTTTAATTGAGTTTTTTGCCATGTCATTTTAATTAAGGATAATTCGGGTACGCTTCCAATCGGGTACTGAGTCTATTTTAACGTATTAATATACTCTAGTCGATATTCTTTTTGTCTCTTCAATCTATCAGTAGCTGTAAGTTTAAATATATTGTAGCCTTTTGCTAAAAGGGTAGTTTCTCTAAAATTTCCCATCTCATCTATAGTTATTGATTTGTCATTTAGTGTAATATTTTGAGAGCGTTTAGCTTTTCCAACTATAGTCACACTCGAAGTTGCAAATGAATTTATATTTACAGGTTCTAGTATTACAATTTCAGGACCAAGTAAAAGGTCATGTGTAGCAAATAGGGTATAACCAGTAAGGATTAGTATCACTAGTGCGTATGATATTAGTTTTATTAATTTTTTTGTTTCGTATCGAGTTAACATAGTATAAATCTAGCACATATTTTCAATGTGTTCAGTTATTTTGGTCCATTTATCTTTATATAAAATACTTTATTAAATAAGTATATATTAAATATTTTATATAGCTTATATATTCTATATAACGTCTGTATTTTCTATTGGGGCATCAGTATTTTCTCTACCTGTAAGTACTTCTCTTGGCTTAGAACCATTACCTGGACCTACAACACCTCTTTCTTCTAGTATATCTATTAGCTTTGCGGCTCTAGAATAACCTATTCCAAGTTTTCTTTGTAAATATGATGTAGAAGCTTTGCCACTTTCTATTACAACTTGTTTCGCTTCTTCGTACATATCATCCTCTTCTTCCAAACTCTCATCATCACCGAGTGATGCTTCAAATACTGAATCTTTACCAGGTTCAGGAGCCATAAGGTTTATTTCTCCCATTATTTCATCTTTGTATGTATCAGAAAGATATTTAACAACCTTTTTGAGTTCGGATTCTGTTATATATGCTGACTGTAATCTTGCTGGTTTAGCCATTTCACCACCTTGGTATAGCATATCTCCAGCACCTAGTAGTTTTTCTGCACCACTTGCATCTAGTATCGTTCTTGAATCGATCTGAGAAGAAACTTGCATTGCTACTCTGGTCGGAACATTTGCCTTTATAAGACCTGTAATAACATTAACGCTAGGTCTTTGAGTAGAAAGTATAAGATGTATACCAACTGCTCTACTCATCTGTGCCAGTCTAACTATAGAAGATTCCAATTCTCTAGGATAAGTTTGCATTATATCTGCCAACTCATCTATAACTATCACAATATACGGCATTGAGTCAGGCATATCCTTTGTATCTTGATCCTCAGCATCACCTTTCTTTTTCAGTTTCTCTACTTCAGGTGTTAGAATATTTTTGTGATAAGATCCTATGTCTCTAACAGTATATTTTTCCAATATATTGTATCTTCTTGTCATCTCTTTTGCTGCCCACTTGAGTGCAAGTATTGCTTTCTTTGGATCAGTTATAACTGGAGTAAGTAAATGGGGAATACTATTGTACAGAGTTAATTCTACTCTCTTTGGGTCTATCATTATAAACTTGAGATTTTCTGGGGCATTTCTAAACAATAGCGAAGCTATGATAGCGTGTATAGTTACTGATTTACCAGATCCTGTAGCACCAGCAACCAACATATGTGGAGCTTTTGCAAGGTTTGCAAAATATGATTTACCAGAAATTCCTTTTCCAAGAGATATAAGTAGTGGCATGTCTGATTTTTGGTATTCTTCAGATGAAAGTAAGCTAGCCAAACCGACTGTTGTTTTTGTTGTATTTGGTATCTCTATACCAACCAGTGATTTTCCTGGTATAGGTGCTTCTATACGTATAGGGTGTGCAGCAAGAGCAAGTGCAAGGTCATTATTTAGAGCTACGATTTTTGATAGTTTAACTCCCTCAGCTGGCTTAAGCGCATATCTAGTAACTGAAGGTCCAATAGATATTTCATCCATTTCTACATTGATACCAAAGTTTTGTAGCGTTCTTTTTATTATATTTGCATTTGCTTTAATGTCTCCGGTCTCAGGTCTACCTTTATCTTTTTCAAGTAGTGACAGTGGTGGTGGAACAAATGGCTTTAAACTATAACTTGCTCTATATCCAGCAAAGTTTGCATCATCACCATCGAGAGATTCATTTGGTTTTAATATCTTCAAATTATCTACTTTTGGTATTGCTACTGGAACAGGTTGATCGTTACCCTCATCATTATTTTCTTCACCTTCTTTATCTATGTTCTTGTATTTTCTATTTGCATTACCTTCAGAGTCAGTTTCTTCATCTTCATAGTACTCCTCATCCTCATCATATTTTTTATTAAACAATCTCCAAAACATGAGATCTTCAATTGTAAAATGTATATCAAATGTAATAAGTATCGATATGGCAAATATGGCTATCAAAAGTGCAATAGATGCATAAACATCAAATAGTGTTATGAGAGGGTCAGATATTATATGACCCAAGAGTCCACCTTCGTGAGCAATAAGTATATCTATAAGTCCCAAACCTGATAAGAAAAAGAAAAAAGCTCCAAGAGTTTTTATAATTTGAAAGCTCTTCTTAACCCCTTTAAGAAAAGCTATTCCTAGCAGTATAAGTAGTATAGGGAATAGGAAATATCCGATACCAAATAACTTCTTACCAAGTCCATATATATGTTCACCAGCACTTCCTGCCTGATGGAAAGCAGAAAGTATAGATAGTAAAGATAGTAAGAAAAATACGATTGCAAAAATCGCCTGAGAAGTTTCTTTTTTTATCGATTCTCTAATTCTGGGTGATTCCTTTACTTTATCTATTCTTTTTTTCTGTATATTTTTTTGAGCCATAATATTGTTTATACATATAATAATAACATAGATTTTTTGCATAATGAGCATTATGTGTTGAAATAGAAAAATATTGTTTACATAAAGGACTATTATCAATATAATGGACATAAGAAATAAAATATTTAAAAGACAATATAAAAATTAAATAAGACAAAAATAAAAGGACATATAAAAGACATATGTATATAGAAGACAGAAATAATCAAAGGATAAACAATATAGATGAGGTATTCAAATCTCTGGGTTTTTTTAATGCCGGAGAAGACATGTCTTTTATATTTAAAAAGACAGAAAAAATAGTTAAAGGACTATTTATGGCAACAAACCACATAAAGGACTCGGATTCTATAAAGTGGCTTATAAGAGAAAGAGCTGTGGATATGTTGTATTCGGTTTTACAATTGAATAACTTCAAAAATATAAAGATAGATACATTAGCAGATGAATATATATCTATTTCTTTTGAAATCGTAACACTACTTAGATTATGTTCAGGTTCATTTTTAATAAGTGTAAATAATGCAGATATTTTAATAAATGAGGTTTATAAAGTGATAGAAAATATTAAGAATTTTATTTCGATAAAGTCTTCATATGGTGGTGTTCTAATGTTAGATAATGACTTCTTCAAACTTGATGGTACTGATAATAGACAGTCACTGAAGTCAAACAGTAGTTTAATAAGTAAAAATAATACAAAATCTGTAACAAATGGTGGATATAAAGGACAAGATAATACGGCCCAAAATGAGTCTATTGTGATAAACAAGAAGTCTAATAGACAGGATCAAATAATAGGACTTTTAAAGGAAAAATCAGGTCTTACAATAAAGGACTTTTCTAGCTTAATTAAAGACTGTAGTGAGAAAACTATACAAAGAGAATTGATGGATTTGATAAGGTCTGGTTTAGTGGTAAAAGAGGGTGAAAGGAGATGGAGTAAATACTCCCTTAAAAATTGACTTTTTGGGTCCAAATATGATAAGGTAGACACGTGGATTTTGAGTTATCCACATTGATTTTTTGCAGATAACTCCTTACAGGGATATAATGTTCTGCATAGGTTCGTTGACAGCTAAATAGGCATTATAGAACTTGGTTATTTTCTGAATTTCCTCGTACAGTCATGGTTAGTAAATAGATGTATTCAGTCTCAGTTTTTGTAACCTATCTTTTTGATTTGTGTCGATACATCAGTCAAAGAGTATAGTGTTAGTAAGTTATTAGTAAAATTATTCGCAAATGAAAATAGTTTTCTAAAATATTATTAGTAAAAAGAAAATTATTTTTATCAAATTAATAAAATATGAAAAAATTAGTTATAGCATCCGTTCTTGCTCTTGCCGTAGTACTTGTTGGAGCATCTGCTGCACAAGCATATACTTTCTCAAAGTACTTAACAGTAGGTAGCACAGGTGCAGACGTTTCTGCACTACAACAGTGGCTTATAGATTCTGGATTTGACATTCCTTCAATAAAGTCTGGAGCTGCACAAAAGGGTTACTTTGGACAACAAACAAAGTCAGCAGTTGTGAAGTATCAGGCTAGCGTAGGACTTCCAAACACAGGATTCGTAGGACCTCTTACAGTAGCAAAGCTTAATGGAACAGGATCAGTAGCAGTTACACCTGCTGCATGTCCAACAGGATATACATGTACTCCTACAACAGGAGCACCAGTAGTAGTTACACCTGACACAACAACAGTTCCAGCAGGAACTGATGGATCAATCACAGTTTCACTTTCAAGCTACGCAAGCAACGTAACAATAAAGAAGGGTGAGACAAAGGATCTAGTTGCTGTAAAACTACAAGCAACAGCTGCTCCAGTAGCAGTTACAAGATTCGATGTTCGTATGAACCAGAGACCATGGCTATACTTCGGTACAGTTACTCTAAAGGATAGCAATGGTGCTGTTATAGCAACAAAGAATCTTTCAAGCGCAGCTGACGCTACTGAAATAACAGTAGGTTCAGACTACCTAGTAAGATTTGATGGTATAAATGCAGTTGTTACTCCAGGAACAGACAGAGTACTTGTAGTTTCAGGTACAGTTCTTTCAGTAACAGACAAGCTATCATCAGATGTTAGCGTTATAGTATCTGTTCCAAATAGCTCAATAAGAACTATGAACGGAAAGGGATACACTGATTCAATAGGTCTAGGAACAGTTGCTCAATCAGGAACAACAGGAAGAACAGCTACTCTATCTTCAACAGGTTCAACAGGAAATATTCTAGCAAGAATAGCTCCTACAACACCTTCACAGAGAATAGTAGTTACATCAACAGCTGGTGAAACATCAGCAGTTGTTCTAGGAAAGTTTGATTTCAAGTCTGAAAACAGATCTTCAACAATCAACACTCTTACTTTCTCATTGAAAGATAATGGTGGAAACAGAACATGGTCATCAATCCTAAAGAGAGTTTATCTATCAGATGGAAAGAGTACATATCAGGTTGATTCTGTTGCTACATCAGCAGTATTCTCAAACCTAACTATAGCTCTTCCTCAAGATGCATGGACAACATTGACTCTATCAGCAGATGTTGCTGATCAGGATGATTTCGTATCAGGAGCAATGGCTTCATCAACAATAACTGTTAACACAACAAACATTGTTGGTATAGACAGCAACTTTACAACTGTGACTGCTAACGGTGCAAACACTGTAACATCAAACGATATTACATTCCTACCAAACGGAGCATCTCTAACAGATATGGTTGCTACATCAGCAGTAGCTGACAATGGTTCATCAAAATCATATCAAGCTACAATAGGATTTAGATTCACAATGAATAACAATGGTACAAATGACTTGTATCTTCCAAAGAATCCAAATTCAGCTTTTGCAACATCATCAACAGTTGCTACAGCAGCTTCATCTACAATAAACTCTTCTCTAACTACATCATCACCATCAGTAGTTGCAGGAGATACATCAACATTGTATGTGATCCCAAGTGGTACATCTAGAACATTCGTATACACAGGTCTTCTAGATAACAAGAACACAGCTTCTTCAAACCACTCAACATCAATCACAAAGGTATACTTTGCTGATGATACAACAAACACACAGGAGTTTAATATAAACTTCGGTCTAGAAAAACTACAGACACCTCCAGTAAACCTAGGTATTTAGTCAGTAGTTAACTAGCTTCCTCCCAACAGGTTATATAGTTGGAACAAAAAACCGCCCGAAAGGGTGGTTTTTTGTTATTGATAAAATTAATTTATATAATTTAAAAAAGTATATATTACTATGTGGATAAAAATAATAGGAATAATTAATTTTATTATTGTATAATTTACTAAATGATCAATCCATTTGATGGTAACTTTTTTAAATTTCTAGGAGGTTTTGTACTCATAATAGGTATGAGTTTTGTCCTACTATTTATAACTCAAAAGTTTGTTGATGATAGTGTAAACGATAATATAAGTGCTTCTATTTCTGACTATAAAAAATAGTCTGGCTATTAACATCTTTTAATATATATTGTGTAAGAAAAAGTTCATGAAAATTTCATGGATTTTTTATTATTTCTTTATTTAATAGTAATAAAATCATTCATTATAAATTAATAAAAAAATAATGAAATATATAAAAATACTATTACTGTTTATATTTTTAATTCCTGTTAGATCTTTTGCTTATACTCATATAAACAATTCATATATAAAAAATTACTCATCTGGACGTGTTGTGCTAAACAGAGACAATAGTCCATATATCCTTGATGAATATATTACAATTCCAAAAAATAAAACTCTGTATATAGATAGCGGTGTAACATTGATGGTATCTTCCTCAACTCTATCTATTGGTGAAAATGGTATAGATATAATAGGTGAAATGATTATTAATGGTTCGGTAGACGATCCGGTAAGTCTTATAGATATGGGTAGTCTGTATATTTTAAATTCAACAACAACTATTAAAAATACTGTTCTATATGATTCATATATCGATTCAGTAAATAGTTATGTAGATTTTGATAATGTTGAAATTAAAAATAATAAATACGCAGTGTCTTTATCAAAAAGTAAGTTTATAGCTACACAAACTATATTTGAAGATAATGAAACTGTGATTGTATCAAATATATATAAACCAATCTATCAAGTCCAAAGGAATGAAGATGGAAGTGTAGCTGGTTTTGGTGGTATAGGTAATGCGTTAGATTTGGATCAGATACAAAATATAGTAAATATAAATAATTCACAGTTTCTAAGAAATAAAATAAATATCAATAATAAATCACCAAATATAATAGACGCAAAAGATAATTGGTGGGGAGATAGTAGTGGTCCAGGTAATACTGTACTTGGTCTGGTAGACTTTGAACCGTGGAAAATAGAAAAACCAATAAAAACTAATATATGTTGTTCAAGTGTATTGTTTTTACCTGGAATAGAGGCAAGTAGGTTGTATGTTGAAGATCCATTATATTTTGGAACATCGACCAATCAATTGTGGGAGCCAAATAGAAACGATGATATAAGAAGATTGTATTATGATGATAGTTATAAACCTATTGATAAAAATATTTATACCAAGGATGTGATAGATTCCATCCACGGCTTTAAAGGCGTATATGGAAATATAATTACTATGTTAAATAGTATGGTTGCGGATAATAAGATAAAAGATTGGCTACCATTTGCTTATGATTGGAGAGAAGATGTAGAGAGTATTGTAAATAATGGAACAAAATATTCTACAACCACAAAATCCATTTTAGATGAAGTTTTAAGGTTAGCTAGTAATTCTAAAACTGGCAAGGTCAGTATTGTTGCTCACAGTAATGGAGGACTTTTACTAAAAGCTTTATACAAAAAACTGGATGAATTAGGAAAATCAAATTTAATAGATAAGGTTGTACTTATTGCAGTGCCCGAACTCGGAACTACCGAGTCGATATCTAGTCTCTTACACGGTGTCGGCAAAACAGTCTTAGGTATAGATATTATGTCTAGTGGAGTTACAAGAAATCTCGCAAATCATATACCGGGTGTTTATGGTTTGTTGCCATCAAAAAGTTTTTTTAACAATTTCAATAAACCAATTATAAGATTTATAAATAATAGTATAAATGGAATTGATTATAGTAATTATGGAGAAAGTATAAGTGATTACAATAGCTTGGTTAGTTTCTTGGTATCTGAAAAAGATAATAGAAGAAAACCGATAGAATCAGAGACAGTTAAACCGGATATACTCTCTTTGGGATTAATAAATAAGTCACAGGATATTCATAATAAACTAGACGATTTTATATTCCCAAGCTATACAAAAGTATTATCTATTATAGGGTGGGGTAGTCCGACGACTGAGTCTATAGAATATAGTAATGAAGGTGTAAATAATATTCAAAATATAGAAGGCGATGGTACAGTATTGTCTAGTTCAGCATCAAATAGTAAAAATCAAAAAGTCTATTTTAATCAAATAAAGTATAAAGAAAATACGAAGAAAAATATATCTCATTCAGATATAACTGAAGCTGATTCTGTGAAAAAGGTTGTTTATGATGCTATCACTTCCATTTCATCCACAACAAATATGCTTTCTGGCAATCTACCTGAATCAATAACTTATACAAAACCAGATATAAAAGATTATCCAAACTTATCATTTATAAAAATCGGTATACATTCACCAGTGGATATAGATATATATGATGAATACGGCAATCATATGGGTATAATTCCAAATCCGAAATACCCTAACGATGGAATTCCACTCTTGGATAATTCTATTGGAGCTAAATATTATACTTATGGTGAAGAAAAGTTCATAACACTGGATGGTGATAGAAAATATGATATAAAACTTAAAGGCACTGGTATAGGAAGTTTTACATTTGATATAAAGAAATATTCAGCAGAAATGGTAGTCATAGCAAGTTCAACATACAAAGATTTACCAGTAACTCAGACTTTATTAGCAAGTACAACCATATCTGCTTCTAATATCAATCCAAGTTTAAGTCTAGATTTCGATGGTAATGGGTTAGTGGATAAACAGATAAAACCAAATGATAAATTTGATCCATATGTTTATATAGAATCACTAAAGACTATAATCAAATCATTTAATTTAGATAAGAAAGTTGAAGAAAGATATATTAGAAGATTAGATAATATCAAATCTATGTTAGATAAGAAAAAGGAATACAAGACTATAGAGAAAAGAATAAAAACTATATTTATAAATGAAAAAAGGGGACATTTCGCTATAAATAAGCTATCTTCATCACAAAAGAAATTATTTATTAAAATGTTAGAAGACTTTATTGAAAATATTGATTGAAATATTATATAAACCAATACCTCGCTATATATTTGACTATAGCCATGTATATGATAATCTCATTAACAAAGGCCAAAGACAGAGGGCAAGGGGTAAAACCCAATAAGACCTTCCGAGGTAACACTATTTGTGCCTTTTAGGTAAAGGTCGTATCGAAAGTATTAGTAATTTACAATTATATAAATGGCACGTACAAAAATTGAGAAAGCAGATATTCTTAATAAACTTAAGGATATCGTTAAAGGAGCAAATTCATTGGTCTTCGTAAATTTCAAAGGTGTTAAGGTGGGAGACACTGTAAACATGAGAAGAAAGTTTAGAAGCGAAAATGTCGGTTTCTTTGTAGCAAAAAAGAGTCTAACAAAGAAGGCATTGGAATCAGCCAATTTCTCAGGAACTATGCCTGAACTATCTGGAGAGCTAGGTCTATCATATGGTACTGACCTTATCGCTCCTGCTAGAGAGGTATATGAATTTGAGAAAAAGTATAAGGGTTCAGTAAGTATATTAGGAGGAGTGTTTGAAGGAAAGTTTATGACAAAAGCTGAGATGATATCTATAGCTTCTATTCCTTCACAAAAGACTCTTCAGGCTATGTTTGTAAATGTAATCAATTCGCCAATACAAGGTTTTGTTATGGCACTTGATCAGATATCAAAAAAGAAACAATAAATTATTGTTAAACTAAATTAAAATTAATTATTATAAATATATGGAGAATGTAGAAATCCCAGCAAAGTTTCAGTCAATAGTAGATTCAATAGAGAAGATGTCAGTACTAGATCTAAACGAACTAGTAAAACTTCTTGAAAAGAAATTCGGAGTATCAGCTGCTGCAGTAGCAGTAGCTGCTCCAGTAGCAGGAGGTGCTGCAGCTGCAGATGAAAAGAGCACAGTTAGCGTTCATCTTGCTTCAGCAGGAGAACAGAAGATTGCAGTTATAAAGGTAGTTAAGGAAGTTCTTGGACTAGGTCTAAAGGAAGCTAAAGATCTAGTAGATGGAGCACCAGCTCTTATAAAGGACGGCATGAAGAAAGAGGATGCAGATGCACTAAAGAAGAAGATTGAAGAAGCTGGAGGAAAGGTAGAATATAAATAAAACACATGGATACGCTTTCCCAACTTTTTGGGAGTCAAACAAGGGTAAAGTTAATGAGACTTTTCCTTTTTAACCCAGACACAACATTTTCAAGTTCAGAAATAGTATCTCGTCTAAAAAGTAAGACTGTAGATATTAGAAAGGAGTTAACAAAACTCGTTTCTATTGGTCTTATAAAAAGAAGATCTATAACTAAAGAAATTGTTATAAAAAAGAAGAAGAAAAGCGTATTGAAAAAGGTGGATGAAATCGGGTATTCCTTTGATCAAAAATTTCCATACTTTTTAGCACTAAAGAATTTGCTTATAACAGCTAGCTTGAATGCTGATGATTCTCTAGTAAAGAAGTTTTCAGGAGTAGGAAAGATAAAGTTATTCCTAGCTTCAGGAGTTTTTGTTCAAGATTGGGATACTCGGGTTGATCTACTTATTGTCTGTGAGGATATAAATATGGCAAAACTTGAAATTGCTGTTAAAAACTTAGAGTCAGAAGTTGGTAAAGAAATATCTTATTCTGCTTTTGAAACAGAAGATTTCTTATATAGACTAGGTCTACATGACAAATTGGTAAGAGATATACTAGATTCAAAACATATATTACTTGTGGACAAATTGGATATTCGAAGTACAAATCAATGATATAATTAACACATTATAAATTAGGTTTAATTATAAGACTTAAAAATATGATGTTTGTTAAAAATTGGGGTGATGTATTCACTCAGTCACTACAAGGGGTATGGTATGGAGTAGCTAGTGTATTACCATCTATTGTTCTTGCTGTTGTAATATTTGCAATAGGTTGGTTGCTTGCTGTTCTAGTTGAAAAGATTGTAGAAGGACTTTTCAAGGGATTAAAGATCGATGCCGCTCTAAAAGGTGCTGGTCTTGAGGATATAATGAAAAGAGCTGGACATTCTTTAAATTCAGGACATTTTGTAGGAACACTAGTTAAGTGGTTTATCATTGTTGTTTTCCTAATGGCATCATTTGATGTTCTAGGATTAACTCAAGTAAATGAATTTTTGAGAAATGTAGTATTGTCATATCTTCCACAAGTGATAATAGCTGTACTTGTACTTATGGTTGCAGTTGTTATAGCTGATGCTATGCAAAAGATTGTTGTTGCAAGTGCAAAAGCTGCTCATGTAAGATCAGCACATCTTCTAGGAGTAATAACACGATGGTCAATCTGGATTTTTGCAATACTAACAGCATTGTTCCAACTAGGTATAGCTCCTTCACTAATACAAACAATAGTTATGGGAATAGTTGCTGGTGGAGCTCTGGCTATAGGACTAGCATTTGGTTTAGGAGGTAAGGAAATAGCTGCTGATATAATAGAAAAGACAAGACACACACTTTCAGATAAGGAATAATAATCTCTTATTTAAAGAGTTAAATTTAAAGAGACTTCGCTTTATAAGTGGAGTCTTTTTAAATTTAATATACTTTATTATGTAATTATTGTGTAAAGGTGTTGACATTAAATTTAGACTAGTATACACTGTCTTCTACACAGAAATATGTTAAAAAACACTAACTAAAACGGCCATAATTACGCTCTTTTAAAGGTGTATGTATGGCCGCTAAGAAAGCGGTTTTTTGTTCATCAGATCGACTGAAACTTTGACAACAGAATACTCCAGTAATCTTACAATCAGAAGGTTACTGGAGATAAGGTAGTACTATAGGTATGTAGTTGGAAGGGTTTTTTCATGCATATCCTATAGTATGTTGTAGACAAATAATTGTGGTTCTTAAATTTCCTAATGGGAAATTTAAGGGCATATGGTGGATGCCTTGGCTTTGAAGAAGCGATGAAGGACGTGGCGTAGCGACGATACGCTCCGGGAAGATGCTAAGCAATCGTTAATCCGGAGATCTCCGAATGAGGAAACTCACTAACTTAGAGTTAGAACTTTGTCACTTGATGATAAAGAGCGCACCCAGGGAAGTAAAACATTTCAGTACCTGGAGGAAGAGAAACCAATATGGAATTTCGCAAGTAGCGGCGAGCGAAAACGAATAAGCCCAAACTCAACCTTTATCGTGCGATAGGACGCAAGTCTTATAGCGCGATAAAGGTTGGGGGTAGTAAGGCAGGAACGTGCCATTTATGGCAGAAGAGTTACAAAATATATTATTAGAAGAATATGCTGGAAAGCATAGCCCTAGAAGGTGATAGCCCTGTAGTCGAAAATAATATATCTCTTTTGTTCCTGTTCTTGAGTACCTCGAGACATGAATAGCTCGGGGGAATCTGCCGGAACTAACCGGTAAGGCTAAATATTCTCAAAGACCGATAGTGAACTAGTACCGTGAGGGAAAGGTGAAAAGTAGCCCGGTAAGGGCAGTGAAATAGACCTGAAACCATATGCTTACAAGGAGTCGCGGCGGTGCCGCACAGTAAGTATTATTTAAATAATTATTTGTCTTTATAGTGTTTGTTATTTATAAAATATTTTATTTTTTATAAATAAGCTATAAAGATTTTTACGTTTATATATAGTATTTAGTGTGCGGAACCGTTTCGGCGTGCCTATTGAAGAATGAGCCAACGAGTTTATGCATGTTGCAGGCTAAGGCCGAGAGGCTGGAGTCACAGGGAAACCGAGTGTGAATAGCGC
>CAZLQL010000002.1:0-2892 GCA_964561875.1 uncultured Candidatus Saccharibacteria bacterium
ATTAAAAACTATAATCTATATCCTTTAACTGTGAATCTAGATCTGCATTTAGTGTGTTTACATCATCTGCTTTTGAAGCATTTGCTGTAAGTGAAGAATTGTCTTGTGAATTTGTTTGAGTATTTTGCATTGATTCAGTGCTTGTACCTATTTTTGCACCAACAAAATATATTATTGCAATGATAAGTGCTAGTACGACAATCAATATTCCAACAATTGGACCAACTCTCTTTTCCTTTTTTGGAGGCATAGATTGGTAATTCATACCATTTCCCATCTGATTATTATTTGTATTTGTATCCATAATTTTATTTATTAATTAATTAAATTGTTGATTTTGTTGTTGTAGCCTCCTTATCTCCTTCATTGCCCATAAGGTGTCCTATTGTAACTACTACCTTTTTGAATGCATCACGAGCCTCCTTAACACTCTTTATTGCAGCATCACCCAAAACTCTAGGTTTTGACAAATCTACTTCTGAACTTGTGCTTGCTGTTGTTGAACTTGCATTAAGTGGTTTCATTGAATCTAGAGCTATAACATCTGTTTTTGCTTTTGCTAGCTTGTCCTCAGCAATCTTTAGTAGAGATTTAACTTCTGTTGTATCTGCTGTTGAACCAATTTTTTCGATTCTTGTCTTTATTCTTGAATCCACACCCTCAATATTTCTAATTGCCACGTTAAGCTCTTTTATTAGAGCATTCTTTCTTATTTCAAATGCTCTTTCTTCCATCTTTTTCTTTATCTCTTCTTTTGCATTTTTCTTAAAAAGAGCTATGTTTCTAGTGGTAGAAGCATTTTCTTCCATTCTTTCTTTTCTTCTTTCATCCATATTCTCTTTCATCTCTTCTCTCTTCTCATCCTTAATCTCCATTCTTTTTTCTTGTAACTTTTCATCACGAATAGCCTTTATCTCTTTTAGGGTAGGGCGTGGTGGTGTTGGGGTATTTTTTGTATCTTCAGCTTTTGTTATAAAAGGAGAAGATAGCAGGAACACTGAGGCTAACATAACTGCTACATATTTTTTTGACATTTTTTTATTTATTTAATTAATGAATACTAAAATAGACACTTTACCTGTAGTATTCGTGTCTATTATAGCATATAGCAAAACTAGAAGTAGTATTTATTTCTTAGTATTTTTATACATTTCCACACCTTCTGCAAAGACTTCCTGAGCTTTCTTTTTGTCACCAAAGTCTTTAACTAAAACTTCTTTTTTCTGTATTTTCTTATAAGTAGAGTAGAAGTGTTCTATTTCCTTTAGTGTATGTGTGTTTAGGTCTTTCAAATCCTTTATATTTTCCCATCTTGGGTCATCTACAGGAACCGCTATTATTTTATCGTCTGTTTCTCCACTATCTAGCATTCCCATTACTGCGACAGGTCTAGCTTTTACCAATATTCCTGGGAAAAGTGGATAAGTTGTAAGCAACACAACATCTAATGGATCTCCGTCATGCCATAGTGTTTGTGGCACAAAACCATAATCAAAAGGGAAGTCTTGTGATGTATGCATTACTCTGTCTAGTGATATTAGACCTGTTTTCTTGTCGATTTCATACTTATTTTTTGAACCCTTTGGGATTTCTACGATTACATTTATTGAATCTGATTTTCCTGGCTCTATATCGTGTAATATATTCATGTTTATATTTTAATTTTTTAGTATTATTCACTCTCCTTTTCCATATCTTCTGTTTGGTTTTTTGATATACCATCAGAACTTACAGCTTGTATATCTATCTTCCATCCAGTCAATTTTGCTGCTAAGCGTACATTCTGACCACCTTTTCCTATTGCTAGTGATTGTTGATCTTCTGTAACTTTTACTACTGCTCTTGCTTCGTCTTTCAATAGTGTCATATCTACTATTCGTGCAGGAGACAGTGCTTCAGCTATAAACTTTGAAGGATCTTCATTCCATTCGATAATATCTATCTTTTCTCCACTTAGTTCGCTCATAACAGTTGAAACACGTACCCCTCTCTGTCCAACGAGTGATCCTATAGGATCTATATGGCTATCTTTTGAAGATACAGCAATCTTTGATCTTGATCCTGCTTCACGAGCTATAGCTTTTACTTCTACGGTACCTTGAGCTATTTCTGGCGCTTCAACTGCAAATAGCTTCTCTAGGAATTTTGGGTGTGAACGTGACAGTTTCAAAAGAATACCTTTTGGTGTTTCTTCAACTGCATATAGGTATGCTCTAACTCTCTCTCCTTGTTTGTAGTGTTCACTTGGTATTTGCTCCTCATAAGGTATTACTCCTAGTGCTCTACCCATGTCTATAAATAATGTACCTCTTTCTATTCTTTGAACTGTACCAGACACAATCTCTCCTTCTTTTTGGCCGTATTCTGTCATTACTGAAGTTTTTTCTGCTTCTCTAATCTTTTGAATTATGACTTGTTTTGCTGTTTGAGCCGCAATTCTTCCGTAGTTATCCTTAGTTTCCAGAGGGAATACTATTTCATCGTCTACTTTTGCGTCTTTTTTAATTCTTTTTGCATCATTTAGCAATATATGGTGTTCTGGGTTGTATCTTACGCGTATATTCTCTTCATCTATAGTCTTTAGATCTTGTTCATCCTCTTCGTCTTCCATAATAACCTTTGATTCATCAACTACTATTTTCACCTGATAAAACTCTGCTTTACCAGTGTTTTTATCGAAAATAGCCCTAACAATCTGGCCTTTTTTACCATATTCTTTCTTATACGCCATAGCCAAAGCTAGTTCTATAGCTTCGAGCATCTTATCCTTTGGAATACCGCGCTCTTCTTCTAGTTGTTCTAGAACAGAGTTTATTACTTTTAAATCAACCATATATTTAATTTTATTAACCTTTTATAAAAAATGTCCGCCTGGGAAGGCGAACTACTTAT
>CAZLQL010000002.1:2992-90293 GCA_964561875.1 uncultured Candidatus Saccharibacteria bacterium
TGTTTTTTATTTCTGTAAATTTTGTGGAAATTTTGCTAGGTGATTATTTGTAGTACTGATATAATAATATTATGTTCGTTCCAGAGTTACAGCTCAATAAGTTTATTCTAGATTCAAATCTAGTTTCTCGTGCAGATCTCGATAAGGCTACAGAAGAGGCAGAAGAAAAGGGGGTAAAGACAACAGAAATTTTAGTAAATTCAGGAAAAATAACCGAGGATAATCTAAGAAGAATGCAAGCCTATGTTCTGGGTATACCATTCGTTGATTTGAAATCTAGGAAAATTCCTTTTGAAACCCTATCTATGATTCCTGAACCTGTTGCTAGGAATCACAATATTGTTGCATTTAAAAAAACTGATGAGACATTGGAGGTTGCTATGCTTGATGTTGATGATCTATCAGCAATAGATTTTGTAAAAAAGAAGGTTAAATTGAAGATTCTTTCTAGACTTACCGATGCAGAATCTTTAAAAAGTGCTATTGTTCAATACCAAAAGAGTTTGAAAGCAGAATTCGGAGATATTATCCAAAAGGAATCTGCTACATTAAAAACTATTGCTGAAGAAACTGGAAATGATGGGGCAAGTGAAGAAGATTTAAAGAAAATCGCTGAAAATCTACCAGTTGTTCGTATTGTAGATACACTTTTAAAGCATGCAATTATCCAGGATGCTTCAGATATACATATTGAACCTATGGAAGCAGAATTGCTTGTGAGATATAGAATAGACGGTCTATTGCGCGATGCTATGGTACTACCAAAACATGCAGAACCATCGATAACTGCACGTATAAAAGTTTTGTCTAACCTTAAACTAGATGAAAAGAGATTACCACAAGACGGTAGATTTAAGGTTGATATGAATAATGAAAAAGTGTCTTTCCGTGTATCTGTACTTCCTACATATTATGGTGAAAAAACAGTAATGCGTCTCTTGAGAGAAAATGTTTCGGGTTTTACATTGGAGCATTTGGGATTTCATGGGGAAGGACTTGATAGAATCCATGATGCTACAAAGCAGTCTACTGGAATGATTCTTACAACTGGTCCGACTGGTTCTGGAAAAACTACTACTCTATATACTGTTTTGGATATTCTAAATACACCTGATGTAAATATTTCTACAATTGAAGATCCTGTAGAGTATCAAATGAAAAGAATAAATCAGACACAGGTAAATTCTGATATAGGTTTTACTTTTGCTTCAGGACTAAGAACTCTAGTTCGTCAGGATCCAGATATCATAATGGTGGGAGAGATAAGAGATAATGAAACAGCTTCTCTTGCAGTAAATGCGTCTTTGACTGGACACTTGGTATTGTCTACGTTACACACAAACAGCGCGGCTGGAGCAGTGCCTAGACTCATGGATATGAAAATCGAACCATTTCTTCTTGTATCAACAATAAATGTGATTATTGCACAAAGACTTGTAAGAAAACTTTCAGAAAATAAAGAGAAACATATATTAACAAAAGCCGAATTGGCTAGTTTGGAAAAAGTAGTTGATTTGAAAAGGGTATTAGAGACTTTAAAAGCAGAAAAAATAGTAAAACCTAGTGATACTTGGGATAAGATAAATTTTTGGAGACCAGTTCCATCAAAGGATGATGATGGATACAAGAGCAGAGTTGGTATACATGAAGTTTTGAAAGTTACACCAGGGGTAAAAGAAATAATCATGCGTGGTGGTACTGCTTCACAGATAGAAGAACAAGCAAAGAAAGAGGGAATGATAACTATGATAGAAGATGGAATATTCAAAGCGGTTCAGGGTCAAACTACTATAGAAGAAGTTCTAAGAGTTATTTCTGAATAAAATATTATGTCGCATTTTATATACAAAGCTCGAAAGAGTAGTGGTGAAATATATAAAGGTGAGCGTGATGCAAAAGATAGATTTGAGCTCTACAAAATGTTGAAAGATTCTGGTGAAGTCGCGATAAATGTATATCAAAAAGGAAAGGGATTAAACTTTAATATCGATATACCGTTTTTTAATTCAATAAAAATGATTGAGAAGATAAACTTCTCAAGAAATCTAGGATCAATGATATCTGCCGGTCTTTCTATGTCCAGAGCACTATCTGTTATGGAGGGTCAGGGTAAAAATAAAAGGGTTAAAAGTATAATTGGTAAATTGAGAGATGAGGTAAATAGTGGAAAGACACTGAGTGAATCTATGGAGTTATTTAAAAATATGTTTTCACCACTAGTTATATCAATGGTTAGATCTGGAGAGCAGAGTGGTATGCTTTCTGAAGCATTAAGAGTTGTGTCTACACAAATGGAAAAGAATTATACTTTGCAAAAGAGGGTAAAGGGAGCTCTTATGTATCCATCCGTAATACTTCTAGCTATGGTAATTATTGCAATTATAATGGTTACTTATGTTGTTCCTTCTCTCATGAAAACTTTTGCAGATCTAAATCTTGCTCTGCCAGCCTCGACAAAGTTTGTTCTTTTTGTAAGTAATATGGCACAAAATAATGGTTTATTTATATTGCTAATTTTGATTGCTATATCAGGTATCGTATATATGTGGGCAAGAAGGGAAAATGGAAAAAAGGTTATACACTATATAGTACTGAAGATTCCACTTGTAGGTAATCTTATAAAAGAGGTAAATAGTGCTAGAACGGCTAGATCACTTTCTTCACTGATTGGTTCTGGAGTAGATGTGCTTGAAGCTTTGAGAATTACAAGAGATATAGTTCAAAATGTTCATTATAAGAAAGTAATAGCAAGGTCTGTAGATGAGGTAGAAAAAGGGGAACCCATATCAAAAGTATTTCATGAAAATGATAATCTATACCCACTATTTTTTAGTGAAATGATAGCTGTAGGTGAAGAGACTGGTAAAATCGGAGAAATGCTTATGGGGGTTGCTACATATTATGAAGAAGATGTAGATCAAAAGACAAAAGATATGTCTACTGTTATAGAGCCTTTCCTTATGATTATAATTGCTGTAGGTGTAGGATTCTTTGCTATAGCGATGATATCTCCTATGTATTCTCTAGTAAATATTATATAAATGTTTTTTAAATCATTTAAAAGATTTTTAAATTTAGAAGATAAAAAAGGTTTTACTCTAATAGAAACCCTAGTTGGTACAGCTGTATTTCTTGTGGTTGCTACAGCTGTATATCAAGCTTATGTGAGTGTTTTTACTATAACTAGTGCAACTCAATATAAGATACTAGGATTAAATCTGGCAAATGAACAGTTTGAAATAATTAGAAATTTACCATATTCGGATGTTGGTGAAGTGTCTGGTATACCAAATGGAAAAGTTCCACATGTTCAGCAATTTGTACGTGGCGGTATAACTTTCACTGTCACCACAACTATTAGAAATGTTGATCTTCCATTTGATGGAACAATAGATGGTACCCCAGATGATCTATCGCCAGCGGATAATAAGCTAATAGAGGTAGAAATAAGTTGTAGTACTTGTAGAGGTATGCAACCTATAACTCTTACAACCACGGTTGCTCCTAAAAATCTAGAAACAGCTTCAACAAATGGTGCATTATTTATAAAAGTTTTTGATGCAAATGGTAAACCTGTTTCTGATGCAAATATTCATGTTGTAAATAGTAAAGTTACACCAAATATTATTATAGATGATGTTACAGATGTAAATGGTATGTTGGCTATAGTAGATGCTCCACCAGGATTGGAAGCATACGCTATCACTGTTTCTAAAAATGGATATTCTACCGATAGAACATATGCTACAAGCTCGAGTAATATAAATCCTACAAAACCAAATGCAACTGTTATTGTTCAACAAGTGACTCAAGTTAGTTTCTCGATAGATAAAGTTTCAAATTTAACAATAAAAAGTGTTGGTCCAACATGCGAGAGTATTCCAAGTTTTGATTTTAATATTGTTGGATCAAAAACCATAGGTGTAAATATCCCTAAATTTAATTTAACAACACTGACGAATAGTTCAGGAATTTATAATAACAATTCCATAGAGTGGGATTCATATAATATAACTGGATTGGACACTGTATATGAAATAATTGGTTTAAATCCTTTAAATCCAAACAATATTTCCCCGGATAGTACAGAAGAGGTTATGGTGATAGCACAAACAAAACAACCAAATAGTCTTTTGGTTACTGTAAAAGATAGCTCAACTGGTTTGCCTATAACTGGAGCTACTGTAAGACTTTATAAAGAAGAGAGTTATTCTGAGACAAAAACAACCGATAGGGGGTATAAAAATCAAACAGATTGGTCTGAAGGTGGGGGACAGGCTTTGTTTACTGATTTAAAAAAGTTTTTTTATAATGATGGCAATATAGATATAGCGTCACCGCAAGGAGAATTGAAGTTACTCGTATCTTCCAGTACATATCCATCAAGTGGGTATATAGAGTCATCTACCATAGATACTGGTTCACCAAGTAATTTTTATAAAATAGTTCTATCTCCAACTGATCAGCCTTTGGCTACTGGTTCTACAAGTGTAAAAGTTCAAATTGCTACAAATACAGAATTGAATGCTTCTACGACTTGGAATTATATTGGTCCAGATGGTACGAATTCTAGTTTTTATACAGTAAATAACAATACTATAAGCTCAGTTCATAATGGTGGAAGGTATATAAGATATAAATTGATATTATCAACTGAAAATAACACTGTAACTCCTAGTGTTTCTGATATATCTATTACTTTTACATCTGATTGTACACCTCCTGGTCAGGTTATATTTAATAATCTGGCTAATGGGACCTATAGTATAGAGGTTTCGAAAACTGATTACTCATCTTATAATTCTAATGTAAGTATATCTACAGATTGGCAAGAAAAAACAGTAACACTTTCACCATAAAGCAATATTTTAATGAAAAAAAATTTTAAAAATGGATTTACAATAACAGAATTATTAGTTTCTATTGCAATAATAGCAATAGTCATGGTTGCGGTAAGTACCTTTCAAGTAAATGTTGTAAAATTTAATAAATATACAAAGGATGTATTAGAAAGTTCTCAAGATGCAAAAACAATACTTAGAGTTATGGTAAAAGAGATGAGATCTATAACTCCAAGTAACAATGGCTCATATCCTATAGTTTCAGCTGGTACAAGCACTCTTACATTCTACAGTGATATAAATGATGATGGTTTAGTAGATCAAGTAAGGTATTTCTTATCTACAACTACCCTGAAGAAGGGAGTTATTATTCCTTCTGGATCACCACTTACATACAATCCTTCAAATGAGAAGTTTTCATTCTTGGCTTACAATATAAAAAATGGAACATCAACAGCTTTGTTTGAATACTACGATACAAACTATGCCGGAACATCTACACCACTTTCATATCCACTAAACACTACTGCAGTTAGGCTTGTACGTATAAATTTACTTATTGATGCAGACCCCAACCGTTCTCCAGTTCCTAGACTCTATACATCAACAGCAACACTTAGAAATTTAAAAGATAATCTATGAAAAATATTTTTATAAACAAGCAAGGAATGATACTTATAAATGCTCTAGTTTTTGCTGTGGTTGCAGTAACTGTTACTACATCACTTGTAAATTGGGGAGCTACTACACTTAAAAATTCAAAACAATTATCATCAAGAGAACAAGTATTCCAGATAGCTGAAGCAGGTATTGATTATTATAGATGGCATTTAGCACATAATCAGTCTGATTATACAGATGGAAATGCCACAACCACAACTGGTCCTTTTATTCATGATTTTAAAGATAAAGACGGAAATATAATAGGTAATTTTGCACTTACTATAACGCCACCACCTGTAGGTTCAACTGTAGTAAAGATAAGATCAAAAGGTAGTATAAATGACGGTTCGGGTGTTACAAGAAGTATTGAGGCAAAGCTCGCTATACCATCTCTTGCAAAATATGCCGTTGCAGCAAATGATGTAATGCGTTTTGGAGAGGGTACGGAAGTATTCGGTCCAATACACTCAAATAATGGAATAAGATTTGATGGACTTGCCCACAATATAATATCTAGTTCGAAGGATAAATATATAGATCCAGATAATGGAAGTTCATACAGGTTCGGTGTGTATACAACTGTAGGTACAGATGATCCAAGTCCACCAGCAGTTGTTCCTAGTAGACCAGATGTATTTATGGCGGGTAGACAGTTTCCATTACAAACATTTGATTTCTCTGGAATGACTACCGATCTTTCTCAGATGAAAACATTGGCACAATCAAATGGTAAATATTTTGCCGCTTCAGGTGCACAAGGATATTATGTAAAATTTAAGACAAATGATACATTTGATTTGTATAAAGTTACTGCACTCATAACTCCTGGCAATAAGTGTACTGATAGTTTAGACCAGACAAATTGGGGTTCTTGGTCTATAAATACAAAAACATTTGTTGCAAATTATCCAAATCCAAATAATGGAATAATTTTTCTCGAAGACAATGTGTGGGTAGATGGACAGATAAGTACAGCTAGAATTACTCTAGCGGCTGGGAAATTTCCAGATAATGTCAGCACTAGAAAAAGTATAACTATAAATAATGATTTACTTTATACAAATTATGATGGTAGTGATGTTATTTCACTTATAGCTCAAGACAATATAAATGTTGGACTTATAAGTGATGATACTCTACGTATAGATGCTGCACTTGTTGCTCAAAATGGTAGAGCGGGAAGATATTATTATTCAAATAGTGGAAGTAACTCCAATAGTTGTCAGGGTTATCATATAAGAAACTCTATAACATTATATGGAATGATAGCTACGAATCTTAGATATGGATTTGCTTATACAGATGGTACTGGGTATCAAGACAGAAATATCGTATATGATTCAAACTTACTTTATGCACCACCTCCAAGTTTCCCATTAACATCAAATCAATACAGTGTGATTTCTTGGGAGGAGGTTAAGTAGATGATATAATATCCCTAAATAAATATATGAAAAAAAAGATTATTGTAGGGAATTGGAAGATGAATCCGACCAATTTAATAGATGCAAAAAAGATTGTTTCTTCAGTAAATAAATTATCTACAAAATTAAATAATACAGATGTAGTTTTATGTCCTCCTTTTATCTATTTACCAAAACTTATATCAAATAAGAAAAATAATAATGTTAGTTTTGGTGCACAAAATTCATATAGTGAAGAAAGAGGTTCTTATACTGGAGAGGTAAGTCCTACAATGCTAAAAGAATTTGGTGTTAAATACGTAATAATCGGACATTCAGAAAGGAGAGCGATGGGTGAGACGGATGAAATAGTATCAAAGAAAATAGCTCTAGCAATAGATACTGGGTTAAAACCTATTCTTTGTGTAGGAGAAAGTGAACATGATTCTCAGGGTGTATATTTGGATACACTAAAGAATCAAATAAAAATGTCTTTAGATAAGGTTCAAAAGAAATATATATCAGAAATTATTATTGCTTATGAACCAATATGGGCAATAGGTGCAAAGGAACCTATGAGTACATCTGTAATAAATGAAATGGTAATCTTCGTAAAAAAAGTCGTTTCAGATATGTATGGACATGAAAATGGGATAAGTATACCAGTTCTTTATGGTGGTTCAGTAAGTTTCAGAAATGCGTCTGATATAGTGGCAAATGGTGGAGTAAATGGTCTTTTGGTGGGCAGAGAGAGTGTTAATCCAGAAGGTTTTGTTGAATTATTAAAGGCAGTTGATGCTATATAATATATGAAATATCTTCGTGAAATAGAAAATCTTGTGGGTGTAAAGGTGATATTGAGGGTTGATTTTAATGTTCCTATTAAGAACGGTTCAGTTATAGATGATTTTAGAATAAAAAAAGCTATACCAAGTATAAATTATTTAAAATCAAAAGGTGCAAAAATAATTTTAATAAGTCATATAGAACCATTGTCAGGAGAAAAGGTTAGTTTGGAGCCTGTTTGTAAACATTTATCTTATCTGGGAATAAATTGTGATTTCATAAAAAACTATAGAAATGCCTTATCAAATATAAGTAGTATGAACGATGGAGGTATAGTTTTACTAGAAAATCTTCGTGATAATGAAGGTGAAAAGAAAAATGATAAAGCTTTTGCAAAAGAATTGGCGAGTTTGGGTGATATATATGTAAATGAAGCGTTTTCTGTATCACATCGAGAACATGCTTCAGTCTCTGCTATTACAGAATTTATTCCAAGTTATGCTGGAATTCTTTTTGAAAAAGAGGTAAAAAATCTCGGTTCTGCTTTTAGTCCAGATAGGCCGTTTCTATTTATTCTTGGTGGTGCAAAGTTTGAAACAAAGCTACCTTTAATAGAAAAATTTACAAATATTGCTGATAGAGTTTTTGTGGGAGGTGCATTGGCAAATAATTTTCTTAAAGAGAATGGAGTAAATATAGGGAAATCTATGGTATCAGATAAAGTTTTTGGTTTGAATAAACTTATTTCAACAGGAAAGATCATACTACCTATCGATGCTGTAGTGATGTCAAAAGGTAAAAAGGAAATCAAAGATATAAATAATATAGACAATGAAGATAATATACTAGATACAGGTCCGCAGACTTTAGGTTTGTTAAGTGAAGAGATCAGAAAAGCAAAATATATATTATGGAATGGTCCACTCGGTGCTTATGAAGATGGTTATGTGGAACCAACATTATTTTTGGCAAGATCAATTTCTAGTGTTACAAAAAATAATATAAAGACTATAGTGGGTGGGGGAGATACTCTAGCTGCAATAGCAAAACTCGGTATAGAAGATGATTTTACTTTTGTTTCAACTGGCGGTGGAGCAATGCTAGATTTTCTTTCTGAGGGTAGTTTGCCTGGGATAAGAGCGCTTGACAAGGCTATATAATAAAAGTACTGTTTTAAATGGATTGTCTCTCTTTGAGAAAACAAACCACGATAAAACCTCAAATTGGCTTATGCCAGGAGGGAAAAATGAGCGATACAGATATTGAGATTGCATTGTCAGTAGTTAGGGATGAACCCCATAATGCACACATAACACTCAGGACACCCTACATCGGACGTGTTTTAAGAAAACTCATGGAAGAAGGTAGTTACGAAACATGCTACCAAGCCATGAAAAGCTTGAGTTTTTTCTACTTCCCACCTTCTGATGTCTTGGATAAACCAGAACAAATAAGGTATATTCTTGATCGTATGGTTCAGGATGGCTACTCTATTTACAGTTTTGTTACTCTTGTTAGCGGACGTTTCGGAGGACTGTGCTATTTACTCAAAAAACATCCTGAATACTTGAAGGGTGATAATGTATATGTACTCCCAAGATGTTTTGATGATTACTGGGAAAGTCTTTTCAGATACGAGGTAGGGAGACGAGATACATTGAGGGCTTGGGGTGTCATTACTAGAGCTTTTCGTGGTTTTGTCTACAATAGGGAAAAGCACTGCATGATCAGTAGAGAAAGACTGGGTAAACTCGTCGATTCTCTTTATGGTCTGATGCTCGACAAGAATCAGTTGAAGGACATTGAACTAAAGCCAGGGGGTCTTCCTGAGCGGGTTTCATATTTAGTGAGAGAAAAAGGTGATTCGGAACGAGACCGACTTGGCAGAGTCAGAGAGCCTCGCGTTTACAAACAACGAGGCGACGCCCCTGGATTGAACATTGCCAATCTCTGTCGTGATCCAGCAGGATGTCAGAGAATTAATATTACAGGACAAAAAGTCCTTGCAATCGCTTCCTATTTTTCAAAGAAGAGGAGAAAAAAATAACTTGGCTGTGCTGTATTAGTACAGACCAAGATCAAAGGACTGGTACATTGTACCAGTCCTTTTAATTTTATAAAGATTTTGAATATTCTAAATATTCTCTAAAATTTTATTTTTATTTAATATAAAATCTTTTTTATCACCCTTTACTTCACTATTTGGAAATACCCATATATGAGAGTGGGGAACTTCATCACCTATCACTTTACTTAATATAAAATCAGTATCAAATGCTTTTCTTTGAGCCAAAGCAATTTTTTTAGCTATTTCAAAATACTCTCCAGCATTTGGAACATCCCAAACCCATCTATAATGATTTTTTGGTATTACTTGAGTATGGCCAGGAGATTGAGGGTTTATATCTAAAAATGCTAGGAAATTATCATCTTCATAAACAATATGAGCTGGTATTTCTCTTTTTACTATTTTGCAAAATATACAATTATTATCTTGTTTCATAAATATAGTATATCAAATTCTACATGATATACTCTCTATACTATATGGCTAAAAAATATGAAGTAAGAGAAATATTTAATGGTAGTCTTACTGATCATTTACTTTTTTATCGTGGAATAAAGACTGAAAAAGAGAGGCAAGACTTCTTAAATCCAAACTATGATTTGCATACACACGATCCGTTTCTTTTAAAAGATTGTGAAAAAGCAGTAGATAGAATACTTCATGCTATCGATAAAAATGAAACTATAGTTATTTATAGTGATTATGATACCGATGGTATACCTGCGGGGGTTATAATGCACGATCTCTTTAAAAAAGCTGGATATAATAATTTTATAAACTATATTCCACACAGACATGATGAAGGCTTTGGATTGAATATTGATGCTATAAAAAAGTTTAAACAAGATAGTGTCGGTCTTATTATCACTCTGGATTGTGGTATTGCAGATATTGAACCGGTCAGTTTTGCAAAACAAAATAATATAGATGTGATAGTCACTGATCATCATTTACCTGGAAAGATAATACCTGAGGCTTATGCAATAGTAAATCCAAAACAAACAGAATGTAACTATCCAGAAAAAATGCTTTGTGGTTCTGGAGTGGGATATAAACTTATTCAAGGAATACTCAAGAAAAGAGATTTTGGTATAAAGAATGGTTGGGAAAAATGGCTTCTTGATATGGTTGGTATTGCTACACTTTCAGACATGGTTCCTCTTGTTGGAGAAAATAGAGTATTTGCATATTATGGACTTCAAGTATTGAGAAAATCTCCTAGAAAAGGATTAGTAAGACTTTTAAATTTATTAAAATCTGATCAGAGATATTTAACTGAAGATGATATCGGTTTTACAATTGGTCCAAGAATAAATGCCGCATCACGTATGGGTGTACCTATGGATGCTTTCAAGCTTCTTGCAACAGATAGTGATGATGAGGCTCATCTCTTGGCAAAGAATCTAGATCATATAAATAATGAAAGAAAAGGTACAGTAGCAAGTCTAGTAAAAGAAACAAAGAAAAAAATAATAGAAAGATATGGAGAAAAACCAGATGGAGTAATCGTGATCGGAAACCCAGATTGGAAACCAAGTCTACTTGGACTTGCTGCAAATGTCTTCGCAGAAGAATTTTCTTGTCCAGTATTTTTATGGGGTAGGGATGGTGATGGAATTATAAAAGGAAGTTGTCGTGCTGCGGGTAGTGTGCATTTACTTGATCTTATGAATGCAGTTTCAAAAAATACTTTTATACAGTTTGGTGGACATGCAGAAAGTGGAGGTTTTGCAATTTCAAATGAAGCTATTCATCACGTAGAGGAAAATTTAAACATTGCATATAAAACAGTAAAAAATTTAGAAAAAGAAAATATAGAGTATATAGATAGAGAGTTTGAAATAGAAGATGTAAATTGGAAAACATATAATGCTATAGAAAAACTTGCGCCATTTGGAGTGGGTAATCCAAAACCAAGTTTTATATTTAAAAACATTTCTATATCTGGTATAAAAGAATTTGGAAAAGAAAAGAATCATTTAGAATTTTTATTTAGTAAAAGAACAGGAGAAAAAGTTCCTGCCATAGGATTTTTTATGAATAGTGAAAGTTTCAAAAATAAAAATGGTAATAATTTAAAAATAGGAGATAAGATAGATCTGGTAGCTTGTATGGAAAAATCTAATTTTAGAGGAAGGCCAGAATTGAGACTTAGAATAATAGATGTGGTTTGACTTTAACATTTTTTGATATAGATTTGTATTAGATTTAAATCAGGACTGAAGAGAAAGGAAAAACATGAGTGGTATATATGTTCAGCATTCCAATCCATGTACCGGTTTAATTACTGTATGTGGTTTAAACGAAGGCGATATAGACAAGATGAGAGCGATCATTAACTGTGGAAAATATTATTTCACTATAATTGAGGGTGAGGCGGTATTTCTTCCAAGACTTCAAAAACTACCAGATCCAGTTTTAGATGAAAAGATGTATCCGCATTGGAGGTATGCATTACCTCATGAGACTGCTCAGGAAGAGTTTGTAAACTGTGCACTAGAAGATTTCGGTGAGCATGATTCTCCAGCAATATATATTTCTCATCTTTGTGCTTATTCATATACTCCAGAAAAGTATGAAGAATGTGCAAAGCGACTCAGGTCGTATGGTTTTGATTGTATGAGATCACAAAGGGGTAAAGACGGAAAGTTTTGGGAGGTTTGGTATTTACCATTTTTACAATGCGCAAGGGGTGATCTGGAAATTGCTCTGAATGGCTATATCAGTAAAACTAATAAAGAAAAGCTCAGTGTGGCGATCGATCTTTTGAAGCAAAGGATCAAGTTCGGCTCGCTCAGTGTCTCAGTTCAAAAGTGTGCAATGGTCATGGAGGATTGATTTTAGTTATATAATTCAAAAGCCCTAGTTTTACTAGGTGCTTTTTTTATTTAGTAGTACAATTTAAATATAAAATTATGACAACGATATATACGGACGGTTCGTCACGGGGAAACCCAGGGCCTGGTGGATACGGTGCTGTTTTGATCATGGATGATAAAGTCTTAGAAATTGGTGGTAGAGAGAATATGACGACAAATAATAGAATGGAACTCACAGCTTGTATCGAAGCTCTAAAGACAGTTTCGTCGGGTCTTTCTAGTGGAGCAATTACGCTGTACTCTGATTCAGAATATGTAGTAAAAGGAATGACATTATGGATATCTGGTTGGCAGAAAAAAGGTTGGAGAACAGCTAGTAAAAAAGAAGTATTAAATAGGGATCTTTGGGAGAAACTGCTCTCTGTTTCACAAGGAAAAGATATAAAGTGGTTACACGTAGACGGTCATGCTGACAATGAAGGTAACAATCGTTGTGATGTTATAGCTACCTCTTTCGCAGACAATGTTCCACAAAATCTGTATTCTGGCCTACTCTCTGGTTACCATATCGGTGTTTAAGTCTCGTTTCACATATAAGTCACAATAAATGGTTACGCACGCTATTGTTGTGTAACCTTTTATTGTGTCGTAGTAAAATCTTTATCAAAATTTCATTATTTTTTTATCATTTCTTTATCTCGATTTGTTACATTTCCTACGCGGTGAGTAAGATAGATAAAGATATAGTAATTTTCGGAGTACTAATACTGATTGCAATAATCAGAGTGGCTTTGGTATTGAATAAAGAATTCGTTTCAGATCTGGATTCTAAATCAGGAGGCATTGTTTCACTAAAGGGCGAAATTGTTTCTGAATCAAATATTAAAAATACCAATCAGACTTTCATACTTAGGATTAACAGTGAAACAAATATAAAAGTAAGCACAGATCTATATAGTGAATATGGATATGGTGATCAAGTGATGGTTTCTGGAAAATTAAGTAGACCTAGAAATTTCGTAGGTGAAACAGGTAGAGAATTTGATTATATAAATTATTTAAAAAAAGATGATATATATTATGAGATAAAAAAAGCTGATGTACATATATTAAATAGTAAAAGCTTTTTAAATATAAATAAGACTTTATATAAATTAAAGAGAAGGTTTGTAAATAATTTAAACAGAGTTTTGGGTGAACCTCATGGTGCTCTCGCATCAGGACTTGTGGTGGGGGAAAAGGCAAGTCTTGGAAAAGATATAATTGATAACTTTAGAAAAGCAGGATTGATACATATAGTAGTTTTATCTGGTTACAATATAACAATTATTGCGACAACCATCAGAAGGTTATTATCTTTTCTGCCCAGAAATATTTCTATCATTTTAGGAATGTTCGGAATAATTTTGTTTGGTATCTTGGTTGGTGGGGGAGCAACAGTTGTTAGATCATGCATTATGGCAATCGTGGCTCTTACAGGAGAACTTTTTCGAAAAGATTATAAAGTAATAAGAGCACTTTTTATTGCGGGAATATTTATGATAATACAAAATCCTTATATAGTTTTCTATGATCCATCCTTCCAACTTTCTTTTCTGGCGACTTTTGGATTGATAGTTCTTTCAAGTCCAATAGAAAATAAACTTACATTTATTACAGAAAATTATGGTATAAGAAGTGTAGTTGCATCTACACTAGCTACACAGATTTTCGTCTCACCTTATATCTTATATATGATGGGGCAGATATCTATTGTAGGTATGTTTGTGAATATAATTGTTTTGCCTTTTATACCTATCACGATGTTATTTGTTTCTTTATCAGGTATTGCCGGATTTTTATCGATTTTTATTTCAAAAATATTTGCTTATATTGCAAGTATACTTTTATCTTATGAATTATTTGTAGTTGAAAAAAGCGCGAATCTTCCATTTTCAAGTATAGAAGTTCCGCCTTTTTCAATATATTTTGTTCTACTAATATACCTATTTTATTTTGTAATATTCTTTAAATTCTCTTCTACTTTTACCCAGTTTAGATTTGAAAAGAAATCTTCAACATAATTCTTTTTGCCTGATGGCATATAGTCATAAACAAAAGAATGTTCCCACATATCAAGAGCGATGATTGGAGTGCAATCTTGCAATTGACCTATGTGCTGTTCGTCAATCCAAGCATTTAAAAGTCTATTTTCTTTTTTATCAAAATAAAGTATTGCCCAACCAATACCTCTTGTAAGTGCAAGTGATTTAAATTCTGAAAGCCATTTATCAAAAGAAATAAAATCTTTTTCAATTTGTTTTTTTATAAGACTATTATCAGATAGGGGATTGTTACCATCTGAGAGACTTTCAAAGTACACTTCGTGATTTCTTATTCCATTATATTCAAAACCAAATCTTCGCATCACTTCACTTATTGCATAAGCATTCTTTTCTTGATCAGATCTCAATTCCTCAATCTTTTCTAAAATGAGATTAGCATTCTTTACATAACCAGAATAAAGCTTTAAATGTTCAGCTACACTTTCTTTAGATATACCTTTTAGTTCACCAATATTAAATTTTCTTTCTTCAAATTTTTTCATTTCTATTTTATTAGAATTTTATAATTATTTTATTTTTTCTTTATTTCATTATGCTACAGTGCAAATATGAAAGCAATTATGAGATCAATAATCAAACTAGGTATATCTATAAATAAAATACACTTATCTATAGGAGCATTTATTATTTTTCTTTTATGTTTATCTTTTTATATTTATAAATTTGAGCACAAAGATAGCTTACTGAGAGTATATTTTTTAAGTGATAGTAGAGCAAGATCTATTTTTATAATAACACCAGATAAGAAAAGAATTCTCATAGGTTTAGGTGACAAATCGATCATAAGAGATATAACAAAAATTATACCTTTTTATTCTAGAAGAATAGACTATGTATTTATACCCAGTGCTATGCAAAATCAAATATCGGGCCTCATAGATGTGGTAAATAGATATGAAATAGATAAAGTATTTATTCCAGATACGTTGTCTACAAGTACTCCACTCAAAGTATTGTTGAGTACCATTTCAAAACAGAAAGTTGATAAACATTATATTTCTGCTTCAGAAACGATAAATATAGATAAACTAAAATTTAATATTTTGTTTCCTTATAAAGACTTTAAGTTTAACAAGACAAGTCTACCTGAACTAGGATTAGAGGTTGTTTATAGCGGTACTTCTCTATATCTTGTGGGTAATCTTTCCAAGACAATACAAAAGTCGATTATCAAGGATATTGGTTTTTATGAAAACAAAAACATAATAGAAGTTTTCAATTCTGGAGGCGCAACAAAGCTTGATGCTGTTTTGTTAGAAAAATTAAAACCAAGTTTTATGTTTAATACAAAAACAAAACCCACAATGTGGGCTTCGAATGGGGAGGATTGGTTAAGGAGGGATTAAACAGTATTATATTAAACCTGCTTTCTTTAGTGTGGCAAAAGCTCCATGCTTTTGAATTGTTTTAAGTCCTCTTGTTGAAACTGTAAGAGTTATAGATTTCTTTAGTTCAGGAATGTAAATTTTTTTCTTTTGAAGGTTTGGATATTTTCTAACCATTCCTGTAGGGTTAAACTGAGTAGCACGAGTACGGTTTGAATAACCTCCTGCCATCATTGAACCTCTTTTTGTTATTGCGCAGATCTTTGCCATAAGTTTTGTTTGTAGAGCTATGCTATCATATGTATTGTATTTGGCAAGGACTATACCTTTAATATATATAAAATAGATAAAAATGGAGATATTGGCTTTTATAACTTCGGTTTTGATTTTATTGATCTCAGTAGTGATACACGAGGTGTCACATGGCTATACTGCTGAGCTTTTGGGTGATCCAACTCCTAGATTGCAAGGGAGGCTATCATTAAATCCTATAAAGCATTTAGATTTTTATGGTTCTTTTATTGTACCTATTGTCACTTCTATGTTCGGTATGACATTTGGTTGGGCAAAGCCAGTAGAATGGAATCCATACAATGTTAAAAATAGGAGAGTAGGAGAAATATTAATTTCTGTAGCAGGTCCAGCTTCAAATCTATTTCTAGCTTTAGTTTTTGGTTTGTCTATCAGATTTTTTGGTGAGATTTTACCTCAATCAACATTATCAATATTTACCTATATAGTAATAGTAAATGTAGTTTTGTGTATATTTAATTTATTACCTATACCACCTCTTGATGGTTCAAAGATTTTATTTAATCTATTGCCAAATAAGTTAGTAAATATAAGGAATATACTTGAGCAAAATCGATTGATAACCATATTTGTTTTGATTTTTGTCTTGTGGCCTATATTTGAACCTGTTGTACCATTTGTATTTAGTCTTATTACAGGTGTGCATATCTAGCTTGAATAATAAAAATACAGGTATAATATTAACAGTAGATTTTGGGCCGAATGATGAGTGGTCACTTGTCACGGCGTAGGGTTGGTGTTTGTGTTTGTTTAGGGAGAGTAGAGGTGGGGGTGGGATCAGAGGATCCCACCCCTTTTGTTATTTCTGCTTCAATCCTTTTTAAATTGCCTTTTGTTTTTCTATGTGTTAGAGTGGCTCCACGTTGTAAAACGTATATTAATAGAGCATAAAGGTGAGTAATACGGTATCGGGTACTATATCGATATCGGTGAAGCAGACACCTTTATGATGAAATAAATAAATAATGCCAACAATAAATCAACTTATAAAAAGAAGAAGAAAGACTTTTGTGCGTAAGTCAAAGTCTATTGCACTAACAAAGAGTTTTAATACAATTAAGAATCGTCCAAACTTTTTCCCATCACCATTTAAAAGAGGTGTATGTATAAAGGTAACTACAAAGACTCCAAAGAAACCTAACTCAGCTATAAGAAAGATAGCAAGAGTAAGACTAAGTAACGGTATGGAAGTAACAGCTTACATTCCTGGAGAAGGACATAATCTACAAGAACACTCAGTGGTACTTCTAAGAGGAGGACGTGTAAAGGACGTAGGACTTAGATATTCAGTTGTTCGTGGTGTTCTAGATGCAGGAGGAGTAGAGAAGAGAAGAAAGGGTAGAAGCCAGTACGGAAATAAAAAACCAAAGGCTGCAAAATAATCTATTATATAAGAAAATAAAAAACTAATATGAGAAGAAAAATACGTAATAAACATATATTGAAGCCAGAGGCAGTTTATGATTCTGTAAAAGTAGCAAAGTTCATAAACTATGTTATGGAAGAAGGTAAAAAGGCTACAGCAAGAAAGGCTGTCTATGACTGCTTCGAGATATTAAAGGAAAAAGCAAAAGTAGAGAATCCTATTGAGGTTTTTGAAACTGCTCTAAAGAATACTGCTCCAGCTATGGAAGTTCGTTCACGTCGTGTCGGAGGTGCGAACTATCAAGTTCCTCGTGAAGTACGTCCAGAAAGACGTCAAGCTCTATCTATGAAATGGATAGTAGATGCGGCTAGAAGTAAAAAGGGAAAGCCTATATCAGAAAAGTTGGCTGATGAGATAATATCAGCTTCAAAGAATGAAGGAGAAGCAGTAAAGAAGCGTGAGAATACTCATAAGATGGCCGAAGCAAACAAAGCTTTTGCACACTTTGCTTGGTAGTATTATAGAAAGGATTTTAAAATAAAATATAAGAAAAGCGAGCGACTCAGAAATGAGTCGCTCGTGCATTATTTATCCTATTGAGGAATAGCTACAGTTATCTCAGAGAAAACTTCAGGAAATGTTTGTTCGCATTGTTCACAACCATTTCTCAAAAGTCTTCTCGAAGCGTTGAATTTTGAACTTGGGGAGGTGATCTCGCCCCGTCTCTCAGGATCCTTAACCTCAATCAGAGTTAAGCCCATTTCCCCTGCCTTTTCCCTAAGGTAAATAAGGAGTCTGAAAGCATATCCTGTATTTTGAACACTCCTGTGTTGTTCGGGAGTTCCATTAGATTTAGCAAGACCAAGACGAGTTCTCATCTTACCAACGACCATTGTCATTCCTAGTTTTGCAATGAAATGCGCCAATTTCCGTTGGTGGTCTTTGTGTTGACTGAAATATTTACCATGCATGGTACGCCTTGACCCCATCCTTTTTTTCCATGCACGAGAGCCCTTTTTACATTTGGCAACTCTTTTCTCAACATCCCCAATCTTTTTCATCCAGTATTTATCTGGACGACGAGTGGGAATAAGGAACTCGCTCCCATCCGAACAACTCAATGCGACATGTCCAGCCCCAAGGTCAATACCCACTATACCTTTCGGCTTTTGTGGTTCTGGTCTCGGAATGTTACAAACAAAACTTACCCAGTATTCACCATCTTTCATCGAAACTGTGACCTGGGCAATTTTTGACCCGTTTGGTAGCTCTGAAATTTTATCGACTATATATCTGTCGATTTCAAATCCAATATTTACCCTCGAACCGACCGTTGCTGTGAGTTTGTCTCCATTCACACTAAAGCTTTTGTCTGTCCAAGTGAGTGCGATAAAAGATTTTTCTCTATCCTTTTCTTGTGGTGGTCGAGCCCTATTATCCTTTGCTTTAACTAAAGCAAAATAGGATGAGAAGCTACCAGCAAGCCGACGTAGCATTTCTCTTTCGAGAACAACTGAAACTGACCCAATGTCCGGGTTATCTTCACGAACTCCAGTCAGCCAAAAGTTGAGACTGATGGGGGTGATTGCTTTTTTATTTGGATCACCCTTATCCATTTTGAGCCATATATTGCATTGCTCAAGCGCCATATTCCACAGCTTCACTAGCGAAATATTTACTCTTGCAAGTATATCATTATCACTAGGGTGGGGAATTGCTCTAGCCTTGTATGTTTTCCTAATGAACGCTTGTTTTGCGTCCTCAGAATTTTTTTTCAAATTTACCTCCTTTTAAATTTTCTATTGAGTTCTAAAAAAACCATATCATACATTTTGTACTATATCAAGTTGACTTATTTATATATTATTATATTGTATAAACAGTTCCTCGACAGAACTAAAGATTTGAGAAGGATACCTAACACTTCTTCGGAAGCCCAGGTATCATTCTCTAAAATAGCAGCTAGAGGATGATGGATTCTCTAGTATGCCCCGTGCCCGGGCCGGAAGCTTGAAATGGCTTCATGAAGCTGAGATGAAAATTCTCAGAAAACTACCTTCTCTTCTTCTTTCACTCACCTTAGGTACCCTCTTTTAGAGAAGGTGGTGGGGCACCAAATCCTACAGCTGGTACTTTTTCTCCACCACACCTTAGGTACCCTCTTTTAGAGAAGGTGGTGGGGCACAGTGAAGTTCCCGACACGGACTCACTCGCTAACCTCAGGTACCTTATTTTAGAGAAGGTGGTGGGGCACAAGACAACCTCCCTCCATTTCTTGTTTTTCTCAACCTCAGATACCTTACTTTAGAGAAGGTGGTAGGGCACGTAAAATGAAAATATTGCCTTTACTTATTAAACTTCAGTTATAATAGTTCTGTCGAATGCACACGGCTCCAAGTTTAGGCTTGGGGTTTTTGTTTTATATAATTAAGATATAAAAAATATCCGAAATGCAAAGACATTGGAAAAAATATTTAGACTTAGTTAAAACTATAATGAATTATGTTTAATAAGAAAGATAATTTTAAAAAAAATGATTAATTTTCTATGGAAAATAATCTGTGCAGTTAGTATTTACTTAAAGCTATAAAAATGTTTAATCTAACAAAATAAATTAGTATATTAAAAATATATAGATAATTATATACTAGTTATTATTTAAACTGTTAAATATCAAAAATATTTTAATATCAACTTTAATCAGTATAGTCTTTTAAGGTTTTGTGTTTAATTGAATTTATTTTCCCAAGCTTAGACATAAATCTAGATATAAAAACAAAAACCCCAAGCCTAAACTTGGAGCCGTGTGCATTCGACAGAACTAAGATACCTATTGGGTTTAAATTTGAAACCTCACCTCCCGCTTTTTGTTGGGTGCCCTACCACCTTCTCTAAAGGAGAGTACCTGAGGTTTCATCCAGTTTTTTTGTATAAAGCTTTTAGTAGTGCCCCACCACCTTCTCTAAAAGAGGGTACCTAAGGTGTAACTAATTACTACTTAGTTCATAACCGCTTGGTGCCCTACCACCTTCTCTAAAGTAAGGTATCTGAGGTTGAGAAAAACAAGAAATGGAGGGAGGTTGTCTTGTGCCCCACCACCTTCTCTAAAGGAGAGTACCTGAGGTTTCATCCAGTTTTTTTGTATAAAGCTTTTAGTAGTGCCCCACCACCTTCTCTAAAAGAGGGTACCTAAGGTGTAACTAATTACTACTTAGTTCATAACCGCTTGGTGCCCTACCACCTTCTCTAAAAGAGGGTACCTAAGGTGCATTTATTGCACTACTATCCCCTTGTGCCATTGTGCCATTGTGCCCCACCACCTTCTCTAAAGTAAGGTACCTGAGGTTAGTAAGGAAAAACAAGGAGGGTGGTTTTCTGAGAATTTTCATCTCAGCTTCATGAAGCCATTTCAAGCTTCCGGCCCGGGCACGGGGCATACTAGAGAATCCATCATCCTCTAGCTGCTATTTTAGAGAATGATACCTGGGCTTCCGAAGAAGTGTTAGGTATCCTTCTCAAATCTTTAGTTCTGTCGAGGAACTGACAATAACTTACATTAAATATATAATCTTGTCAAATTATCTTTGCATTTTACTAAGATTTAAGGTAATCTAACTGTTACTTCTTAATAATTAATTTTAATTTATGAATCGCGACTACCCATTAGAAAAAGTTAGAAATTTTGGAATCATAGCCCATATTGATGCAGGTAAAACTACTACATCAGAACGTATCCTTTACTATACAGGTATGATACATAAGATTGGTGAAGTTCATGATGGAGAAACTACTACTGACTGGATGGAACAGGAAAGAGAGCGTGGTATTACAATTACCGCCGCTGCTATTACATGTTTTTGGAATCCTTCATATATGCCAAAGGAGGATACTTCAAAGAAAGTTCGTTTCAATGTTATCGACACTCCGGGACACATTGACTTTACTGTGGAAGTAAAGAGATCTCTTCGTGTGCTAGACGGTGCTGTTGTGGTATTTGATGGAGTTGCTGGAGTAGAACCTCAATCAGAAACAAACTGGAGATATGCTGATGAAAGCAATGTGCCACGTCTATGTTTTATAAATAAAATGGATAGAATGGGTGCGTCATTTGAAAGATCATACGCATCTATATTAGAGAGACTAAATAAAAGAGCTGTAAGATTTCAAATTCCTATAGGAACAGAAGGAGAACACAATGGTGTTATAGATCTTCTAAAGATGAAGGCTTATTACTTCGATGGTGAAAAGGGAATAAATGTTATTGAAAAAGAAATTCCTGAAGCTTATCTTGCTGATGCAAAAAAGTATCATGCTGAGCTAGTAGAAAAATCTGTTGAGCATAATGATGTCCTAATGCAACAGTACCTTGATGGAAAAGAAATTCCAGTTGATGTTCTAAAGACAGAAATAAGAAAGTTGGTTATAGAAAATAAAATTTTCCCAGTATTCACTGGTTCTGCTCTAAAAAATGTTGGAGTTCAACTTGTACTAGATGCAGTTGTTGACTATCTACCAGCACCTACAGATCTAAAAGCTGTAAAAGGAATTGATCCAAATACAGGCGAAGAAATATTCAGAGGCCCATCTGACAATGAACCTTTTGCTGCGCTTGCTTTCAAACTTCAAAACGATCCATTCGTAGGACAACTTACTTTCTTTAGAGTTTATTCAGGAACAATTGAAGCAGGTACATATATATACAACTCAACTACAGGAAAAAAAGAGAGACTAGGACGTATTGTTCGTCTTCAAGCTGATAAGAGAGAAGAAGTTAAAAAAGTCTTTGCAGGAGAGATCGCAGCTGCAGTAGGTCTAAAGGATGCACTTACTTCACACACATTCTGTGACGAAGAAAAACCAATCATACTAGAAGCAATAAAATTCGTTGATCCAGTGGTATCACTACGTATTGAACCAAAGACAAAGGCTGATCAAGAAAAAATGGGTATGGCACTTCGTAAACTTACAAATGAAGACCCTACTTTCAAAGTAAGTTCAAATCCTGAAACTGGCGAAACACTAATCGCAGGTATGGGAGAGCTACATCTTGAAATTATGGTTGATCGTATGAAGAGAGAGTTTGGTGTCGAAGCAAATGTTGGTAAACCTCAAGTAGCATACAGAGAAACAATTCTTGGTACTGCTGAAGCTGAACACAAATACATCAAGCAATCTGGAGGTAAGGGACAATACGGTCACGTAAAGATTACAATATCTCCAATGAAAGCTATTGAACCTGGAGCAAAAATTCCAAAGAATGTAAGTCGTTATGATGATTTCGAATTTATCGACTCAATCAAGGGAGGAGTTATTCCACAAGAATTCATCCCAGCAGTTGAAAAGGGAGTACATGAAGCTATGGATAGAGGTATAGTCGCTGGATACAAGATGGTAAATGTAAGTTGTGAACTAACATTTGGTTCATACCACGACGTAGACTCTTCAGAAATCGCTTACAAGATAGCTGGTTCTCAGGCTTTCCAAGAAGCTGCAAGAAGAGCAAGACCAGTTATTCTAGAACCTATCATGAAGGTTGAGGTTCTATTCCCAGAAAAATACATGGGAGATATCACTGGTTCTATATCATCAAAGAGAGGAACTATAGAAGAAATGACAGAGAGAGGACAAGCAAAAGTGCTTCATGCCAAGGTTCCTCTATCAGAAATGTTCGGCTATACAACTCAACTACGTTCTATGACTTCAGGACAGGGAAGCTCTACAATGGAATTTGACCACTATGAGGTAGTTCCACCAAATATAGAGAAAGAGATAGCTGAAGCAAGAAAATAAAATATAGTTAAAATAAATAGCAGTTGTGGATAACTACGATTGCAAAGAAAAATATAAGTAGTATTCTTATCACTAAGAGACACTACTCGAAAATCGGGCACAGGAAACTGGCTCGAATTTTTCTTTTTATAAACTGCTTGGATATATAAAATATCTATATCTTATCGATAATTTATATAGTATTTAAAGGCAGATGTATTGATCAGTGTAAATTATAAGTTATTAAAAAATAAAAATGTTCTCACAGCACCACAAACATGTAATTGCAGTAGCTATCCTTATGGTAGCTTCTTATTCATTGCCTCAAGTAAAACAGGCTTTAGCAGTTACAAATATAGATATGGCAAGTTGTCCGATAGGGTATATATGTGAACCAAAGGTAAATACTTCATATTCTACTGTGACACCAAAAGTTGAACAGTCTGCTCCAACTGCTGTTCCAATAATAGTGGCAAGTCAGAAAGAGGTAGGTCAGAAGTATTGTTATACATTTAATCAAAACCTAGATTCAGATAATCTAGGTAATGGTATATCTATAGAAAAGAGTAGTGGTGTATCTCTTTTCAATCTTCAAACAATTTTGCAAGATAAAGAAAATATAAATGTAGATAATAATGAGAGAGATATAAAAAATCCAAAATTTGGTAATTCAACAAAATCTGCTGTAATAGCTTTTCAAAAGAAGTATGGTATTCCTGCAATAGGGGTTGTAGGACCAATGACTCGTGCAAAATTAAATAAGATATATGGTTGTGGTAATGATAATGTTTTATTAAATAAAGTTTTGCCAACTACTACACTATCAAATAGTGCAAATAATGTAGGACCACAAAATAAAACTCTACCAGTATCTGAAAAAGCAAAATATTATTCAAATACATCTATAAGTAATGTAAATATCATAGATTCAAAGACATATTCTAAACTTGTTGATGGATCAGTGGTTACAAAGGGAAATACATATAGAATAACTTGGGATGCATCAGAAGTCCCTGAGAGTGCAAGATTTACTATAATATTTCAGTCACCAACAGATCCAAGTGTTTATGGTGTTATGAGAACTGGTTTGATCGATGCAAGTAAGAGATATTATGATTGGAAAGTTGAAAGTACATTCCAAGATAATGTAAATATAAGAATAATAGTAGAGGTAGGTAGTTTGAGAGCGTATTCACCATTAATAAAAATATCATCGCCTACTGCTAACAGTACTATATTGGATGCGGGATTGGACTCAACTGCAAATCCTAAAACTTCAGAATATAAGAAGACTGAAGTTGAAAAATCTCCCTCATCTATATCATTGATACCAGGTATCAAAACTATGTATCCAAGTTCAGGTGCACCAGGTACAAAAGTAACACTTACACTTTCAAATCCAAAAAGGGAAATAGTGTCTTATGGCGATTTTAACTTCGGAAATTTTGGCTTACCAAATTTCACAAATACAAATAATGAAGTTATAACATTTACAGTTCCAAACGATGCAAAAGCAGGAATTTATGAAGTTGTTTGGTTTAGTTCAACAGATATGTATGTAACAAAATTCAATGTTATTTCACAATCTGCTCCTGTATCTAAAGCTGGTGGATGGCATTATGTAGCGTCAGTTTTCGACACAGTCATTACTCTCGCTTCTATAGTTATGTAATTGTTAACACAATATAATTGTCTTATTGTGTTAAAATAGTTGGGTAATATTATTTATAATTATTTATATGAAAATTAAAAATAGATTTTTTGTGGTAATGCTTGCATTTTTGATAGTAGGTATTCCACTTGTTTCTTTTGGACAAAATCAAACTATTACTTGTCCTCAAAATTTAATATGTACACCTATACCTCCACAACCCGCTGGTTGTCCTGTAGGTTTTACTTGTAAGTTAAATATAGTCGGTACAGATCCTAATGTGGCTGTTCTAATTACTAATACAAGTACATATTCACCGGTTGCTAAGTCTGTTTTACCTGATAGTAATGTCTTACTAGGTGTATTTGAAATAACAGATATGAATAAGACATCTACCTTAAAGTCTATATCTTTTAATATACCAGTTTCAGGGAGATTACCTGCGGATATATTTAATAATCTATACATAAAATCTGGAGACAAAATTGTACCCGCTGATTCTATAAGTTCAAATCCTAAATTCTCAAATATCGATAAAATTTTAAGTAGAGATACTACATATACTTTAGCTGTATATGGAGATGTTAAGTCAAACACACCAGATAATACAAAAGTGTATGTTAGATTGAATGCTGCCAACTCAACAATATATGCCGTTGACTCTGATGGTGTAGCAGCAAAGGTGACTGAGCAGATATCAACATCTAGCACCACGACATTTGTGGGTAAGGTTGCTGTATCTAATGTAAGTGCAAAAGCAGAATCAATAGATAATGGAACTTCTCGTCCTAATTTAGCTTCTATCAATATTGAATTTAATGTAGATAATCTATCTAATAAAGATGTGTTTATAAGTAAGAATCCAAATATAGCACTATCAACATCTTCAACACCAATTAATTCAATTGTGGGATTAAAATTCGCTACACCTAATCCTCAAATTTTATCTGGTGACACAGCTGAATCTTATGTGATACCAGCAAATTCTTCAAGAAAATTCTCTTATCTTGGAGTTATGCTTAGACCAGTAAATGGTGGAGCTGTTTCATTTAAGATATCTCGTCTAAAGTATGGATTTAATTCAAAAAATGGTTTACCAGAACCAGTATTAGCTACACCAAATACAAATACTGAAAGTAATACTACTTATGATTTTAGAAATATTGGTATTACATATACCCTGGCAACAAGTGACGATGATAATAATATTCTAGCAACTAGAAATCTTCGCGATAGTTTAGTTGCTTCTGTGTTCGGTTTTGCTAAATTGATATTAGGTTTCTAGTACTAACATATATATTTGACTTTAAAATGTGTACTGTGCTACTATAGCCAGTACGCATTTTTCTTTGCGTTCATTACTTATTAATTAACAATTTATCTTTAGTCTTGCTTCAACTGGCATTCACGCCCGATTGAAAAAGGACTAAAGCACTAAAATCATATGGCAGAATTCAATCGTACAAAGCTTCATGTAAACGTTGGTACAATCGGTCACGTTGACCATGGTAAGACTACTCTTACTACATCAATTTTGGCTGTTCAAGCTAAGGATGGTCTTGCTCAAAACAAGGCTTATGCTGATATTGCAAAGGGAGGTACAGTAAGAGATGCTTCAAAGATCGTTACTATTTCTCTAGCTCACGTAGAATATGAGTCAGCAGCTCGTCACTATGCTCACATAGATGCACCAGGACACGCAGACTACATAAAGAACATGATTACAGGTGCCGCTCAGATGGACGGTGCTATTCTAGTAGTTTCAGCACAAGATGGAGTTATGCCACAAACAAGAGAGCATATCCTTCTAGCAAAGCAGGTTGGTGTTCCAAGAGTTGTAGTTTTCCTAAACAAGTGTGATATGGTTCCAGAAAAGGACCTTATAGACCTAGTTGATGAAGAAGTGCGTGAACTTCTTACAAAGAACGGTTTTGATGGAAAAAATGCTCCAGTTATACGTGGTTCAGCCCTAAAGGCTCTTGAAGGTGATCCAGAGTGGGTAGCAAAGATCAAGGAACTTATGAACGCTCTTGATACATATATACCAAACCCAGTTCGTGAAGTTGATAAGCCATTCCTAATGCCTATAGAAGACATCTTCTCAATAGAAGGTCGTGGAACTGTAGTAACAGGACGTATTGAAAGAGGTGTGATAAAAGTTGGAGAAGAAGTTGAAGTTATAGGTTTCAGAGATACTTCAAAGACAACTATCACAGGTATAGAAATGTTCAATAAGTCTCTAAAAGAAGGTATTGCCGGAGACAATGCTGGACTTCTACTAAGAGGTACATCAAAGGATGATGTTACTCGTGGTATGGTTCTTGCAAAGACAGGATCAGTTAAGCCTCATACAGAATTCGAATCAGAAGTATACATCCTAAAGAAAGAGGAAGGAGGAAGACATACACCATTCTTCACAGGATATAAGCCTCAGTTCTATATCAGAACAACAGACGTAACAGGAGAAGTAACACTAGCTACTGGAGTAGAAATGGTTATGCCAGGAGATACAGTTACATTTAAGGTTAAGCTTGTTTCACCAGTTGCCCTAGAAGATAAGCAAAGATTTGCTATTCGTGAAGGAGGTAAGACAGTAGGTGCTGGAGTTATAACAAAGATAGTTGCATAATACAATCTCATGACTACTGCTACAAAAGAAGTAAAAAAGAAAGTAACACGAGCAAAAGCTATAAAGGCACCAGTAGAAGGTGATGGAGCAAGACTACGCATACGTGTACGTGCTTATGAGCACAAGATTCTTGATGCTTCTTTGAAGCAGATTATGGATACTGCTATCAGATATGATATGAAGTTCTATGGTCCTATACCACTCCCAACAGAAATAAAGAAATATACAGTAAACAGAGCTGCATTCGTATACAAAAATACTCGTGAACAGTTCGAAATGAGAGTACACAAGAGACTTATAGACATAATAAATCCAAATCAGAAGATCATCGAAGCACTTACAAACCTTAGTCTACCTGGGGGTGTAAACATAGATGTAAAAATGATGTAATCATTATATTAATTAATACTGCAATGAAATTTATTCTTGGACGAAAGCTAAATATGACTCAGATATTCGACAAAGATGGTGTTGTTCAACCAACAACTCTAGTTGAAGCTAGTCCTATAGTTGTAACACAAGTTAAGACAAACGAGTCTGATGGTTACAATGCTGTACAAGTTGCAAGTGGAGCAAAAAAGGTAGAAAGACTAAATAAGGCTCTTAAGGGACATATGAAAGATCTAGGTGCTTTTGCTTCTCTTAGAGAATTTAGAGTTAATGAAGTAAATCATAAGGTTGGAGATAAGATAGACTTAGCACAATTCAAAGAGGGTGATTCTATAGAAGTTAGTGCAATTTCAAAGGGAAAAGGCTTCCAAGGAGTAGTTAAGAGACATGGTTTCGGTGGAGGTCCTCGTACACACGGTCAGAAGCACTCAGAGAGAGAGCCAGGATCTATCGGAGGAGGTCTTAGAAATAAGGTTCCAAAGAAAATGAGAATGGCAGGAAGAATGGGTAGTGATAGAGTTACAATAAAGAATTTGAAAGTATTACACGTAGATCAAAATACAAATATTCTTTATATCTCTGGTGCAATTCCTGGTAAAAGAGGAACACTGGTTGAAATAATCGGATAAAAATGATAGAAAGACAAAACAATGGAAACAAAAATGGAAACAAAAATACATAATCAAAGAGGAGAAGAAGTTGGAAAGATAAGTCTACCAACAGAAGTATTTGGTCTACCATGGAACTCAAACCTAGTTCATGGAGTGGTTGTTTCTATGATGTCATCTAGTCGTGATCCTATTGCTCATACAAAGACTCGTGGTGAGGTAAGTGGAGGAGGTAAGAAGCCATGGCAACAGAAAGGTACTGGTCGTGCTCGTCACGGATCTACAAGATCTCCTATATGGGTAGGTGGAGGTATCGCTCATGGTCCAAGAAATGATAAGAATTATGATAGAAAGATAAATAAGAAGACTAAAGCAAAGGCTTTGTACACTATTCTCTCAAAGAAATTTAAAGACGGTGAATTGCTATTTATAGATTCAATATCTTTTGAAAAGCCAAAAACAAAAGACGCAAAGGTTACTGTTGAGTCATTTGGAAAAATAAAAGGTTTTGAAAAGTTTACAACTAAACCAAAAAATGTAGCCATAATAGCTATGGATAAAAAATCAGATAATGTTTCAAAGAGTTTTGGTAACTTCGGAAATATTTCTATAGAAGAATTTAGAAATATAAATCCAGTTTCTATCCTTAACCACAAGTATCTGGTTATTGTTAATCCAAAGGATAGTCTAAAAACTTTTAATAAATAAAATATATGGCTTTATTCGGAATAAAAAAGAATACTGAAAGTAAGGTTGAGACAAAAAAGCCTGCTTCAAAAATAGCAAAGGTTACAAAGACTACAAAAAAGCCAGTTGTTAAGGCTGTAGCAGAAAGAGTAAATAAAGGAACAACAATTCAAAGTGATGTAATCATAAGACCTAGAATAACTGAGAAATCAGGTTTAGCAATAGAATCAAGCAATATTTACACTTTCGAAGTAAAGAAAGATGCTACAAAGGAATCTATTTCTAAGGCAATAAAGAATATGTATAAAGTTACACCTATAAAGGTTAGAACTATTCATCTTCCAGCCAAGGCAGTTTTTGTTAGAGGAAAACATGGTGTTCAATCATCTATAAAGAAAGCTCTAGTCTATTTAAAGAAGGGAGATAAGATAGAAATTGCATAAATAAATTTATAATAAATATATGAAACACTATCACCCAACAACACCATCAAGACGTCACATGACAACACTTCCTTTCAAGAAGTATTTGACTACATCTGAACCTTATAAACCTCTTACAAAAGGTATGAAGAGAGACGTTGGAAGAAATAGCCAAGGTCGTATCACAGTAAGACACCAAGGAGGTGGACATAAGAAACTATATAGAGAAATAGACTTCTTCTACAATAAGAAGGATATGAAAGCTACTATAAAGACTATTGAGTATGATCCATTTAGAACAGGCTATATTGCTCTAGTTCAATACGCTGACGGAGAAAGAAGATACATACTTGTACCAAAGACAATGAAGGTCGGTAATACATTCATGGTATCTGAGAATGCTCTAGTAGAAACAGGAAATAGATTACCTCTAAAGAAGATTCCAGTTGGAACATTTGTTTACAATATAGAAGTTAAGCCAAATGGAGGTTCAAAATTGGTAAGATCAGCTGGAACATTTGCTCAGGTTATTGCAAACGATGCTGGATATACACATATCAAACTTCCTTCAACAGAAGTTAGAAAAGTTCATGAAACTGCTTGGGCAAGTGTTGGTACTGTATCAAATGAAGAATCTCGTCTAGTTAATATAGGAAAAGCTGGACGTTCACGCTGGTTGGGTATACGTCCAACAGTTAGAGGATCTGCTCAGAACCCTGTGGATCACCCATACGGAGGAGGAGAACAGAGAACAGGTCGAGGTCTACGTAGACTAAAAACTCGTTGGGGTAAACCAGCAGGAAAGGGTCAGAAGACAAGAACACCAAAGAAATATTCAAATGTGTTCATTGTTTCAAGAAGAAAGGTTGGAAAAAAGTCAGCAAATGATCAGATATAATATCAAAAAAAGCTTATATTTCTTGACTTTAATCAATGATTTGCTAGTATTTGAAGACTTCAAACAAAAATAAAACATGTCACGATCACTAAAAAAAGGACCATATATCGAAGAAAGACTGCTAAAGAAAATAGCAGGTAAAAAGCCAATAGAGACTGGGGTTATTAAGACATGGTATAGAAGAAGCCAGATTGCTCCTGAAATGGTCGGTTTTATTTTTGGTGTATACAATGGAAAGCAACATATAGAAGTTCTAGTCACCGAGGAAATGGTAGGACACCGCCTTGGTGAATTTTCTCCTACAAAGAAATTTATAAGACACGGAGGAAAGATGCAGAAGGAACTTGAAATGAAAGCTAAGGAAGCTGAGGTTAATGCTGCAAAAGCTGCTAAGGAAGCTGTTGCTTCACCAGCAAAAAAATAATTTAAATAAAAGCCATGATCAACGCTTCACTAAAAAACTACAGACAATCACCACGTAAAATGAGAGGCGTGGCAAATCTAATAAAGGGTAAACCAGTTACTATTGCTTTAGATACATTGGCACATATAAATAAGAAGGCAGGAGATCCACTATATGCTCTACTTGCTTCTGCAGTTTCAAATGCAAAAAATAATTTTAATATGGATAAAGAAGGTTTGATAGTAAAGGATATAAGAATAGACTCAGGTTTTATATTGAAAAGAAATATGCCAAGAGCTCGTGGTATGGCATATAGAATAAATAAGAGAACAAGCCATGTAAATATAACATTGGCTCCTAAGCCAGAAAAAGCACCTAAAGTAAAAGTTGCTTCAAAGGTAGAAGATAAAAAAGAAGTAAAGGTTAAAAAAGAACAAAAATAACATGTCAAAATCAGTCCACCCATATTCACATAGACTAGGAGTAATACGCGATTGGAAAAGTCGTTGGTTTAGACAGAACAAAGACTATAGAGATTCACTAAAAGCAGATTTACTTATAAGACAGTTTCTTACAAAAGAGCTTAGAACATTTTATCTATCAGATGTTCAAATAGAAAGAAATCAAAAATCACTTAAGGTTATAATCAGAACTTCACGTCCTGGAATGATAATAGGAAGAAGTGGTGATGGTGTTGTAAAACTTAGAGAAAAAATACTTTCAATACTAAAAAAGAATAAGGTAGATCTACAAGGACAAGAATTGAAGCTTGATATAGAAGAAGTTAGAAATCCAGAAGCAAATGCAGCTATAGTTGCTATGATGGTTGCTGAAGGACTAGAGAAGAGACTTCCTTTCAGAAGAGTGTTGAAGCAAACTATCGAAAAGGTAATGGCAAATAGAGAAGTTCAAGGAGTAAAGATAAAACTAGGTGGTCGTCTTGGTGGAGCAGATATGGCTCGTACAGAAGACTTGAAGAGAGGACGTATTCCACTTCAGACTTTGAGAGCAGATATTGACTTTGCTCGTGAAAAAGCAAATATGACATATGGTGGAATAGGTATAAAGGTTTGGATATATAAAGGTCAGATATTCGAAAGAGATCTAAAGACAGCACGTGAGAGAGAGGCTGTTAATAACAGATCATAATTTATTTAAATATCATGTTTTTTCCTAAAAAAGTAAAATTCAGAAAGTGGCATACAGGACGCAAGAATGCAAAAAAGCTTGCAGTTGCTGTTGAGACACGTGGTACAAAACTAGCATTCGGATCTTTTGGTTTGAAAGCACTTGAATTTGGAAGATTGACTTCAAATGAAATTGAAGCAGCAAGAAAAGTTATGGCACGTTATGCTACAAAGTCTGGAAAGGTTTGGGTTAGAATTTTCCCAGATAGACCATACACACAGAAGCCACCTGAAGTAAAACTAGGAAAAGGAAAGGGTGATCCAGTAGGATTTGTTGCGGAAGTTAGAGCTGGAAGAATACTTTTTGAAGTAGATGGAGTTACAGATGTAGTTGCGGCAGAAGCATTGAGAAAGGCTGGTACAAAGATCTCTGTAAAGACAAAAGTTGTAAATCGTAACTTAATATAGTATAAACATATGAAAGAGTATAAGAATAAAACAATAGAAGATCTAAACAAGCTAATCAATGAAAAGAGAGCTTCAATACGTGATTTCCGCTTCGGTTCTACAGGAAGCAAGACAAAGAACGTAAAGTTGTCAGCTACTCTTAGAAAAGATATAGCTAGAATAATGACTGAACTTACCCTAAGAAGGAAAGCAGAGTCAAAGAAATAAAGGATTATAAACAAAATGGAAACAAAAACAACACAAAACAATATATCAGCACCAAAGAGACAGAAACTTTCTGGGGTTGTTGTATCTGATAAAATGAAAGATACAGTTGTTGTACTAGTAGAAAGATTTGTTAAAGATCCTAAATACCAAAAGTATATGAAGCTTAGAAAGAGATATAAGGTTCATGATGCTGGTAATACAAAGAAGATAGGTGATAAGGTTGTTATAGAGTCATGCAGACCTATATCAAGACATAAGTCTTTCAAAATTTCAGCATAATAATTTAAATAAACTTCCATGATACAGCCACGTTCAATAGTAAGAATAACAGACAATTGCGGAGCAAAAATAGGCCGTATATTCAAGGTGCTAGGAAGCTCAAAGAAGAGATATGCAACAATAGGCGATCTAGTTGTACTTTCTGTACAAAAAGCAGAACCTAGAAAAACAATAAAGAAGAAGGATGTTCTACAAGCAGTTGTTGTAAGACAAGTTCAACCATTTAGAAGAAAGGATGGTTCATACATAAAGTTTGATGAAAATGCAGTTGTTATAGTTGAAAAGGGTAAGAAGGAACCTGTTGCAGGACGTATATTCGGTCCTATACCACGCGAAATAGCCGAACAAGGTTTCCAAACTATTGCTTCACGTGCACCAGAAATAGTATAAAAATTATATGAATATCAAGAAAGACAACAATGTAATAGTGCTTGTAGGAAAAGATAAGGGTAAAACTGGAAAAGTTTTGAAAATGCTTCCTAAAGAAAATAAACTTATAGTATCTGGTTTAAACATGGTCAAAAAGCACCAGAAGCCAAGACAGAAAGGACAGAAGGGTCAAACAGTAGAAGTTTCAATGCCAATTCACATTTCAAATGTTGCACTAGAGTCAGAATATAAGAAAGGAAAGAAGAAATAAGATATTGTAAGGTAGAAATAAAAACATGAAAAAAGAAACAGTAAAAAATACATACGAATTAAACAAAAACTCTTTTGAAAATCTAAAGGGTAAGCTTGAATTTAAAAATAAGATGCAAGCACCAAGACTAGTAAAAGTTGTAATATCTTCAGGTATAGGTTCACTTAAGGATAAAAAGAAGATGGAACTTATTGCAGACCGTCTTGCAAAGATAACTGGACAAAAGCCAGCTCTAAGAGGTGCAAAGAAATCTATTGCAACATTTAAAGTTAGACAAGGAGATCCTGTTGGATATCAAATAACCCTAAGAGGAAAGAGAATGTGTGATTTTGTAGATCGTCTTATAAATATCGCCCTTCCTCGTACAAAGGACTTCCGTGGTATATCTAGAACAGCAGTAGATGAAATGGGAAACTACAATCTAGGAATAAAGGAACATACAATATTTGCTGAAACTTCAGACGAAGATTTGAAAGATGTATTCGGAATGGGAATAAGCTTTGTTGTTTCTTCTAAGAAAGAAGAAGACACAATAGCTTTTCTAGAATACCTAGGTTTTCCATTTAAGAAGGTTGGGGTTAAATAAATCTATTTAATAAAAATTATTTTAATAAAAAAACAACCGCTGGACGAACCATGCGGTGTTTTGTTAAATTTCTTCCTTAACCTCTCACTTTTCCTTGATAAAGTAGGTGTAGGTGGAGATACCGAATGGATTGCTTTTCAATCCAATCTGCTCCGCCTCGATTTCTGATCCGATTACCTGTGGTTTTGCACTTAGTGCTGACCACAGACTTTCGCGGGAATGGTTATTTAGGTCCTTGAAAACCACATTGTATAGCCCGCTCCTCACTTGGACGTTGGTAATAACCACTCCAGTAACAGTAATTGGTACGATATTTACCTTCGAACTATCAATTCCTCCACTGCTGATGAAATCAGTTTGGATCTTTTCATGCTCGGACCAGTCGCGCTTGCAACCAGTAGAGAAGAAAAGTGTTCCGACAAATACAGACAACAAGAAGAACATTTTCATACGCCCATAAGATATCATGCATATATTAACAAGTCAATAGATATTAACTTGCCTTATTTGAGCCACTCTGCTAGTATATTGAGACGTTCGAAATAAGTATACAGGCCCTAAAAAGCATAGTGATTGGAAGCCCATACCGCAAGGTCAAGCTAACCAATCCTCGTTTGTTTATAAAATTGTTTATAAAATAAAAATGGCAAAGACATCAGTAAAAGCAAGAGCAAAGAAAGCCCCAAAGTTCAAATCAAGGGTTGTTCGTCGTTGCTTCAGATGTGGCAGAAAAAATGGATATATGAGAGATTTCGATCTTTGCCGTATTTGTTTCAGAGAGTTCGCAAATGAAGGTGTTATTCCAGGAATAAAGAAATCATCATGGTAACAGACCCAATCGCAAATTTAATAATTTCAATAAAGAATGCCAATAAAGCAGGTAAGGCAAGTATTTCAATACCTTATTCTGCTCTAAAGGAATCAATAGCTCATGTCTTACTAAAGGCAGGATATGTTTCAAGTGTTGAAGCTAAAGGAAAGAAGATCGATAAGACACTTGAGATAGGACTTTCATACATAGGTGATATGCCTCGTGTAAGTGATGTTTCTCGTATATCAAAACCATCAAGAAGAATATACCAAAAGGCAAAAGATATAAGAATATTTAAGAGTGGTTACGGAAACACTGTCTTTTCTACACCAGAAGGAATACTTATAGATATCGATGCAAAGACAAGAAAGGTCGGAGGGGAAGCATTATTTAAGATCTGGTAATATAAAAAACATGTCACGTCTAGCAAAAAAACCTATAGCAATTCCTGAAAAGATACAAGTTACATATACTGGTGGTGTGTTTACAGCAAAAGGACCACTTGGAGAAATAAAGAAAGATCTACGTCCTGATGTAAATATCAAGATTGAGAATAATGAAATACTTCTTACTCCAGCAAATAACTCTATACAAACAAAAGCCTTACTTGGTACTTATGCTTCTCATATAAAGAATATGATGTCAGGTGTAAATAAAGCATATGAAAAGAAACTTATAATAGAAGGAATTGGTTTCAAATCTGAAGTTAAAGGAAAAGAATTGCACCTAGCACTAGGTTTTTCACACCCAATAAAGGTTACTATACCTGATGGTCTAAAGGTTACAGCAGAAAAAAACATCGTTACAACATCAGGAATAGATTGTGAAATGGTGGGTCAGTTTGCTGCAAAGATAAGAGCAATGAAGAAACCTGAACCATATAAGGGTAAGGGTATAAGATATGAGAAGGAAGTTATAAGACGTAAGCAAGGTAAGAAAGCTGCATAGTATTTGAAAATATATGAATACAAGTAAACAAAAACAATTAAAGATAGCTAGAAGACACAAGAGAATTCGTGCAATACTTTCTGGTACAACAGAACGTCCACGTCTATCTGTATTCAAGTCTCATAAATACATATCTGCACAAATAATAGATGATACAAAAGGACATACACTAGTTTCATTCTCATCAAAGGATGCAAAATCAAAGACACCCGCAGAAAAAGCCTTTGAAGTGGGTACAGAGATTGCAAAAAAAGCAAAAGCAAATAAAATTACAAAAGTAGTTTTTGATCGTGGTGGATATCTGTATACTGGAAAGATAAAATCTGTAGCAGATGGAGCTAGAGAAGGTGGTCTAATATTTTAAATAAAAATGGAACAAGAAATAAAACAACCAAATACAGAAATAAAAGTAGTAGGAAATGCTCCAGTTGCTCCTTCTGCTAATCCAACTGATGCAAGATCATTTGATAGAAGATCTCGTGGCCCAAAGAGAGATGGAAGCAGACCACCTCGTGAGCAAAAAGAAAGAATAAAACCAGAATTTGATACAAAGATCATAAACATAAGACGTGTGACTCGTGTTGTTTCTGGAGGAAGAAGATTTACATTTTCAGTAGCAGTAGTTTCTGGAGATAGAAAGGGTAGAGTTGGTGTTGGTCTAGGTAAATCAGGAGATACTTCAATGGCTATAGACAAAGCTACTCGTGATGCAAAGAAAAATATGATAAGGATTCCACTTTCTTCAAACATGACTATTCCTCATGCTATACAAGCAAAATACTCAAGTGCAGTTGTTATGATGATGCCCGCAAAAGGAAGAGGAGTTGTAGCAGGAAGCTCAGCTAGAAATGTTGTTGAGCTAGGAGGTGTTAAGGATATTTGTGTGAAGCTTTTGTCAGGTAGTAAAAATAAACTAAACATTGCAAAAGCTACAATAAAAGCCCTATCACTTCTTTCAAAGAACTCTGTTACAAAAATGACAAAGTCACCTGAAAAGAAATAAAAATTTAATTAAAATACCATGCAGATACATACACTTATACCAAAAGATAAAAACAAGAAGACCATGATAGTTGGTCGTGGTGGAAAACGTGGAAAGACATCTGGTCGTGGTGGAAAAGGTCAGACAGCAAGAGCAGGTAACAAGCGTCGTCCAGAACTAAGAGATTTTATAAAGAGAATTCCAAAGCTTCGTGGTCGTGGTGTTAACTCAAATAAATCTATAGAAAAAGATGTAGTTCCAGTAAATCTATCTATTATAGATTCAAAGTTTAAGGCTTCAGATATAGTATCTCCAAAGACTATGGTTGAAGCAGGTGTAATTTCTACATTTAATGGTAAAATTCCTAGTGTAAAGATTTTAGCAACAGGTGAAATAACAAAGAAACTTACATTCACTGACTGTATAATTTCAGAGAGTGCAAAAGCAAAAATAGAGAAAGCGGGTGGAAGTTTCGGTAAATAAAACATGAATTCATTCATACAAAAGATTTCTACAGTTCTCAAAGATCCAATGATGAGAAAGCGTATAGCTTTTACTTTAGGAGCATTGGTAGTATTTAGATTGATATCAACAATTCCTATACCTGGAATAGATGTCGCAAATCTAGAAAGATTATTGGCTGGGAATCAATTTTTCGGTCTATTAGACATATTTTCTGGTGGAGGTATATCTAGACTTTCTATAGTTATGCTTGGAGTAGGACCATACATTACAGGTTCTATTATTATCCAGCTGTTTACAATGATGTTCCCAAGAATGAAAGCTATGATGCAAGAGGAAGGGGATGCTGGTAGACAGAAACTTTCAAATTACTCAAGATTACTTGCAGTACCATTGGCTGCACTTCAAGGTTTTGCTTTTCTTTCATTACTTAAAACTCAGGGAGTAGTTTCAGCATCTATAACTCCTATGGAAATGATTGTAAACGTATTTGTTATAACTGCAGGATCACTATTTCTAATGTGGTTGGGTGAATTGGTATCAGAATTCGGTATAGGAAACGGAGTTTCACTTATAATATTTGCAGGTATTATTGCAGTTCTACCAACACAGATAATGCAATTCTTTGCAGGATTTGATTCTACACAAATACCACTTTATCTAGTATTTGCTGTTATATCTATTCTAGTTATATTGGCAGTTGTTGTTGTTACAGAAGCAGAAAGACCTGTTTCAGTTACTTATGCAAAGCAAGTTAGAGGAAATAAAGTGTATGGTGGAGTTTCAACATATCTTCCACTAAGATTAAATCAAGCAGGAGTTATTCCTATAATATTTGCTCTATCAATACTTCTATTCCCACAAATAATCTCTAACTTCCTATCAAAAGTATCAAATACTCAGATAGCTGAAATTGCTACAAAAGTTTCAGTTTTCCTAAACGATGCTTGGGTCCATGGAATACTTTATTTCCTATTAGTGTTTGTATTTACCTACTTCTATACTGCAGTGACATTTGATCCAAAGATGATATCAGAAAATCTACAGAAGGGTGGGGCCTTTATTCCAGGAGTACGTCCAGGAGAATCTACACAGATATATCTAGGAAAGATAGTAACTCGTATAACTCTAGTCGGCGCTGTATTTCTAGGTTTTGTAGCTGTATTACCAGTTATAATGCAAGGATTTAGTGGTAATCAATCTCTAGCTATTGGGGGTACAGCATTACTTATCGTTGTTTCTGTAGTTCTAGATCTATTGAAGAAAATCGACGCTCAAGCAAGCATGAGACAGTACTAAAATATCATAACTAGGTTTTTATCTAATTATGGATATAATATAGGCATATGAAAATGCCACAGAAATCATTTATATTTACAGGAATATCTGGTTGCGGAAAAGGTACTCAGATAAATAATTTATTAAAATATTTTGAAGGTAAGGGTGAAAGTGTCCTAAATATTGAAACAGGTCATGAATTTAGGGAATTTATAAACGGTAATAGTCAAACTCAAATACTTTCAAAAAATATTTATGATAAAGGAGGTATACAACCTGCATTTCTAGCTTGTCATATTTGGTCACACACACTTATAAAAAAGTTTGATGATAAATCACATCTTATAATAGACGGTGCACCTAGAACTTATCCAGAAGCTTTAGTGATGGATTCGGTATTTAAATTTTATTCTATTGAAAAGCCCAATGTTATTCATATTGATATAGATAGGGAACAAGCAACAAAAAGGCTTTTATCAAGAAAAAGAATTGATGACAATATAGATGATATAAATGCTAGATTAGATTTTTATTACAAAGATGTTGTTCCAGCTCTCGAGTATTATAAAAATGATAGTTTCTATAACTATGTTCATATAAATGGTAATAAATCTATAGAGGATATATTTGAGGAAATAAAATCAAAAACAGGTTTAGATAAATAAAAATAATGATTAAGATAAAGACAAAAGAGGAAATAGCCATATTGAGAGAAGGAGGAAAGAGACATGCTGAAATAATGAGAAATATAGTAAAGTTAGTTATTCCAGGTGTTTCAACTTCCTTTTTAAATGATGAAACAACCAGAATGATAATCGAGGGTGGAGATATTCCTTCACTATTAAATTTTAGACCAAGTGGTTCAAAGAGACCTTATCCAGCTTCGATATGTATATCGGTAAATGATGAAATAGTGCATGGTATACCAAATGAAAACCCAAGAATATTGAAGGAAGGTGATATTGTGAGTTTAGACTTTGCCATGACTCATAAAGGAATGGTTACAGATATGGCTGTAACCGTACCTGTAGGTAATGTAAGTGAAGAGTGTATGGAATTGATGGAGATAACAAAAAAGGCTCTTATGGCAGGTATAAAGGCCGGAAAGGGTGGTAAAAAGGTTGGCGATATAAGTTCTGCTATAGAGAAAATCGGTATTATGGGTGGTTATGGGATAGTGGAAGAACTATGTGGACACGGTGTAGGTTATGGAGTGCATGAAGAACCCATGGTTCCAAACTACGGTGAACCAAATACAGGTGACAAGCTCGTACCTGGAATGGTTTTGGCTATAGAGCCGATGTTCAATCTTGGTGATAGAAATTTAACTTTAGATGATGATGGTTATACATATAGAACACAAGATGGAAAAGTCAGTGCGCATTTTGAGCATACGGTAGTAATAACAAAGAGTGAACCAGAAATATTAACATTATAAAAATGAAAGAAAGAACACTTGTAATCATAAAACCAGATGGAATACAGAGATCGCTAGTGGGTGAGGTTGTAGGTCGCTTTGAAAAAGTGGGATTAAAGATAGTTGCAATGAAAATGATGGTTGCAAACGATAGTTTGATAGAACAGCATTATACTCTAGATCCAGAATGGAGAAGAATAACTGGTGAGAAAAATATAAAAGCTTATGAGGATAAGGGTTTAGTTCATCCATTAAAAAATGATCCATTAAAAGTTACAGAAATTATTCTTTCTAAATTAAAAAAGTATTTAACAAGTGGACCTATAATAGCAATTGTTTTAGAAGGTGCACATTCTGTTTCTATAGTGAGAAAATTGGTTGGAAGTACTGAGCCTTTGATGTCAGATGTTGGAACTATAAGAGGCGATTTTGTTCTTGATTCATATAAACTTGCAGATGATGGAGAGAGGGCTGTAAGAAACATCGTACACGCTTCAAGTTCTGTAAAAGAAGCTCAAAATGAGATAAAACATTGGTTTAATGAAAAGGAAATAATAGATTATAGACATGTAAGTGAGAGGATATTATATGATGTAGATATGGACGGTAAAAAAGAATAAACAGTTTATCCACCTCAGATATTGTTTTCTTTTTTTTAAGTTTTATAATAACAATAGGTTACGGGAGTATTAATCCTTAACTTATATTTTGGGAGTTCGAATTGGCATACACCTTGGTGTATAGTCTGAGGACACCCACCTAGTTTTACTAGGTCTAATACTCCAGTAGCCTAATAAAATCATCTGCTTAATATAAGGCAGGTGTTTTTATTTTTGTGTATAATATATGAAATGAATAAAATATTTCTTCCCGCAATCCTTGTTCTATTACTGGTTTACGTACTTCATATAATTGGTTTTACTTATGCATTTTATACTACAACATGGTGGTACGATGTTATGATGCATATCTTAGGTGGAATAGGCATATCTCTATCTGTATTTTGGTTTTTTAAAACATTAAATAAAAACGTACTGGATAAAGATATATATGTTAAGGTCATTATATTTACTATACTTGCTGGACTTTTGTGGGAAGGTATAGAAACTTTTTATGGAATAGCTGGAGCTCCAGTAGGTACTATTGCTTACTATGTAGACACTATAAAAGACATAATAGACGATACTCTAGGCGCATTTATAACTTTATTTTTAATAAAACTATTTAAAAAACAATGAGTCAAAAGATCACATTTCATAGTGGAGTGGGTAGTGTAACTGGTGCAAACTTCTTATTTGAATTAGGTGATCAAAAGATTTTGGTGGATTGTGGTCTTATCCAAGGTGAAAAAGAAGCAATGGGTGACAATAGACTACCTTTTGGTTATGATCCAAAAGATATAGATATATTATTTGTTACCCATGCGCACCTTGACCATGTCGGTAGGATTCCAAGACTTATAAAAGAAGGATTTGAGGGTGTTATATACTCTACTCCACAGACTTTAGAACTAGCTAAACTTATATTGGAAGATGCCGTTATGCTTTTGCAAAAAGCAGCACAAGAGGATGGTTTGCCACCTATGTACAATGAAGATGACATGAGACGCTCATTTTCTCTATGGAAAACTATAGATTATCATACAGAAACACAATTTGAAGGTTTCTCAGTCTATCTAAAAGACGCTGGTCATATACTGGGTTCATCGATGATAGAGTTTACATATAAAAATGATAATGGTGAAAATAGGAAAGTAATGTTTACAGGAGATTTGGGTAATTCACCAAGTCCGTTACTTAGAGATACTGAATCTATACAAGGTATAGATTATATAGTTATGGAAAGTGTTTATGGAGATAGAAACCATGAACCAAAAAGTGAAAGAATAGAGAAATTGCAAAGAATAATAGAGGATATAATAAGAAAAAAGGGCACACTTGTCATACCCGCTTTTTCACTAGAAAGAACTCAAGTGCTTATATATGAAATGAATAATTTATTTGAAAATAAAGTTTTACCCCCAATACCGGTTTATATAGATTCACCTCTAGCAACAAAGATTACTGAAGTATATAAAGACGGGGAAGATCTTTTCAATGAGAAGACAAAAGAGCAGATAAAGAGTGGTGATGATATTTTTTCTTTTAAAGGATTAACCTATACACATAGTTCAGAAGATTCTAAAGCACTAGAAAGAGTTCCGGGTCCAAAGATTATAATAGCAGGATCTGGAATGTCGGTTGGAGGTAGGGTAATAAGACATGAAGAAATATATTTACCAGATCCAAATAGTACTATTTTACTCGTCGGGTACCAGACATTGGGAACTATAGGAAGACATTTGCTCGATGGAGATAAAAAGATTCAAATACATAGGGAGACTGTAAAGGTAAAAGCAAAAATAGAATCTATACTAGGTTATTCGTCACACAAAGATAGCGATCATTTGGTGGAATTGGTATCTCAAGCGAGTGATACATTGAAAAAGGTATTCGTTGTAATGGGGGAGTACAAAAGTGCAACTTTCCTAAGTCAGAGAATAAAGGATGAATTAAATATAAATACGGTTTGCCCAGAGATAGACAAACCGTATTTATTGGACTAGCTATTATAAAGTTAACTAAGCTACCTTTCTTGCTATTACTTCAAAAGCCTTTGGAGCAATATTTGCTAGATTTGAAAGAGATTTTCTATCTAGTGCAATATTATTTTTCTTTAGACCACCTATAAACTTGCTGTATGAATATTTTGGATCTATAGCTCTAAGTGCAGCATTTATACGAACATTCCATAGTTTTCTGTAGTCACCCTTTTTGTCTCTTCTGTGAGCAAAAGCGTATGTACCTGCATGTGAAATAGCTTCATAAGCAGCTCTCTCTGTCTTGCTTCTACGGAAACGGTAACCCTTTACCTGTCTTAGTATATTTCTTCTTGTTTTTAGTGCATTTACACCCTTTTTTACTCTTGCCATTGTATTTCTTTTATTAAATTAAATTTATGCATTTACTAGAAAACGACTCTTCTCCTTTGCTGTCATATGGAAAGGAACCATAGAGTTCTTTTTCTTTAGTTGTGAACGTCTGCTCTCTTTTGAATTGAAGTGGTTTTGTCCAGCTCTTCTAGACAGAATCTTTCCATTCTTTGTTATCTTCAGTCTCTTTAAATATGATTTATTTGATTTCATGATATTTTTATTAAATAGAAAAGCTATTTTTTCTCAATTATTGCTGTTAAGCCCTTTAGACTCTTTGTAGGTTCGCTAGATATTTTGTACTCGACCGTTATGAGCTTCAATATTCGCTCCATACGTTCCTTTAGAAAATTTTGGTCCATGTACTTTGATCTTCCAACGAGAAATAGATCTATCTTCACTCTATTGCCTTCTTTTAGCCATTCAGAAGCCTTCTTGGCCTTAAGCTCTAGATCGTGCTCTCCAGTACCTATTTTTACCTGTATATTTTTGAGATCTGACGTAACAGAGCGGGATTTTGCTACCTTCTGCTTCTTCTTTTCGTCATATTGAAATTTACCATAATCCATGATTTTTGCAACTGGTGGGGTGGCAGTAGGGGATATTTCAATAAGATCGAGATTTCTTAGTTTTGCTTCTTCAAGAGCTTTAGAAAGTGTAATAACACCCAGATTTTCTCCATCTGTGGTTATTACCCTTAGTTCAGGTGCTTTTATTTGAAAATTTATTTTTACTCTAGGGGTCAATTTGAGTCTTATTTGAGCCTTATTTATAGCATATATGATAGATTTAGGCAATGTTTATTATAACCTTATATAACTGTAATTTATTATATATAAGGAAGTATATAAACAAGGTCTTTATCTAAAGAAATTTTCTTATCAGAATAATAAGTATTTCAACTATCTTTTCAAGAAAGAATCGATTTCTCCATTCCACAAGCTTTATTTCACTTGAATCTTTAATATCATTTACAAAGTGGGAAACTATCTCTTCTGCAAATTTTCCATTACTTGTAACTATATTTGCTTCAAAGTTATATAGTAAACTAGCATTATCCATATTTAGACTACCTACACTAGACCATTTTCCATCTATCACTATAGATTTTGTATGTATCATATTGCCAGAATATAGGAATATTCTAACTCCAGATCTAAGTAGTGTGTCAAAGAATGATCTTGCACCAAGATCTACGGCAACATGATCTGATTTTTCTGGCATTAGTATCCTAACGTCTACTTTTCTATGTGCTGCCAATTTTATAACTCTTGCTAGTCTAGCTGGTGGTACAAAGTATGGTGTTGTTATATATATGTAAGATCTGGCATTTCTTATAGCTTCAAGTAGGGCGGAATACATATATCTTCGACCAGGTGTTGGATTGTTTGTAATATAGTTGAATTCCGGATCCTTTGGGTCCATGTATGGAGGTAGTGGAGTCTGATGTCTCGATCTCATCCACATTCTATTGAAAGCTTGAGACATTTCTTTTACTACTAGACCTTCCAACCTCACGTTTGTGTCTCTCCAGTTTTTTAATTTACTTTCTATACATATACTTCCTGTATAACCAATTTTTTTATCAATAACTATAGTTCTTCTATGATTTCTAAGAAACCATGATCTATAGTCTGGGATTTTGAAATAATTTGGAATAAGTGTTTTCCAAAACATAAGCTCTATTCCTTTTTCTTTCAATTCATCTGCAATACTAGATCCAGAAAAAGAGAAACTTCCACCAGCATCCCAAAGAAATCTCACTCTAACTCCTGCTTTTGCTCTTTCGCTACAAATATCTATGAGCTTTTGCCCAAATTCATCTTTTATAAATATAAACTGTTCAAGATCTATACTTTTTTCAGATTTTTTACAATCTTGCAGGATAGATTCCCAAGCCTCACTATTGTTTGCATATAGTGTGTATCTCTTTTCTTCTTCCATGTATATAAGGATACCATATTTATACACATATAAGGCTTATCATTTGCACTATTTTTCTATAATGGAGTTATAATATATAGGTATTAGACTAATAAAAAAATATGACAAAATCACAAAGTTTTTTTCTGCTTTTATTAAGACTTACTACAGGGTTTATGATGTTTTACGCAGGTATTACAAAAGTCATCGATCCTACATGGTCATCTGTAGGGTATTTGAAAGGTGCAAAAATGCTCACTGGCTTCTATGCTTTTTTGCAAGGGTCGAGTATTTTACCTATAGTTGATTTTGTAAATGAGTGGGGACTTACACTTTTGGGAATATCACTAATACTCGGAGTCGGAGTAAGACTCTCAGCTCCTCTTGGTGCTTTGCTAATGATTCTTTATTACATACCACTCGGTTTCCCTTATCCAAACCCACATGCATTCATAGTTGATGAACATATAATATATGCAACCATATTACTATTTTTTGCTTCAATAGATGCAGGACAGTATTTTGGTCTATCAAATAAAATGAGAGAAACATTTCTAGCCAAAATTCCTTTTTTTGGAAAATATGTATAGAAAACAATAACTATATAAGTTTATATTTTGATTGTGTGTTAAAATTTAATAAATGAATAAAAGTAACGATCGAGTTCTGATCCCAGTATTATTTTTAATTATTGTTTTTGTATTTATTACTATTTTTAAGATAGGTGGTATAAATATTTCTGGGATAAATCATAAGGCGATGGTTCATGAAGGTATGAGTATTACGTTTAAAGACTCTTATCAACCTTCGTTTTTATCAAATCTAATTTCAAGAGTTGGATTGTCTAGTGCATATACAGCACTAAGTGGTGCTAGTAATGGAAAAATATCATATATAGAAGTTGTGCAACATGATGATATGGCCCAACTTAAAAGTTCCGAATACAATAAAATAAGAAAAGATTATGTGCCTGATTATGCAAATATCGCTACTGTTGCTGCAAAATCTAGTGGTAATTGGAGCGATGTATTTTCTGGTTATACTTTCGATCAATCAACTATAGTACTTATACCTGAAGGAATAAGTATAAATTATGATATTGATAACAATGTTTTAATAAAAGGAATAGCAATAAAAGGTAAACTGAGTTTTGATCAAAATAAAAATACAAATCTAAAAATCGGGACAATCGTACTATATCCATCAGGAACTTATGAAGACAAACCAAGTAGTAGCGTAAGTCATAAGATTACATTTTCAGGTGAAATCGATAAGAATATTGATCCTTTTCAAATGACTATTGGTTTGGTATCGATAGGTGGTAGGGTTGATATATATGGCAAAGATATAAAAGAATATTCAAAGATAGTTTCAGCAAATAGTAATTCTATTACAGTAGAAAATGCTTCAGGTTGGAAATCTGGTGATTCGATAATAGTTTATGAATCAGCAAAATTAAATAAGGCGAGTCTAAAACAACAAATATTAAATATATCCTCTGTTCAAGGAAATCAGATAACATTAAATAATTCAATAGTTGGAGGTGTTGGGAAGTTTGCAATCTTGGCAACAAGGAATGTTACATTTCAAAGTGATAGTAAGGGTGATAGAGGTCATATGATGTTTCTTGGTGATACATTAGTATCAATAAAAAATATTGCAGTGATAGATCTAGGTAGAACAACTACTAGCGCCACAGTGAGTGTAAAGAAAGTAGGTGATACATATATTCCTGGAGATAATCAGATAGGAAGATATCCGATACATGCACATCATCTTCAAAAGAAGTTTGTTATTGAGGGAAGTATTGTTTATGGTTCACGTGACGAAAATATATTTTACTATAAAAATCTCTCAAGAAGGTTTGTAAATAACACACCTCTGTCAGTATATATATCCACAGGAAAAGATCCTTTGGGAGATCAGATGGAGTCGGTGGTGTGGCCAACATCACATGATATAGTCGCTTCATCAAACGGACGTTGGTGGTTTCTATACAATCCTGTTGGTGAAATGCCTGCACCCACTGCAGAGGCGACAGGATTTGCTCCATACAAAACACGCATAGGTAGCAATAACGATGTTGAAATACTTGATTCAAATAATAATTGGGTAAAAACTGGTTGGATAAAGTATAAAGCAGTCATAAAAAATGGAAAGATATATGGCGATGGGACTGTGGATTCTAGAATATCAGTAATAGACACACCTATTGCTTCACCAAAATGGGGTATAGTAAGTCATAATAGTTACGGTGATATAAAAAACAATGTAGTTGTAGGAGCAGAAGGCTCGGGTATAACAACAGAAGAGGGACTAGAGTCAGGCATAATAGATTCAAATCTAGTTGTGGGGTTGGGAGGTGGTACGGGTGAACATGATGATAAAAGATGGTGGGGATTCGGTTTGAAAAAGCTTGATCTAGGATACGGTGGTGTAGCATTTTGGCATGCATCTATGGTCCCAGAGATTACAAACAATATCGCAGATGGATTGTTTAGATTTGGTGTATATGTTGTTTATCATCCTTATGATGTTAATGGAGCTGTACCATCGATTAATAATTCAAATCAATATAGCTTCCCAAATATTCCAGGAATGCCTTATCAATTAACAAATTATAAAGGCTTTACAAATGGAATAATGAAGTTTGAAAACAATACCTCATATGCAGAATCTGGTCATGATGCTTCATCACTCATGCTTATAAATATAGGATCGTCAGATATTGAAACTACAAATCCATATAATGTCGTATCAAATTTTACTGCATATCATAAAGGTATGACGGTAATTAGTATGGCCCCAATTACATTTACTGGATTGAGGTTATATGGAGATGGGGTGGGTACAGGAATAAATGCTGGTGATACTGAATATTCTTTGATAAACAGTGAGGTTAAGTATTTTTCAAAAGGGATAAATTATGACAGGCATTCTCTAAGTATTATTGATTCGGTAGTTGATCATGTTCAGACAAATTCACAAGCACAAGGTAAAATATATTATGATTCATTGTCTAAGAAAAGAGATAGAATATCAAAAAATAAGGATACTTATACAAAAGAAGCAATCAAGGAAAATAAAGATGCGAACTTTATCGCTGTGCTTGATCATGACAATGTATTTAATGCCATAAATAAAGATGAATCATTAAAAGGTTGGGCTACTATAGATATAGATAAAGAAAAGCAGACTGTTACTATGAAGTGGAATCTTCATGATGGAAATAGTCCGATAATAAATATAGATGTAGTTGTTCCATCGAATGATATAGGTATACCTGCTATTATTCCTAATAAATTAAAAAGGGTATTTATGGTTTCTCAAGATAATACAAAATATAGTGGATCTTATGTTGTTACAAAAGCTGATATAGAATCTGGAAGGTATTTCCCAGGAAAATATAATGGAGCAAAACCTCTGACATTTGAAGAATTTATAAGTTATTTAAACAAAGGAATGGTTGAGATTAGATTTATAACCAATCATATAAACTTTGTTGATTCTGGTGCTTGGATAGAGGCACAAGGAAGTTTTGTTAAATATAAAGGTGTATCAAATTCTGATGATGTTAAACCTATTGAAAATAAACCAATTGAAACAACAGTTGATAAGAACAATCAGGTAAATATACCAGTTGGTCAAGTGCCAAAGGCTGTAGAATCTATGCCAGCGCCTGACACTGGATTACAAAACCTAAATCCAGTACAAACAACTATACCTATTATAAATACCAATACAAACACTAATACCAATACTAATTCTAATCCTAATCCTAATACACAAAACACACCTGCAAACACAGACAATTCAAGTTCTAAATATGTAAAAGCATTAAATGGTTTTATTCCAAAAGGTGGAGATTCTAGTGCGGATGCTTCAAGGGTATCTGTGGATGAAGACAAGGCTTCCGCAAATTCATATTCTTCTGGATCATATAACGGCAATTCAAATGACTGGGTTTGGGATCTTAATATCAATACTCCATCAGACAGAAAAATATATAATATAAGAATAACAGATGGAGAAAGTACATGGTCTACAAATGAGGATATTTATTGGCCACTGGTTGCATTTAAAGATGGGAAACAAATGCATACAACAAGATCTGATCCTTTTATGATAACTGTGCCAGGGTTAAATAAAATCAGACTCTATGGACAGCAAAAAACTGCGTCATATAAAACAGTAAAAATATTTATAAACTTTGATCAGACAGACTATATAGAGGTAAGTAATGTGAGGTAGAAGGTGTGGTTAAATAAGAAATAAAGTGTATTGAATTTTGAGTATAAAAAATAACCCCACAGAACGTTTGTGTTCCGTGGGGCCGAGCTAGCAAATTAATTTTTACTATCCTAATATGTGACGTTCGATATCGAGCCAGCTTTCGACTCGAGTGGTGCTTGAGAGCTCCGCTTGCCATTTTTCAGCATCTTCCTGATTCGCTTGGAAAAGTAATCGATGGGTAATAAAAGGCATATGACTCATGACTTCCGGTCGGTCGTCAATGAAATGAGTGATTCCAAGACGATGACAGATCGGAGCTTTGTCACGACGCTCTGCGCAGAAATGGAGGTGGTCTGTGGCGATTCCGACAGACTGGAGAAATCGAGTCGAGCGTAGCCAAGCCTCAGCTCTGACTTGTTGTTCAGGAGTTACTCGTGAGATGATATGCACCCTCTCACCGAATTTCTCTGATACAAGCCTTCGAATGACTCGATCTGCATCTGGGAGTAGAACTTGCATACCGTTTACACGGTGCACAATGGTTCTTCCCAGATCGATACCAAGAGCATTTTCAGTTTTTATTTCCATACTTTTTTATCCAAGTTCTGATTTCTGGCAGGTGATGCAGGTGGGTGACAAGTGTGCAGTAAGGATCGTGAGTTATTTTTCGAATGAGTACAGGGTCAAATTCCTCGATCGTTTCTCCTACGTGCAGGAAGCACAATCCAAGTTGTTTCGATAGACCGAGCGGGGCTATCAGGTCCCAAGGTGTCTCGAAGTGTGGTCTAACAATCACTGCTCCAACTTCACCCTTCCAGACCTTGGCAAATACCGCTCCGATACTTCCAGCAGCTACCTCAGCGTTCTTGAAGAGACCGCTATCAGTTAGGTCTACCATTCTCTGGACAATCTCTGGGTATGCAGTAGGTAGATCCTTGAGAACAACATATTGTTTCTTGAGTGGTCGCTTTATATCCGGCTTGAGTAAAAGTCTCTTACCGAAACGAAGTCGAGTCCCCACATCTCTAGTTCCTTTAGCGAAACCATAGATTTCTTCGGTATTGATATCTCCAATGTAAGTTGCAATCACTTTGCCATCACAGACGAGGCCCAACATAGTGGTAACTCCTTGCGAGGTATTGAGTGCGTAGGATTTGGTTCCATCGACCGGGTCGACAGTAAACCAGATATCGTGTTTGCTGTCAGTGCAAGGAATATCCAATTCCTTTTCCTCAGCAATGATACCGAAAGTAGGGAAGCGTTTTCGAAGTTCCCGGATATACATCTGTTGAGCTTTGAGATCACCACTGGTGACCACATCCTCTTTGATGCCATCGTAGGCCCTCTTGTCGTGGATAACTGTTTTGTGCGATTCGGTACGGATGATAGCGATCGCTTTTCTGACGATGGCGATCATATCATTCCGAATTCGTCTCATATTTGGTATATTTTTCATTCAATGTCCTTTCTGTTTCTACTATATGTTACTATCTTTAAAATTGCTGTGTTTGTATAAAATCTTGTATAGGTTTACACTTATTTGTATAAGTTTATTGAAAAATATAGGTAAATATGGTAGATTAGTTGTATAAAATAATTACAACTTATTATATATGTCAAAACACATATTAGAAAAAATTGGTTTTCTGGGTCATGAAAAAGAAATCTATCTTGCTCTTTTAGGTGTTGGTTCGTCTTCAGTTTCTGAATTAGTTCGTAAAACAGGTATTCATCGTCCTACGGTTTACAAAACACTAGCACTTCTTATTGATAAGGGTCTTGTACGCATCATGCCAGTTGGGAAATATAAAAAATATGTTGCTGAGTCGCCAGAACATTTAGAAACAATTTTTAAAGAACTTGAAGCCGATTTTACTTCAGAGATATTTGATCTAAAGGATATGTATGAAAGTAGAGATAAAAAGCCACGAATTACTTTTGTAGAAGGGTCAAAGGGTATTACTCAAGTCTTTTCTGATGTGGTTCATCGTCTCAAAAAAGGTGAAATGTACTTACGATATTCTTCACAAAAGGAATTGGATGTAAAAACATTTGTACCAAAGGACTATCGAGAGGTGAGAGATCGAAAAGGACTTGAACGCCTTATCATTACCAATGAACCGACCAAGAAACGTCATAGTAAAAAATTAGGTAGGGAAATCAAAGTTATTCCTCCTGATTTTGATTTGTTTGAATACAATATTTCACAGATTATTTATGCTGATAGAGTAGCTTTTATTGATTACAATACAAAAACGTCAATCACCATAGAAAATCCTATTTTTGCTGAATTTCAAAGAAAGATTTTTAAGTTGTTATTCAAGAAGCTTTAAAATGAGTCAAAACAAAACAAATCTTGCGAGTTGTTTGTTCATAGAGGTAAGTAATGTGAGGTGGTTATAAAGTAATAACATTACAAATTATTTATCGATAAATTGATAATAATTTATTATGTGATAAACTTTTTTTATGTTTGATAATCCTACTTCTATTAGATATTTAGACGATAATACTATAAACCAGAGTACTAATAATGACTCGATAAGAGCAAAATCCGCAGTTTTTGCAAGAAAAAGAAAAGTTGTATCGTATTATTTCGGTACACCTTTGCAGTCTGCTACTCACATAGCAGATGCTAATTTGGATCAATTTATAACAATACAAGGTGATAAAATTAATTATTTACAACCACCACGTCCAATAGTAAAAGGAGGTCTGAATGTTTCTTTTGGCCTAGGAGGGAATTCACCACGTCATGCATGGAAGATTCCTTCAGTAATTTACGTTACCAAGAAATACATACTTATAACCCCATCAGAAGAACAGCTAAATGCTTCAAAGTTTATATACGGTATTAGTATTGCTATGACTTTCTTATTCCTACTATTAACAATACCTTTCACGTTTATTTTCGGTCCTATTTTCCTCATATTTTCTCTTTTATGTATATCGTTACCTATCATCAAATCCTACCTCTTCTTTTTTAAGAAAAGTTACATATCTGTAGCCCCTATTGAAGTAATAAAAAATATAAATGTAGATGAAAAGACGATTACTGTTGATGGATTTTTTAATACTGGAATTCCATCATTCTTAAAATACAAAGTATCTGCTGAATTATACGTAGGAGACAATATTTCTTTTTTTAGAGACAATATTTAAATTAATAGCTTCCGGTACAGTAGCTATTGACATATAGATTTTACTATGATATATCCATAAAGTAAGGTAAGTTCTTTGAAAGGTGTGTAGTTGAGTACGGAATAAGGGAAATAATTGACTTGCTGGCAATCGCTATGCGGATTAAATTCCTTTACTGTACTCAATACAAGAGAGAAACACATCATGAAAAAATTCGAAAAAAAATTGAAGGACGCCCTTAAGAAAATTGAGGGCAAGTCAGTCAGTCTTAGTGGCTCGAGCAACTGCATTCGCATTGTGCTCAAAGGTGGCAAAGAATACTGGGGAACGGTGAAAGAAGTCTGCAGTGACTCGTTCACGGTCTCGGTCTCGTATACGGGTGGCGGTCGTGAAAACATCGTCGTGCGTATGAGGGAAGTTGCTTCTTTCAGCGAGTGAACCCTAAAATCCAAAATCCTTAACACACCGCATGGTTAGCCCAGCGGTGTTTACTTTTGCTTAAATATTCAAGTCTTTTGATATAATTTACTTTTATAGAATAGTTTTAAATAATGGCGAGAAAAACGTTGTAGTGGAAGACACTCTGGTGAATATCAAGGGTGCTTATACAGACATTTTACGACTTTCAACTCCCCAAATAGCTTCATCAGTCAAAACAAAACCACTCTTGCGAGTGGTCTGTTTTGTCTGTGGACACATACCGAAATACATCGAACCGCCTAAAAGACTATCTTTCTCGGTTCTGGCACTACTATCAAACTAGCCCTGATTTGCAAAAAGTCCTTGCAACAGCATGATAATCCAGTCCTGAAGTGGTCACAATAAGGGTATTGAATTCTTGTATTGCATTTCTGTACTGGCGCGTAATTTTTTTAAAAACAGATTATCCTGTAATTACATACAAAAACGGTGAGTGATATTTTTATTGTTCACTTTATATTAGTTGACATAAAACTTTGCTGGATTTAGACTATTAGAGTCCTTGGTGAAGTATTGGTATCGCTAGTCGATATCGATCACAGACACTAATACAAATCTCTAATTGTATTTTATCTGCAAAACACCTCGCCAAGGGTGTTTATTAGTTTTTGGTATCTAGTTGGATATCGAAAATAGCAAAAATTATTATGTTTATAAAAAATCACCCTAACGCAGCAAAACTCCTCTCCTCGTTGCGTAATACGGGATATGACAGCTATGCTGCTGTTGAGGACATTATTGATAATTCTATCGACGCTGATGCTCGAAGAATTAAGATCGGTATTAGTATTGTCGGAAAAGAGCCCCGCGTTACAATTGCTGACGATGGATCAGGAATGACGAAAGAAATTCTTGATGAGGCTTTGAAGTTGGGATCAGAAACAGAAAAAGATGAGATGTCTGATCTTGGTAAATATGGCATGGGTCTTTGTACTGCCTCAATCTCGATGGCGAAAAGACTTAAGGTTATTACTCGAAAAGTAGATGGTGGATATTGGTCAAGTGTCCAAGATCTCGATGAAGTCGTGAAAGCAAACGATTTTATTAAGGAGTTGCAAGAATCAGACAATGATGACATTGCTCTCTTTAAAGAATTGGTAGAGAGCGATCATGGAACCCTTGTTATCTTGAGCAAAATTGATCGCCTGTCAAACACAAATGTTTCTATTTTTGCGACTACTCTTTCAAAAGAAATCGGTCGTATATACAGAAAATTCATTGCAGCCGGTATTGAGTTCAGAGTAAATGATAAGAAGGTTGAAGGCATTGATCCCCTAATGCTTGATGTTGAAGGTACACAGGTTTATTCTGACGAAGAATATGAGGTGCCATCACACAAAGGAAAAGAAAAGGTTAATGTGCGAGTTGTGTTTCTGCCAAGTGTAAATGAACAGCTTGAAAAGGAGTATAAAATGAATATCTCATCTCAAGGGTTCTATATACTAAGAAATAATCGTGAGATCGCTAATGGAGTTACACTTGATGTTTTTAAGAAGCACAACGATCTTAATAGATTACGTATCGAGCTTTCTTTCACTTCAAATCTCGATAATGAGATGGGTGTTCGTTTCACAAAAGATGGCGTATCTCCTAATCAGGCCATAAGCGATTTCCTTAAACAAGAAATCGGTGGCCAGATTGAATCAATTAGAAAAACCGTTGTAAAAAGTCGTGTGACCGACAAATCAAAAGAAATAAACCACGAGGAGTCTGCTGCAGTTATTGCGAAGAAATCTAAATTACTCATTACTCCAGACGCAATAATTGAACGTCGATCACCAAAAATAAATAAAAATAACAAGAAAGAAAAAACGGAAAAAGACGAAACTCGTGATCGAGTACCAAAGGAGACAAGGATTTCTTCAAGTGGCTTAGGGGCAAGGTTCGAAACCCTTTCTATGGGAAGAGAAGGTGCTCTATATGATTGTTATCAGGAAGGTAAGGTTGTTGTGATTCAATGGAATGTAGATCACCCATTTTACGAGAAAATCGTACTCGCGAATAAAGATCGAAAAGATTTGACGGCGGGCATAGATTTCTTGATATATGCACTTGCTTCAGCGGAGTTGAAAACAACAAATGATGATAATGTAAAAATTATTAGCCAGATAAAAACAATAATGTCCGGAAATCTAAAATCATTACTATCTTAATAGTCGGTGTGAATTAGAGATTAAAAGACCGCTAGTTATCTAGTGGTTTTTTTAATACATGATTGAGTTTGTTGAAACGTCTCATGTTGTGTATAATATACATAACATGGCTACACAATCTAAAAATTTGTATAAGGCCGAAGACGTAGCAAAATATTTTATCTATCTAGGATCACAACAGGTTGTCGGCGACAACAAAGAAAGAGAGGGAGTAACAAATCTTAAACTCCAGAAGATACTTTATCTTGCTCAAGCGTATTTTCTTGCAAAAATTGGCAAGCCTCTTTTTGTTGATCCTATCGAAGCATGGGAGTTCGGTCCAGTTGTCCCAAATGTTTACCACAAGTTGAAGAGATATGGTAGTAACCCTATTATCGTCGAAAAAGATGAAAGCTCTGTGTTACCAGAAGATAAAGAAATTTTAGGTAAAGTTTGGGAAGCTTTTGGTGGCTATTCAGCTAGTCGTCTGGTTGATATTACTCACGCGCATACGCCTTGGAAAGAGGCTTATAATTCTTCGAATAAAGAAATTAGTAACAAAGCTATCGGTGAATATTATACGCCTTTGCTAAATAAATAATCCCTTGTATCGGTAAATACGGCCATGGAAGAGATGATTACGCCTAGCAAGATAGATCTTAGATACGCTGAACACAAAGTCTTGTTTTTAATCTGCGACTGTTCTCTGGATAAACATTATTCATTTTGGAAACTCACGAGAGAACAAGCTGAAAAGTTTATTAAAAAACTTAGATACGTTGAGCAATTAACGTGGTCTCAATTTTCAAATTTACCAAGAGATAGTACTGGTCCAACAGTAGAAAAGCAGAATACCGATAGTTTTAATATGATACATAATCAAAATACATCAGCGGAAAAAATTGCTGAACAGTATTATTTTCATTTTCGAATTGAACCGAGAGGACTTTTTAGGGTTTTTGGATATCAGAAGAAACAATACTTTTGCATAACCCATATTGATTACGAAGGAAGAATTCATCATTAAAAAATACACTGCGAATTCATATTTACAGAGAGATTAGAATATGTAGATAAAGAAGGTTGTCGAAGTAATAAAAAACACCAGCAAAAGCTGGTATTTTTTTATTACTGTGGAGATAGTCACGCAAAGTTGGAACCAACTCTATTCTTGGTTTTTTGAATCGTCTGGGCGATTATAGAAAGTAGGGAACATTGCGTATAAAAGAGAACTCCACAATAAGCAGAGCCTCTTGCGGAGTTATTGACCAAGATTTTTGATTCGTTCCAAGGTTTCGCGTCGTTCAATAGCTTGTCTCGTGATTTTCTGAACTACGTAAACGCATTTCCTCAGGTCAGCTTCACCCTCAGGGGTCGAACAAAGCCTCCGATGAAGAACGTCTTTGGGAATTAGAAACGTTATATATTCCGCTAGGTCAGAAAGTGTTGCGTCTGATAAATTACGCAGCTCTTCCACCGTAAACCCTACATCGCAGAATTCTTGCGAATCTTTTGCGACTTGAACCAGAAGCTCTTGATAGAGCTCCATTAGGTTTTCCTTCTGCCATGTTTCTAACTGATCCCAATCATCAATATTGTCTCGATAGAGAGCAGTGACATCAGGAAGGAGGGTTGGAATGGACGCGATCTTTTTGAGCCCTATAAGCCAAGCCCTAACTTCTTCTTTGGTTTGCATGTTTAAAACCTTTGGTTGGATTTTTACCAAAAAAAGCTGCTATTAAATATGATATCATATCTAGTAATAAATGTCAAATCTGTGGAGATGCTGGGAGTTGAACCCAGGTGCAGATGAAATCTTATACTGATTCTACATTGTATAGAATGCTTTTGCGTCTATCTATCGACAGACTATTTAACCTTTATACTTTAAAGCAAACAAAATATATAAAAGCGATTCCCAAGAGATTTGAACTATAAACAGGGAAGAGAATATAGTTCTAGTTTAATTTATATCAATCCACCACTTCTCTAAACAAAGGAGTGACGACCGTCGCTCGAGCCTAAGCTAAAGCGAAAGCAAGATTTGTACTTCCAAAAGGAGATACAACTGCCTTTGCAACTGATTTTGCAGTTACGATTTCCGTCAGATTAAAGAGTTAACGGTGCTCTACAATGCACAATATGAAGTACCTCAACTGTCGAGGCCTTTCATCCCCATATTAAAATTTTCAAACAACTAAAATGAAAAATAAAGTCTAATTATAAAGAAAGTTCTCTTCGCATATCGCGATCTGAGTCTCTCTTTTTAATATCTTCTCTTTTATCAAATTTCTTTTTTCCTTTGACAATAGCGATTTCTACCTTTATTTTTCCTGATTTATTATATATCAAAATAGGCACTATTGTCAATCCCTTCTTTTGTTCTACTCCTGCGAGTTGTGAAATCTGAGCCTTATTTAACAAGAGTTTTCTATGTCTTTTTGGATCATATTCGCCTGAGGTATTCTTTTCTTGAAAAGGAGGGATTTCACTATTCATAAGAAAGGCTTCACCACCTCTAATAGTCACATATGAACCTAGTATTGAACCTTGTCTCTTTCGCAAGCTCTTTACTTCTGTACCTAGGAGTTCTATTCCAGCTTCAAAACCCTCGACTATGTCGTAGTTCATTTTTGCCTTTTTGTTTTCTATAAGCGTTTCATTCATATTGAAAGTATAGCGTATTTTTCACTTTTGGGTATAATCACTCTATGAAAGAAACATCACATATAAAACCACCACAAAATAACAATAATAAAGGTAATAATAAAAAAGGTAAAACACCTAGAAGATTCGGAATATTAAACTCGTTAATGTTCGGTCTTATAATTTTGTTTTTATTGAGTGGATTGTATTCTGCAATAGTAGAGGGTGTATCTAGTACTCCAGTTATACCTATATCAGAATTGGTAAACAATATAGGTATGGGTAAGGTTAGTTCTATAACAGTAAGTGGTGATGATCTTACTGTTAACTATTCAGACAACACCATAAAGAAATCAAAAAAAGAAACTGATTCTTCTATAACAGAAACACTTACTAGATATGGACTTACTCCAGAAAAATTGAATGCTGTAAAAATCACAGTAGAAGGACCAAGTGGATTTTGGTTTTGGGTAGGACAATTGGCACCATTTATTGGGCCAATATTCCTTCTATTGCTTATAGTTTGGTTTATGACCAGACAGGTAAAGGGTGCGGGATTACAAGCTTTTTCTTTCGGTCAATCAAAAGCACGTATTACTTTGCCAGATGATAAAAAACAAAAAGTTACTTTTAAAGACGTGGCGGGTGCAAAAGAGGCTAAACAAGAATTGTCAGAAATTGTAGATTTTTTGCGTAATCCAAAGAAGTTTCTAGAAATTGGTGCAGTAATTCCAAAAGGGATATTGCTCATGGGAGCTCCCGGAACTGGAAAAACATTGCTTGCTCGTGCCGTAGCAGGGGAAGCTGGTGTAGCATTTTTCTCAATATCAGGTTCAGAATTTGTAGAGATGTTTGTGGGAGTAGGTGCTTCGAGAGTTAGGGATTTATTTAAAATGGCAAAAGAAGCTTCACCATCTATAATCTTTGTCGATGAAATAGATGCTGTGGGAAGAGTAAGAGGTACTGGTGTTGGAGGAGGAAATGATGAAAGAGAACAAACATTAAACCAAATCCTTGTTGAGATGGATGGTTTCGAACCAAATGAAAAGGTTATTGTTATGGCTGCCACAAATAGACCAGATGTTCTAGACCCCGCTCTACTTCGTCCAGGAAGATTTGACCGTAGAGTAACTATAGATCTACCAGATAGAAATGATAGAGAAGAAATATTGAAGATTCATTCCATAAAAAAGCCTTTGGCAGAAGATGTTGCACTGAGAGTTATTGCAGAGAGAACACCGGGTTTTTCTGGAGCTGATCTATACTCACTTATGAATGAAGGGGCAATACTTGCAGCTCGTGAAAATCGTACAAAAGTCTCACAGTATGATCTTATAAGAGCAATAGAAAAAGTGATGCTCGGTCCTGAAAGAAAGAGTCACCTTCTTTCAAAAAAAGAAAAAGAAATAACTGCATACCATGAAGCTGGTCACGCATTAGTTGCTTCTGTTCTTCCATATGCAGATCCAGTACATAAAATATCTATAATCTCTCGTGGAAGAGCGGCTGGTTATACTCTCCATTTACCTATTGAAGATAGAAAGATGCAATCAAAAAATGAGTTTTTAGATGATATCGCTGTTTCATTGGGTGGATATGCTGTAGAGAAAATGATGTTCGGTGATGTTACTACAGGTCCATCAAATGATCTTCAAGTTTCAACTGCACTCGCACGAGACATGGTTACAAAATATGGTATGTCAGATAAAATAGGTGCTCTTGCTCTAGAAGGATCAGGCGGAAGGGCAATGTTTGGAAAGGGTATAGAAGATAAAGAATATTCAGAAAAAGTAAGTGCAGATATAGATGCTGAAGTATCAAAAATCATGTCAGAAGGTATGGCTAAAGCAAATGAGACTATAGTAAAATATAAAAATGCACTTGATGCTATAGCAAAAAGATTGATTGATGTGGAAACTATAGAAAGAGAGGAATATGAATCAATAATTATTTCACATGGTATAACACCAAAACGAAAACTGGATATTGAACATCAATCATGATATAAAATAGGGGTATAAATAAAATATACCCATATGCGCGTGTAGCTCAGTTGGTTAGAGCATCGAGCTTATACCTCGAGGGTCCCTGGTTCGAGTCCAGGCACGCGCACCGAGCGTAGTATATAAAAAAGAAAAACCGCGTCCAAAAGGGCGTGGTTTTTTCGAGGAAAATTCACAGAAAATTTACATCTTTACATCATCCAAGCAAATTTTGCGCTCAGTTTTTCGGAAAGCATTTTTACGTATACTTCAGAAAAACAAGAACCAATGAAATTTGTCATTAGACCAATGGTCATACCTGACATCATACTAGCTACCACATACCCAGTTCTAATACCGATAACTGTACCTACACTTGCACCAACAAGACTCGCTAATCTCCCGTTGTTGTGTGCAAGTAAACAGGTTTTTGCAATAACGAACCAGATGAGCTGAATGATGATAGGGATTTGGTGTAATAGTTTCCAGGTGAACTTTGAAACAATAATTATAGCCATCACTACTTTCCATATAGCCGTGAAGGGTAGTGATATGGGATTTGTAATGAGTAGTATTCTAATTTGATTCTTGAAATCAAAAGGTCCCCAACCATTTACTATTCTATAGTTTAGGGCAAGTGCGCGCCTGTTTTCTTTGCATTTGATTACTGAATATAAATCATTAAAAGAAAATAAGATTCCAATTGCTATAACTGCCAAATAAAGAAGCAAGCTATACATTAAGAAAGCACCTCCGACTATATTTACACGACTTTCCGGTAATTTACTACGTGTAAACATTATAATTATTAAGCAGTGCAAAGCTATTGAACCAATAGCTTGGCAACATATAAATGGTGCTAGCGAACGTTTTAGGGCTCTCGGTAAGATATCTTTCCAAGGTTCTTCCCAAAGCTCTCGAATATGAGAATGTGTGTTATTAAAGGTCTCTTTGAGTACACTGAAAAATGTACTAATGAGAGTTATGGGACTGAATACAATCCAGCCACAGGCCCCACCGATAAGGGTTGCGAGAATAAGCCACACTCCCGACATGAATGTCGTACCCAGACCATATCCAATAGTCGCGCCACAAGCGCTTGCGATCGCTATCCTTTGATTTGTTTTCATGTGACATCCTTACTGTTTTTATTATAAACTCAAAAAACTTCCTAAGTATTTATATAACTAATAAGTAGGTTTGTCAAACTAGATTTTACTTAACAATTATTATTGCTATTATTCCAAGGATTATAAATGATAATAGTGCACTATATTTTCCTATATTTTGTTTTATATTTGTCTTTATATAACCAAACTTTCCTTGCTCTGTACTATTGTTTTTATCTGAAATGATATTTGACCCTCCACTAGTGTTGTCTGATTTATTATCTATTTTATTTCCATCATTTAAATTTTTGTCTGTAACACTGTTTTTTGTATAGAAGTTTTTATTCTGTATAGACTCATCAACCTGAGCTTTATTGTCTGTGTTTTTGAAATAATTAACTATTCCATTTGTATAGTCACTTATAAAACCACTTCCACCACTAGTATTGCTTCCACCAGAGGAACTTCCTGATGAGCCTGATCCAGATGAGCTTGGTCTCCATGTAGTATTTACATTACAGTTTGTACAATCAAAACTAATTCTTCCTCCTGTAGTATCGACTGTACCAGCTGTTCCAGTAAAAGTACCAGATGAGTTTATACTAGCTCCCGTCATATCTATCCATCCTGTTTGTTCTGACCATGCACTTCCACCTAGTGTTCCTGAAGTTGTATTTGTTACACCTTGACCAGAGTTTGTGGGGCTAAAGTTTATCCAGCCATAAAGTGAGCTCCATGCATAACCAGTAATTGCTGAGTCAGTAATAGTCAATCCAATATAGTTATTTGAACTATCTCTAGGTGCAAAATTTATCCAACCTAGATTTTCTCCCCAAGCGTATTTGTTTGTAGAATCTATAGTGCCAGTAGATGCAAGGGCAGTGTTAAAAAAAGATATGGTTAAAATTATAAATAGTATTTTAAAGATTTTATTCATAGAATAATTTTATCATTATATTTTGTATGACGATAGTGTATTGATTGTGTGGATAGTATAGACACAGTTCTTCTATTCTAAATGAGTTTCTCTATGTGATTTTTCTACCAATTCCTTTAATTTAGGATATTTTTTGAATATATTTTCATCTTCAAATAGTTTTTTTGCTTCCTCTTTTGCTAGTTCAACCATCTTTATATTTTTTAGTGATTCCATAGCTATATCTGAAACACCCCATTGTTTATTACCTGATAGCTCACCGGCACCACGAAATTTGAGATCGTATTCTGCAAGTTCAAAGCCATTTTTTGCATTTTTTAAAGCACTTAATCTTTCAAATGTCTTCTCACTTTCTTTTTCTGTAAAAATAAAACAGTATGGTTTGTGGGTTGAACGCATAACTCTACCTCTAAGCTGATGTAATTGTGCTAGACCAAATCTCTCTGCTCCCTCGATTATTATCATTGTGGCATTTGGTACATTTACACCAACTTCCACAACAGATGTAGAACATAGTATATCTATCTTTCCATCTTTAAAATCTTTCATAACTTTATCCTTTTCCTCAGTTTTCATTTTACTATGCATAATTCCTATACTAAATTCTGGAAATATATCTTTTTTCAATCTCTTTGCTTCTTCTTTTACAGATTTTAATTGAAGAACTTTTTCTTTATCTGGGTCAGGTTCATCTATTCTAGGGCATATTACATATGCCTGTCTTCCGTTCTTTATTTCCTCACGAATCTTTTCGTACACATCTTTTCTATCATTTGTTTTTACTATTTCTGTAGTTATTGCTTGGCGACCCTTTGGAACTTCATCAAGAAGTGTAAGATCCAAATCTCCGTATATAGTAAGGGCAAGAGTTCGGGGAATAGGTGTTGCTGTCATTGATAATAAATGTGGTGCACGAGTTATACCTGCTTCATCTCTTTTTATGAGTGCTCTTCTTGTATTTATGCCGAAACGATGTTGTTCATCTATTATTGCATATGCGAGATTTTTAAATTTTACTGTCTTTTGGATAAGTGCATGAGTTCCTATTACTACGGATATTTCACCCTCTTTTATCCACTTTAACAGTTGTGACCTAGATATATCAGTCCAACCTTTTGGGTTTACTTTTGAAGGGAATTTTCTACAACCACTTCCAGTTATGAGGGCAATTTGAATTCCTAAATATGAGAAATATTGAATAAATGATTCGAAATGCTGAGTTGCAAGTATTTCTGTAGGACACATATATGCTACCTGAAGACGTCCTGGCCCAAGAAGACTCATCTTACTTTTTACATCAGGTTTTCCTAGATCATCTTTTTCCAAACTTGCCTTTGTTGTAACTACGGCATATGTAGTAGTTGCAGCTACCGCAGTCTTTCCTGAACCTACATCACCTTCGAGTAAACGAGACATTGCATATCCTTTTCCAAAATCATTTATTATGGCATTTGTGGCTTTTGTTTGTGCGTCAGTTGGTTTAAATGGAAATCTTTTTATGAATTGATCTATGTGGTCATAACCTGGCTTTATGATAAAGGTTGGATTTTTCCTGTACTCTTTTCTAGAGTATTCATTTTGAAGTTGTATAAAAAATATTTCTTCGAAAGCAAATCTTTTTCTTGCTGATTCTGCATCAGCTTTTTTCATAGGAGTATGAATCCAGATAAGAGCAGTTTTTATACTTGGTAAATTATATTTTTTTAATATATCTTCTGGAATAGGGTCTTCGATATTTGAAAGTAAGTCACTTTTAAATATTTCATTTATCTTATGATAAATCCAGTTTGAGGTTATACCATTTGATTCTTTATAAATAGGGTATAGGGTATGTGCTTCACCATCTTTACCAAATAGAGAATCACCAACAGCAATAGGTAGTTTGTTCATAACCTCAATTTTCGGATTTGAAAAATATATCTCATTATCCTTTTTTCTTTTTGAAACTTTACCTTGTATTCTAACCATACTTCCATCATTTACCATTTTTGCCATATATGGTTGATTGAACCACACACACTTTATACCCCCAGTTTCATCTTCGACATAACCATTTGCCATGGCTATCTTTGTTTTAAATCCTTTACCAGTTTTTAGACCAGATATTTTTCCAAATATAACAGCATCTTCACCAGCAATTAGATTACCAATACTTTTTGTTTCTGAAGTATCACCATATCTAGTAGGGAAATGATAAAGTAGATCAAGTACAGTATTTATACCAAGTTTCGATAGAGCCTTCTTTTGAAAAGGGTTTAGTCTAGATATTTCTGATATTTTTGTAGATATAGTCATTTATGACAATATATCAGAGTCATATAGAAAAATGAATGAGGGTGTGGTAATGTTTATGTGTTGGAACCGTGGTGGAGTGGTTTAACATACCTCTTTGCTAAAGAGGCGAGCCCTTTAAAGGCTCCGAGGGTTCGAATCCCTCCGGTTCCGCAATGATCCACAAGGAAGCCTAAATGGCTTCCGAGTGGATTATCATTTCGTAAATCGAAGTGATGAGAAAGCCGGACTGAGCGAAGGCGAAGGAGGCGGGTGAGCTTGGGTGAGGGACCCAAGCGCAAGACCTTTTGAGATTGTAATCAATCCAAAAGGTATACTGGCCCTGTAAGGGTCGCGGGCGAGGCTAGCAAGCCGAGACCTGTGACCGAATCCCTCCGGTTCCGCCATTAGCAGGTAGCACGACATGCTATCTGAAATAGGTAAACAAAAAGCACCGATCGGTGCTTTTTGTTTAGTTAATTAAGATATGTCAATACCGATACTTTTAATATATTTAACAAAAGAATCACTATTAGTGTAGATAAAACCCTGCATACCAAGAGCAATAGCGCTATCCACATTCACTTTACTATCATCAATAAAAAGAGATTCTCCTGGCTGCGAATTTATTTTTTTGAGTGTATGTTCGTAGATATCTTTGTAAGGTTTTACCATACCCACCTCTGATGAGATAACTATTTCATCAAACAAGTCTTTAAACTCAGGATAAGTTGGGTATATTTTTCTCTCAAAAAATGAAGCGTTAGCATTGGAAAGGAGGACTGTTTTAAATCCTTTATTTTTTAGTGATTGAATTATTTTTACTAATCCGTTATCAATACCCAAATAGGAATCAATCTGTTCCCTCATTTCTTCCTTGGTCAAATTAACTCCCTCATACTTCAAGAAATAATCTACAATATCATTCTCTGACAATTTACCTAGATCAAACTTTTCAAAAACATTTTTTAAATTTTCATCAACCAATCCTTTTTTGAGTCGATTATCTCTGTACCACCCATTTAAAACAGGGTCACAAATAACCCCAAAGCAGTCAAATATAATAGTGTTTATTTGAGACTCCATAAACTATTTACTTGGTCGCTTAATTATCAAATCAACTTCGGGACTTTCTGATTTTAGATTCGTAATTACTTTTTCTACAACAGTTTCAACTTCCATGTAATCCTTGAGATCATCAGGATATTTTTCCTTATAAATATCTGTTTGCATACCACCAGGGAATACTCCGTAAACTTTGATATCCGTATCTTGAATTTCCTTGCGGATAGATTCAGTCAAACCTTTGATCGCAAATTTAGACGAAGCATAAGCAGATATGCCCGGCTTACCATCAAGTCCAGCTGTTGAGTTTATATTTATAATTACACCATTTCCTTGGGTTTTCATTTGAGCCAAAGCCACCTGACAACCGTAGAAATAACCGAAGAAGTTTATATCAAATAAATTATGTAGTTTCTTAATATCTACTTCTTCAACTAAACTTGGAGCAATTTGGATCCCAGCATTATTTATCCAACAATCTAATTTGTCGTATTTCTTAATGACATAATCTGCCAGCTTTTTAATATCTTCAGGTGAAGTTACGTCAGCGAGAAAATGATCTACAGAGAGTTCTTTTGCTGTAGATTCTAAGTGTTCAATTTCATGACTAGAAATGACAACTTGTGCGTTTTCAGCTTTAAATGCCTTAGCGAGAGATTTACCAAATCCCTGACTTCCACCTGTTATTACGATAACTTTGTCTTGGATCTTCATAAAACCCATTTTATCATTTTTGACCCTATTTCTCCAGAGTAATCTTCTTCTGCGCCAGAAAGATTCTACTCTTCAAACACCCAAGCAATTCTCGTTTCTTTTCGTTTGAACCCTCTTTCAGTACATACTTTGCATATCCTCGAATATCTACACTCGGTACGGCAACTTTTTCCTTGGTTCCCAGAAAGAATTTCTGCATCTTTGAAAACTGCTCAAGATCAGCTTTGATCTTTTCCTTAACCTCGATTTCATTAAGGGTGATGTTTTCAACTAACTCCTCAAACTGTTTCAATATATCTTTCTCTTCCGTATATAAAGACTTTAATGACTGGACGATTACACAAATAATGCAGTAATTGGAGCGCACGAGATGCGTCGATTAAGATTCTGAAAAAGTGCTAAAATGACCTTACAGGGCTTGTCGGCATTTAGTTCTAACACGACGCTCTCCGCAATGATCCACAAGGAAGCCTAAATGGCTTCCGAGTGGATTATCATTTCGTAAATCGAAGTGATGAGAAAGTCGGAGCGAGCGAAGGCGAGCGAGACGGGGTCGCGGGCGAGGCTAGCAAGCCGAGACCTGTGACCGAATCCCTAAGGTCTCCGCAACAACAATCCTAACCGAGCATTGCTTAGCAATCACTAGTATCGAGGATAAAGATCTGATAATAAACGAGTGTTAAATTTGTAATTGATATATAATATATGTATGTATCAAAATAAAATTAATCTCGAATCTTTTTTTATTACTAAATATATCCTTGTCATTTTTTTATTAATCCTATCTATATTTACCTTTGCAAACGCTCAAACAAATAATATTGGTGCTATGCAGTTGAGTCTTGTATCAAACCACGAGGATTCTAGTGTTCAAATAAAGATAGATATGACTAAACTTAATTATAAAGACTATTTAAGTCTAGGTGTTTATTGTGTTAAAGAAAATGGAAAAACTGATTTTGCTGTAAAGAATATATCTCCAGTTTGTGGAAATGTTTTAAATAATATTGAAAATAAGATATATACAACAACAGTCTCAAATCTAAATCCAAGTAGTGAATATGAATTTTGTCTAAATGGTACAAGTTCAAAATACACATCAACAGGGAATTTTGAATGTGCAAAGATAAATACACAGTCAAAAAAGTCTTCAGTTGCAATGATATATATAAATTATGATGTTTCTCAAAATACTAGGAATTTGATTAAAAGATATGAAGATAGTATTCGTCTTTCAAATCCAGACGTAAGTATTGTCGAATATTCACCACAACAAACCGTATCTAGCAGTGAGCTTTTGGAAAAATTGCGTAATACATACAAGAGTTCAAATTTAAAGTATTTATTAATGATAGGATTTGATCTACCCGTACCTATGACTCAGGAGTCTGTATATTTTGCTGATCCTTACAGACATTTGTCTATTGATGAAGTAAATATGAAAAGAGATTTTCTGTATACATTAAACAGTGAAATATCTATATCTGTTATAAAGGCTGAAGATGAAAAAGAAATGCAGGATTATTTCAATCGTCTTCACAGATTTTATACAGGTGAATTGAAGTTTGATAAAAAATTGTTTATTGCTGATGCAATGATACCAAGCGAATCATCGATAAACCTTTCAGATGTTCCAGCTCGATACAATCTAACCTCAACTGATTATATAAACGGTATAACTTCTTATTATGATTCAAAGGATATTGATATAACAAAATGGCAAAATGATTACCAAAATTTACTGTCAAAAAGTCATGAAATAACAATAATAAACGCTCATGGTGCAACAAATTTTCATATGCCATGTAGGATGAATGCTTCAAATAATGAACAAGGATGTATCTCAAGTAGTTTTATAAAAAATACAAAACCAAATTCTCAATTTATAATAGGTGTTTCATGTAATATAGGTAACTTCATGACCAAAGGTTCACCTATGAATGCTTATATATTTTCTGGAAATGCTTTGGCTGGATTGGGTGCTGAAGTGCCACTATGGGATCAGAATAGTTATTTAGCAAAGAATCTTTTAAAATCTTTGTCTGAAGGTGTGCGAATAGGGGATTTGTCTTTAAAAAATGGTTTGGTAGTTATAGGCGATCCATTTTTAAAGATTGGTCTTGTACAAAATTATAAATCAAAAATAGAGATTGAAGGAATAAAAAGCATGTATCCAGTTTCTGGTGCACCAGGCACAAAGGTGACTTTGACTATTTCAAACCCAGATAATATACCTATCGGTGTCGGCGATTTTAATTTTGGGTCATATGGTTTAGTTAATTTCTCAAATTCAAACAATACAATTACTTTTAATGTTCCTAAAGATGCAAAATCTGGATATTATGATGTCGTTTGGTTCAGTTCAAAAGATTCATATAGTGTTAAATTTAATGTTGTTTCAAGTAATTCTCCTGTATCGATAAACACTTCAGATAAAGAAATGTATAAATTTGATTTCGGTAGTTTATTATCAAATATTTCTATAGGATTCGGTAATTTGTTTAATAAGTAGAATTAGGTTAAATAAAGTAAATAAGGATTCTACCTCGCCAAAGATAAAACATCTACATTTTTGTATCCAGATTTTATGAAAACCTCATAAGCCTGTTTTGCTGTACTTCCTGTAGTCACCACATCATCTATTATGACTATTGTTTTATCTTTTATTTCATTATCTATTTCAATAGAGAATATGCCTTTCGATTCTTGTATTCTTTCATTTCGATTTTTTAAGGTTTGCCTATCTTTATGGATTAATCTCTTTAAGATGTTGTAATTTTTACTAAATATTTTTTCTTTATCTATTTTTATTATTTGATCTATTAGTATTTCACACTGGTTGTATCCACGTTCTTTACGTCTCTTTTTTGATATTGGAATAGGGATCAGGATCGCGCCTGATTTATAGGTTTTTAATAAATACTCATATAAATAATATGAAGCAATCTCTACAGCTTTCTTATTCTTTTTATACTTTATTTGCCAGACAAGTTCTGTGATTATGGGGTGTTTGTATGAATATAAGCTATGTATAAAATCAAAAGGAGGTGTATTGGCAGGTTTTGTTTCTTTGTAAAAATCAATAATATCAATATTTCTGATCTTTAATTCCATTTCATTTGGTGGAAATATGAAATCGAGTAAAATCTGACATACTTTAAACAATCTTGTATGTGTTTTTGATATAAATGTCATGATATAATATTTGTTATGAGTTTTCTTAGTAATATTTTATCTGCTTTCTCAAAGAAGGAACAAAGTGTCTTGGGTATTGATATTGGTTCTTCTGCTATAAAGGTTGTACAAATAAAAAAGAAGAGAGGAAGAGCTGTTCTTGAGACATATGGAGAATTGGCTCTGGGTCCTTATGCTGGTGTTGAGGTGGGTAGAGCAACTAGCTTGAGTAATGAAAAGATTATAGAGGCTTTAAAAGATATTTTAAGAGAAGCAAAGACAACTACTTTAAATGCGGGTGTTGCATTACCACTCTCTTCTAGTTTGATTTCATTTATAAATCTTCCGAGTGTACCTGGTAAACAAATGGCAGAAGTTGTGGCTCTTGAGGCTAGAAAATATATACCTGTTCCAATGAATGAAGTAATGCTCGACTGGTCACCAGTTCCAAAAGAAGATGTGGTGCCAAGTAGTGATGAACAAATAAAAGATGATTCAAAAAACTCTGTTAAACAGCAAACACAAGATGTATTGATAGTGGCAATTCATAATGAATATTTATCAAACTATCAAAGCATAACTCAAGGCGCATCCATTGTACCATCATTTTATGAAATAGAATTGTTCAGTTCAATTCGTGCAGTTGTCGAACAAGGTATACAGACAGTAATGATACTTGATATGGGTGCAAGACTTACAAAACTATATATTGTTGAGAGAGGTGTTCTAAGAGCTTCGCATATCATAAATAAAGGATCTCAAGATATAACTTTGGCTTTATCTCAAGCATTGAGTATAAGTGTAAATGAGGCTGAAAATCTAAAAAGAGTGCATGGTTTAAAGGGTGGTCCTGAACAAAAGGAATTAACAGAAATAATAACTGTAAATCTAGACTATATATTTTATGAAGCAAATACTACCTTGTTAAATTATCAAAGAAAATATTCAAAAAATATTTCAAAAGTTATTCTTACAGGGGGAGGGGTCTTGCTTAAGGGATTTATAGATCTAGCAAAGATCAGTTTTCAGAGCGATATCGTATATGCAGATCCATTCGGTAGGTTGGAGTCACCTGCATTTCTTGAACAAGAGTTTAAAGAGGCTGGACCTGAATTTTCAGTTGCTATAGGTATAGCACTAAGGAAACTTTCTGAAAACGGATAAAGATATACACAGTTTCATTAAACGCAAGTATTTTTGTGTAGTATAATATTGATAATAGCTGTTTTTAAATATGGAGACAAAATTTCAAACTTCATTTATTCCCAAAAAGCCCTTAACTACAGATGGTAGTAGTAAGGTTATTCCTAGTCACTCATCTGGTGGTACTAGTATATTTATGATAATTGGGGTGTTGGTATTTATAGCTTCTGTTGCAGGTGCAGTATTTTCTGTTGTATGGAAGGGTGTTCTAATAAATTCACAAAAACAATACAAGATTTCACTAGCTAGAAATAAAGAAAGTTTCAATATTTCACTAATAGAAGATCTAAAGAAGGCAAGTGCAAAACTAGATTTAACTAGAAACCTGGTAAAGTCACACGCTTCAGTTTCTGAAGTGTTCAATATAATAGGTGCTTTAACTATCGAAGGTGTGAGATTTGATAATCTTTCATACGATGGCCCAACTGGTAATGGAGAAAGTGGAACTTTGGCAAAAGTTAGTCTAAAGGGAGTTGCAAAGGGATACAGTAGTATAGCTTTTCAATCAGATGTATTTGGTAAATCAAGTCAACTCGGTACAAATAAGGTTATAAAAAATCCTTTATTATCTGATATGTCTCTAGATCAAAATGGAAATGTTGCATTCAATTTTTCTGCAAACATTGATCCGCAACTATTTACCTATGAAAAGGTTCATGGTGATCAGTTTAAGTCAGAAAGTGTAGAACAGGATAATTCAGCAAATGCTTCTGATGCATTAAATAATAATTAATAGTATGAATAAAAATATAACAGCTGTAATACTAATAATTTTGGCAGGAGGTATATATTTTACCTTCACAAGTAGTAAACTTGCTGAGCTTAAGACTATTCAAGCTGTAAATGATCAATATCAAGAAGCAATAAAGAATTCTGAAAATCTAATAAAAGTGAGAGATGAAGTAAATGCAAAGTACAGCTCGATTTCTATTGAAGATAGAGAAAGATTAAATAAATTATTACCAAACACAGTAGACAATGTGAGATTGATAATTGATGTAAAGGATAATATTGCATCAAAGCATGGCCTATTTCTTAAGGGTATAAAGACTACATCACCAGAAGCTACTATGGCTTTAAATGCGCCTGCAAATAGAGGTGGTAGTCCAAGTACACCATCAAGCTATGGTACAGTAACTCTATCTTTTGATGTTACAACTACTTATGAAACATTCCTATCATTTTTAAATGACCTTGAATCTAGTCTTAGAATAATGGATGTTTCTAAATTATCTGTAAAATCAAATCCAAATGGACAGTATGATTTTTCAGTAGAAATAAAAACATATTGGTTAAAAGAATAATATGAATAATTCATCATCAAAAAATGGAATAATAGTTCTCGTAGTGGCAATAGTGTTTATTGGTGGTATTTACTTTTACATGAACGGAAACCCAAGTGGTGATTCAATAAACTCTCTTTCAGCTTCTAGTTTAGATGCTGATGCGGCAAAAGAAGGGGCAGAAATATTGACACTTCTATCACAGATAAAGTCATTGAGAATCGATACTTCTATATTTAGTGACCCAGTATATAAAACTCTTATAGATTATACTGTAGAAGTACCCCCACAAAATATCGGTAAAAAGAATCCTTTTGCAAACTTTGTTGGTACAACTGTAGTTGAGACTAAAACGACTGTTAACCCTAGAACAGGGAGATAAAATACTAAAATTATGAGTATTATAGACATACTCCTTTCAAAAAATTTGATATCAAAAGGTGATATCAAAGAAATAAAAGATAGAACAGGTAAGGGAGAAATCCTGGATCAAGTTCTTATTGAACGTGGAATAAAACCAGAAGAAATAGTAAAAGCTAGAGGTGAATTTTTAAATATTCCAGTAAAGTCTTTGGGCGATACTACAGTACCTTTTGAAGCTTTGGATTATATACCAGAAGAATCTGCTGCACATTACAAATTTGTTCCTATTGGTATAAAAGATGGAACACTTGAAGTTGGAATAGTGGATCCAGACAATATTGAAGCTCGAGATGCGCTAAATTTTATCGTCGCAAAGAAAAATATTCCTTACAAGATATACATAATCAGTGTTGATGATTTTAATAAAGTAATCGAATCATATAAAGGAATTTCTGGTGAAGTATCAAAGGCACTTTCTGAACTAGAAACTGTTCTATCTGTAGATAAAGAGGGTACAGTAGATAAAAAAGATGCAAAAACAGATCCAAAATCTGAAGCTTTTATAATTGAAGATGCGCCTGTTGTAAAGATTGTGGCAACAATAGTTAGGTATGCAACAGAGGGAAATGCATCTGACGTCCACATAGAACGTATGTACGATAAGGTTAGAGTACGTTTCCGTGTTGATGGAGTTTTGAATACTAGTCTAGTTTTACCATCGCAAGTTCATGAAGCAGTAGTAGCAAGAATAAAAGTGCTTTCAAATATGAAGCTCGATGAAAAGAGAAAACCTCAAGATGGTCGTTTTTCTGCTCGTATAGACGGAAGAAAGATAGATTTTCGTGTATCTACTTTCCCTGCGTATTATGGAGAAAAGGTTGTGATGCGTATTCTGGATCAAGAAAAAGGTGTAAAAAAACTAGATGATATGTATATAACCAAAAAGAATTTGGATTATATAAAAGAAGCGATACAGAGACCTTACGGACTTATACTTATAACTGGACCTACTGGATCAGGAAAATCTACAACCCTTTATTCTATGTTAAATGAAGTAGATAAAGAGAGTACAAACGTACTTTCTCTAGAAGATCCTGTTGAATACAACATGGAAGGGGTAAGTCAGTCTCAAGTTAGACCTGAGATCGGTTATACATTTGCATCAGGATTGCGTACCACTCTAAGACAAGACCCAGATGTGATCATGGTGGGAGAGATCAGAGATAGAGAAACGGCTCAACTTGCGGTGCAAGCTGCTCTTACAGGTCACCTTGTGTTTTCAACACTTCACACCAATAATGCTGCAGGTGTTATACCGCGTCTTATAGATATGGGTGTAGATCCTTATCTTATTGCACCTACTCTTATTATGGCCATTGCGCAGAGACTTGTTGGTTTGCTTTGTCCTGGAGCGGGTAAACTCGTACCAGTAGAGGGAAGTTTGAAAAAGATAATTGATAAACAATTCGAAGATTTGCCAGAAGAATATAGAAAAGATATTCCATTTTCAAATGAAGTTTATGAAATAGCCCCAACACCAGAATGTCCTAGAGGTACAAAAGGTCGTACCTCGGTTCTAGAAGTATTTAAAATGGATAAAGATATTGAAAATGTAATCCTTAAGAGTCCGACAGAATTGGAAATATCAAAAATACTTAGAAAGAAGGGAATGTTGACTATGAAAGAAGATGCGATGATAAAAGCTTTCCAGAAAATTATCCCCTTTGAGGAAGTAAATAAACTCTAGTATAATATCTACATATTATGGAAACTCCTGAAAATAAAAAAAGCATATTACTTATAGATGATGATAAATTTCTTATTGAAATGTATGCTCTTAAGTTTAAAAATAGTGGTTTCGAAGTAAATTCTGCTTTGGGTCCTGAAGAAGCATTAAAAATTATAAGAGGAGGTTTGGAACCTAGTATTATTTTAATGGACTTAGTTATGCCTGGTATGGATGGGTTGGAACTTCTTTCTGTAATAAGAAAAGAAGAGTTGGTAAAAAAGACTGTGATAATAATGCTTACAAATCAAGGTGTTCCAGATGATATAGCAAAAGCAAAGAAGTTAAATGTAGATGGATATATCATAAAAGCTACATCTATTCCTTCAGAGGTACTATCAGAAGTTATAAGAATATATGAGTCTTCAAAGAAATAAAATAAATAAAAATTATGGAATATAAAAAAGAGATTGAAGAATTGGTACAAACTGTAGTTCATGAAGGGGCTTCTGATCTACACCTTTCTGAAGGAAGAAATCCTTCTATTAGAGTTTCTGGAAACCTTATTCCTCTCATAAAGAAGCCGGTATTAACCCCTGCAGACATGAAGGGTATATCAAATGAATTTCTTAGTGAGAGAAATAGACAGATTTTAGAAAAGGAAAGAAGCGCTGATTTTTCTTACAGTCTCACAAATGTGCGCTTCAGAGGTAATGTGTATTATAGACAGGGACAACTGTGTATTGCTCTACGTTTAATCCCAAAAAGTATAAGGACATTATCAGAATTGCATTTACCACCAGTACTTGAATCTTTTACTAGAAAACCACAAGGATTCTTCCTATGTGTAGGACCTATAGGTCAAGGAAAAACAACTACTCTAGCTTCACTTATTGAAATAATAAATCAAACAAGAAGTGAGCATATACTTACAATCGAAGATCCTATCGAGTATCTTTATGATTCAAAGAAATCAATAATAGATCAAAGAGAGATAGGTACTGATGCTCCGGATTTTCACTCTGCTCTTACAGCAATGTTTAGAGAGGATATAGATGTTTGTCTTGTGGGAGAAATGAGAGATATTCAGACTATATCTACTGCAGTTACAGCAGCTGAGACAGGACACCTTATTTTTTCAACACTCCATACAAACAATGCTGCTCAAACTATAAATCGTATAATAGACTCATTCCCACCATCACAACAAGATCAGATTCGTATACAGCTTGCAGGAAGTTTGACTGGTATCTTTTCTCAAAGATTGATACCTAGAGTTTCCGGAGGTTTGGTGCCCGCATATGAACTTCTTATAAACAACAGTGCTGTTGCAAACCTAATAAGGGAAAAAAGAATACATGAGATAAATACGGTTATAGAAACAGGTTTAAATGAAGGAATGGTAGATATGAATCGTTCTTTGGCTGAACTAGTAAGAACAGGGGAAATAACAGTAGATAATGCATTCTTAAATTCATTTAATCCAAAAACATTGGAAAGAATGATATAAAATCATGTTATTTATATATAAAGCTATAGACAATACAGGTGTAGAGAAGTCAGGATCAATAGATGCTGTAAATGTTGATATTGCAATATCATCACTACAAAGAAGAGGTCTTGTTATAACTTCAATACATGAAAGTGGTGAAGGTAATGGATTATTTTCAAAAAATATATCTTTTTTTGATAGAGTTTCAAATAAAGATGTAGTGATCTTATCGAGACAGTTAGCAACATTGTTTGATGCTCAAGTATCTGCTTTGAGAATATTTAGATTGCTATCATCAGAAGCAGAAAATAAATTTTTAGGTAAATCGCTTGCTACCATATCAGATGACTTACAGGCAGGTAGCTCAGTATCAGCTGCTTTGAGTAAACACCCAAAGATATTTACAGAATTTTATACTAGCATGGTAAAAGCTGGAGAAGAGTCAGGTAAGTTGAATGATACATTTAACTATCTAGCTGATTATTTAGATAGAACATATGCTCTAGTTTCAAAAGCAAAAGGGGCTCTTATATACCCAGCTTTCGTTATTGGAACATTCATAACAGTTATGATACTTATGTTCACTACAGTTATCCCAAAGATAAGTGCAATCCTAGTAGATTCAGGACAGGAAATTCCAATATATACAAAAATAGTTTTAGGTATAAGTAATTTCTTTGTTTCTTATGGATTTATAATGCTTGGAGTAGCTATTGTAGGCGGATTCCTACTTATTAGATACATTAGGACAAAAGATGGAAGAGTAGTTTTTGATAGATTTAAACTCTCAATACCATTTGTGAGCACATTATTTAAGAAATTGTATCTTTCTAGATTGTCAGATAATATGAATACTATGCTTATGGCAGGTATACCTATGATCAGATCACTAGAACTAACATCTTCGGTTATAAATAACGTAATATACAAGGCTATAATATCTGATGCAGTAGAAGGAGTAAAAGCTGGTAAACCAATATCAGAATCACTATCAAACAATACTCAAATACCAGGAATTATGATTCAGATGATGAAGGTTGGAGAAGAAACTGGAGAATTGGGTAATATATTGAAAACCCTAGCAACTTTCTATTCAAGAGAAGTAACAACTGCAGTAGATGCTCTAGTGAGTCTTATAGAACCGCTTATGATAGTTCTTCTCGGAGGAGGTGTGGCAGTACTACTAGCATCGGTGCTTATACCTATATACAATATTGCTTCTTCTCAATAGGTAGGTTTTACACCAGTTATCCACATTATTAAATATGCTAACCATGGTATTTTGTTATAATAGTCCACATAAGAGTATTAAAGGTTAAATTAATAGTAATTAAATAAAATGAAAAAATATTTAAATAGAGGATTTACATTGATCGAATTGCTAGTTGTGATAGCAATCATCGGTATATTGTCATCAGTTGTTCTTGCATCACTAAACACAGCAAGAGGAAAGGGATCTGATACAGCAGTAAAGGCAAACCTTGCAAATGTAAGAGCGCAAGCAGAAATAGTTTATGATGGACAGGGATGTTATTCAAGTGATCCTTCTACAGCGTGTGCAGCAGGAGCTGTTAGTGCCGCAGTTGCATGTCCAGCTGTCGGAGCAGGTACAGCAGGAACACTATTTAGAAATGATACAGTAGCAAATCAGATTGCTTCAGCAAAAGCAGCTGCTGGAGGATTTACAGCTTGTGCTTCTACAGCAAACCAAGCTGCTTGGGCAATTGCTGTTCAGTTGAAACAAGATCTTAAGACTGCATGGTGTGTAGATAGTACAGGTGTTTCAAAGCAAATAGGAGACGCTTCAGCATATACACAGGCAACATTGAGTGCAGATGTATCTGGAGGAGTTTGTGGTTCATAATTGATTTAGGATAGTTAAAACAAAAAAACCACCCTTATGGTGGTTTTTTTTGTTTGTTATACCTATTGAAATTTATGCCAGTTTATTAAAAGTCTACCGAACATATTTAACCAATTTTTACATATTTCCATCCTATTTTCATTTGGATCTTTTGTAATGTCAGACATAAAGTTATCAATATCAGGATTGTTTACACTTTTTGATAGTTCTTCCATATCTTTTCTCCATGCTTCTGCTATTTGTGTATTTGTATTTGATAGGTGTAATGAATAATTGCTGATTGATTTAAGTATCTTATAACAGTAGTCTTGCATTAATAATTCAAACAATTTAGTAGGCCGATCTGTAATATCGATAAGTTTTCTACCTATTTCATTGATATTAGCTATTGGGTCAATATTATCTATTCTCATATTTGAAATTATATATGAGATAACCCTATCCATTTTTGTTAGTTCATATACACTATTATTACCAACAGGTCTAGAACCTCTAGGTCTTTCATGACCGATAATTATAGGTGAGAAATAAGATACTTTATCTACAAAAGCTTTCCATCTCAATGTTCCATATACTAGTTCATGACCTCTACCATTAGACATAAATGGTGGTGTGGTATTTCTATTATCTATACCCATAACGGTACATATACACATAATCCCTTGATATATAGTCTCTGACATTGTCGACCAGACGATTCTTCGAGTATTTTTTATATTTTTATACTCATCTGACGTTATGTTTCCTATTTTATTAAATACTTGGGGTAATAACATCAATGGAGTATTTGATTCCATAGGTGAGTCACCGTATATACCCATAAATGTATCTAAAATAGTGTTATTACAAATATAATCCGGAAAAGTTTTTTCATACAATATGTCTGACACTTTTTTACCTAGTGCTTTTTCATGTATCGATAAAATATCAATTTCAATTGGTTTAAATAAATCTGGAACTTTTTGGTCTTTATTCAAAAACCATGTTTCAAAGGGATTTTCTATTGTAAAACTAGGTTCAGAATCATCTGGTTTAAGTAGGTTAAAAATGACATCATAATCTATGGAAATTATAAGCTCACCTTTAGTATTTGCTAATAAATAGTTCTGACTAGATCCTACAGTGTATGCAGAATTTTTATCTCCACAAAATGCATATATACAAACGTCTTCTGGTATATTTTTTTCTTTTGAGATTTTTATGGCATATTTTTTTCTGTCTTCTCTATCGATAAACTCAATCTTTCCTTTATATTTATCAATAAAACCGCTTGTTATCTCTCTATTTTTATCGGTATATTTCTGTTCACTGCAGTCATCTATAACCATTATTCTTGGGGTTCTGTTGTATTTATTTAGATTGCTCAATAATCCATTTAAGGCTGATTTAACTGTCTCATTATCATTATAAGCAGGTATACAGACTGTAGTAATTTTTTGATTTTCCATTTCTATATTATATCTATATTTATTCGATTATAAAGATGCTCTTTATCTATTTATCTGTTAAAATATACATATGAAAATATCTTTTAAACATGGTTTTACTTTGATAGAGCTTATGGTGGTTATGGCTATTATTGCGATACTTACAGCAGTAGTACTTTCAAATATTGGTCAGTCGAAGATGAAAGCACGTGACGGCAAAAGGGTGTCAGATCTAGCTCAGATACAGCTTGCTTTGGAATTGTATTTTGATAGATGTAATGCATACCCTGGAAGTTTGGATTTAACAAATTCAAATACTACATGTGCAACAAATTCAAATATTAAATTGGGTAATTATATAACTGCAATTCCTACAGATCCTATAACAAAGGTTATGTATGATTATTCTGGATCAGGCAATCCTGTGGTTGACTATGTTCTGAGATCAAAACTGGAGACAAGTAATCAGTCACTTAGTGACGATGTTGATGGTACACAACTCACTCTAGATTGTTCTGATTCACCAAATTATTACTATTGTGTAAAGCCAAAGTAATGAATGTTTTATTTTTAGTATTTTCTTTTATACTTGGTACTCTTATTGGAAGTTTTTTAAATGTTGTATCGTTGAGGTTTAATACGGGTATGACTCTAGGTGGAAGGTCAAAGTGTTTTTCTTGTGGCAAAACACTTACTTGGAGCGAACTTATACCTGTATTTAGTTTCTTATTTCAGAGAGGTTCATGTAAAAAGTGTAAATCCAAGATTTCTTGGCAATATCCTATAGTAGAGACAATATCAGGAATAATATTTGTTTTGATTTTTATATATTTTCCTCCAATCGGTGTGTATGAAAGTATAAATACTATATTTTATTTGCTTATAACTTGTATACTTCTTGTTATAACTGTTTATGATATAAAACATAAGATCATACCTGATTCTTTATCTTATAGTTTTGCAATTATTGCTTTTATCCATATGTTTATATCAAAAGATCTAACATTTACGATGCCACCAATATACGATATCTTAGCAGGACCTATTATTGCTTCACCCTTCGTATTTTTATGGGTTATTTCTAAAGGTAAATGGCTTGGACTCGGTGATGCAAAACTTGTTTTAGGTATAGGTTTTACATTGGGACTTTTTGCTTCTATATCTAGTCTAATATTATCGTTCTGGATAGGAGCCTTCATTGGTGTTGCGTGGATGCTTTTTGTGGTTAAGAGGTATAAGAAAGGTTATGAGGTACCATTTGGACCTTATCTTATTCTTGGAATGTACATCGTTCTTTTTACAAACATTACAATTATCGATATTCCGTCATTAATTTCTTTAATTAAATAAAATGCAATTAATTAATAAAAATAAAATAACATCATATAAAAAAGGTTTTACTCTGGTTGAACTTGTTATATCTATAGGAATATTTGCTCTTATGACTAGTGTTTTGCTTGCAAAATACGGTAACTTCAATCAAGGTGTGATACTTACAAATCTTGCTTATGATGTAGCTTTGGCAATAAGAACTTCACAATCTTACGGTATAAATGTTAAAAGTGCACCAACGGCAAGTGCTAGTTATTCAAATAGTTTTCAATATGGATACGGTATGCATTTTAGTACATTAAATGATACGGAGAAAAAAAGAATGACCTTTTTTGTTGATAATTTGCCAGTTGATAAGGTATACAATGATAGTCCTGCGCCTGGAGAAATTATCACAGAATATTCAGTTAAAAGGGGGCTTAAAATAAACAAATTGTGTGTAGGTGCAGATCTGGCTAGTTGTGTTGCTGTAACATCTATGGATGTTATGTTTCTACGTCCTGATCCAAATGCTATAATTACTGCAAATGGTAATGGGGGTACAACATATTCTTATGCTTATATAGAGATATTGTCACCAGATGGTAGTAGTAAAAAGATTGAAATAAGAAAAACAGGTCAAATAGAAATATCAGATTAAAATGTTTTTATTTTTAAATAAAAAAAGTACTTTCAAAAAAGGTTTTACTCTAATAGAGATAATAGTTTCTCTAGCTATATTTAGTATTGTTTCAGTTGTGGCAGTCGGGGCACTTCTAAAGATAATTGATGCAAATAAAAAATCCCAATCACTTAAAACGGCAATAAATAACGTCAGTTTTGCTTTGGAATCAATGTCACGAGAATTAAGAGTTGGGACAAATTATTATTGTACAAAGACTAATTTTAGTTTAGCTAGCGGTGCATCTTTACCATCAAGATTGGGTTGTTCTGCTGATGTACAGGATTGGATAATTGCATTTTACTCATCAAATACAGTATCGAATGGTTCTGGAGGAAGTTGCCATCTTGTATATGCTTATCGTTTTGCAAACGGTACCATCGAAAAAGCTGAACAAACAGCATGTTCGGATTCACTCTCAAACTCATCATTTCGTCCAGTTATATCTAAAGATGTTAAGTTTTCAAAAGCTAGTTTGGCAGTAAATGTTTCAGCATCAGGTTCGTTTGTAGAGAAACAGTCGTATGCACTGATTCATTTGGTAGGTTATGTTGGAGGAAAAGAAAATGTTCAGACACATTTCGATGTTCAGACTAGCATATCTCAAAGACTTACAGATTAAAATGAAAAAAATAAATTTTAAAAATAGGATATTTGGTTTGTGTTGCTCAAGCAGTAATTCTGGTTTTACAATTGTAGAAACACTTGTTGCAATAACTATACTTATGATAGCTATTGCAGGTCCACTTACAATTGCTCAGAAGGGTTTATTGGCATCAAGTTATGCGAGAGATCAAATGATTGCATCTTTCCTAGCTCAGGATGGACTAGAGTATGCAAAAAATGTTAGGGATAATAATCTTAGAAATAGAGATGTTATAGACTGGTTATATGGACTATCTTCATGTACTTCTCACGATCCTTGCAGTATCAATACACTTGATGGTGATCCCACATCTGATGCAAACGTTCTAGGAGTGGATATTTGTCCATCAGGTTACGATACGAGTTCAAATTATGAATGTCCTCTATATAAAAGTAGTACAGACAATATAGGTTATACTCCTGATTCATCAAATATAGATAAAACTCAGTTTAATAGAGTATTTTATATCATACCTGATCAATTAAATTCAAATAAAGCTAGTATGGTAGTAAAAGTTTTTTGGTATAACGGTACTGTGGCAAATGAAGTTACGTATCAAGATGAAATTTATAATATAAGATTATGATAAATAAAAAACGATTAAATATTATATACAGTAGGGGGTATACACTTTTGTTTGCTGTGCTAGTTTCTTCTCTTGTTTTAGTTGTTGGTGTTTCTATACTTACAATAAGTAAAAAAGAATATCAATTATCAGCTTCTGCCAGAGATTCAACACTTGCTATATATGCAGCAGATGGTGCTCTGGAATGTTTTGCTTATGCAGATCAAGATACAAACCCTGGTGAGTTTCATTCTGATATGGCTTGTGGTGAAGATAGGGGCACAGTGTCTATTTCAAGTACAGATCCGTTACTACACACCCTTTCATTTAAAGCAAAAATGGGTAAAGGAGCAGATGATAACTCATGTGCCGATCTTTATGTAGAAAAGAGATATGCAAACAATAGATGGTCAACCGTAATACAATCTAGGGGTTATAGTACTGGTTGGGATAGTAATAATCAGGATTGTGGAAAGACTAGTGCAAAGAAAGTAGAGAGGGCAATTAGACTTTCTTACTAATATTGGTATTCTTATAGTATGGATGAAAGAGTGTCAAAAGAGACAATAAAAGAGGTTAAAGATAGACTCAATAAATTGAAGGAGGCGATAGAGAAATATCGTTATGATTATCATGTTTTAAATAAAACTACTATATCTGAATCAGCTTTGGATTCACTTAAACATGAATTGGTAGAGATAGAAACAAGGTATCCACAACTTATAACTTCAGATTCTCCATCACAGAGAGTAGCTGGTGAACCTTTGCCAGAGTTTAAAAAGGTTATACATAAAGTTCCACAATGGTCATTTAATGATGCATTTTCGCCTGAAGATATGAATGAGTTTGATCTTAGGGTAAAAAGATTTTTAATTCAGTCTGGTATAGAAAATCCAAAACCAAGTTATGTTTGTGAACATAAGATTGATGGATTAAAAGTTGTGCTTGAATATAAAGACGGTTTACTTTTTAATGCTGCAACAAGAGGTGATGGAAAGATAGGTGAAGATGTTACATTAAATGTAAGAACTATAGAATCAGTACCTTTAAAGTTAAATAGATCCGTAGATATAATAGTTGAAGGGGAAATATGGATGTCAAAAAAACAATTAGAAATACTAAATAAAGACAAAATCAAAAACGGTGAAGAACCATACGCAAATCCTAGAAATCTAGCTGCGGGTTCTATACGTCAACTTGATCCAAAGATCGTTGCCGAACGAAAACTTAAAGCTTTTATATATGATATTGCTCAATACAATGACTTTCCTGACAGTCAAAAACAAGAGCTCGAACTCCTCCAAGAACTAGGTTTTGCTGTTAATAAACATTTTAAATATTGTAAAGATATAAATGAAGTAATTGAATATTGGAAAGATTGGCAAAGTAAAATGGATAAACAGGATTATCTAGCAGATGGAGTTGTGGTAAAAATGAATGAAAAGAAGTATCAAGATTTATTGGGGTATACTGGGAAAGCTCCAAGATGGGGTATTGCATTTAAGTTTCCAGCAGAACAGGTTACAACGGTTGTTGAGGATATAGTATTGCAAGTTGGAAGAACTGGTGTTGTTACACCTGTTGCGCACTTGAGACCTGTTTCTGTAGCTGGGTCTACTGTTTCTAGAGCGACACTTCATAATGAGGATGAGATAAATAGGTTGGATATAAGGATAGGTGATACTGTTGTTTTGCAAAAAGCTGGTGATGTTATACCTGATATTGTATCTGTTGTTCATGAACTTAGACCAAAAGATTCTAAACCTTATAAATTTCCTACTCATGTTCAGGGTTGCGGAGGGGATGGAAGTATAGAAAGGATTCCAGGACAAGCAGCTTGGAGGTGTGTATACAAGGATTCATTTGAACAAAATAAAAAAAAGTTTTATTATTTTGTTTCAAAAAAATGTTTTAATATAGATGGTTTGGGACCAAAGATTATAGATCAATTACTTGATAACGGTCTCGTATCTACATTTGATGATATTTTTACATTAAAAAAGGGTGATCTATTGGCACTACCACGCTTTGCAGAGAAATCTGTAGATAATTTACTCGAGTCTATATCAAATTCAAAAAAGATATCTTTAGCAAGACTTATATCTTCTTTGTCTATAAATCAAGTTGGGGAAGAGACAGCATATGATGTGGCAAATCATTTTAAAAACATTGAAAGTATAATCGAAGCAAAAAAAGAGGAAATAGAATCAATATATGGTGTGGGCCCTGTAGTTGCTCAGTCGATGTATGAATGGTTTTCTGATATAGAGAATAGAAAATTATTAAGGAAGATATTAAATCATGTTGAGGTCGAAAAGATCAAAAAGGTTGAAAATTCGAAAATATTAGGAAAAACTTTTGTTTTTACCGGTACTATGCCTAGTCTAGATAGAGATGAAGCTCAGTCTATCGTTAGAAAATTGGGTGGTGAAGTTTCAAATACTGTTTCAAAGAATACTAACTATGTTGTATCTGGTGAAAGTGCCGGTTCTAAACTAGATAAAGCTAGAGAATTGGGTATACCTGTATTAGATCAAGATCAGTTCTTAGAAATGGTAAATTAGGTCAATTTTTGTTAGACTTCATTTATAAAATTATGATAACAAAAGCTGAAATAGAGAAATTGGCTGATTTGGCTAGAATAAAGGTCACAGAAGATGAAAAAGAATCATTAGCAAATGATATAGGTGCTATTCTCTCGTACGTAGATGAAATCAAGAAAATAAATATGGACATCGATGCAAAATCAAATATCGGTGCAGTTTCAAATGTTTCGAGAGAAGATACTGTTATATCATCATCTGAAGAAATGGTGGAAGATATAATAAAAGAATCTCCAGATAGAGAAGGTGATTTTATAGCTGTTAAAAAGATAATATCTCAAGACTAATATGATAGATATAAAAAATTTAACAATTAAAAGTGCGCATGAAGGTATGAAAAGTGGCAAGTATTCAGCTACTGATCTTGCAAAAGCATATCTTGAAAATATAAAGACAGTAGATGATAAAATCCACGCTTATCTAGAAATATATAATGATGTTTTAGACCAAGCAAGTATTGCTGATAAAAGATTTAAGAATGGTGATTACACAATACTAACTGGTATACCTTTCGCAATAAAAGATAATATCTTGGTTAAAGGTAAGATAGCTAGTTCAGCTTCAAAGATTTTGGAAAATTATCATGCTAGTTATGATGCAACTGCAATAGAAAAGTTAAAACAAGCTGGAGCAGTTCTTGTGGGTAGAACAAATATGGATGAATTTGCCTTAGGCGGTTCTACAGAAAAATCTGCCTTTGGCGTCACAAGAAACCCTCATGATTTAGACAGAGTGCCTGGTGGTACATCAGGAGGTTCTGCAGCTTCTGTTGCATCCAATACTTCACTTGTCGCTTTGGGTTCTGATACTGGAGGTTCTGTAAGACAACCTTCTGCATTTTGTGGAGTTGTGGGACTAAAACCAAGTTATGGTTCTATATCTAGGTATGGACTTATGTCGGCTGTATCTTCATTTGATCAGATAGGTCCTATAGGCAAGACAGTCTCAGATGTTGAAATAGTCTTTAATATAATAAAGGGAAATGATATACACGATAGTACAAGTATTAAGGGTGATACATATAAAAAGACGAGAATAGGTAAAAATAAACCAATTATAGGTGTACCAGGGTTTTTTATGAATATGGGTGGTATAAAAAAAGAAGTTCTGGATAATTTTAAACTTACAATAAATAAGTTTAAAGAACTAGGATTTGAAGTAAAAGATATAGATTTGCCAAATGCTTCTTATGCACTTCCTGCATACTATATAGTAAACTTTGCAGAAGTCTCATCCAATCTCGCAAGATTTGATGGTGTAAAATACGGTCTACATAAAGAAGGAAAAGACATAGTGGGGGATTATTTTGAAACAAGAGGACAAGGTTTCGGTAAAGAAGCTAGAAGAAGAATACTCTTGGGTACATATGTACTATCTTCGGGATATTATGATGCATATTACAATAGAGCAAATAAATTGAGACAAGTTATCACCAATGACTTTATAAAAGCATTTGAAAAAGTTGATATAATAATAACACCTACGACACCAAGCCCAGCTTTTAAAATAGGTGAAAAAAATAATGATCCAGTTTCTATGTATCTAGAGGATATATTTACAGTAACAGCAAATCTTACTGGTCTACCAGCAATGTCTATACCGTCAGGCTTTGTAGATATAGATAGTAATAAATTACCTCTAGGGGTACAGATTACAGGAAGACATGGAGATGAGGATGCATTGTTTGAAGCAGGAAAGGATTTCTTAGGTGAAAAATAATATGGATGACGCTCACATTTCATTAACAATCCCCGGTATTGATATCCAATACTATATTTCTGCTATATGGCAGTATATTTTAAACCATCAAGACAGCCTATATGGTTTTGTAAAATCATTTATAGGTACGGTAGTTGGATTATCTATACCCGTATCAGTATTTTTGTTTATAGGAATAATAATAGCAGTTGAAGGTATAAAGATTGTTAGAAAAAAAGAAGAAGATATATATTATCCAAAACCAAAAGAGGAGAATGCTAAGGTGGAAAATGAAATTTCAAAAAGATGGGATATGGTAAAAAAGCATATTTCTTCTGAAAATCAAAACGATTGGAGACAAGCTATTATGGAAGCAGATATTATACTCGATGATTTGTTAGTAAAACTAGGCTATAAAGGTGAAAGTATCGGTGAAAGATTGAAAAGAGTAGCAAAAGGAGATTTCTCTACTTTAAATGAAGCATGGGAAGCCCATAAGGTTAGAAATGAAATTGCTCATGAAGGATCAAGTGTAGAGCTAAATCATATTGAAGCAAAAAGAGTGATAGGACTTTACAGGAAGGTTTTTGAAGAATTCTATCATATACATGATTAGAGCTTTTGTATTAGCCATATTGTGAACTTTTGATATTGCATTTTATTTAGTGTGTGGTAATATATGTTTATAGCGGGGTAGAGCAACAGTAGCTCGTCAGGCTCATAACCTGAAGATTGTCGGTGCAATTCCGACCTCCGCAACAAGGATAGTACAAATGAGTAATATAATAATACAAGTTGTAATTCTCTTTATTATACTAGTGTTGTATTTTTATACTGTTGAACCAGAGGACAATACTCTCTTTTTAAGAGCATTACTTCTTGCTGTTATATTAGTAATTACAAAATTGATTCCAGTCTATATGGAAGACTACGTATTAATTGGCTGGGGAATTAGTTTGGTTGTCTCTTTATATTCAATAATTAAATTAACTGGTCAAAGTATAGTCAGTTCCGTATTCTTTCTCATAGTTTTAGAAATAGTTAGTTATGTACTTCAAATTGGTTTAGTTAAATATATTCATTAAATATTATTTCATTTTAGGTATATAGAAGTGGTATTGTTATGTGATGAATTCAAAGGTTCGATAAAAAAACAAAAACTGGCCAATCTGGCCTTTTTTTGTTATATTCTCATAGTAACTTATTTTGAAATTAGGTTATAAATATGTCGGCGTAGCTGTTTTGGTTAGGAAGTGAAGCTGTGCCACAGAGTTTGTTGAAAATGTTAGTTTAAATATGTCGGCGTAGCT
>CAZLQL010000003.1:0-2237 GCA_964561875.1 uncultured Candidatus Saccharibacteria bacterium
AAGGTTAAAACTCAAAGGAATAGACGGGGACTTGCACAAGCGGTGGATCATGTGGCTCAATTCGACGGTAAACGAAGAACCTTACCAGGGTTTGAAACCTAGCTGAATACTTTAGGAAACTAGAGTAGTCGCAAGACAGTTAGGCAGGTGATGCATGGCCGTCGTCAGTTCGTGGCTTGAGTTGTTCCCTTCAGTGGGGTAACGAACGCAACCCTCGTTGTCTGTTATATTTGTCAGGCGAGACTGCCCACGACACAGTGCGGAAGTATTGTGGTATGAGATGGCGAAATGTTTTTGAGAATACATCGTCGAGCGCGTCGGCGCAAGACGTAGAGGATTTTTTACCAAAAAAATCCTCGTGTATTCGAGAAAATATTTCGACATCTCCAACATACTTGTTTGTTGTGTCGTGGGAGGAAGGTGAGGATGACGCCAGGTCAGCATGTCCCTTTGATACCCTGGGCTGCACACGTGATACAATCGTATCTACAACAGGACGCAATACCGATAAAAGGTGGAGCAAATCCTTATAAAAGATACGTCAGTTTGGATTGAGGTCTGCAACTCGACCTCATGAAACCGGAATCGCTAGTAATCGCAGATCAGCTATGCTGCGGTGAATACGTTCTCAAGTCTTGTACTCACCGCCCGTCAACTCAAGGGAGTTGGGAGTACCCGAAGTCCGCGCTTGTCGCGGCCTAAGGTAAGCTCAATGACAGGGAGTAAGTCGTAACAAGGCACGGGTAGCGGAAGCTGCTCGTGGATTATTTCAAATTGAATCTTGATAATCCCTTAGGGATTATCTTACCGAGTCGATTTTTGTACTTAATTGTACAAACAAGGGATATTGTTCTACTACCTTACAGTGAACACTCAGTCTGCGAGAGAAAAGACAAAGATCGGTGTCCTCTATAGAGACACTGATCGGATGAATGGAACAAAATAAAGTACAGTATAGAAAGAACCGCTTAAAGTGCGGTTTTTTCTTTTGCAAAATACAATATTTTTATAGCATTTACATATCTATATGTTTATGATATAAGTACATACAGAAAGCCTGAATTCAGGCTAGAAAGGAAGTATGACTGAAGAATTGCAGGTCCTGAGGGTGCATGAGCATCATGGTTATGGCCAGTCTACACAACAGCAGGAGGAGGGTACCCTTACTGTCAGTGAGATAGTTCTGGGTATCCTGACTATCGCTATCATTTGGTCACCACTCTTTTTTGATTTCCAATAACAACTATGTTTAGTAAACTTTTTAGGCCATGTGATTCTTTATGCACGTGGCCTTGTTGTTTGTGTGGGTATGTAGTATACATATGTTATGAATAAATATTATTTAATACTTACTATTGTTTTTGCAACATTATTTTCACCAGCTTCTTTATTTGCAAAAGAAAAAATAGTTGAAGATATAAAATGTCCAGATGGCTATATATGTCTAAAAAAAGATGATCCGCTTATACTAGCTTCTACAACCTCATGTTTTATACAACAAAATATTACAAATATTACTCAAGAAAAAACCGATGAAGTTAAGGGTAAAAAAATTGAAAGCAGTGGTACTTCTATATATCTTGAAAGTGTAGATAAAGATTATGCAGGAATATGGGATAAGTTTTCACCAGGCGTAGGTTCTCAGTTGGGACAAAAAGAGGATTGGGGATTTAAATTAAATTTAAAATCAGATACAAAAAAGGTCATACAATCGATCACAGTTATAAGTAGTGATGGTAATGAGGGTTGGTCAACAAGTAATGATAGTAGAATATTTGGTAAATATCCTTATCCTTTAGTTGTATTTTCAAAATTAAATAAACAATTAAATAAATCATATAATACTGTTTTCAATATAGATGCGGGAGAAACAGTATTTTATCTATATGGTCAGATAGAATTACCAGGATTAGATAAACCAGAATTGGTAATTATATTTAATGATCATACTTATATATCACTTCCAATAAGTCAGACAGCTTCACCTGCAGATTCTGCGTCAACAAAAGCAAATAACTCTGTTTGGAATAGAGTAAAAAAGCTTTTCGGTTTCTAATTGCCGTTTAGTCATATTTTTGTTATATTCACCTATGTGTTTTGTTTGTAGGTGTATATTGGGTTTGGTTTGATTAAGAGTTGTCTGTAGCTGACTTGGTAGGGTTAAGAGTCACTTATACGTTTAGGGTTTTTATTAGGTATCAATATTATGCGCGTATAGCTGACTTGGTAGGGTTAGG
>CAZLQL010000003.1:2337-76586 GCA_964561875.1 uncultured Candidatus Saccharibacteria bacterium
AGTCACTTATGTGCGTTGAGAGTTTGTTTGGTGTAAATATATTGCGCGTATAGCTGACTTGGTAGGGTTAGGAGTCACTTATGTGCGTTGAGAGTTTGTTTGGTGTAAATATATTGCGCGTATAGCTCAGTTGGTAGAGCACACCACTGATACTGGTGGGGTCCTTGGTTCGAGTCCAAGTACGCGCACTTTTTGAGAGGTTATAACATATGTTTTAAAAACAGCGCAGTAATTTTTTTGTTTTATTTAAATCATTTTACTGCTAAAATGTTTGTATATGCGTTCAAATAAAAACTATATAAAGCTTTTTATTGCAGCACTACTCAGTTGGTACTTCATAAACTATGCTGAGGGACCGAGAGCATTACCTAAATGGAATATCCTAGATGGAGTAGACCTGATTATTCATGAAGCGGGTCATACAATATTTAGTTTTCTTGGGGAGTTTATATATGTTTTATCGGGTTCTTTATTTCAGATTGTCGTACCTATAGTTTTTGTAATCTATTTTTATTTATTTAGAAAAGAATATTTTTCAGGATCAATTTTATTGTTTTGGGTGGGTCAAAGTATATTAAATGTTGCTGTCTATATTTCTGATTCGATAAAGATGGAATTACCCCTTTTGGGAGGTGATTCTTCTATACATGATTGGAACTATATATTGTCAGAATTGGGTTTATTAAAATATACATATTTAATTTCAACTATATTTTATGATTTTGGACTCATGGCCATCATAATAGCTACTGTTTTGTCATGTTATTTTGCTTGGTACGGGGATTTATATGAAATTACTGATATAGATAAAAAATAACCATATCTTCTATTGCTATATATATGTAATTTTTACCTAGATTATCTTTAGATATCTATAAATTACAACACAAAAGTATATTGCGGCTATGTGTTTTTTGTAGTATTATTAAAAACCGAATTAATTTTAATATTTTAAACATGAATAATTCAGAAATCACTTTAGATTTAAATAGAAAGACAAAGATTGTTGCAAAAATAGCTGATAATAAGTCATCAGAAGAGTTTTTGAGATCTCTTATTCAAGCTGGTGCTGATGTTTTTTGGTTAAATACTGCTCATCAAGGAGAGAAGGAATCTATAGAAGTTATAGAAAGAATAAGAAAAGTAAGTACAAAAATTCCTATAGCCATAGATACTAAAGGCCCAGAGATAAGAGTTAAAGATTTGGCAAATCCTATAGAATTGAAGAAGGGTGATATTATGATAATTACTGGTGACACTAGTGTAAAAGGGGATAATGTTATATATGCAAGCTACCCAAATATTCACAAGGAAGTACCTGTAAATCATGTTGTATTGTTCGATGATGCTTCTATTGGACTTAAGGTTATAGAAAAGACTTCAAATAGTCTGAAGTGCGAAGTGTTAAACTCAGGTCTATTGAAAAATAAGAAAAGTATAAATATTCCAAATATACACATAAACCTTCCTGCACTATCAGAAAAGGATAAGGGATTTATACATTTCTGTGCAAAGAATAATGTTGATTTTATTACCCACTCATTCGTTAGAGGAAAAGAAGATATATTTGAAATAAAGAAAATCTCAGATAAATATCCAGAATATAAGCTAAAGGTTATATCAAAGATAGAAAATAGAGAGGGATTTGATAATGTAAATGAAATATTGAAATTCTCAGAAGGTTTGATGGTTGCTAGAGGAGATCTTGGTGCAGAAGTGCCAGTAGAGGAACTTCCTTTTATGCAAAAGAAAATGGTTCAAAATGCTTTGAAATTGGGTAAGTTCTCTATAGTAGCTACTCAAGTTCTAGATAGTATGATAAAGAATCCTAGACCTACAAGAGCAGAAATATCAGATGTTGGAAATGCTGTACTTGATGGTGCTGGTGCTATGTCTATGTCAGGTGAGACAGCTTATGGTGAATATCCTATAGAATCAACTACTACTATGGGAAGAATTATGAAATATACAGAATCAAAGAGAGATGATCTAGTACACTTCGGTCAGAATCCAGAAGTAAAGGGAGGTATATGGTCAACTGCAAAAGCTCTATCCGCAAAGATAAATAAAGCAAAAGTAAATGTAGCTCTAGCTATTGATTGTGACCTATCTATGTTAAAGGCCATATCTGCCTATAGACCAAATAAAGTAGTTGTTGCTGTTATGAAAGATGAAAATGAATTGAGAGAAACAGGATTACTATATGGTGTTAGGGGAATAGATGGAGATTGGATGAAGATACTAAATTCTAAATTAAATCCAAATGATTCTATGTTTATTATAGAGAAAAAGGGTAAAACATATAAGACTTCAATAAAAACTCTAAAAAAGTTAGTAAAATAGTATAGTTATCCACTCGAAATAAAATCTTGATAAAATTTTAGTGGTTTTTGATATTGTTTATCATTGTATCGCATTGGTATAATCGAGAAATGATATCAAGTGATTATAAATTAAAAGACAATGATTTTCTTATAGATGGTTCATTTGGAGAATTTATCTATAAGATAAGAGATTTGCCAATAAACAGTAAACCCAGAGAAAAGCTTATTAAACAGGGTCCAGAAGCACTGTCTGTTGTTGAACTTTTGGCTGTCTTATTAAACGTAGGTAGTAAAAAAGAGGATATTTTAGCCATGTCACACAGGATAATAAAGGAATATGGTGAAAAGAGTATAGTTTCAGAAAAGAATCCAGAAAAATTATCAAACGATTTAAATATACCCATTATAAAAGCATGTCAGATTATAGCTTGTGGAGAAATGGGTAGAAGGTTTAATGATAAAGATAAATTAGGTTTTACGGTTATCAGAAACGCAAAAGATGTATTTGATTATCTACATGACATGAGAAGTCTGCCAAAAGAGCATTTAAGGGGTTTATACCTCAATAGCCACAATAGGGTTATACATGACGAGGTTATATCTATAGGTACGATAAATGCTAATATAGCTCATCCTAGAGAGGTTTTTAGGCCTGCAATAGAGTATTCAGCAGGCGCTATAGTCCTTGCTCACAACCATCCTTCTGGTATTTGTACTCCTAGTGCTCAAGATATAGAGATCACAGAACAACTCATAAAGGTAGGGAAGATCATTGGTATAAATATTTTAGATCATGTGATTATCACAAAGGACACATATGTGAGTATAAAATCAAATTATTAATTAAATAAAAAATATGAATTATTATTCAAAAGGGGTACCTAGTTTATATGGAATACTTTCAGATGATCAGATCTATTTTGAGGGATTATCTAGACCATCACAATTCTATGCATTTAGAGATGAGCCAGTAAGTGGTGACAGTATAAATATATTAGAAAAATACTTTAACGATCTCTACAATCTCTTTTTGAGAAAACTATCTACTTACGTCACTCTAACTTCAAGTTCAAATGATGAATCGCTCAAGCTCCAAGCTTTACTTCAAGAATTGATCAAAGTTAAAGAATTGATTGAAAAAGCCGTATCTACGGATATAATAGGTAGGTGAACTACAAAGAATACTTCAAAGATAAGAATATAGCCATAATAGGCTTAGGTTTGTATGGGGAAATGGTTCCTGATATAAAGTTCCTTAAAAATCTAAAATCAAATATAACGATTTTTGATACAAGGAGTAAATCTAAAATCGAATCCTTCATAAAGAAATTGGGTCCAAAATATAGTGATTCAGTAAAGATAGGTAAGATAAACCCTGATGATTTGATAGATAAAGATCTGATTATATTATCCTCAGATATTCACCCAAAATCTCTTTTCTTAAAAAAGGCAAAAGAAGCAAATATTCCTATAGAATATCAAGAGATTGTGTTTTTGAAATTTTCTCCAAATATAACCCTTATTGGTATTGCTGGATCTTATGGAAAAACCATGATTTCAAAATTGATTTATTCTATATTTAAAAATGATCCAAAGAGCATATCTCCACAAAATTTCTATGCTATAGATCATGAGTCAAACAGTGGGTATATTTCAAATCTAAAAAAGATTAAAGCAGGAGATATTGTTATATCTGAAATACCTGAATACATGATAAATGAGTATAAAAATGCAAACATAAATCCACATATTGCAGTTATAACATCTCTAACATCATTGGGTAACGGTGGTGACAATGAAGTCTTTAGTTTACTTGAAAGACAAACATACAATAACTTTATTATTGCCCCAGATAGTGTGATTGATGTTCTTAGACATAGATTTGGTTTTACTGCTAGAGCAAAAATATTTAGAACTAGAAAAGGTCTCATACCTGCCAATTGGAAAGTTAATATACAGTATTCACAATACAAAGAGAGTGCTTCGCTAGCCTTACAAGTAAGTGAAATATTTAAGATTGATAGAGATATAGCTCAAGGTGTTATAGAGGGTTTTAAGGGTATAAAAGGTCATATGGAGCTAGTTAGATCCATAAGAGGGGTGGATTATTATAATGATGCCGGTTCGACTAGTCCTGAGGCTACTAGGTCTGCAATTATAAACTTATCAAAAGACAATACTAATCCAGAAGATAAAAATATTATATTGATAATCGGTGGGGCTTACACTGGTTATGAGTATCAGTCACTTATAGAGAGTATAGGTCAAAATGTAAGATTTGTAATATGCTTACCAGGTAGCGGAACTGTTGGTTTTAGGAATCAATTACTCTCGTTAAAAAATGTTGATTTTAAACAGGTGTTAGATTTAAGGGAAGCACTTACTTGTGCAAAAGAAAATTCTAAAAAGGGTGATAAAGTAATATTTAGTCCCGCTTGTATTGCACTTGGTGTATTTGAAAATAGATTAGATAGAATTGATAAATTTGCAAAACTTGTTAAGGGTTTGAAATAACTATATACCACAGATAATACACACATTTGTACCAGATAGTTTTCTTGTATAAGAATCTTTTATAAGTCCGACAATAGATAAAACACCATTCGGAGATATATCCATACCAGTATTGTTCTTAACAATATCCATGGCGTTTAAAATTTCTTCATTTGTCGCTATAAAACATTTACTACCAGAATCTTTTATAAGTTTTAATAGTGCCTCTTTTCTAAAAGCGGTTTTATCGACTATTGCATCGGCAACAGATATCTCATTTTTTGGAATGTCTTCTGTTATGTTGTCGACCATATAGTGACATGATGATGTTTGTATAATATTTACTTCTATATCTTTTTTATTTTTAATAAAATATTCAAGTAGTGCTTGTGCTGTTGTTCCAGATGATGAACCTATATAAACTCTTTTTACACCAGGAATATCTATTATCTCTTTTGCTAAACTCTCATAACCCAATAGGGCATTGTCATCGGTAGATTGTCTTAAACCTTTTATACTCTCATCTTTTGTTCTTTCAAACAAAGACTGTAAAGGTTTTTCAACTTGATTTAATCTTATATTTTCATCTATCAAATCATTTATCTTTTTTAATTTTATTTTATTTACTTTATTACCAACTAAAATTTCTAGCTTTATTTTATCTTCTCTTTTTTCATTTATCCCTTTTATATATAGCCCCGCAGCCAAACCAGCGTTTCCAGATGATGATATAACAAACTCCTTTATACCTTGTTCCAAGTATATATCTATCATTTTAGGTATAGATCTACCTTTGTGTGAACCGTAGACATGCTTATCCTCTCTTTTTAGCACTACATTTTTAACCTCTAAAATTTCATTTAGAGCCGGGTATTCTTCGTTTGGAGTTGTAACTTTATCTATATGCATATTGATATACTACACTCTTTTGTGTACTATTAGAAGTATACAGAAATATATGAAATCAATTTGTCCAGAATGTAAAAACAACATAGATTTATCAAGATACACAAATATCAAAGAGGGTATGGTTATTGAATGTAATCACTGCGGTATTACTCTACTTATAAAAAATATAAAAGACAACGTTATCGGTACAGATATAGTTGATGAAGGTAAATAACTATTTATTTACTTAGTTTTTGAACTGTTTCTTCTATCATTCCTCTGAATCCATGTGACCCAAGAAAGGCAATTACATCGCCTTTTTTTGTGTTGTCTATAAGGAAGTTTACTAATTCATCGTCATTATCAATATATTTTGTATTCTTATGAGTCTTTGAAATGGTCTCAGACAATTCGTTTCCTTCCATTGGTTTTTCGGCACCATCTTCACTTATTTTAAGTTTTGAAAGTCTGGGTATTATCACAATATCTGCACTATCAAATGCATTGTCATAAAGTGCGCTTGTATTTCTTTCTCTACCACCAATGTTTGGCTCAAATATGGTTATTATTTTGCCTTCATATATAGATCTTAAACTGTTCAAAACAGATATTGCTTTTTCTCCAGAATGGGCAATATCATCGAAAACCTTTATATCTCCATCAAGTCTTTTTTCAAGTCTTCTCTTCATTCCTTTAAATTTTGCAATAGATTTTATTATTTTCTCAGGATTTATACCTATACTATTTGCCATAGCAAAAGCACCTGCTATATTTTCTGCTTGGAAACTACCAAGAAGATTTGATTGGATTTTGTATGTTTCGCCATTATTTTCAATATCAAAGACTAGACCTTCTTTTGTTTGTTTTATGTTTTTGTATATATAATCAGCATTTTCTTTACCATAAAATATTGCATTTTTAATTACTTTCTTTATACCCTCATTGTCTTTATTGGCTACAATTATTCCATCTTTGGGTATGCTGTCTATTAACTTTCTAAATACTTCAAAATAGCTTTCTTCGGTAGGGTATAGATCTGCATGATCCCAAGATATTGCAGTTAGTAATAAGTGATTTGGTTTATAATAGTAAAATTTTGGTTTATTATCCCAAATAGCAGTTTTGTATTCATCACCTTCAACCACACTTATATTTGAATCAGATATCATTCCTGATTTATGAGATAAAGAAACTCCCCCTGTAAAATAACTTGGTTTCAAATCGTTATCTATTAAAATAAAAGATAGAAGAGAAGAAATTGTAGTTTTACCCCATGTTCCCGTTACTACAATCGATTTATCCTTAACCACATATCTACCTATTGCTTCTGCAAAAGATAGTACTTCTATACCTTTTTCTTTTGCATATATTATTTCTGGATTATTTAGACTAGTACCGCTTCCACCTGCGATTATTACTTCTGGTTCGCCTATATTTTCTGGGTGCCATCCAGCATAAAATTCTACTCCATTTTTTTCTAGATCAGTAGATACAGGAGGGAAGAAACCCTTATCTGAGCCTGTGATTTTATATCCATGGTCTTTTAGAGCTATAGCCAAAGCGCTAGTAGCTACACCACAAATACCAACAAAATGAATATGAGTTTTTTTATGATTCATTCTGATATTATACATTAACTAATAATTCTTTTACTTCATCGATATCGGTCTTCCATTCTTTTCCATCAAACCACTCAATACCTTCAAATTGCAATTTGTATACATCACCAGGTCTTTGTAGGGAGCCAAGATAAACATATTTATAATTGTTTTCTTTCGCAAAGTTTATAGTTTTTGTCATCATTATAAGACCCATATCTTTTATAGATTTTTCTATATCATAAAATGGATAACAATAATGAATCATTTCATTATTTTTAAATGATATAGCATATCCAGTATTGGAAATATTATCTGAAAAGTTAAATAGTGTATTAAAATTATCTTTTGTTGTGATCAATTCCTTTATCTTATTTGCAGAAAAAGCACCGTTTGCTTTTTTATCATAAAAATCTTTTGCCATTTTTCCTATATTCCAATCATAACCTAAGTATGGAATCTCAATAATTTTTAATGATATATTTTCTCCTTTTCTTAATATCCTTCGATTTTCACTTGTTAGATTAAATTTAGATATATTTATTCTTACAGATCTAGTCTGGTGCATCACACCTTTATCGATACGAGTAAATACGTATCCTTCATTATAAAGTTTATTTATATCATGTTTATCACCAATCTTTTTTTCGTCCCAGTGTAAATATTCCATATTAGTGAAGTGCAAGCCAGAAACCAAAAACTACAAATATAAAGTGCAATATCCAAAATCTCATAATAGTTTTTTCTTCGCTCCATCCTATCATTTCAAAATGGTGGTGTAGTGGAGCCATACGGAATATTCTTCTGCCCAGTATGTATTTTCCAGCAATTTGAATAAGAACTGATATGGCTTCTATGTAGAACATAAAACCTAAGAAAAATAGGGTACTTATTTCACCAATTGCAAGAGTGTTTACAGCAAGCAAAGCCCCCAATCCCAAAGATCCTACATCTCCCATCATAAATCTGGCTGGTTTAATATTGAAATATGTATATGAGACCAAAGCTCCAACTGCAGTGGCATTCAATACTGCAATTTCTCCAAAACCATTTATCCAAGACAATAGTGTTAGTACTGAAAAAGTAGGTATCATCATACCTCCTGCCAATCCATCCATTCCATCAGCTATATTCACCGCATTTGCTGTAAACATAACTATGAATATTATTATCGGTATAATGAACCAACCTGCAAAAACTTCATAACCAAAAGGGAAGTATATATAGTGCCAAGCTGGACCTAGTTTGTCATATACCCACCAAGCAGTTATAGATCCAGCTATAAACTGAAGTACTAGCTTTTCATGAACAGCAATACCTTTTACTGTTCTTGATCCTATCCACACAGAAGTTCTTTTAAATATTGACCAAGGTAAAGTTATTGCATACCATATTCTCATCTTCATTTCTTTGTGTATCTTGATCAGGTGTATTATATGAGACAATTTTCTTGACCTTCTTTCTGTACCAAATATATTCATAAGATCATCTATACCTCCAAGTATTGCTGAAAGTATCATTACTCCTATAGGTACCCAAGTAAAACTTCTAGACCAGTTAAAAAGAATTGTTACTATAGCTACAACAACTATAACAAGTAGTCCTCCCATTATTGGAGTGTTATCTTTTCCTTTTCTAGATTCGATTTTACTTAGTTCAATCTTAGGATTTTTTATTATATGAAATCTCTTTAGTAAGTGTATGAGTAATGGCGCACATAAAAAAGCTATAGCACAGCTAAATATTGAAAAACCAAGAATATAGCCAAGATCGGCCGTTCCTTCTAGTATGCTTATCATAAGCCAATATTAGCTTAAAATAGGCCTTTTTTCAATGTTAATTAATTTTGTTTTAGTCTAAGAAATTTAGTCTACGTAGTTCAGTTACAGAGTTTTTTGCACTACTAAATGTATAGTTATCATCACTTAATTTTTCACTCTCAATCCATCTTTGATCAATGATATTTTTTTCACTGTCGATTATCTCTATTATTCCATCTTTGACTCCATGATTGTATTCACCGTGACTTGGCCAAGCTATAGAATGAGTATAGTGAATTTTTATAGGTTTAAAATTCTGATATTCAACCTGATATATTATGAGTATATGATTTCTTTCTCCTAAGCCACTATTTTTTTGCATAGTTATCATATCACCAACTTTTATATCGTTTATTTTTATTGTTTTAGAATTTTTATTATTTACAAATGTTTCGACATTTGTATTTTCTACAGGTCTTATCATTGCTCTTAGTTTACCCAATATACCTTTTGAATCAGTAAATTTTAAATTTTTATCTAAACCTCCTTTATTTAGACTTTGGCTAAGACTATTAAATACATAGTATGCATATCCTGAACAATCAATACCTATGTCATTGTTTACTAAAAACTTTTTTAAACTATCATTTGTAAATTCATTTGTATCTATTTTTTGAGATATACAAAGTTGTTCTACTTCATCAAATATTTCTTTTGGACTACCTTTACCTATTTCAACGCGTAATCTTGCTCTGCCACCTTTATGTTTATTGTTGTAATAGGGAATAGAGCAAATAGCTTTACCAAATTTGAAATTTGTATATTGATTTATTACTTCTATTGATTTTTCATTTATAAACTTTGTATTCATTTTTTAAATCAATGATTCCAATATAGCTTTTCCTCTTTTATTAAATTTATTATGTGATTCCATTATTCCCATATTTGACTGGATTCTTATTAAATCACTATTTAATTTCGTATTGTTGTATTTGATTATATTATATCCGAGGTCCTTTAGAGTATTTGTATCTACAGTAATATCATTCTTTGTAACTCTTTTTACTATTTGAGCCCCGTCATTTATTTCTATGGTGTCTTCATCTATTTCTTCATCTAAAAGTGACTTTATATGTGCTTCAAATACTGTAATACCTTTAAGACCCTCATTTCTATTTTGGATTTGAAGCTTTGACTCAAATGTTGTAGACGCAGGTTGTCTAGCATTTATTTCTATTAAGTATATTTTATCTAGTTCTTCATCGTAAATAACATCTATTCCAAACAATCCTTTCCATCCAGAGTTACGCATTTTATCTGCTACTTTTTTTGATATATTTTGTATTTCTTCTATTTTATTTTCTGTAAGGATTGATGGTGGTACACTCCAATCATTTCCTATTGTACTCATCTGATTGTCGGTAAAGGGTAGTACACCTGTTATTTGATAGCTTATGTTTCCAAATAAGTTTTTATTTTTCCCCACAATAATGTTTTGTGTAAACATGGGTCCTTTAATGTATTTTGTAACTCTAGCTTCTCTATTTGGGAATTTGGCTTTTATTTCGGTAAGATCTTTTTCTTGATTGATTAAAAATGTTCCTTCTCCAGTATGGCTATGTGCCCACTGAAGTACAAACACTTCTTTTTCCCAGACTATATCTTTTGCCAACTGGATCTTGTGGGGCGGTAAGAATTCTTTTCCTATATCTGATAACCATTCTGTTTGAGTAATTTTATTTTCAATCTTCTCTGCAAGTTCTGCACTTGGGTTTAGTAAATTAATATCATTTTCTTTTGCAATATTTTCAATCTGAATATTATTTTTAAATACCAAGACTGAAAGTTTTTCTTTTTTAATATTGTCTAGTGTAGATTTTTCTGATATCAAGGAAAGTGTATCTTTTTCACCATGTTCAGAAAGTATTGAATAAAATTCATTTTCAGGCATAGAATCCGCCCTCTCTCTATCTCTTGTTATGTATAGTATTTTCTTTTTCATTTTATTTAAAACACTATACCATATTATGAAATACCGTGTATAATAGACTCACATTAGTTTTTTATTTAAATTTTATGTCAAAAAGACAATTACTTTCTCTTATAGGTGTTTGGAATATATTCTTTCTTTTTTTAGGTATACCTACTGCTTGGGATAAAATACTTTCAATTTTAGTCGGTATTATCATTATTGTGATTGCTTACAGGTTGCCCTATGAAGAGAAGAATAAAATAGCCACTGACAAAGAAGAGACATTCATAGAAAATAAATAATATAAATGATTCCGAAAGTTCTTTACAAAAACAGTTTAATTGCAAGTAGTACAGTAGCTGTTATTGTAATAATTTTATTTTTTATAAATAAAATACCTTTTACATATCAGGCATACACTAGCGCTGTAGATGATGGAGTGTCTTCCACTACAATATTACTCAATAGACGTATTCCAAGACATGTAAAGACACCAGAACCACTAAAAGCTATTTATATGACTAGTTGGGTTGCTGGTAGTGAAAGGTTGAGAAGTAAACTTATTGATTTTATTGATACTTCTGAATTGAATGCAGTAGTTATAGATATAAAGGACTATACCGGTCGTATTTCTTTTGAAGTAAATGATGAGAAGTTAAAAGAGGTTGGATCAGTTGAAAAAAGAATTACTGATATAGATGAATTAATCGAGAGATTGCATGATAAAGGTATATATGTAATTGGTAGAATATCTTGTTTTCAAGATTCTTATTTTGTAAAAAGATATCCTCAATATGCAGTAAAGACAAAAAGCGGGGAAGTTTGGAAAGATTATAAAGGTATAAGTTGGCTTGATGCTGGAGCTGTACCCGTATGGGATTATTTGGTAAATATTGGAAATGAAGCATATAAAATAGGCTTCGATGAATTAAATTTTGATTATATTAGATTTCCTTCAGATGGAAATATGAATGATATTTCATATTCATATGCAAATGGAAGATCAAAACCAGATGTATTAAAAGATTTTTTTGCACATTTAGATAAAGAATTTAGAAATAAAGATATACCAATATCAGCAGATTTGTTTGGTATGACAACTTCAAATAATGATGACTTGGGTATAGGGCAGATACTTGGAAATGCCCTTATACATTTTGATTATGTTGCGCCTATGATTTATCCATCTCACTACCCACCAAATTTTAACGGTTGGCCAAATCCTGCAAAAGAACCTTATGCAGTTATAAAGTTTGCTCTTGAAAAAGGTAAAGAAAAAGCAGATCTTGCTAGTACTAGTCCAAATAAGCTGAGACCTTGGTTACAAGATTTCGGTATAAATGGGGTGACTTATACTCCTGATATGGTACGTACACAGATACAAGCTACTTATGATGTTGGGCTTACTAGTTGGATGATGTGGAATGCTTCAAATGTATATTCTACTTCTGCTTATAAAACTGAATTAAATAATAAAAAATAAATATTTAAATTATCTTTTTATTATATTAAAGAGAAACTATAAAAATCTCCTAGCTTTAAATTTAAATAAATAATTTTTTGACATATTTTTATAAAGCGTGCTATATTTATGTTGCCCAGGTCCTGAAAGATGTTGAGAGACAGCATGCGTGCTGCCTCTCTACTGGCATCACACCTCGCGAGAGGCACGCGTGATGCTAGCACCTCCAAGCATCAAATAGGGGCCTGGGCACCACACAAAACCTTCTTTCGGGAGGGTTTTTTTATTTATGTAAAGTTATACACATATATTTACCATAATATTTACCTTATATTTACACAGCATTGCATTTTATTGTCTAAAGAGTTATTATATTTATCCGGAGGTATACAGTCCGATCATGGAGGTTGGGTAAACTGTATACAAGTACTAATTCGGTAAAGCACGGAGGTGCTATGTCGTCTATCAGAGTCCCGAGAGACTTCGGTAAGTCTCATCGTAGTGCAACACAACACCCAGCGCGAGCCCAGCAATCTTCGGAGGAAGTTGCTGGGAAGCAAGCCCAAGCTCAGGTTCCAAAGGTGGATTCGCCTGAGACGGTTGATCTGTGTCATGTTGCTCCCAAAAGGCAGCCAGTCAAGCATGGCGTTTATAAGTTTCCAAGGTGCCAGCCAGTAAATGGTCCCTCATTGAGGGAACAGATTCAGAGGCATAATGAGATCCTGTACGGGGGAGCTGAGTTTGGGATCCCAAGCTAACTGAAACTGAAAGTCTTTTAGACACGAAACCCGCTAGGTATGTTCATATGATGTGGACTGCCTAAGCGGGTTTTTGATTTTATAAAATATAGACAAAAAAATTATTGTATATGGTATAATATACACAGTAAAAAATCTCTATGAATGAAGAAAGGATTACATATTTTGGACAAACAGATGCAAGGAATAAAAGGGTGTCTTTTGGTATAAAAGCAAAAGATAGAACTCGTCATGTTTATGTCATAGGAAAAACAGGTATGGGTAAGTCTACTTTACTCGAGAATATGGCTGTGCAGGATATAAAAAACGGTGAAGGTATGGCTTTTATAGATCCACACGGAAAAACTGCCGATCTATTACTTGAGTATGTGCCAAAAGAAAGAATAAAGGATGTAATATATTTTGCTCCTTTCGATTTGGATTACCCTATATCATTTAATGTGCTTGAAAGTGTAGATGCAGACAAGAGACATCTAGTTGTTTCTGGGCTAATGAGTACATTTAAAAAGATTTGGAAGGATGCTTGGTCAGCCAGAATGGAATATATCCTAACAAATACTCTTCTTGCTCTCCTTGAATATCCAGAAGCAACACTACTCGGAGTAAATAGAATGCTTTCAGACAAAGAATATAGAAAAAAAGTAATCTCTTGTGTAACAGATCCTGCAGTGAAGACCTTTTGGGTTGAAGAATTTGCAAACTATACAGAGCGTATGGCTGCAGAAGCTGTGCCTGCAATACAAAATAAGATCGGTCAGTTTACTGCAAATGCACTTATAAGAAACATGATAGGTCAATCCAAATCTTCTTTTGATATTAGAAAGGCTATGGATGAGAAGAAGATTATGATAATTAACCTTTCAAAGGGAAGAATAGGAGAAACAAATGCAAATCTTCTAGGAGGTATGCTCATTACAAAGATATACCTCGCAGCACTTTCTCGTGCTGATGTTCCAGATAAAGTTTTAAAAACATTACCAAATTTCTATCTTTTTGTGGACGAGTTTCAATCTTTTGCAAATGAATCTTTTGCCGATATTTTGTCTGAGGCTAGAAAATATAAATTAAATCTAACAATTGCTCACCAATATATAGAACAAATGGAAGAAGAGGTAAGAGCAGCGGTATTCGGAAACGTTGGAACGATGATAGTCTTTAGGGTTGGTTCATATGATGCTGAGGTTTTGGAAAAAGAATTCGCACCGCAGTTTACTGCTGAGGATATTGTAAATCTTGGTTTCGCTCAAATATATTTGAAACTAATGATAGATGGAATAAGTTCATTACCTTTTTCTGCAACTACATTACCACCTATAGCTCAACCAGATGTTTCAAATGCAAAAGAAGTACTTGATACATCAAGATCGCAATTTGCTAGGACCAGAGCAGATGTTGAAAAAGCAATTGCAGATTGGCACGCACCTTTACCAGTTCCTCCGAAAGTAAAACCACAAACAAGACCTCAAGATAATCAAAGAGATTTAAATAGAGATGCAAATAGAGAGAGTTCAAAGACAAATGATAATCACGGTCATACAAATTTGCATACAAATTCAAATACAAGTCCAGGTGTAAATCATAGTGCTTCTGAAAGTAAAAATAATGCAAGTAAGCCTCATTTTGATAATCATTCACACTCACAAAATCAAAATCATGTTCATGTTGAAAATCATGTAAATAAAGAACATTCTAATCATCAAACAATAAATAATAGTAATATTCAGAATACCCATACAAATCATCATGGTGAACATATGGAAAAAGATAAAAAAGATGATTTTATATCTCTAAATGATTTAAAGAAAAATATTCCAAATACGTCAAATATTACTTCAAATAATAATCATAATAATACAAAGAATATAAAAACTCCTGATCCAAAAAATATCAGTGAATTAAAAAATGCTTTGGCTTCAGTATTGAAAAATAATGATAAATTTAAGGAAAGTGCTAGACAAGTAAATACTGAACAAACAAAATCTCCAGTTCAAGATAGATCAAAAGAAAAAATAGCTCAAAATGATAATGTTAAACCAAATAATGGTGAAGTAAGTGAGGATGTACTAAAAGAGGTTCTTAAGGTAGAGTAAATACATGGAAAAGGGGGTAAATAACAGCCAAAACAAGATTGCACTGATCTTTTCAGTAGCTTATTATCCTTATCTAATAGGAGGGGCAGAGGTAGCTGTAAAAGAGATAACTGACAGAATAAATTCAGATTATGAGTTTGACATGATAACTCTTTATGCTGGAGAGAAAAGAGTGGAGAAAATTGGAAATATAAATGTATATAGAGTAGGTCCAAAGATAGATATCAGACAAGGTAAAGCAGTAAAAATATCTCATTTTATAAAAGTCATATACATCATAAGTGCATTTTTTAAGGCACTTATTTTAAATAGAAAAAGAAAGTATGATTTTATTTGGTCTATAATGGCAAGCTTCTCAGGATTTAGTGCATTATTTTTCAAATATATAAATAAAGAAATACCTTTTCTATTAACTTTGCAGGAAGGAGATTCTCTGGAACATATACAAAAAGCTCTTGGTATTACATACCCGATATCTAAACCACTTTATAAAAAGATTTTTGTAAAGGCAGATTATATACAAGCTATATCAAAATTCTTGGCAGACTATGCAAAAGATATGGGTGCGGTTTGTGATATAGAGATAATTCCAAATGCTGTAGACTTTAAACTTTTTTCTAATCCTCAACAACAAGGTCAGATTAAGGCTTTGAAATCAGAGTTGGGAATAAAAGATGATGAAAATGTACTGATTACAACGTCTAGATTGGTACAAAAGAATGCTGTCGGGGATATTATCGATTCCATGTCATTTCTTCCAAAAAATACAAAACTTTTGATACTTGGTATTGGCTCGCAGGAGGATTTTCTTAAAGAAAAAGTAAGTTTACTAAAGCTTGAAGATAGAGTTGCATTTGTAGGTTTTGTTCCGTATAAAGATATTCCTTTATACCTAAGTATTTCACATGTATTTATAAGACCGTCATTATCTGAAGGTTTCGGAAATTCATTTATCGAAGCAATGGCTTCTGGCATTCCAGTTGTAGCTACAAAAGTTGGAGGTATAGTTGATTTTCTAATCGACAATCAAACTGGATTTTTTTGTGAAGTAAAGAATCCAAAAAGTATAGCAGATAAAGTCAATCTAATATTATCTAATTCTGATTTGAGAAGTGAAGTTATAGAAAATGCAAAGAAAATGGTTAAAGAAAAATATGATTGGGATATTATCTCTAAGGATATGGTAGGTAATGTTTTTAATAAAATTAGATAAAATGAAAATATTAATTTCTACAGGTATATATCCACCTAAAACTTCCGGCCCAGCACAATATGCTTTCAATATGAATAGGGTTTGGACAAATATGGGTCATACAGTCTACGTCAAGACATTCGGTATTGAAAATATGATACCAACAGGTTTAAGACATTTGTTTTATTTTATTAAGATCATACCTAGCGTAATATGGTCAGATTTCGTATTTGCTTTAGATACATTTAGTGTTGGATTACCAACTGCTCTAGCTTGTTTTTTATTTAATAAAAAATTGGTTATAAGAACGGGGGGTGATTTTCTTTGGGAAGGTTATGTAGAGAGAACAGGTGATATGGCACTTTTGAAAGACTTTTATAAGACTAGACTAGATAAATTTTATATAAAAGAAAAAATAATTTTTTATTTAACAAAATGGACATTGTCTCATACAGATAAAATTATATTTAGTACATCATGGCAAAAAGATATATTCCTATACCCTTATGAATTGATTAATAAAAATAATGACGGGGAGATATGTATAGTAGAAAACAGATATGGAGAAAAAGAAAAACAAGATATAAAAAATATAATAAATAAAGATTTTATAGGGAGTACAAGACCACTTAAGTGGAAAAATCTTGGTTTACTAAATGAAGTTTTTAATGATCCTAAACTATCTCAAAATGGACTGAAACTTATAACAAATGAAATGCCATATCAAAAATTTATGGATATGATAAAAGAATCATACGCTGTAATACTTGTTTCTCTGGGTGACATAAGTCCGCATATGATCCTAGATGCAATACGACTTAATAAACCTTTTATCGTCACAGAAGAAAACGGTTTAATGAATAGAATTGCTGATATATCAATAACAGTAAATCCACTTGATCAAAACGATATAAAAGAGAAGATTGATTTCTTACTTGATAAAGATAATTACAATAGACAAGTAGAAAAAATAAAATCATTCAATTTTATTCACACTTGGGAAGACATAGCAAAAGAGATTATTGAGATTTCAAATAGTATAAAAAAATAATATGAAATTATTATCCATTTCAACAGATAGAAAAATATTTGATAAAAATAGTAGTGTTGCATTGAGGCAAATTGATTATGCAAAAAAATATGAAGAAGTACACATTATCGTATTTTCTGATGTAAAATTCTCTGAAACTGTATTGGCACCTAATCTATGGATTTATCCAACTAGATCAAGTTCAAAATGGAAATATATATATGACGGTTTAAAATTGGCAAAATTTATCTTGAGTAAAAGGGGTATAACCCATATCACATGCCAAGATCCATTTGAAACAGGTTTAATAGGTGCTATTTTAAAAAATAAAAATCCAAATGTTGAGCTTGAATTGCAAATACATACTGATATTGGAAGTGAATATTTTCAAAAGTTTAGTTTTTTAAATAGGATTAGAACTAGACTTTCATATTTTACTTTAATAAGAGCAGATCATATAAGAGTTGTTTCAAATAGAATCAAGGATTATTTAATTAAATTTATTGATTCATCAAAAATAGAAGTTCGTCCAATAAAAGTAGATTTTGAAAAGATAAATAACTCCTCAATAACTACTGATTTACATAAACAGTATCCTCAATATGAAAAGATCGTTCTTATGGCAAGTAGATTGGAAAAAGAGAAAAATATAGACATGGCTATTGATGCTTTTTCTGAAGTTTTGAAGATGAGGCAAAATGTCGGCCTAGTTATCGTGGGTGATGGTAGTCAGAAACAATTACTTGAAAAAAGAGTAAAAGATTTGGGAATAGCAGGATCAGTAGTCTTTTTGGGATGGCAAAATGATGTGATTACTTACTATAAAACTTGTGATATATTTTTATCTACTTCATGGTACGAGGGGTACGGTCTATCTTTAGTAGAAGCACATAGTTTAGGAATAAAGGTTGTAAGTACTGATGTTGGTATTGCAAAAGAATTAAATTTAAAAATTGTTAAATTTGATAAGACATCTATCGCTTGGGGGATTATCGAAAATATATGAATTCTATAATGAAAAATACACTAGTAAAGTACATAATTTCAGGTTGTACTGCAGCCTTGGTAAATCTGACCACTCTACATTTTTTAGATATATATTCAGGTTTTCATTATCTATTAAGTGTTAATATTGCATTTATAACTGCATTTTTTATAAGTTTTTTTATGCAGAAGTATTGGACATTTAATGACAATAGGAAAGATAAGACTGGTCTGCAACTCATAAAATACTTCTCAGTTTCGATAATAAATGTCTTTTTAAATAGTTTTTTAATATATTTACTTGTAAGCAAAATAGAAATTTCAGGAATTCTCTTTTTAAGACAGGTTGTACTCGCTCAGATAATATCTGCGATAATTGTTGCTATCGAATCGTACTTTGTTTATAAAATATTGATTTTTGATAAAAAACCTATTTTAAAACATGATAATAAGCCAAAAAGAATATTGATAATTACACAAAAAATAGATAAAGATGATAGCTATTTTGGCTTTTTCCATGATTGGGTAAAGTTGTTTGCTCAATCGTGTGAAAGTGTAACTGTTGTATCGCTCGAAACACATGGTTATGATTTACCAGGAAATGTCGAGGTTTTATCTTTAGGTAAAGAAGCACAAAGATCTCGTTTTAATTATTTAAAATTATTCTACAAATACATAATAGAGAATAGGGATAAATACGATTCAGTATTTTGTCATATGAGCCCACTTTATGTGATCTGTGGTTATCTTGTGTGGAGTATTTTAAATAAAAAAATAGTTTTGTGGTACGTTCATAGATCTGTAGACTTTAAATTACGCTTATCACACCTGCTAGTAGATGAAGTTCTGACTTCTACAAAAGAGACCTTTGGTATTAAGTCAGATAAAATAAAATATCTAGGTCAAGCAGTGTCAGTAGAACATTTTTCAAACAAAATCGGAGAAAGAAAACCAGATGGCTATTTTAATATAATAACCGTAGGAAGAATCACACCGATTAAAAGAGTTGATATTGCCATAGAATCTTTAGCATTATTGATAGAAAGTAAGGTTCCAGCCAAACTATATATAGCTGGTGCACCAACTATGGAAGGGGATTTTGAATATGAATCAATGCTACAAAAAAAGATAAAGGATCTAGGTTTGGGTGATAGTGTTATATTTCTTGGTCCAATTCCTTATAAAAATATACCAAAATACTACTGGGAAAGTGATGTCTGTATAAACCTTGCACCAACAGGAGGGTTGGATAAAACCGTACTCGAGGCAATGATGGCAGGTTTGCCAGTTATAACATCAAATATGGCATTTACAGATCACTTAAATGGTTATGTTAAAGATTTATTGTGTAATGATAGCGATCCAAAAGATACAGCTTCTAAATTATACAATCTATATAATTCCAAGAACTATTCTTTTGTAGGATTTTCTCTGAGAAAAGAGGTGCTCAAACGTTCTACACTAGATGCTCTAATTTTAAATATAATAAAAGAATTATAAAATGAAAAAGATATGTTTTTTCGGTATATATGATTCAAATTATTCTAGAAATAAAGTACTAATAAAGGGTTTTAAAGAAAATACTTTTGAAGTTTATGAATGCAAAATTGATCCGAGAAAATACGGCGGTTTTTCAAAATTTTATGAACTATATAAAGAGTATAAAAAGATAAAAGATATTGAATTTGACCACGTTATCGTAGCTTTTCCAGGTCATAGTGTAGTGTGGTTGGCTTACATTCTTTTTGGTAGAAATATTGTTTTTGATGCTTTCGTCTCTCTTTATAATTCAAATGTACAAGATAGGGAAAAGTATAGTAAATTTTCATTATCGTCTTTTAAAGACGCATTTCTCGATTGGTACTCTGTTTATTTAGCTAAAACAGTTTTACTCGATACAAATGAACATATCAAATACTTTTCTAAAAGATATGGTTTAAAATCAGACAAAATGATTAGAGTTTTAGTTGGTACTGATACAGACATAATGAAACCAGATAAATATATAAATAATAATGAATTTGTATTACATTTTCACGGAAGTTTTATACCTCTTCAAGGGATTCAATATATAGTGCAGGCATATAGTATTGTATTAAATAAATATAGAGAAAATAATATCAGATTAAGAATAATCGGTAGAGGTCAAGAAACAAATAAAATAAAAGAATTATCTAAGACTTTGAATATTTATGATAGGATCGATTTTATAGATTATGTGCCGTATGATGAATTGGTAAAATACATAAATAATTCTCATATAAATCTTGGTATATTTGGTAATGGAATAAAATCAAACATGGTAATACCAAATAAAGTATATGAAGCTATTGCTTGTGGAAAGGCAGTAGTAACAGCAGATACCGATGCAATAAAAGAGGTTTTAATAAATAATGAAAATGCTATTTTGGTAACTAAAGCTGATAGTGAAGAACTTGCAAAAGTAATAGTAGATTTGAAAAATAATAAAAATACTATAGATAGAATAGAGAATAATATAATAAAGTTGAGAGAAAAGGTGACTCCAAAAGCTATAGTTTCTGATTTAATAAATAAGCTAAAATCATAATATGATAAATATTGCTTGTATAATTCCAAATAAAAAAGACGACTATCTCACAAATACTGTAATCGATGGTCTCTCTCAGCTTGAAAATGAAGGTGAAATAAATTATTTTGTTTCTTCAAATTTATATAAAAATGAAAATATTAAAGAAAAAAATAGGAGAGTAAATGATAGTAATTTTATCGAAGAGGCAAAAAGTGCAGATATAATAATACTTTTTTGGAGTAAAGACGGGACAGATATAAATACTGCAAATAAAATAAATAGATTTGATAAAACAGTTTTTATAGACGGTAGTGAATTGGGAGGTAATAAAAGACTAGATGAAGAAATTGTAAATAAAGTACAAAATCTAAAGTGGGAAAATCAAGGAAAGATAGATGTTGAAATGATGCAAAAATGCATAGGATACTTCAGGAGAGAAAAGCCCTATATAAATGGAATAATCCCTTTTCCATTTGGTATAGAGAGAAAATATATAAATTGGAATAAAGAAATAAAAAAAGATATTGATTTTGTTTGTATATTCGGACAACAGGACTATCCACCACTTAGAAGAGAAGTAAAAGAAATACTTGAAGATTTCTGTAAAAGAAATAACTTTTCATATTTTACACAAAAAACAAAAAGTAAAGATGAATTTTACAATATTCTTTCAAGGGCAAAAGTTGGAATTTCTGTCAGTGGAGGAGGATATGATACAGCAAGATTTTGGGAAATATTGGCCAATAACTGTATTTTAATTACTGAAAAAATAGATATATATAGACCAGAAAATCATAGGTTAAATTATAAAAATATATTTGAATTCAATAATAAAAATGATTTTTTGAATGTTTTAACAAGAGTTTCTCAGTATATTGTAAATGATTATGATACAGATTATATCAGTGATGAATATAAGGAAATTATAGAGAAACATGGCACAAGATCCAGAGTAAAAGAAATAATTGATTATTGTAAATATAAAGGTATTATTAAATAAATGAATAAACAGTGTAATGTTTGTGGCGGAGAAGGATTGTATATATTAAATAAAGATGGTTTTGATATGTATAAATGTATCAAGTGTAACCTGGTATATGTGTATCCTGAACCTAAAAAAGAATATTTAAAGGATTCTGTATATTCTTTTGAATCTGGCTATCAATCACAAAAGCCAAAAGATCTATCAAAAGTTCCTCTAACAAAATCTTATAAAAAGATTTTTGATTTTATCGAAAAAAAGGGAATAAAGGGAAAAATGTTAGATGTTGGTTGCTCAAATGGTGAGTTTTTATTTCATGCTAAAAAGAGAGGATTTGAAGTGGTTGGAATTGAGCTTAATCAAAGAACAGCAGAAATAGCAAAAAATAACGGTATAAATGTTCATGTAGGAATAATTGACGATATCGTTCTACCTGAAAATAGTTTTGATTGCGTATTTTTAGGGGATATTATAGAGCATGTGCCGAACCCAAAAGATTTTTTAAATAGATGTTTATCTCTTGTTAAAAAGGGTGGTTATATAATAATTTCAACACCAAATCTTGATTGTATGTGGTCAAAAGCTGGATATTTTCTTTATTCAGTATTCAAAATCCCTTGGTCATCCATAACTCCTCCTTATCATCTATTTCAGTTTAGTGTAGAAAATCTTGAAAAGTTAATGATTGATTTGGGTTTGGGTATTGATTCTGTTTGGTATAGTGGTAGGCCTAGTCTAAAATATGAATTAGGATCGTTGCATCTATTAAAAAGAGTAAAGAATTCAAGTGGTTTTAGAAAAATGCTTAATGGATTATACATGGTATTTGCTTTCACTTTTTATGCAATAATTTACTATATGATAAATATCTTAAAATTTATTAAAATAATTAAAAAGGATTTTGCTATGGTGGTTGTTGGTATAAAAAAATAATATGAATAAGTTAAAACTATATATAGGATCTTTACCTTACAAAAAACCTGTTTTAGAGTTTCTACCGAAAGATATTCAATCTATTCCAAAAGAGAATATGTTTGGAGAAAGAAATATATTTGATACAGATTTTGAATATGTAGAAGTGGTTTCTGATCCTGAACAGTCTGAATATTTTCTATTGCCATATTCATACAATCATGTCTCAAAAGAAAAACATTATATAAATAGTTTTGGGGAATTGGCAAAGAAATACAATAAAAGAGTCATAGTCTTTTTACTTGGAGATTCAAATGAAGATATAGAGATTTCAAATTCTATAGTTTTCAGAATGTCTAAATACAAGACCAATATAAAAGGAAATGAGATTATTATGCCTGCATACTCTGCAGATTTGGGTGCTATATATGGACTTAATTTCAGAGAAAAAAGCGAAGATAAACCAGTTATAGGATTTTGTGGTTGGGCAAGTATACCAAATCGAAAAACCAAGATTAAATATAAGATTAAAGAGTATTTTTGGAATATCTGGGGTTTATTTATAAAAAAGTACAATACAAGAATTCCTGGCGTGATATTGAGAGAAAATATAATTAATATTATTGAAAAGTCTAAAATAGTAAGGAATAACTTTATTATAAGAAAATCATATAGTGGAAATACTAAAACAATTAGTCTTGATCCGAAGATTGCAAGAGAAGAATATATAAATTCTATAAAGGATTCAGATTATTATCTTTGTCCAAAAGGTGATGGTAATTTCTCGGTTAGATTTTTTGAATGCTTAAGTTTAGGTAGGATACCGGTCTTAATAAATACCGATATAGACCTACCTTTTTCGAATATTGTCGACTACAAAGACTTTATTATAAAGATCGATATGGGAGATATAAGAAATATCGATAAAATCGTTTATGATCATTATTTTAAGACAAATAATAATGATTTTATAAATATACAAAAGAGGTGCAGAAATGTATTTGACCAATACCTCAATATTCATGTATTCTTTATGAATGTCCTTAAAAGAGATTTTCTCGAGAAAGTTCCTAAAGTATAGTTTATTATCTATTGTTCTACTTGCTGGATTTATATTTTTTAGTTTTGAAGTTACAAAAGACATAACAGAGAATCCTCCAACATGGATGGATGAGGGCATTATCATAGAATCTGCTAGAAATTTTGCTAAAAGTGGCGTATCAGGTATCAGAATTAGCCCAAGTGAAGTGGTATCTGGGGGCTATATAACCACCAGCTATCCTGTCACATATCCTATAAGTATTCTTTTCAATAGATACGGGGTAAATCTATTCGACGCTAGACTTGTTATGGTTGTCTATATGTATTTGGCTTTATTCGCTTGTCTGTTTTTGGTTTCAAGAGTGGGGTATAGAAGTAAATATGTTTATGCATATACGATGTTTTTGATCATTACTTTCGCTCCATTTTATGGACATGGTAAAAATGTCTTAGGTGAAATCCCTGGATTATTTTATCTTTTTATATCAATGATTGTATTGTTTTATTTCAATGAAATATTACCTAGGATTGAGGTGAGAATAAGACATAAAGTATTTTTACTTTTCATTGCTTCTATTTTTACAGGTTTAGCTATTATTACAAAACCAATTTACATACTTATTATTCCCGCAATAATAATTGGAGGAATTTTGTATGTTTATACTAGATACAGATGTAGCAAAATGTTCGAGGTTAGATTTCTAGCACTTAAGAAATCATTGTGGGTTTATATACCATCAACCTTTATCGGTCTTTTATTACCAATATTCACTTGGATTGTATATCAATTCCACGGTGAGGGTTTGAGATTTATATTATCAGTATATGCAAATCCTCATAAAAATGAATTGATGGGTTCTATAATTTCAAATTCATATAGATTTATAAGTGAATTACAACCCGCATATACTTTGGCTATGCTATTTATATGGTTCATTACAATATTTATCAGATTTAAAAGAAAGGAGAATATAACTCTATCTGAATATATATTATTTTCTTTTTCAGTTTTAGTCCTTGTAGCTTATCTTAGAACACCTGGATACTATAGATATTTTATTCAGACAGAAATGATATCTCTAATATTTTTATCATCAAATTTATTATATTTATCAAAAACTTTCAGTAAAATGGGTAAGTTTTTATTTATTGTTTCTGTTTCAGGTATTGTATGTATACAAGCGTATCAAATGTTCAATAATAGCTGGATCTATACTCATGAAAAAAGTCAGAGGTCTAGTTTATTGAAGAAGGAGTTAGAATCACTTTCTTCTGATAAAGAAGTCTTCTTGTACCAAGCACCTGAAGTTGCCACCTTTATTCCTCACGATAACTATTCACAGTATCTAGAGGTTACATCATATATAAAAGAAGGAAATTCCTCTTTAAAAAGAGTTGAAAAAGGTCTACCTTATATTTTGGTAACCAAGAATGATGAATCTATTATAAATTTGATAAAAACTATTAGTAATAATAAATATAAAAATATTTATAATATAGATCGTTATACATTCTTTAAAAAGATATAATTTATGAATATAATTTATATTTCTCAAAACAGAATTCCATCAGATAAGGGTTATTCAATACAGATAATGAAGATGTGCGAGGCTTTTGTAAAACAGGGTATAAAACTCGTTTTATTTACCACAAGGTATAAGAAAGATAGTAAAAAAGATGAAAAACAAGATGTAAATAAGCTTTTTTCAAGCTACAGTATTAAAAATAAATTTAATATAGTTACAATAGATATTCCTTTTCTCATTAGGCTTGGGAAAATAGGTCACTTGATGCAGGGTATTTTATTTTCTATAAAGATTTATATTAAAAATAGTATAGATAAAAGTACTATTATATATACTAGAGATTGGATACCCGCATTATTTTTCTCTTTGTTTGGATATAAAACTTATTTAGAAATCCATACTCATCATGGTTCAGTAGGTAGTAAGATTGCTCAAAGATATGTTTCAGGGATAGTTGTTATATCCAATGGATTGAAACAGTTTTATATTGAAAATGGTATAGATAAAAATAAGATTTTTGTATCACCAAGCGGAGTAGATCTGGATGATTTTGGTATTACTGGAAATACAATAGATATACATAATGAATTTGGAATTGATAGAGATTCAAAGATAATAATGTATACAGGTCATTTGTATGATTGGAAGGGAATAGATACTTTGGTTTCTGTGTCTGAATTGATTGATAAAAATATAAACATAGTCTGCATAGGTGGTACTGATCATGACTTAAAAAAGTATATTTCTTTAAATAATTTAAATAAAAATATAAAGTTTATTGGAAACAAGCCTTTCAATGTTATAGCGGATTATATGAGATCAGCAGATGCATTTATAATTCCAAATTCAAAAAAGAGTTTGATCTCAAAGAGTTTTACTTCACCACTTAAGTTATTTACATATATGGCAATGCAAAAACCTATAATTGCTTCTGATCTGCCATCTATAAGAGAAATATTGGATGATAGTATGGCTTATTATTATGAACCAGATGATATAAAGTCTTGTATTCAAGCAATAAATTCCTCATTTACAGATTTTGAAGAGTCAAATAAAAAAGTTAAAAAATCGTACGAAGAAGTAAAGAGGTATTCTTGGTCAAATAGAGCTATTAGACTTTTGGCATTTCTTGGCTATACTAATGACAATAAATGAAAAAGATATCAATCATTACTCCTGTATATAATGAATCACAAAGCATACCTTTGCTAGTAGACGAGCTAAAGTCTGTTATGTCTAAATCTGGCTATAAATACGAAATTATAGCTGTAAATGATGGTTCAAAAGATAATACTGAAGATGTTTTATTGGAACTTGCTCAGAAAAATAAAGAATTAAAGATTATTAATTTCAATTCAAATAAAGGTCAAAGTGCTGCTCTTTCAGCTGGTATTGAAAAATCAACAGGAGATATCATAGTGACTATAGATAGTGATTTGGAAAATGATCCAAACGACATAATAAATCTTATCGATACTATGTCTAAAGGTTATGATGTGGTTTCTGGTTGGAGGGATGGTCGTTGGGAAGGAAATTATTTTAGTAGAAAATTACCATCAAAGATTGCAAATTCTCTAATATCAAAAATAACAAAAGTAAAATTAAATGATTATGGCTGTACTCTGAAAGCATATTCTAGAAGAGTAATACAAGATATACATCTATATGGTGAAATGCATAGGTTTATACCTGCATATACAGCTTGGAACGGAGGAAATGTTACAGAAGTAAAAGTATCTTTTAGACCAAGAAGGTTTGGTAAAAGTAATTATGGTATATCAAGAACATTTAAGGTGCTACTTGATCTCATCACAATAAAATATTTCATGAAATATATGAATAAACCAATGCACTTCTTTGGTGGAATTGGTTTTATTTCGCTTTTTATTGGTAGTTTAAGTGGTTTACTTTCTATTTTTCTAAAGATTATTCATGTTAGAGACTTTGTTTCCACACCATTACCTATATTTTCTGCATTATTTATAATAGTTGGAATTCAGCTTATTACCATGGGTATATTGGCAGAGATAATGATGAGAACTTACTATGAATCTCAGGGTAAGAAACCTTACAGTGTAAAAAGTTTAATAAATTTCTAAAATGTGTGGAATAGTTGGATTTATAGGACAAGGTAGTGAAAATGATATAAATATCATGACTGACTCTATTTCATATAGAGGACCAGATGATAGGGGTGTATTTTTTAAACAAGGTGTCGGACTAGGACATAGGAGACTTTCTATTCTTGACCTTTCACCTCTAGGTCATCAACCTATGGTAAGTGAAGATGGAAATGTGGTCATAATCTTTAATGGAGAAATATATAATTTCTTGGAATTAAAAAATACTTTTTTAAGTAAGTATAATTTTAAGGGTAGCTCGGATACAGAAGTAATATTATATTTATATTTAGAGTTTGGAGATAAGGTATTTTCTATGATTCAAGGTATGTTTTCTATTGCTATTTATGATTTTAATAATAAAAAACTATTGTTAGCCAGAGATAGAATGGGTAAAAAACCATTATATTGGGGTTTGTATGATGATACTTTACTATTTGCTTCAGAACCAAAAGCTTTATTTGGTCATAAAAAATTTAGAAAGGAAATAGATCTTAATTCTTTAAATAAATATTTTCAATTCGAATATATACCAACACCGAGATCAATATATAAAGGTTTAAATAAGCTGGAGCCAGGACACTTGGTTGTATATCAAAATAATAGTATTAAGAAAATAAAGTTTTGGGATATAAAGTCACAGAATATAAATATCAATACAAAACATGCAATAGAAAGATTGGATAGATTAATGTCTGAGTCTGTGAAAAAGAGGATGGTTGCGGATGTGTCGATCGGTATATTTTTAAGTGGTGGTATAGATTCTAGTGCTATAGCTTATTACGCTACAAAAAATAGTAAAGATAAAATAAAGACTTTTTCTATTGGTTTCAATGATAAATCTTTTGATGAACTAAAATATGCAAATATAGTTTCAAAATACTTAAACACTGAACATCATGAAAAGATATTAAGTGAAAAAGATTCGATTGACGTGATATATAATATATCAAATCTATTGGATGAACCTCTAGCAGATTCTTCGATTATTCCTACTTATTTATTATCAAAATACGCTAGAGAACACGTAACAGTAGCTCTAGGGGGAGATGGTGGGGATGAGCTATTTTGGGGATATGATACATTTATTGCTCATAAATTATCTTTTATTTATGATATTGTTCCAGACTTTATAAAAAATATTCTTATTAACTTTATAGATAAAATCCCTACATCTTTCTCAAATATCAGTTTGGACTTCAAAATAAAGAAATTTATACATGGGTATGTTGGAAATCCTTTATATAGACATTTTACATGGCTTGGAGCTTTTGATCGGAATGAGAGAAATAAATTATTTAGAAATAATATTTTGAATGAAATAAAAGGTACAAATGAATTTGAGGATATAGACAATTACATAAAGTCTTTTTCAGAAAATAAAGGTTACGATATAAATTCGTATCTATACCAAAGGACATATATGATGGACGATATCCTCGTAAAAGTTGATAGAGCTAGTATGTATAACTCCCTAGAGGTTAGAACACCATTTTTAGATACCGATATTGTGGATTTTGCAAACAGTCTACCTATAAAACTAAAATGCAAAGGACTTAATAGAAAGTTTATTCTTAAAAAGCTTTTAGAAGGTAAAATACCTAGAGAAATAATATATAGAAAGAAAAAAGGTTTCGGTATACCTATTGCAAAATGGTTAAGATCAGATCTAAAACCACTCATTGAAGAATTGTTAAATAAGGACTATATAAATAAACAAAATATATTTAATTATGATTATATAAAAATACTGATTGATGACCATATGAATATGACAAGAGACAATAGAAAATATTTATGGAGTTTATTGGTATTCCAGATGTGGTATAAGAAGTTTTTTATCGAAAAATAAACACCATTATATATAGTTTTGGCTAGTTTCTATAAAAATAATAGATGATATAATCAAAAAACTATGGCTAAAGTTGTCGTCGTAATACCTACTTATAATGAAAAAGACAATATAAGGGATATCGTAAAGAGTGTTTTTGATTATCTACCACATGTTAATCTTCTTGTTGTAGATGACAATTCTCCAGATGGTACTAGATTTATAGTAGAAGATTTGATGAAACAATATAAAAATCTTTCTATAAAGAATCGACAGAAAAAAGAGGGTTTGGGAAAAGCATACACCTCTACTTTTATAGATTTATTAAATGATAAAGATATATCTACTATTGTAAGTATGGACGCAGATCTATCTCATGATCCAAAAAGCATAATAGATATGCTTGAGAAAAGAAAAGAATTTGATGTAATAATCGGTTCGAGATATATAAGTGGTGGGAAGACTCAAGGTTGGGAATTGTGGAGAAAGATATTGAGTATTGGTGGAAATACTTATACAAAGATCATAACAGGAATGCCAATAAATGACTTTACTAGTGGCTTTATGTGTATGTCTACAGATTCACTTAGGAAAATTGATTTAAATAAAATAAGCAGTTCAGGTTATGCTTTTTTGATAGAATTAAAATACGAATTATATGTAATGAGAAATAGAATGTCTGAAGTTCCTATTGTATTTAAAAATAGAATTGGTGGTGAGTCAAAAATCTCAAATCACATAATCAAAGAAGGTATAAAAGCTCCATGGAGGCTGGCTCTCAGAATAAAAAAATGAATTGTTTAGTATGTACATCTAGTAACAGTGATTTTTATATAAAGAAAAATAATTCTCACATATTTAAATGTGTTAAATGTAAAACACTTTTTGTATACCCGATACCAAAAGATGAAAATATAGAGGAGGTTTATGAAAAAGAATATTTTAGTGGTGCTGAACAAGGTTTTGGCTATGTAGATTATGATAGTGATAAAAGTGCGATGAAAGATATGTTTATACAATACATAAAAGATTTCAAACACTATAAGAGTGATATGAAAAGTATTTTTGATATTGGTGCAGCTACAGGATACTTTTTAGATTTAGCAAAAGATGAGGGTCTTGTTGTATCGGGTGTTGAGATTTCAGATTATGCTACAAACATCGCTATAAATAAAGGTATAGATGTAAAAAGGGGGACAATAGAAAATGTGAAAATTAAGAAAAGCGCATTTGATGTTGTAACCATGTGGGACGTTATAGAACATATGAAAGACCCAAGAATTGGTCTGAAAAAAGTAAATGAAGTTTTGAAATCAAATGGCCTTATAGCTATAAGTACTCCAGATTCTGGTAGTATGTTTTCAAAAATAATGAGTAGAAAGTGGCATTCTTTTGTACCACCCGAGCATCTGTATTATTTTAATAAAAAGAGTCTGTCTATTCTTTTAAAAGAAAATGGTTTTGAAATATTAAAAATCAAGACAATAAATAAAAGATTTACTTTGAAATATATCTTTAGAATGCTCTACAGGTGGCAAAAGCTGAAGATTTGGGAAAGTATATATGAATACATAGTATCAAATAAATTTCTTAATAAAATTACAATATTTCTTCCTCTAGGTGATAATATGTATATAGTTGCTAAAAAAATAAAATGAAAATAGAACATTATAAAAGTCTATACGACAATGAGATGAAAAGTTGGTGGTATAGAGTAAGGAGGAACTTTATTTTAAAAATTATAAAGAAATATACTAAAATTAGTAGTCTAAATATTTTAGATGTTGGGTGTGGTACGGGAGCACTTATGATAGAACTCTCACATTTTGGAAATATCTCAGGTATCGATATAGCTCAAACTGCTATAGATTTTTGTAAAACTAGAGGTATAAGTGATGTAAAAGTGGGTAATGCACTAGATATACCATATAGCGATAATAGCTTTGATGTTGTGCTTGCTTTGGATGTGCTCGAACATATCAAAGAGGATGAGTTGGCTATAAAAGAATTGAAAAGGGTATTAAAACCAAACGGAATACTTATTACATTTGTTCCGGCTTTTATGATCTTATGGGGTATAACAGATACTATAAGTGAACACTACAGAAGATACACAAGGAAGGATTTTAAGAAAAAGATATTATCATCAGGTTTAGATATTGTGATAATATCTTATTTCAATTTTTTTCTTTTTATACCGATTTTGATTGTTAGAAAAATAGTAAATTTATTTAATATAAAAGTTAAAAATGAAAATAATATGACTCCTGAGCCGATAAATACTATTTTATATTTTATATTTTCAATAGAGCTTTTTGTATTAAATTATATAAACCTACCGTTTGGTGTATCACTATTTTGTATAAGTAAAAAGAAATAAATGAAAAGTATTTTATTTAAAATAAAAAATATAGCAATTCTATCTGCATGTTACGCATATTCGATTTTTAAAGTAAAAAATAATAAAAATCTAATCCCAAAAAGTATCATCATATTTAGTATGGGTAAACTGGGGGATATGGTATGTATAACACCTCTTTTTAATGCGATAAAATCAAAATACAGAGATGTGAATATATATGTTTGCAGTAGTGCCGGATTACAAGGGTTACTCAGTGACCATCCTGATGTATATAAATACGTTGCCTATAACAAAAAATCTATATTTGAAAATATTAAGAACATTAAATCATTAAACATAGACTTCGGTATTACTGTAACTCCAGATTTTAATGCACTAGCCATTATGTATTTATCAGGTGTAAAAAGTATTACCGTACCGAGAGTGGTTTCGGGTTATTCACCATATGAAACAAAGTCATATAAGGCTCTATCAAAGCTTGTAAATACAAAAACCCATGTAATGGGGAATTATGCTCCAAAAGAGTATCTTAAACTACTTCATGATATAGATATATATAGTGATAATACAAAAAAATATCTAAGTTTCAATAAAACTGAAGATGAAAAAGTAAAAGCTTTTTTTAGAAATAATAATATAAATATTGGATCAGACAATATAGTAATAGTTTCCCATACGGTTGGAAATCAAATAAAGAAATGGGGTATAGATAAATTCACAGAATTGATCAATAAAATAAATACCAATTTTGATGTAAAGATTATTTTAATTGGAGAAGAAAAAGATAAAATTGAGGGTAATAAAATAAAAGATAATATACCCGAAGTTATAAACTCTTGTGGTTTATTTAATCTAGGTGAATTGAAATCGTTGGTATCACACTCAAGTCTATTTATTGGAGTTGATACAGGACCTGTATACATAGCTGAAGCTTTTGATATTCCAACAGTAGATATAATAGGTCCTATGGATGAGAATGAACAACCACCAAGAAGTCATAAAAATATTTTAATTATTCCTAAGAGGGAAAAGTCACAATTACATATTATGAATGCTAGGATATATGATAAAAATGAGGCATTACGACAGATACAATCCATAACAGTTGATGAGGTATATAGTGTAGTTGTTAATCTTTTTAAAGATGGTATCATCAAGCCAAATAATAATTTTATATATGAAAAATAATCTTTCAGATATTTCTTTTGAAGAGTATGAATATGGTTTACCTGGAACACCCGATCTCAATAAATTAACAGAAAAGCTACCTATTCCTTGGGTAGAGTTTAGAAAAACACTTAAACCCAGATATTTTATCGTATGGAGAGATGTTGCAATGTGCTATCTGCTCATTGCTATTGGTATATTTTTATCTATATACACAAACAATTCGTCTTTATATATAAAGTTACCACTGGTATTGGCGTTGGGTGTTTGGATAGGATTCTGGTTTCATTCTCTAAGTTTGTTTTTACACGAAGCAGTTCATTATAATATTCATAAGAATAGAAAGTTAAACGATATATTGACTGATCTTATAATATGTCCGTTTATTTTTATAAATGTAAATGGCTATAGGAAGATACATTGGCACCACCATACTCAATTGGGCACTACAAAAGATACTGAAAAATCATATTTTAATGCACCCAATATAAAATTTATTTTAGAGACTCTAACAGGAATTCACGCGATAAGAACCTTGCTTATATACTTTATGCCGAAGTCAAAATCAAATATTTCAGAAAAAAATGAAAATGATTCATTTGATTGGAAAATGGCATTAAGATTGGTTATAACCCAGTCTATAGTCATACTCATATTTGTATTTTTCGGATATTATTTTACAGCTGTAGCATGGGTACTTGGTATAGTTGTATTCTGGCCTTTTTTTGGAACTGTACGTCAGATTTTGAGACATAGAGGAGAATATGCCTCAGCAAAAACAGATTATTATTCTGTTGATCATGGGGCAGTAGTTAGAATGTTTGGAGATGATCTATTTTCAAAATCATTTGGAGCAGCAGGATTCAATAAACATATGTTACATCATTGGGATCCGCATATTTCTTATACAAGAATTGATGATATGGAAGAGTATTTGAGACAAACAGAACTTGGTCCAATAATAGATCAATCAAGAAGAAATTATTTTAGACTTTTCAAAAATCTATTTTTTAGAGCTATGGAATAAAATATCCATATGATTAAGAAATATAATAAAAAATGCATAATTTGTAATTCTTCTTTAGATTTTTATTGTAATGCTTATGACTCGGAATATGTAACGTCAGATCAAATCTTTGAATATGCTAAATGTGATAAATGTAAGACAGTATCAATTGTGCAAGATATTTCTGACTTAAAAAGTATTTATCCTAAGAATTATTATTCTTTTAGCAAAAATGCTGGTAAAAGTGTATTAAATAAAATAAAAGATTTTATCGAAGTATCAATGTTTAAGGGTATTGTTAAAGAGCTATACGGTGACAATTTATCTGTTTTAGATGTTGGTGGAGGTACTGGTTGGGTATTAAATAGTCTAAAAAAAGCTACAAATAGATTTAAATATTTTAATATAGTTGATATAGATGATAATGCACAAAACATAGCTTTAAGTAATGGTTATTCATATTTCAAAGGAAGAATCGAAGACTATAAACCAAAAGATAAGTTTGATTTAATAATAATGTTAAATCTAATAGAACATGTAAATGATCCTGTATCGGTTTTAAGAAAGATAAAAGAAATAACAAATAAAAATGGACTTATCATCATAAAGACACCAAATAATGACAGTTTAGATGCAAGAATATTTAAAAAATATAATTGGGGAGGTTTACATGCACCAAGACACTTCAATATCTTCAGTAAACAATCTATAGAAATCATAGCTAAAAATATCGGTTTAGAAATAGAAAGTATAAAATATACACAAGGAGCACCACAGTGGACAACGAGTGTAATGGGTCAATTGTCGAAATATAATATTATAGACATAAATAAGGATAGATCTATGCCTGAACACCCTATTTATCCTATATTTATGGCATTTTTCGCTTTATTTGATTTCATAAGACTTCCATTTAGTAAGACATCACAAATGTTTATTATATTTAGAAATATATGAAAAGAATAATAGATTCAAATCTTATATATTTATTTTTACCAATATTTCTAATTGGATTTATATTTTTTAATATCATATTTAAAAATGAATTCTTTTTAAATGGAGATAGTCTGTATGGATTTTATGCATATTATAAATATTTTGTTCAGGAAGGAAGTGTAATAACTCAAAATATACTTTCTGGTTTTCCAGTTTTTGTTTCAAATACAGGTACTTGGTTTTACCCTATAAATAATTTATTTAATCTTTTATTTGGTTCGATCAGAGGCTATTTGTATTTAAATATCTTAAACATAGTTCTGGCCTATATTTTTAGCTATCTCTTTATTTATAAAATATCAAAATCTAAACTTATATCTACACTAGGGTCAATGATTTTTGTCTTTTCTGGTCAGACTATGTTGTGGTCAGAAACTCTGGGTAATACGAATTATTATTATATTTTGCCTCTAGTCTTTTATTTGAATGAATGTACAAACACATTTTCGGGGTATAGAAAGTATATTTTAATAATTATTACTAGCCTAGTTCTCGGTATATCTTGGCTTTCAAGTCATGTTCAGTATGTATTTTATATTCATACATTTTTCTTTATATTTATTCTCTTTAATAAATATAGTGGAAATATATACGAGAAGATTTTAAGGATTTTATCTATATCCCTAGTATCATTTATTATTGGTTTTGAGCAAATATATTCTATTTTGAGCTTCAGAGACGTCACTCATAGAGAATATGGTGTTACTGTAGACTCTGTCTTTTCAGGATCGTATGGTTTACATGATCTACTACACTATATTTTACCTTTTATAAACTTCCCATATTTTTCTTGGAGTAACCCAAATCTTTATATAGGTGTATTACCACTAATTTTATTGATTTCAGCGATATTTTCTTTTGATTATTTAAAAGAGCAAAAATATTTTAAATTCTTCTATCTATCTTTTATATTTTGTACTTTGTTTTCATTTAAAAACTCACCACTAGCATTACTATTTCACAATCTCCCTTTATTTAATAGTTTTAGAGAAGCTCCAAGAATAATGTTTCTAGGTTCATTTAGTGTTGCTTTATTGTGTGTATATATACTTATTTCAATATCTGAGAATAAAAATCAGGTTTTATACTTATTAAATAAAGTAAATCTTTTATATAAAAAAGTATTTTATTTTATATTTTTACCCTTAGTTTCAATAATAACTTTCACCTTTTATTTTTTTAAGGACATAATATACGAATATTCAAGTAATTATTTTATAAATAATGTATATAACAGTACGATGCTTCTACCAAAAGAGCATTATCTTAATGTTCTAAATAGCTATGTATATTCGATAAATGACCTTACATTTTTTGATTATCAGATACTTATATTTACTATATTTAGTATTATTTCAGTATTATTTATATCTAAAATCGATAAGGTAAAGATAGATATTTTATTGAAGATATTTATATTGATACAAGTATTGAATATCGGTTTTGTCTATTTTAATCATTTCAAATCAATACTTATATCCGATATTGAAACAGAACCAAAAACTGTAACATTTATAAAAAATAATAATAAATCAAATTCACCATATAGAGTAGCTTCTATTCTTCCGGGTTTTGGTATATACGATAAACACTATGTTCAGTGTGATTCTAGAGATGAGAGAGATTCATTTATATTAAAAAAGGAGTTGTTACAGCCAAATATGAATATGCTTTACGATATTGATATTATCGACGGCTATGACAATTTTATGCCAAGAAATATTTCTGAAATACTTGGAAGTATTGGCTCTGAGCAGTCACTCTCAAACGATATTTTGGCAAATAAAAGAATGAGTATGGACAATAAGATAAGTGAAATTTTAAATAATTTGGATAAATATAAAATGATGAATACAAAGTATTTATTATCTTTGTATTCACTAAATAATAAAGATTTAAACTTGGTATATAGAGATAAAGTAAGTAAGTGTGGTATCGATGTCTACATGTATGAACTCAATGGTTTTTGGCCAAGATATTTTGTGTTGAAAGACATAAAAGAAAATATAAATGAAAATGATGTAAAAACAATGGTAGAGATTGTGCCTAAATATAATAAATACAATACAAGCTTAATGTTTGAAACAAATTTCCCAAGTAAAGTTTTTATAGGAAATACTTATTTACCAAGTTATAAAATAAAATTAGATGGTAAATATATAGAACCAAAAGTATATAAAAATTTATATATGTATATTGATGTTGAAAAAGGAAGTCATAATATTGAAATACAATACCCAATACATGATTATTCAAATAGACTTCTCAATACTTATTGATAATTGTATTTAAGAGCAGATTGTATTATAAATGATATAATATGACCATGAAAAATAGGCTGTATATGACTAGGGACGTGCTTATTAGTTTTTCTAATTATTTTAAGGGTAATACACTAGACTTGGGTGCTGGTACTGCAAAGTATAAAAATATAATAAAGCCTAGGACAACAAGTTATACAACATATGACATGATCCCTGGACCAAATATAGATATTGTCGGTGATATATTGAATTTGGAATTAAGAGACAATACATACGATACGGTTATTTCTACACAAGTTTTAGAACATGTATCTAGACCTTGGATAATGGCAAAAGAGATATCTAGGATATTGAAGAGTGGAGGCTATTGTATAGTCACAGCTCCATTTATGGTACCTTTTCATTCTGATCCTCATGACTATTTCAGATATACAACCGAAGGCATGTCTCTTCTTTTTTCTGATGCGGGTTTGGAAATAATAGATTGTAAACCTTACGGTGGTGTATTTATGGTTATATCTGAATACATACATTTTAGATTTTTTAATCCTTATAATAAAGAATTAAATAAAATCCAAAAAAAGATTTTTAGTTTTATTCAAAAGACCTTAACTTTTTTTGAGAAATTAGCAAAAAATACTGGTATTGCCTATGCCAATGTTTATTTGATAGCAAAAAAGAAATAATATGACCTTTATATTTCAACCAGAAAGATATTTGTTAACTAAACAAATAGAAAAGAATTCAAACTATATAAAAGGAATAGTACTGGATGTTGGAGCTGGGCACTATTCTAGATATCAGAAGTTTTTTAAATACGATAAGTATATAAAGATGGATATAAACCATGCAGAGCATGTAGATGTTGTGGGGAGTGTTGACTCTATACCACTTCAGGATGAGAGTGTTGATTCTGTTGTCTGCACTCAGGTTTTCGAACATATAAAGTATCCAGATAAAGGCGCCAGTGAAATATTTAGAATATTAAAAAAGGGTGGATATGTTCTAGTTACTGTACCTCAGACAAATGAATTACATGAAGAACCGCATGATTATTTCAGGTATACGAAATATGGATTGAATAGAATATTTTGTGATGCTGGTTTTGTTAATGAAGTTATGGAGCAAAGAGGTGGTTTCTTTTCTACTGTAGCTCAAATGTTTATTAGATTTACAACAGACAGTTTGAAGCTATATGAAAGAAAGATCCTGGGAAAGATAATCGGTAAGTTGCTATACATTATCGGTAGATTTTCTATATATTTAGATAAGATTATAAATAGTGATTCAAGTAATAAACATGCAATAGGTTGGTGTTGTGTGTATAAAAAACCTTTATGAAGATCTTAATTGTATCAGATGATTTTCCGCCAAAAAGTTTTGGAGGTGCAGGTATAGTTGCAAGTAATCTAGCAAATAGTTTAAAAGATAGGGGACATAGCGTCTCAGTTTTTACAGCAAATGAAAACTATCACATATCTGAAAGGTGGAGATCATATCTGGGTCTATACAATCCAAAAGCAATAAAAGATTTTAAAAAAATCCTAATAGATTTTAAGCCTGATATCGTACATTTTCATAATATACACTCACATATTTCTTATTACACTATAGTTTTAGCAAAGAAAAGTGGTGCAAAAGTGTTTGTTACACTACACGATGCAATGTCGGTATACTACGGTAAGGTTCCAGTAAAAAATGGTGATACAAAATACAAAGTCACACTATTTGAAATGTTTAAAGTTTTTGGTTTAAGAGTAAATATATTTAGAAATATCGTTATAAGATATATATTTTCATATGCAGATAAGATATTTACAGTCAGTGATTCTCTAAGAGAATTTTTATCTATAAATGGAATAAAAAATACTATAACTATCCATAACGGTATAGATGTAGACGATTTTAAAATATATCCGGATATTGTTAGAGAATATAGAAATAATTTGGGATTAAAAGATACAGATAAAGTATTACTATTTGGAGGTAGGTTGAGTAATATGAAAGGTGCAAAACTTACCATCGATTCATATATAAAAGTTTTAAATAAAGTACATGATGTAAAACTTATGATAGTAGGTAATGTGCCAAAACACGATAGTGATCTTATAAAATACGCAAAAGATAAAAATGTCTTTGATAAAATCATATTTACCGGCTGGATAGATCATGAAAATATGGCAACCATATATCATTTATCAGATATAGTTTTGGTTCCTTCTATATATCTCGATCCTTTTCCAAATATAAATCTAGAGGCTATGGCTTGTGGTAAACCTATTGTTGGAACAATATACGGTGGTACAAAAGAGGTGGTAAGGCATGGTGTAAATGGGTTATTGATTGATCCTTTTGATATAGAAATATATTCCAAAACTGTTACAACTATGTTGAATGATAAAGAGCTACAGTCTGATATGGGTAAAAAGGGAAAGGATATAGTAGAAAAAGAGTTTAGTATAGATAAACAAATAGATGAAATTCTATTGTGGTATAATTCATAAAAATAAAAAATAATGGATAAAAAGACTATAATTGCAGATTTTTATACAAAAGAGAGTGTTCAGTATTCAAAAAAGAGGTATGAAGGAGAATTAAATACCTATACTCAATATTTGTTCAGAAAAAGAATGAATATATATTTTGATTTTTTGAGATATATAAAATCAAATGTAAATAAAAAAATATCTTTGTTTGATATCGGCTGTGCTGACGGTGTAGTTTTATTTAATACAGAATATATATTTTCAGATATGATAAGTTCATACACAGCTGTAGATATATCTAGTGGAATGATAGAAGTGGCAAACAATAATAAACCTAATGATAAATTTTCTTTTTACCTTAGAGGAAAAGAATCAAATTCAAATTATGATTTAGTTACTGAGCTTGGCGTCCATGTACCTGATTTAAAATCAGAAATTAGTTATATAAAGCAGAAGTTAAATTCAGACAATTCTTATTTTATTTTTTCAAGTTCAAGTGGAGGTTCATTGCATACATATTTTAAGATAAGAAATAATCCAGAAACTAGTCACATAGGAGAATTAAAAAGATATAATGAAATAGAGAATATATTAAAGTCAGAATTTAAAATAATAAAATCAATACCATACGGTTTGTTTATTCCAAAACTGTGGGCAAATGCAACGATAGGTAAGATGTTGCAACCTATTATTGATAAAGTTTTTTCTTTTATAGTACCCGGTCTATTTCACGAGAAGATTTATCTTCTTACCCCTATAAATAAAGAAACTAAGGTTTAGGATAAACATAAACAACCAAGATACTCCATTTTCTATAACTGCACCTAGAACTCCAAATTTTGGTATCAGTATCATTCCAAATATTATAGTAGCGATATTACCAGTTATATTTAATATATATAAAGTTTTTGTATCTTTGATTATTTGGAAATAAAGTGACAATAAGTAAATTCCAGGGAAGGTTATAAGCCCTAGCATGTATATTCTTGAATAAAATATAGACTCAATGTATTTGGGGAATAGTAAGGCATATATCTCTGGTGAAAGAAAATAATATGCAATAACTATGAGTACCGAAAGGAAAGTCAATCTCGTAACCTTATCTGTTATGCTATAACGCAAATCTTTTTCATTTAGTTCTGCAAATTTCGGTAAGCCGATATTAAATATATTTTTAAAGAACGATCTTACTTGTTCTGGTAATGCATTTGCAAATGAGTAAACAGCAAGTGGGGCAGATCCTATATAATGAAATAAGAGTATTTTATCTACTTGATTTGCAAATGTACCGATAAAACCCATAACACTTAGATGATGACCGTATTTGATCATGCTATTGTCTGCAGTATCAATGCTAGGTTTATATACTCTTATTGTGTAGAAATAGAATATGGCATTAAGTATAAGAGTGCTTGAAAAGTATCCTAAAATTAGAAGTATTATATTTGGATTAAAAATTGCTACTATACATACTGTAGCCACATTTACTATCTGTGTTACAAGCCAAAATATTGTTCCCCTTTTAAAATCCTTCTTTCCAGAGAGAAAAGCACCATACATACTAACTGCATTTGTGATAGGTAGGGTAACACTTACAATAATAAATGATATTGCAAATAAATTATTATCATTTAAGAAATAATATAGACCAGTTCCTAAAGATACTATAGATATAATACTTCCCCAGATCAATTGATTTTTTACTGCAAGAAATATAGTTCCATAAGAACCTTTTGCAACTGCTTGTGTTAGACTCGATCCAAGTCCAGATAAAGATAGTCCACCTATTATACCCGCTACTGATAGTATGAATTTATAATTTCCATACACTTCCTGGGGTAAGGCTCTAGCGAGAACAAGCGATAGTAGAAGTGAGGAAAATACAGAAACTATTTGACCTATCGATAACCAGAAACTACCTTTTGCGAGGTAAACCATATCGGTTTTAAGGTATTTTTCACTAAAACGCAATACCTTATATATTGAATCTTTCATATATTAAATCTATCATGTTATAGTCTTTTTTACATCTACATATTATTTTTCCTTTATGATATAGTTCAAGTCATATGAATTCAAAAACAATAGAAAATATATTAAAATTTACAGTATTTACTTCATTATTCGCAGTATTGTTTGTGCCACTTTATGTAGAAAATCACCTTTTCTTTCCTTTTATAACAGGAAAGGGATTTTTATTTAGAATACTTACTGAAATAGCTTTTGTATCATGGATAATATTGTTTATGAGAAATAGAGACTATTTACCAAAATGGTCTTCTATACAAGTTAGCTTTACTCTATTCACAATCGTAATCCTAGTCGCAGATATTCTAGGTCTAAATTTCTTGAGAAGCTTCTGGTCAAACTTCGAACGTATGGACGGTTTTGTAGGTCTTATACATCTATGGGGATATTTTATGGTCTTAACATCTGTCATGACATATAGAGTAGGGGACTTCTTAAATTGGAGAAGATATCTAAATACAAGTATATTTGTGTCTATAATAATTACTATATATTCTCTATTTCAATTGTTAGGTTGGGCTGATATCCATCAAGGTTCTACACGTCTAGATGCATCTTTGGGAAATGCTATATATCTTGCTGCTTACCTATTGTTCCATATATTTATCGCTATATATCTTGCTTTTGATTCTGCAGAAAGAAGAAATAAAATTCTAGTATGGTTCTATTCTGTATTATCGATTGTATTTGCTTTCTTTATGTATGAGACAGCAACAAGAGGAGCGGTACTTGGAGTTTTGGTGGGTCTTGTTGTTGGCCTTATAATGCTTTCAATCTGGAGTAAAAAGGAAGATAAGGTAATAAGATATTCTTCAATTGGAATATTACTATTTCTACTTATATCAGTATCTATATTTTGGTTAAATAAAGATACAAAATTTGTTCAGGGAAACGATATATTGAGACGCTTCGCTTCTATATCTATAAGTGAAACTAAGACTCAAGCTAGAGGATATATATGGCCAATGGCAATAAAGGGTGCTTTCGAAAATAAAAAAACAACTATCATAGGTTCAGGACAGGAAAATTTTAACTATGTATTTAATGCAAACTATAACCCAAATATGTGGAGACATGAGCAGTGGTTCGACAGAGCTCACAACTCATATCTAGATTGGTTGGTTGCCGGTGGACTTCTTGGACTTATTGCATATCTGGCTATATTTATATCAGCATTTTATATGATAATCAGAAGTGATATATCTATAAATAAGAAGGCAACACTCTTTGGTGTAATAATCGCTTATGGAATACAAAGTATATTTACTTTCGATAACCTAACTAGCTATTTATACTTCATAATAATTCTATCTATTATAGCTACACCAAGATCTACAAAACTTCATAATTGGATTTCAAAGATACTATTATCAAATTCAAATAATTATCCAATAATAAGAGATTATTTATACACTCCTGTAGTTCTTATATTGTTTATAGTTACAATATACACAATCAATGTAAGACCTATACAAGCAAATACAAGACTTATAGATGCTATGATATCTTGTTCAGGTGGTCAAAATACTCCTTCAGTTGAAGCTTATCAAAATGCTTTGAAACTTGATCAATATGTCGCAAATCAAGAGATAAGAGAACAATCGCTTGCTTGTGGAACAAATATAATAAGAAGCAATCTTTCACAAAGTGCAAAAGAGAGTTTTGCTTATTTTGTGGTTACAAATATAGACAAGCAGATCAATATCACTCCAAATGATGCAAGAGCTTTTTATCTAGGTGGTACATTCCTTGATGAAGCGGGTAATTGGTCAGCTGCAAATGTATTGCTTGAAAGAGCAAATCAACTTTCACCAAACAAGCAATCGATCATGCTTGAATTGGCCACAAACTATATAAATTCAAATAGAATGAATGATGCTGTAGAGATCACTAGAAAAGCTTATGAACTAGCTACTGATAACGATATATCTAGAGCAGCCTACATATCTGTTCTTATAGTTTCAGGACAAGAAGCAAAAGCAAAAGAAATATTCTCCAAGCAACCAGAAGCTTTCTATGATGAGAGAATTGTAAACGCCTATATGAATAAAAAGCAGTTTGATAAAGCGGCTTCAGTATATAAAAAACTAATTGAAATTAATCCAGAATATAAACAATATTATCTACAACTAGCTGGAGTATATTACGCAAGTGGAAATAAATATCTAACAATACAAGAACTTAAGCTAATAGGGGATAAATTCCCAGAATCAAAAAAGCAGATTGATGATGCAATAAAGGAAGTGGAAAAGAAATTGCAATAATTATTGCATAATTAAAACTGATATATTAAAATATAGTGGTGTGAGTATCACAAATGTGTTGGTACTTCCAAATAAAATGTCTACGAAAGGTCCTGTCTCGGCAGGATTTTTCGTTTTTATTTAAATAATTGTAAATGTAGGGGTAAAAGCTATATTTTCATCAAAAAGTAATATTGTTTGAAAAAACATGATTTAGGTGTATAAATATCTAGAAAGTACAAAAGGAGACATATTATGCCCAGAACTGAAAGAAATAGTTCACCTGGTCGAAGAAACGGTAAGGTCAATAAAGCCAAACAAGCAAGGACTGTTGGTAAACCGAAGCGTATCACGCATTACACTACGGGACCGCACTCGAGAGTTGAGTTTGTGTCTTTTACGCCACCACCTGTTACCCCGCTGGGTGTTAACCAGATCATTTGATTCTTTAAAGAGGAAGCCGGTGCTTCCTCTTTTTTATTCAACATGTTTATTTTGTTTGTTTTCCACATATAAAATATATTTTATTTTTATACTCATGCTACAATAAAAAAGGATTGTTCCAAATGCTGGTGGTGGCTGTACTCACATATTAATTAGACATTATATTTGGAGCTGACACCCATCACCAACATTTGGCGCAATCCCTAATATACACTTTATTAAGTGAATATAATTTCTGGCCCAAATTTAAATAATTTGACAACTTTTCGTATCGGGGGTAAAGCCCGATTTTTTTGTAGTATAAATAGTATAGAAGATATAGAAAAAGCATTAGAATTCGCTTCAAATAATAATTTAAAGATATTTGTTTTAGGTGGAGGTTCAAATATACTTTTTTCGGACGAAGGTTTTGATGGTTTGGTAGTAAAGATGGAAATGATGGGTGTAAATGTTGAAGATATAGATGATGAAAAGAGTTTGGTTGAAGCTTTTGCAGGTGAGAATTGGGATGATTTTGTAAAATTTACTGTAGATAAAGGATTATATGGTCTTGAAAATTTATCATATATACCAGGTACAGTAGGAGCAAGTCCGGTTCAAAACATCGGAGCGTATGGAAGTGAAGTGAAAGATACTATTTATTCTGTAAAGGTATTTGATATAAAGGATAATAAAATAGTTTTTTTTAACAACAAGGATTGTGATTTTAGTTATAGAAATAGTATTTTTAAAAAGAATAAAGGTAGGTATATCATAGTTTCAGTTAAATTTATTTTAAATAAAAAAGGTAAATTAAATCTTGAGTATAAAGATATTAAAGAATATTTATTAAAAAATAATATAAAGAATCCAACACTTTTAGATATTAGAGAAGCTGTAATAAATATAAGGAAGAATAAATTACCAGATATTGGTCTTGTCGGTACAGCAGGTTCATTTTTTAAAAATCCAATTATAAAAAAGGAAAAGGTAGTTGAATTAAAAGTTAAATGGCCAGAATTGCCTGTGTATGATCATAATGATGAGGAAGTTAAGGTCTCTTTAGCATGGATAATCGATAAAGTATGTGGTTTAAAGGGTTTGAGTAAGGGGAATGTCGGTATATATAAGAATCAGGCATTAGTACTGGTAAATAATGGAAATGCTACAGCACAAGAAGTAAAAGATTTTGCAAATATTATAATAAAATCTGTAAAGGATATGACAGGTATAGATATAGAAACTGAGGTGGAATGGGTTTAGAAATTATGATATAGTGGCCGGACATATGGCTTTTTCACTAAAAACAATTTTTGGGGATAGAAATGCAAGCTTATTAAAGAAATACTCTGGTATTGTTTCTCAAGTAAACGCACTAGAATCCAGCATAAGCGCACTTTCTGATTTAGAATTAAAAGACAAGACCAAATCTTTTAAAGAAAGACTAAATGGTAAAAGTGTCACAGATCAAAAGAAAATACTCGATGAAATACTTCCTGAAGCATTTGCTTTAGTTAGAGAAGCTTCAAAAAGAACTTTAAAACAAAGACACTTTGATGTTCAGCTTATTGGTGGTGCCATTCTTAATGGAGGAAATATAGCTGAAATGAGAACTGGAGAAGGAAAGACTCTGGTTGCAACTCTTCCTGCATATCTAAATGCTTTAACAGGTCGTGGGGTACATATAGTTACTGTAAATGATTATCTATCAAGAAGAGATGCTGTATGGATGGGACAGGTATATGATCTACTTGGTCTAACAACAGGAGTAATAAATCACGAAACTTCATATTTATACGATCCAAATCACAAAAATACAGGAGATGATAAGGTTGTAGATGAAAAAAGAGATGAGATAGGTTCTTTCCATGTGGTACACGATTATCTGCGCCCAGTTACAAGACGTGAAGCGTATTATGCAGATATAACATACGGTACAAACAACGAATTTGGTTTCGATTACCTTCGTGACAATCTCGAATATGAAGAAAGCAAGCTTCGTCAAAGAGAATTTAATTATGCAATAGTCGATGAAATAGACTCTATTCTTATAGATGAAGCTAGAACCCCACTTATTATATCTTCTCCAACTGTAGATTCAGAGAAACTTTATGGATCATTTGCGCAACTGGTTAGAGATTTTGTTAAAGATGAAGATTTTAAAGTCGATGAAAAAAATAGAAGCATTGCACTTACACCAAAAGGAATAGAAAAGGCAGAAAAGAAACTGGGTGTAGACAATATATATACCGATAAAGGAATAAAATATGTGCACCATTTAGAGACAGCTATAAGAGCAAAGGCACTGTTTCATTTAAATAAAGAATACGTAATAAAAGATAATGCTATTGTCATAGTCGATGAATTCACAGGACGTCTACAACCAGGAAGACGTTGGTCAGAAGGACTACATCAGGCCATAGAAGCAAAAGAAGGTGTAGAAATTCAAAAGGAATCTAGAACCTTTGCTTCTATTACATTCCAGAATTATTTTAGATTATACAAAAAGCTTTCAGGTATGACGGGTACAGCGTTAACTTCAAGTGAAGAGTTTTTTAAAGTTTACGGTCTTGAAACCATAGTGGTACCTACAAATAAAACTATACAGAGAATAGATGAAAATGATTTGATATTTCAAACTGAAATAGGTAAATACAAAGCAATAGCAAGGAAAGTAAAAGAGTTACATGCTAATGGACAGCCAGTTCTTATAGGTACAGTTTCTATAGAAAAAAACGAAGTTCTATCACAGTTTCTAAAAGCAGAAGGTGTCCCACATGAAGTATTGAATGCTAAAAATCACGAAAGAGAAGGTGAAATAGTCGCTCAAGCTGGTAAAAAAGGTGCTGTAACAATAGCAACAAACATGGCGGGTAGAGGAGTGGATATAAAACTTGGTGGAAATCCCGGAAGTAAGGAATTGTACGAAGAAATAAAATCAATAGGAGGATTGTTTGTATTGGGTACAGAGCGTCATGAAGCTAGAAGAATAGACAATCAGCTTAGAGGTAGGTCAGGAAGACAAGGAGATCCAGGTAAGACACAGTTCTTCGTTTCTCTTGAAGATTCATTGATGCGCATATTTGCTGGAGATACAGTAAAGGGACTTATGGGTAAACTCAATCTTGCTGAAGATGAAGCTATAGAAAATAGGATAATCACAAAATCTTTAGAAAATGCTCAAACAAAGATAGAGGGATTTAATTTTGATTCAAGAAAACATGTGCTTGAATATGACGATATCTTAAATCAACAAAGAAAAGTTATATATGAAAGAAGAAGATCTATATTGACGGGGTCAATCGATGAAGTAGAAAATAAACTAAATGAAATTGTAGGTCAAAATGAAGAATTAAAGAAAGTAGTAAAAGAAAAAACAGAGTTAATGGGAAGAGATAGGTTCATATCTACTGCTAGACAACTTATGTTACAAACAATAGATATGTTCTGGGTTGAACATCTAGAGGTGATGGATTATACACGTTCGAGTGTAAATCTTCGTGCTTACGGACAACGTGATCCTTTGGTTGAATATAAGAGGGAGGGTTTAAGACTGTTTAAGGAGATGCAAGGTGTTGTCGAAAATCAGATTATCAGTTTACTTCCTCATGTTGGTGCTGGTGTAGCAAATCCTGAAACAATTAAGTTAAGAGAAATTCATGATGAAGCGCAAGTAATAGGTGGAGGAGATGGAAGTTCAAACAATAATACAGATAGTACAACAAAACCTGAAGTTGGTAGAAATGATCCATGTCCTTGTGGAAGTGGAAAAAAGTACAAGAAGTGTCATGGTAGATAAAAATATTAAATTAGGGAAGTATAGACATTATAAAGGTAAAGAGTATGAAGTAATTGGTATTGCTAAACATAGTGAAAATCTGGAAGAATTGGTAGTATATAAAGCACTTTATGATGAAGGAGATATCTGGGTAAGACCAGTTAAAATGTTTCTGGAAGAAGTCGAAGTAAATAAAAGTAAAGTTCCGCGTTTTAGTTTTATTGGTTAAATTAAATTTTAATTCTAAATAAAATAGAAGACATGCCAAAAAATAAAAAAGAAAAAGTTGTAGTAGTAGGTGGTGCGGGTTTTATAGGTTCAAACCTTACAGATAAACTTGTTGAAAAAGGTTTTGACGTTCATGTGATAGACAATCTAGTAGGTGGAAAAAAAGAAAATGTAAATAAAAATGCCAGTTTACATGTACTTGATATAACAAAAATAAAAGATATTCAACCTATAATAAATGGCGCTTCGTATGTATTTCATTTAGCTGCATTACCAAGAGTTCAGTTTTCTATTGATTTTCCAAGTGAATCAAACATGGTAAATGTTGAAGGAATGTTAAATGTTCTTATTGCTAGTACAAATGCAAAAGTAAAAAAGTTTATATATTCAGCTTCTTCCTCAGCTTATGGAGATCAAAAGAAAATGCCTTTAGTAGAAAGTTTTCCTGCAAATCCCAAGAGTCCATATGGTCTACAAAAATACATTGGTGAATTGTATTGTAAATTGTGGACAAATATATACGGTTTACCAACTGTTTCTCTCAGGTATTTCAATGTATACGGTCCAAGACAAAGTGCTGAAGGAGCATACGCACTTGTGATTGCAAAGTTCCTAGAACAAGTTAAACAAGGTAAACCAATGACAATAACTGGTAATGGAAAGCAAACTAGAGATTTTACTAGTGTACATGATGTAGTAAATGCAAATATATTAGCAATGGAAAGTAAAAAAGTAGGTAATGGTGAAGTTATAAATATAGGTGCAGGTAAAAACTATTCGATAAATGATGTTGCAAAATTTATAGGAGGGCCGGTTTTGTATGTGGAATCGAGATTAGAACCAAAAAATACTTTGGCAGACAATAAACTTGCAAAAAAGCTTTTAGGTTGGACACCAAAAGTTAGCTTAAAAGAGGGTATAGAGGAATTGAAAAAGATAAATTAAACTTTTAAACCTCTTCGTTTTCTATACCAATAAACTATATAAATAATTGCTAGAGATATTATATTTGTAAAAAATATAATAGGTGTTGACCAAGGTATTCCATCTATTGGTGTAAAACTAAATGGCCATAGGTATGGTGTTGGGAAAAAACTTGTTGAATGTGTAAATAAATCAAGAAATATATGAAAAGCCCAAGCAAACATTTCCCATACAGGTTTTTTCATTATTATCCAAACAACAAAAAATACTACAGCAAATACAACAAAACTATGTGTTATGTTGTATAAAGTATGCACGTAAGAGTCTATTTCTATCATTCCAGGAGGTTTCATACTCCAGTGTACTGACTCAGGATCAAATATAGTCATTACCAATCTAGATCCTGTGTATATACCAAATGATAAAAGGTCAGGTGCTATGCCAAGTAGAAATGCTAGCCAAAAACTCTTTTTATTTTTTCTACCAAAAGCGATACTACCCCAAAGCCCATGTGAAAGTATGTCCATATGGTGTTATAATACAATATATATTGATTAATTAAAATATGAGATCGTTTCTAATAAAATTCGATTTTTGGTTTATTGGTTTTTTGAGAAAAATCAGCATTCCTTTTTCTAGATTTGCACTTTTTATAGTATTTTTTTGGTTTGGAATACTTAAGATAATAGGTACTAGTCCAGCAAATCCTCTTGTTTCAGATTTGCTACACTCCACACTGCCTTTTATGTCTTTCAGTGTGTTTATCGTATTATTCTCTATTTATGAAATGATTATTGGTATAACGTTTCTTATACCTAGATTAGAAAGGCTAGCCATTGCACTACTCTTACCACATATGTTTATGACTATTCTGCCACTATTTTTTCTTAGAGCAATGACTTGGCAAGGATTTTTAACACCTACACTTGAAGGTCAGTACATAATAAAAAATCTAGTTATCATAGCACTAGCTATGGGAATAGCGGGTCATTTAACACCTATAAATATTAAAAATAAAAAATGAAATTTAAATATTTAATCATATCTTCGGTATTTGTTATTTTAATCATGACAGTGTTTTGGATATTTAAAAATAATTCAAATACCGTCAAGGTAGATTTAAAAAGTTTCAATATAATTTATGCTGATAATGAAGAAAAACTTGAGAAGGGTTTGAGCGATAGAGAAAGTTTGGATGATAAAAGTCTCATGTTATTTGTATTCAATAATCCTAGTACTTATGGATTTTGGATGAAGGATATGAAATTTAATATTGATATTGTTTGGCTAGATGAATCATACAAAGTAGTGCATGTTGAAGAGAATTTATCACCAGAAACATATCCGAAAATATTTTATCCAAAGAGTAAAGCCCTCTATGTCCTGGAAGCAAATCCAAATTTTGTAAAAGATCATGATATAAAACTGGGCAATACACTCGTTTTTTCTGATAAAAAATAATTTTATAAAAAATCAACTCTTGTTATAAATTTTTTTTATTGTGCAGTTTGTTTTTTTGGAGTTATCCACTGTTTTTCTTTTTGTATGGGAAGTAAAATACATCACACGCGAGCAATCAGTTCTTTTGTTATCTCTAAATTTTATTAATAATTAATTCACCAAAATAAATATGAGTATATCCATAAGAAGAGCAGATGGAACATCAGTGCCGTTTAATGCAGATAGAATAAACCGCTCAATAGAGAGAGCGTGTTTTGGACTAACAGATCCTATATCAAAAGTTACTCAAATTGCTACAGAAACTCAACTTACTCTTCATGAGAATATGACTACAGAGGAAATGGACAGAGCAACCATAAATGCTGCTGTGCAGAATATAAAGGAAGATCCAGAATATGACAGGGTAGCTACCAGATTATTGCTTAAAACTATATATAGAAAAGTCGTAGGTGAATACGATAAGGATAGTTTTGATGATCTGAAGAAGAAACATAGAGATGGATTTATAAGATATATCAGAGATGGTGTTAAAAATAAGACTTTACATAAAAATATGGAAAGTCTATTTGATCTAGAGTCTCTAGCAGATACTCTTTCTCTAGAAAGAGATGAATTGTTCTTATATGCAGGTCTAGATGGTCTTGCACATAGATATATGATAAAGGATACAAATAGCAATGTAATAGAAACGCCTCAATATTTCTTTATGAGAGTTGCTATGGGTCTATCTTATGTAGAATCAAATCCAACAGAATACGCAAAGAAGTTTTATCACAAGATGTCAAAGCATGAATACATAGCTGGGGGTTCTGCAAATCTTGGTGCTGGTACTCCAAGTTCATCACTTTCAAACTGTTTCTTACTAGAAGTTCACGATGACATGTCTCATATAGCAAAATCAGTTTCTGATGTGCTATTACTTTCAAAGAGTTCTGGAGGTTTAGGAGTTTCAATAACAAAGTTGAGAGCATCTGGTTCACCTTTGAAATCAGGTTTCGGTGGAGCATCTAGTGGACCAACTCCGTTTGCAAAAATAATGGACACTTCTATAAGAGCGGTTATGAGAGGTGGTAAAAAAGTAGGTGCTCTATGTTTCTATATGGAACCTTGGCATCTAGATTTTACAGAATTTATAGATTGGAAAAACAATAGCGGTGACGACTATGCTCGTATGAGAACAGCAAATACTGCTGTATATATTGCAGATGAATTTATGAAGAGATCAAGAGACGGAAAAGATTGGTATATGTTTGACCCTGCAGAAACACCAGATCTAAATGAGCTTTATGGACAAGCTTTCAGTAAAAGATATGGAGAGTATGTAGATATGGCAGACAAGGGAATGATGAGAACATTCAAGAAGATTCCTGCAAATGAATTATTTAGAAAAATACTCGTATCAATGCAGACAACATCTCACCCTTGGCTAGTCTGGAAAGATACCATAAACCTACGTGCTTTAAACAATAATCGAGGTACTATACATATGTCTAATCTATGTACAGAGATCTGTTTACCTCAAGATAGAGAAAACGTTGCAGTATGTAATCTAGCTTCTATAAACCTTGCTGCACATGTAAGCAATAAACAGGTAAATTGGGGAAAACTTGAAGAGAGTGCAAGATTGGCTGTAAGACAACTAGACAACCTCATAGATATAAACATGCTACCAATCCCAGAAGCTGTAAGATCAGATAAAGAAAACAGAGCAATGGGACTTGGAGTGATGGGATTTGCTGATGTTATAGAAAAACTAGGTATGGCATACGATAGTGAACATGCTTGGGATTTTGCAGATAGAATATTTGAATTCGTAAGCTATATGGCTATCGATGAAAGCACAATACTAGCTCAAGAAAGAGGATCGTATAAACACTTTGAAGGATCTATGTGGTCAAAGGGTAAGGTTCCGATAGATTCTATAGAGACAGTTGAAAATGATAGAGGTATAAAAGTATCAGTTGTAAAAGATAGTAAACATAAAGGATTAAACTGGAACTTGTTAAGAGAAAAGGTTAAAAAGGGAATGAGAAATTCTACACTTATGGCAGTGGCTCCAAATGCCAACATAGGTTTGGTTGCAGGAACTACTCCAGGTATAGATGCTAGATTCGCTCAGGTATTTTCAAGAAATAAAATTTCAGGAAAATACATGGACCTAAACCACAACTTGGTAAATGATTTAAAAAACATGGGTATTTGGGAAAAGGTAAGAGATCAAATAATAGAAAACCAAGGTGATATTGCACATATAGATGGAATTCCACAGTACTTAAAAGATATATACAAGACATCATTTACTACTTCTCCTTATGCTTATATAGAAGTTGCAGCTAGAGCTCAAAAATGGGTAGATCAGGCACTATCAAGAAATATGTATCTTGAGACAAGAGATTTGGATGAAACAATGGCGATATATGCAACAGCATGGGAAAAAGGTTTGAAATCTACTTATTATCTACATCTAAAACCTCGTCACACAGCAGAGCAGAGCACGATCAGAGTAAATAAAGCTGAAAAACTTGGAAAGATTGGTTTTGCTGCAGTTGCAAAGGCAAAGACAGAATCAACTCCAATAGAGACAAGTTCAGATGTTGCATTTTCTATGCCAAAGCAGAGTTCTATACCAGTAGCGTCTATAGTTCCAGAGCCAGTTGTTATAAAGGAACAACCTATCAAGCAGGTTGTCCCACAACCTTCAGTTGTAGAATTGACTCCTTCAAATATAATGTCAGAAGTTAAAGCAAAAGTACCAGTTTATGCTTCTGTTTCATCAGATACTACATTTGACGAAGTAAGTATAGTAAAAGAAAGTGAGGCCTCAGATATTCCAAGTATGGTTTCTATAAAAAATGTAGGTTTTGGTAAAATAAATTTGAACACAAATTCTACACAAAATAAATATACAGAAATATCATCTATAAGTATGATGAGTGAAAAGGATAATTCAAATAGTGCAATCAAGCCAAAGGTAGCACCAAAGGTCTGTCCTATTGATCCAGCAGAAAGAGCACAATGTGATAGTTGTCAGTAAAATCAGATATTATCAATTTATTTATAAAACCATATGTTAATAGGAAAAGCATCACCAGAAGATACAAGTCTCCATCCCATAAAGTATAAATGGGCTTATGACCTGTACAATCAGGCAGTAAGAAATACTTGGTTTCCACATGAAATCACTCTAAAGGAAGATATGGATGACTGGAAGAAAATGACTGAAGATGAAAGACATGCAGTTACATTTCTAATGGCATTCTTCAATCCAGCCGAGCTTATAGTAAATAGATCGATAGCACTTGGAATATATCCATATCTAAAATCCCCAGAATGTCACTTGTATCTAGCAAAGCAAATGTGGGAAGAAGCAAATCACTGTGTTGCATTTGAATATGTGCTTGAGACTTTTCCTTTCGATAGAGAAAAAATATACAACCTCCATCTAGAAGTCCCTTCAATGAAAGCAAAAGAGGACTATATAAATAAATACATGAAGAGAATGACAAATGTCTCTCTTGATGTAAGTACTACAGAAGGAAAGAAAGATTTCATAAGAAATCTTGTTGCAACAAATATTGTGATGGAAGGAATATGGTTCTATTCAGGATTTATGGTTGCTCTATCATTCCGTCAGAGAAAGCAACTTAGAAATTTCGGTTCAATGATCAACTGGGTTTTGAGAGATGAAAGCCTCCATTTAAAGTTCGGTATGAATCTTATCCATAACATTCTTGAGGAAAATCAGGATCTCTTAACAGAAGATTTTGCAAATGAAATAAGAAACATAATCATAGAGGGTGTAGACAAAGAGGTAGATTACAACATGGATCTTTTCCCAAATGGTATTCTTGGTCTAAATGCAGATTATGTAAATCAATACGTAAAATATGTTACAGATCGTCGTTTAGAGGAACTAGGTTTTCCTCCGCACTACAATGCAACAAATCCAGCAAAATGGATGTCTACAGCTACAGATGTATACGAATTAGTAAATTTCTTTGAAGCTCAAAATACTAGCTATGAAGTAGATGTAAGGGCACACTCAGAAAAGAAAGAAGAAAAGAAGGAGGCAGGGGAGTAGGTTAAAAACAGTCAGTTTGTTATATACAACAAAATAATATTTAGGAAGAAATAACTATACCTATTTGCCATTTTATATTTATATATGGTATAATTATTGTGTACCAGACAGTTGCTGTGATATGAAAATATCATAGAGGAAAGTCCGAACATCGGTCTATTTATTTAGACAGCAAGGTAGCGGGTAACGCCCGTCAGTCGAAGGACTAGAGGTGCGAACAGAGACGTCTTTATTGGAAACGATAAAGAAACCCTTAGGGGTTAGCTTGTATAGAAATATACGAGGTGCAACGGCAAAATCCTTACCCCGATGCAAGGCCGTGCTTGTAAATAGTAAAATATTTATAAGAGTGCCGCTTGAGGTTAACTGCAAAGTTAATCCCAGATAAATGACTGTCGTTCGTCTTTGGCGAATACAGAATTCGGCTTACAGGTACAATATGAAAAAACTCTCCTTAGCGGTGAGTTTTTTCATTTATATAAATACCTATTTTTATACATATGTTTTTGATATAATATTATCTGTTATTAATATAGTAAAAATAGAAATGAATCCAACAACAAAGAGTGCATTATTAGAAAAGATAGAATCATTGGCGATATATGCGGGCGTACTTCTAGCAATAGTAGGTTTTATACCAACAAATATAATACCTTTTGATACTGCAAAGACTGTATTTATCGCTGGATCAGTATTACTAGCTATATTTGCTTGCATTGTAAAATCAATCAAAAGTAATTCATTTACTATACCTACTGGTCCTATAGCTTATACAAGCTATTTGATCATACTGTCTGCAATAGCTTCATCGATACTTAGTAAAAATTTTGTAAAATCATTCTTTGGACAAGGATTTGAAATGTATACTGGTAGTTTCCTCATCATAATGGTTCTTGGAATGATATTTTCCATAAGATTTTTCGACAATCAAGATAAAAAAGTATTCAATGTATTTGCCATAATATCTCTAGCATATATATTTGTATTTCTTTATCAGATAATGAAGGTATTTGGCGGAGACACATTCTTTACTATGGGTGTATTCAATAGTGCTACATCAAGTATTGTTGGAAAATGGTATGACTTCTCTATTTTTTCTCTTGTAGCATCACTTCTATCTATATTTGCTATAAAGTTCTTACCAATAAAAGGTAAGGTTAGAATAGGGTTTTTCATTCTATTTGTAATATCTTTAATATCTCTTCTTATAACAAATTTCTCAATATCTTGGTGTGTGCTATCTATCGTAAGTTTACTACTTGGAATATATGAATTTACTTCAAATAAAGTTAAATCAGATGGTAGTTCACAAACAGTAAAATTAAAGAGATACTCATTATTTACAATAGTAATATTTGTAGTATCTGTTCTAGGATATTGGCAACATGATTTTATAGGTAAGACAGTTTATAAAGTATTTAAGTTAAACAATATAGAGTTAGTTTTGCCATGGCAGTACACTCTAGATGTTGCCACGGGAACAATTAAAGAGTCACCTTTATTTGGTTCTGGTCCGAATAGATTCTCATATGAATTTCTAAAATATAAACCAAACACAATAAACAATACTCCTTTCTGGTCAGTAGAATTTGTAAATGGGGTTGGTGTACTACCTACTTTATTTATAAATCTAGGTTTAGTTGGTAGTATTTTGTGGATAGTTTTCTTGGTTCTATTTGTGAGATTGGGTATATTAACATTAAAAAATAAAAATGAAGGATTTAAGAAATATACTATAGTATCTTCATTCTTTATATCGTTGTCTCTTTGGATGGTTATGTTTGCATACAATCCATCACATGCATTATATTTCCTAACTTTCGTATTTACAGGTATATTCTTTTCAACAGCATTAAATTCAAATCTGATTAGATTAAAAGAATACAATCTAGGTAAGCAGTCATTCATAAGCAAAGTAATGTGGTTGGTGCCATTTGTTGGAGTATTAGCTGTAGTTGTGTGGGGTCTAATATATGTAAAAAAAGTTATAGCAATTACTTATTTCCAAATGGGTATTAAAGAAATATCTACCGGTAAATCAGTAGATAATGCTGAAAAGTATTTTACATCATCAAACAAATGGGATACTTACGATGTTTATTATCAAGCTCTTTCTGAAGTATCAATATTGAAAATAAATAACTTTACTCAAGAGTTTAATGCAAAGCAGGTTAAGCCTACAGAAAAGGAAGTGGGTGCTGTATCAACAATGATAAATAATGGAATAGATAATTCTAAGAAAGCTATAGAGTTTGATACAACAAATTATTACAATTATACTTCTTTAGCTAGAGTTGCTGATGTTGCTTCTTCACTAAAGGTTGCAAATGCTTATGAAAATTCAAGAGGAGGATATATTGAAGCATTAAAATACAATCCAGCTAACCCAGCTATATACCTTTCATTAGCAAAATTGGATGCAGTAAATGGAAAGATAGATGAAGCAAAACAAAATATCCAAAGATCACTTATTTTGAAACAGGATTATACAGACGCAGTGTTCTTATTGTCTCAGATTCAGACTCAAAATGGAGAAATAGCAAATGCAATAGAATCTACAAAGGTTGCAACACAGATTGAACCATCAAACTCAGTATTATTCTTCCAACTTGGAATATTGTATTACAATAATAAAGACTATAAGAATGCTTCAGAAGCTCTAAATAAAGCAGTATCATTGAATGGTCAGTATGCAAATGCTAGATATTTCCTTGGTCTAGCTTACGCAAGGTTGAATGATGATAAAAATGCCATAACTCAGTTTGAAGAGTTGGTAAAAACAAATCCTGATAACCAAGAAGTAGCACTTATTCTATCGAATCTAAAACTCGGTAAGTCACCATTTAGTGATGCAAAACCACCTATAGATAGTAAACCAGAGAAGAGAAGTAAACTTCCTGTTGTAGAGAAGTCAAATGCATCATCTGGGACAAATAGTGGAACAGGCTCAAATACAACAAAAGCAAAATCTGCAAACTAGTAGTGTATGGTAAAAAAGATATTTAGTTTCTTAAGTAAAGAAGTTTCTGATTTGCATGAAGCTGCATATCTTTTGGCTTTTTTTACTTTTGCTTCTCAAATCTTAGCTATCGTTAGAGATAAATTACTAGCATATCACTTCGGTGCTGGCATTGAACTAGATATATATTATGCAGCATTTAGAATACCTGATCTTATATTTGTTTCGATCGGTTCTATAGTGTCAGTATCAGTTCTATTACCATTTATAACTGAAGCCTATGCAGAAGGTAAGGAAAAAGGAAGAAAGTTTACTGACAGTATCTTTTCAGTATTCTTTTTTTCTCTAATTATAACTAGCATAATAGTTATTATATTCACAAATCCCTTATTAAAAATTCTTTTACCAGGATTAAAGGATAGTGTTAGATTTGATGATTTGGTAGCAATGACCAGAATATTACTTTTATCACCAATTTTTCTTGGTATATCGAACTTTATATCAAACATTACACAAATGCATAAACGATTCTTAGTTTATGCACTTAGTCCTATTATGTACAATATGGGAATAATATTTGGAATATTATTTCTTTTCCCAAAGTTTGGTTTGTACGGTTTATCATTCGGTGTAATCATAGGAGCATTTGTGCATATGTTTATACAACTACCATTTATTCTCGGAAGAGGTATTTCACCTAGATTAACAATAAATATAGATTGGCAACAAGTTAAAAAGGTGTTGCTGGTATCACTACCTAGAACTTTAGCTTTATCATCTAGTCAGCTTACTTCATTCTTTTTGATATCACTTGCTTCACTTATGAGTGGAGGTGCAATATCAATATTTAATCTAGCCTTAAACCTTCAGTCTGTACCGCTAGCAATTGTAGGGGTTAGTTATTCTTCTGCAATATTTCCTGCATTATCAAAATACTTTGTTGATGGAGAGAAAGATAAATTCATATCAAAAGTTATAGAATCAGGAAGACATATTATATTCTGGTCTGTACCAATCACAATACTTTTTATTGTTTTAAGAGCACAGATAGTCAGAACAATATTTGGTGCAGGAAACTTTGACTGGTCAGACACTAGGTTGACTGCAGCTGCACTTGCTCTATTTGTTATATCAGTTTCAGCACAAAGCTTAATACTATTATTTATGAGGGCTTGTTATGCTAGAGGCAAGACTAGAATGCCTCTACTTGTAAATGTATTTTCTTCTTTGGTAATTGTTATTCTCGCATATTTCTTGAGTCATATATTCAAATCAGTCCCAGTTTTTGCATATTTTATAGAAGATATGTTCAAAGTGAGTGGCGAGATCGGTACTATCATATTAGTATTACCACTTTCATATACTATAGGAAATATCATAAATCTTGTAATTTATTGGTATATTTATGAAAAAGATTATCCAGGTCTATCGAGATCTATACTCCCATCTTTCTATCAGATTTTTGCAGGATCTGTGATTATGGGGTATGTTACATTTATATCCCTAAGGTTCTTTAATGTCTATTTTCCATTAACAAAGGTCTGGGGAGTGTTTTTACAGGGCTTTTGTGCTGGTATAGTCGGTATATTGTCACTTATAATCATTTTGCGTATATTGAACAATAAGGAGTTAAAGGAGGTTTGGGAAACCCTACATCATAAGATATGGAAAGCAAAAGTTGTTATTCCAGAACAAGATAGTCTGTAGGATTGTGTGTATTTATGAATAATAAAACTAATATAAATTTAATAAGAAACTTTTCAATTATTGCCCATATAGATCATGGTAAGTCTACTCTTGCTGATAGAATGCTAGAACTTACAGGGACAATAGAGAAGAGAAAGATGCAAGAACAAGTACTAGATAGTATGGAACTTGAACGTGAAAGAGGTATTACTATCAAGATGCAACCAGTAAGGATGAAATTCGGCGAATATATTTTAAATCTTATAGACACTCCAGGACATATAGATTTTTCTTATGAAGTTTCAAGAGCACTAAAAGCTGTAGAAGGATCTATACTTCTGGTAGATGCAACACAAGGCGTTCAGGCTCAAACACTTACTACATTGAATATGGCGATAGAGTCAGGTCTAGTGATCATACCTGTAGTATCAAAAATCGATTCTCCTTTAGCTAGAATAGATGATGTTGTAAAAGAAGTTTGTGAATTACTTAAGTGTGATGAAAGTGAAATATTAAAGGTTTCTGGAAAAACAGGAGAGGGAGTTACAAACTTACTTTCAGAAATTGTAAAAAGAGTACCACCACCAAAACCTATAAATGATAGTAATAATTTTAAATCACTAGTTTTTGATTTTCAGTATTCAAACCATAAAGGAGTAATAGTTTATGTGAGAGTGATGAATGGTAGTGTAAGTCGTCATGACAATCTATTATTCAAGGTAAGCAAAGAGAAATTTCAATCACTCGAAGTTGGAATATTCTCGCCGGATGATATACCTACAGAGTCATTATCTGCAGGAGAAATAGGATATATAGTAACTGGTATAAAGGAGCCTGGAATAGCATCAGTGGGAGATACTGTATCTTCAGCAAATGATACAGATACACCTTTGCCAGGTTATATGAGCCCTAGACCAGTAGTTTGGGCTTCTATATACCCAGAGAGTCAGGATGACTTCAATTCCTTAAGACAAGCCCTAGGTAGACTTAGACTATCTGATTCGTCTTTTACTTATGAAGAAGAATCTTCAGGTACTTTGGGTAGAGGATTTAGATCAGGATTTTTGGGAATGTTACATCTAGAAATAATCACAGAAAGATTGAGAAGAGAATTTAACCTTCAACTTGTAGTAACAATACCAAGTATCACATACAATGTTGAATTGAAAAATAATAAAACTGTAACTGTATATTCACCTACATTTTTTCCTGAGGATAATGAAATAAAAAGAGTCTTAGAACCTCTTGTAAATATGAAAATCATATGTCCACCACAATATCTCGGTGCTATTATGCAATCTGTATTTGCACATGAAGGGGAAGTTTCCTCTACAGAAAACTTCGGTGAGAATAGAACATCACTCACACTTGTAATGCCTCTTAGAGAATTGATGAGGAATTTCTTTGATGAAATAAAGAGTATATCATCAGGTTTTGCTTCCATATCATATGAAATTGGAGAATATAGAGAAGCTAATGTTGCTAGGATGGATATATTGGTAGCAGATGAAATAGTCCCAGCATTTTCGAGAGTTGTATCTAGATTAAGATTGGAAGAAGAAGCAAAAGCTTCTGTTGAGAAATTGCATAAGATCTTACCAAGACAGATGTTTACCATGAAGATTCAAGCAAAGTCTTTGGGTAGAATAATATCATCAGAAACATTGTCAGGAATGAAAAAGGACGTGACTCAACATATGTATGGTGGTGATAGAACAAGAAAGATGAAACTATGGGAAAAACAAAAAGAAGGAAAAAAGAAAATGAAAGAAATAGGTAAGGTAAATATTCCACAAGATGTGTTTATAAAAATGATGAGAGCAGATTAATATAAGAGATTATATCATCTCTCTTATTAAATAAGATTTTGTATATTGTGCAAATGTTTATACAAGTGCAGAAAGGCTGAATGCCACCATGCTAAGTGTAACCAAAATAGCTACAACTATCATGATATATCTAAGGTATTTCTGTGATTTTTCGTGGAATAACATATGTAAATAGTAGTATACTATATGATGATTATATTTCAATGATTGAATATCAAAAGAAAAAGAAAATAGGAAATTTCATGTATTCACCAATATCTCTTTTGGTGCTGTTCATTATATTTATAATAATCCTCAGGTCTGTTTTTAATGTTTATTCAAAAGAGAAAATAAGTAAACTAAATTTAGAAAAAGAAAAGATTGAGTATGAGAAGATGAATTCAAGAAAAGATAATTTATTAAATTCTATAGATTATTTAAAAACTGATGATGGTATAGAATCAGAAATAAGAAATAAATTTAGACTTGTAAAAGAAGGTGAGTCTGTAACAGTTATTGTAAACGATAATTCCATGTCTAGTATAAGTATTGGTACAAGTACAAAAGTTCAATCAAAAAGCCTTTTAAGTAGTATATTTGAATGGTTTTCAAAATAAAATTTTCTATTGTGCTATAATAATCAGACTTAAAATTTAATTTAAATATATGAAAGATATAAAAATATATTCAACACCCACATGTCATTTTTGTAAGCTAGCAAAAGAATTTATGCAAGCACACGGTATCAAGTATACAGAATACAATGTCGCTACAGATCTAGAGAAAAGAAAAGAAATGGTTGAAAAGTCAGGACAAATGGGTGTTCCAGTTATAGATATAGATGGGGAAGTTACAGTTGGTTTTGATGAACAAGAATTTGCAAAAGCTGTTGGTGTAAACTAGTAATATAAATAACTTCAAACTATTTATTAAACACAAAGCAGATAAATGAAATAATTAGCCTAAGAAAAAAAGGTTACTCTTTAACTGAAATTAGACGAATTACAAATAGATCAGTTGGTACAATATTGAAATATATAAGAAATATAAAAATCAGTAAAAAGTATAAGGATATACTTAGATCAAAACAAGGTGGTAGTAGATTGAAGTCAATAAAAGAATGGGATATAGCAAGAAAAAAAGCTGATTTATTGGTTGGTAATATGTCGATAAGTAATATTATAATGTTGACGGTAGGTCTGTATTGGGGTGAGGGTACAAAAAGTCAATTTAATCTTATAAATGGTGATCCGTATTTAATAAAAATATTTATTAGAGGTTTATATTTAATTGGAGTTCCTAAAAATAGAATTAAATTTAGCCTTAGAATATATCAAGGTATGGATGAAAACTTATTAAAAGATTTCTGGCAAAACTTTTTAGAAATTAAAAAAGAGCAATTTAGAAATTCGGAGTTTATATATGGAAATACTAATAATAAATTAAGGTATGGAATGTGTAGAGTTACTATCATTAAACCAGCAGAGTATTTCAAACTTCTGATGAGTGTGATACATTCTATTAAACAGATAAGTCATCATAGTTCAATGGATAGAACGAGGGACTCCTAAGCCCTAAATGCAGGTTCGATTCCTGCTGGTGACACTAATTTATGAGCAGTAAATATGTTATAATATTTTTATGACACCAGAAGAAAAAGAGCTTTTAGAAAGGACATATAAGTTAGTAGAAGAAAATAACTCGATACTAATCTCTATAAGAAGAGGTAATAGGATAAGTACGGCAATGAGGGTTATTTATTGGCTTGTAATACTAGGTTTTTCATTCGGAGCATACTATCTCATACAACCATATTTAAATTTCTTAACAGGAATTACAGGTATTGGTAACGATAAGGTTCAATCTATTCAGGGCATACCTGGGTCATTAAGTAGTTTTCAAAACGGCCTGCAAGATTTACTAAAATAGGGTATTAAATAAACACTACTATATTTACTTGCTCTAATTCCTAAAAAAGTTTAGACTATTTAAATCTGTTTGAATGCCAAGGTAGATGACTTGGTAGACAAGCGAGTAAAATTTAATATGCCAAGGTAGCTGTTTTGGTAGACAGCGACCAAGTAGAATATGCCAAGGTAGCTCAGTTGGTAGAGCGCTCCCCTGAAGAGGGATAGGTCACCAGTTCGATCCTGGTCCTTGGCACCAATTTTGGTGGTTCAAATATCTCATATATTTTGATTAAAATACTTGTATGCGTAGGTAATTTACTTTTACACATACAGTAGTATAATTACTGTGATTTATTAATATTTTAAATTTTATGGATCAACAAAATCAAAATCCTGTTCCAAACCAAGTTCCACAAAGTTCTCCTTCTTCAAATGGTCATATGATAGCGGTATTCTCTTATATAGGTATACTTGTGATCATTCCTTTGTTTACTCAACATAAAGATGATCCATTTGTAAAATTTCATATAAAACAAGGACTTGTTCTACTTATAGCTATAATTATAGGTTCAGCAATAAGTATGATTCCTATAATTGGTTGGTTATTATCACCAATAATATTTTTATTTAACCTTATCTTAGCTATAATGGGGGTTATCAATGTTCTATCAGATAAACAAAATCAACTTCCAGTTATAGGGAAGTATGCAGATAAAATAAATATATAGTAAATAAAAAGTAAGTAATAAAAAAGACGGGAGACCGTCTTTTTTATTTATTATATTGTTCTTACTTTCAGCTTCGACTGTCTCTTTTTATCTAGTTTTGGAAGTTTTAGTATAAGTAGACCATGCTTTTCTATAGCCTCCGCTTCGTCTACATCAACTTCTGCTGGCAGGGCAATAGTTCTAGAAAATGAACCCCAATACAATTCTCTTGAAAAATAATCCTCTTCTCTTACTGTTTTCTCTTCTTCTCTATGACCCTTTATCGTAACCATGTCGCGAGTTATAGATATATCTAGATCTTCTGGGTGAACACCAGCTATCATAGTCTTTATAATTATCATATCTGCAGTCTGGAATACATCAACTGTAAGTTCTCCTTCTTTATCTTCCTCTTCACTCCAGTCATCAGAAGATTGAAGACCTAGTTTTTTTGGAGATTCTTCAATCTCTTTTTCATCACCATCCAATCTTACTGATCCAGTTAATCTTTCAAAAAACGATTTTTTTTCTTTTGCCATATAAAATTATTAAAACTAACTAATTAAACTATCATCTGGCTTTACAGTCTTTATTTCTTCAAATAGGATTATCAGAATTACTACAGCGCACCATACCCAACCAAATACTTTTAGTGCACTCACAGAACTTGCCTTAATTATAGCTAAGTTAAAAGATGAGTGCAATATGACAGCTATAAAAATTCCAAAAACTGTGGATAATATTTTTACAATATTGTTTTTATAAAATGAAATTCCAATCATGAAACCTATCGTTGCTGAAGATACGACATGAACTAAGCTTGAACCTATAAATCTCAAACTTCCAGTAATTATGCTTTTTGCTATCTCACCATTTCCAAGAGGGGATAGTATAAATAGAGTATTTTCTATCGCAGCAAATCCCAATGCTACTGTTATACAGTATATGATCGCATCTATGGGTTCGTCTAAATATCTTGAATGAAGTGTAACTATCACGAAAGCGAGATATTTTACGATTTCTTCAACAAAAGCCCATCCTAAATATTTTGAATTAACATCAAGAAGGAATTGGGCAGAGTATTTTTCTAATATAATAGCCAAAACCACAGAAATACAACCAGATAGAAAGGTGATAGCTATAAGTAGTCTTGGTTCAGGGTGTAGATTGTCTTCTTTAAGCCAAAACCATAACCAGATTAAGGTTGGTAATATACCAGAAAGCAAAGCGTATATTATAGTTGTTATGCCCATTTACCAAATTATAACCCAAATTACCCAAATATCGTTGGGGAAAAGACTTCATGTTATTCATTTGTATAACATATACATTAAGACTTGGTTATATAACTAAATAAAGATAAATAAAGATATCAGCTTGACAAATTCCTATTTTGTGATAGGGTACAAAGTAAATGTGTTCTTTGACAGGAATCTTCAATTGTGTTGTTTTTCCCGTGTGGGATAGACGTCAGGATATGTCCTGCACATTGTCGATTTCAGAAGAACTATAGGAGGATAGAATGAAACACTTGTTTGCACTCATGTTCGCCATCATGACGATGGCGTTTCGGACTGTCGGGGCTGACACTATCACCGTTAAGGTGTATGCGTCTGTCGGGCCACTTACTTCGTCACCGGATTTTCCGACCTTTGCGTCGGATTTCTTGAACGACGCGTATTCGGGCAATGTTTTGCCCGGGCCGGTGTCGATGACAACCTTCAACAGGGTTGGTCCCAAGTTCGAGCCGGGCTGGCTCATGGGCGGGAAGACCATCTGGTTTGCCACTGTCATGGAGAGGGCTGGGAAGTCATTTCTCCCTACCAATCTCACTGCCCAGATTACGTCTGGACCAAATGGTCTCTTCAACAAGGTGGAGTTGTATGCGAATACAAACTTTATCTACGCCGGAACATCTCGGGGAGAAATCACGGAGTCAAATGGATCCAAGACTCTCTTTAACGGGGGTCGATGGTCCGATCAGTCCGTCAACAAGTTTGCTTTCCTTGGAACGGCAAACAAGACCATGAATGCCAACAGTCAGGCGGAAATGGATTCGAACACCGCCTGGATGATGGGTTTCCCCAACTTCACACTTGAATGCCAATGGGCAATCAAGGAAAACGGGGTCATCGCCGGTATCGGCAGTGTGGTACTCGAGACCAAGCCCGAGATCGTGGTAACCCCGCCACATCTCACCGTCGTTCGCGACGTTGCAGGGAAGGTGAAGCTTACCTCGCCTGATCTTGTTGGTACGGCTTCCATCGAAGCCACCGACAGTATCAAGACCCCGGTTTGGACTGGAGTCTCGACCCTCAATGGTCAGGTTCCGACCATCCTCAATGCGGATGGCCAGACAAAGTTCTTCAGATTGAAGGTGGTGGAATAAACACCTTCAACCCCCACAACAGCACCCAGTCTTCAAGGCTTCACGCTAAGAAGATTGGGTGCTTTTCGTTTTAATCTATATTATACATCTGTATTTAAACCTATATTTATACCTATACTTCATCAAAATACATACATAAATAACTACAGCCCCCTTGACTTTTTCCTCATTATCGTGTATACATATTGGGTAATTATTAGACAATAATTAACATATAAAATCAATGATAGAAAATATAAATAAGACTTTTGCTGTTGCTCTGGCTGTAATATTCCTTGTTCCCGCTGTTTCTTTTGCTGAACCTTCAGTATCAGATAGTGGTAATGCAGGAACTGCAGTTGTAGTTTCAGCACCTACAGTATCTGATCCGGGTAATGCAGCTGTTACAACAACTGCTAGTACTCCTTCAGTAACTGATTCAGGAAATTCAGCTGTTACAGCAAGCGCTGGAACACCTGGAGTAACAAATTCTGGTAACGGAGCTGTTACAACTGGAGCAAATGAACCTCATACAACAAGTGGTGGTAATTCTGCTGTTACAACAGGAGCAAATACTCCTTCAGTTACAAATCAAGGAAATGCTGCTGTAATTACACCTTCAAACACTAATACAGGTGGAAATGGTGGTAATACAGGTGGTGGATCTGGTGGTTCACTAGGTGGAGGAAATAATGTTGGTTCAGGTTCAGGTATGGGAGGTGGACCAATATCATTCATAACTTCACTTCCAAAAAATGTAAACGGTTGTGTGTACATAACTGAATACCTAAAATTTGGTGGAAATAATTCTTCAACAGAAGTTACAAAACTTCAAACATTCCTAAAGAATGTAGAAGGACTAAATGTTGATATAAATGGAAACTTCGACAATAAGACTCTAGAAGCTGTTAAGGCTTTCCAAGAGAAATATGTAGCAGATACAATGCTTCCTTGGGGTGTTACAACTCCTACAGGAGAAGTTTATCTAACTACACAAAAGAAGATAAATGAAATCTATTGTAAGGCTCAGTTCCCATTGTCAGCTGAACAAAATTCTCAGATTGAGAAATATAAGTTAGCTCTAGCAAATGGTACTGCTCTAGAAATAGGATCAAATACAAATGACGATACTTCAAGCACAACAGTTGGTATTACTGATTCAACATCAAGTGATCAGACTGCAGCAGCTGGAGATACTTCATTCCTATCACGTTTTTGGAACTTCATAAAGAGACTATTTGGTAGATAATTATTGTCTATCTCTAAACAAAAAAACCACCTTCGGGTGGTTTTTTTGTTATTGGAGTCTCAGATTACCTTTAGCTTTTACATCATCATATTTAGATATTTCACTTTGTCTAATAGCTCCTACCAAAGCTATCATAAGTGCATTGTCTCCAGTTACACCTAGTGGTGGAATATTTAATTCTATATTGTATTGTTTTGCCAATTTCATAAATGAATCTCTAATATATTTATTTGCCACAACACCCCCGCCTAGTATCAGTGAAGAATACTCACAAGAATCAAGTGCTTTTTTTGTCTTTGAGATCAATACATCAGTCACAGTATCTTCAAACTCTCTCGCAAGTTCATTTTTCTCTATTTGCGATAATTCACCTTTTTCTTTTAACAAATATAAAATAGAGGTCTTTAATCCAGCAAAAGAAAAATCAAGATCTTTTGAATGTAACATTGGTCTAGGGAGTTTATGACCTCTAAGTCTATTCAATTCACTATCTTTTACCTCACTATTTTTTCTAGCGATATCAGCCAATTTTGATATCTCTGGCCCACCTGGATATGGTAAAGAGAGCATTCTTGCTACCTTATCAAACGCTTCTCCAACAGCATCATCTCTTGTCTGACCTAGTATTTTATATTTTCCAATATCTTCAATGTGTATAAGTTCAGTATGACCTCCACTTATGAGTAATGAAAGAGAAGGGAAATTAATTTTCTTTAATTCTATAAAATCATTATTTATATCTGTATTTTGTAAAAGAGAAGATACTATATGACCCTCCATATGATTTACAGGGATTACAGGAATATTGTGTTTAACTCCCAATTCTTTTGCAAATACAATACCCGTCCATAGTGCAGGTTCGAGTCCTGGGCCATTTGTTACTGCAATGATATTTATATCAGTATGTTTTATACCTGTTTCTTCGATTATATCTTTAAATAAAATAGGTAGATTTTTTATATGCTCTCTCTTCGCTAGAGCAGGGTATACACCACCGTACTTTTTATGAATATCGATTTGAGAGTTTATTGTATGAGCTAGGATTTTGTATTTTGTTACTTTTTCTTTATCAATAACAAAATCCTTTGTTTCAAGCAGACAAAGGGAAGTTTCGTCACAACTAGTTTCGATTCCTAAAATTATCATTTTATAACAAGTTACATTGATATATTAGCACTAAACAAATTATTGACAATGTTTTGTATTATATGTGCATATTTATCTTTTTGATTAAATTTGTTAGTCTATTATAAAACTAAAGCAAGGAGGCTTTATGTATGAGAGTGGATTTGTTGTCATAACTAGAGTGCCAAATGGAGACATTCCTTTATGGGTTAGAACAGCTTGGGTAGGCTTGGTATTGCCATTTGTATCTTATGTTGGGTATGTCGATTTTGGTATTGATCATGGACTTTTGACTTCAGAAGAAATGTCCTTTAATAGGAGAGGGTACAGTGTTCCTCAAATACAAGCCATAAATATACTTGAAAGAGAAAATGAACGTGCTTCAAAATGGTGGAAAGATCAGGGATTACCATTGTCAGGTATGTATTTTGGTTTTAATGAGGAGGAAGCGGAAGTCGTAAATGAAATGCAGGTTTTACACAGACTACACCCGGATCCTGATATTTATTATGATCCTGAGGATATATTTTTACTGCATTAGTAGGTTTCAAAAGGGTGCGAATTCGCACTCTTTTTTGTATAATTCGGTTTATTTTTGGTCGTATTTGCCATGTACATTATCATTGACAATACTTGTTATTTATGCTAGTATATAGTTAATAGTTTATTGACATATAAATAGCGAACTAGGGTAATAAAACGCATAGTTTTTATATGTTATTCCTCTTCGCCTCACTCTATAGATAGCGTAAAAAACTTAATATGGGTGCGGTAAGAGGGATTGCATGATTGGCAATCCAATTTATTTTTCTATGTATCCAATCTCGGAAGGTTGGTAAGTGGAAAAAAGAGTCGTGGTAATCGACTATAAAAAACCAATAGCATGGAGGTGCTATGATCCATACATTGCCAGACGGAACGGTTTTGACCGATTCCGAGTGGAGAGAAATCGTGAGCCGATAAATTCCACTCTCGAGAGGGGACTTGCTAGACAGGTCCCCTCCTTTATTAAATCCAATACTAATATTGTATTGGATTTAAAGAGGATTTTTTCTTATCACTCTCGCAAGCTTTCAGTTTGTGGGAGGGTTGGAATAAATTGAAGCAGTCAGCTTCTTGCTCCCTAGCAGAAATGTACAGGAGAAGTATGGTTGAAATAAATCATGCCAAAACAGGAGACGTAGATAAAAGTATCTAAAACTGTTTTGAGGAGATGAAAGTGAATAATGTTGTTGTTCTGCCGATTACTGCATTCAAGGATAGTATTCTTGATGCAGTTGCAGGTAACTCAGTCGTGATCATCACGGCAGAGACTGGAGCTGGTAAATCGACACAAGTGCCCCAGTACCTTTTGGATGCTGGGTACAGTGTTCTGGTGACACAGCCCCGGAGACTTGCGGTATATACCGTCTCTGAAAGAGTGGCAGTGGAGTATGGTTGTGAGCTAGGCACCGTGGTCGGATTCAAAACTTCAAGGCGTGATCGTTACAGTAATGAAACGCAATGCCTTTTTGTTACCGACGGTCTCGCTATGGTTAGGGAACTCTTGGGCAATCGTCGACAACAAGTATTGGTGATCGACGAGGTTCATGAGTGGAACAAGAACATAGAGACCTTGGTTGCTTGGGCAAAACACCAGATCTCCAAGGGTGCCGACTTCAAGTTGGTACTTATGAGCGCCACCCTCGAAGTGGAAAAGTTGTCGGCGTATTTTGGTGGAGCTCCCATCATTAGCGTTCCGGGCAGGACTTATCCTGTCGAGGAAGTGATGCCAGCAACAGTAGAATCTGCCTATCAAGCAGAACTGTTGCTCAGGAGGGGAATGAATGTTCTTCTCTTTGAGGCGGGGAAAAGGGAGATCGCAGATTCAGTCTACAAGCTCAAGGAGAGCCGGGTAGGTGCTGAAATCATTCCCCTTCACGGAGAATTGGAACCTGAGGAGCAAGCAAAAGCATTTCGCTCCTATGGAAGACCGAAATGCATCGTTGCAACAAATGTTGCACAGACGAGCGTGACGGTTTCTGATATCGACGCAGTGGTCGATACAGGACTCGAGAGACGAATCGAAGTCGTGGATGGAGTTGAAGGACTTTATCTCAAACCGATTTCACTCGCTGATCGCAAACAGCGAAAGGGTCGGGCTGGTAGGACGAAGTCTGGAATTTACATCGATATGTGTCGGGCAAGATATGAGGAAAGGGGAGAGTTTCCCAAAGCCGAGATCTTGAGGACTAGGCTCGACCAGACCGTCCTTCACCTAGCAATAGCTGGGATTGATATGGAGGAATTAGATTTCTTCCATCAGCCAAATAAGGCTGAAATTCGTGAAGCAAAGAGAGCGAATCTTGCTCTCGGTTGTTTCAAAAACGGTATAGAAGTTACTGAAATTGGATACAAGGTCGCAAGACTTCCAATTTCGGTGAATTTCGCTCGGATGATCGTCGAGGCAGATAGGTTAGGTGTTGTCGACGATGTTATCACCATAACAGCCATCCTTGAGATGGGTGAGGTAACTGAAAGGTTATCTAGAGAAGGTGAGTCTCCGAAATGGAAATGGTTGGTGTTTGATGAGATTCAATCAGATGCCCTTGCACAACTTGCTGTATACAAAGCAGCTAGTTGTAGGAAAGATAGAAAGTGGCATGTTGATCACGGTATTTATTGGCCAAATTTCTGCAAGGTCAGGGACTTAAGAGGACATTTGGTTGATGTGTTGCGAGATAAGATCAGTATCCATTCAAGTGGGGATAGGGAAGCAATTCTCAAATCTATTTGTGCGGGTATGGTAGATCATGTCTATCAAAACTCTTTCGGTTGGCTTAAGAACGGTGATAACACTGTTCGTAAGTTAAACCGAGGGTCTGTCGTAAAGCAAAAGAATGGATGGGTTGTTGGATTGCCACTTAATATCGAGATTGAGACGGTGCATGGTAGGATGCCACTCAATTTGGTAAGTATGGTAACCGTCATCGATCCATCCTGGCTCGTCGAAATTGCTCCACAGTTGGTAAAAGTGGAGTATGTGGACCCTGAGTATGATCCTATTTCGGATGTCTGCACAGTTCTGTGCAGGACTAAGTTCAACGATCAGGTATTGAGTGAAGTTCGTGAAGCAAAGCCTGATCATCTTGAAGCTCCGATCAAGTTTGCAGAATGGTTCGTTGGACCATATTGCAATCACGAGGTTGCATCATTCAACCGTTCGCGTCAAAGTAAGGCGCTCTATGAAAATGAAATGCTCGGATGCTGTGTTCATACAGTCTACACACCAGGACAGTACATGGAGTATATCCTAGGAAGTCTTGTTGGTGGAGCAGGTTCATTCAGGCAGTTGGGTGATGTGTCAGTACTTCGATTACCTGAAGTAACGATTGATCAGGATTTGATGATAGGTCTTTGCGATAGAAGTGAAAGAAATCGCAGGATCCTGACAAGTCTCGGTTACAATCCACCCCTTACTGTGAATGCAAGTCAGTACGAGAAGGATAAGGTGGAAGCACAAAAGCTCCAAGCTCGTGCAAAGGACTTGTATACTTCAACAAGGAGGTTTGATAAGCGAGATAAGGAGAAGTTACATAAGTACGGGTATCAGTATTGCCCTGTAAATTCTCCCTCTCCGCTTCGTACTTGGGTTGAGGAAGCAAAAGCTTTCCTTGCTAAGTTCGGTTGATTTCAAGAGGGTAGTCCTCTGTTGTTCTTCAAAACATGTTTTCATGTACATCCCGCTAGATGTTAAATAAACCGGTGAACTTTGCGGAGTTCACCACCTTATTGAGTTCATAATCTATATTGTGAATTCATAGGGTCAAATACAAGAGAATAGCTTTATGTGAATTTACTTAAATTATATGGCAAGTTCATAAAAAGCTGGTCTTGTGTATAGACGGCTAAGTTATTCACAAATCTTAATTAAAATTGTGACATGAAGTAACATGTAAAATACGATGAGGTAGTATGACAAAGTACATTTGGAATCTTGATTACACAGGTAAAAATTCTGTTAATGAGTTGATTGGAGATCAACTTATCCTGCTTCTTACGAGAAGAGAATATGGTGTATTCATTCGAGATGAAGATCAACCTGATGGTATTCCAAATGGTTGGGTATTTGGTGAATTAAAAACCCAAACCAAAGGAGCCATGAGACTTCTTTGTGCAAAAGTTATTGCACGTGACGGAGGTCAATGGTACTGGATTTCTTCAAATCCGGGAACAAGAATTTATGATTATGCCACGTGGGCCGGATACCGTGTCGTGGTTGAGGCATATAAGCCACATGCTGATAGTTGGTTTGCGAGCCAGTTGGAGGAATGTAATTGGACACTTACTTCTGAGGATGTATTTGATGGTGAAATTGAGTCGGTGGCTGTTCTTGCTTCGATCAGTAGGGATATCTCGCTCTCTCTCAAGCAAGGCCCAGCGGAATAATAATTCATTTTTACTAGTTAATTAGATGCACATCCCGCTAGATGTTAAATAAACCGGTGAACTTTGCGGAGTTCACCACCTTTTAGAGTTTGCAATTATATTGTTGATTCTTAGGGATTCTATTAAATAAACAAGTCCTTTCATTTTTATTCAATAAACAGTGCGCGATACAGGACTTGAACCTGTGACCCTCCCCACGTCAAGGGGATGCTCTACCAACTGAGCTAACCGCGCATACTTTGGTCTTTAACTACCAAAACAGCTAACCGCGCAAATTTTTAAACTTTTTAATTAATTTTTTATCTTTCAACAATACGTCACCAGCTACCAAAACAGCTAACCGCGCATACTTTGGTCTTTAACTACCAAAACAGCTAACCGCTCAAATATTAAAACAATTTTAATATTAAACCACCAACTATAGCTATGCCAAGTATAGAAACAATTGCACCAAGAAATTTATTTATTGTCGAGAAATGCTCTTCTTTTATAAGATGACCAAAAACATTTGCAATAAATGTTAGTAATAACCACCATAAGCATGCACCCACTATCACACCTAATAAAATATTTATTCCAAAATAGTTGCCATGATTTACCAATCTTGGACCTATTCCAGCAAATATCAAAAAGAATGCTCCTGCTGTAATAGGGTTAGTTATAACAATTGCTAATGAAGAAAAAAAGTATTCAATATAAGTAATAGCAGTATCTGGCTTTTTTGAAATGACTTTTTGTTTTGAAACTACCATTGATATACCCATAAATATCAATATTGAACCACCGATTATTCTAAGTGTAGTCTGATTGTCTATTATAAAGTTTGAAATAGTACTTACACCAAATATTCCAACAGATGCCATAAATGCATCTCCAACAACCGCACCTAATCCAGTTACAAGACCAGCGAGTAGTCTTTTCGATATAGTTCTTTGTACGCATATAATTCCAACAGGCCCTATAGGTACAGATGTAGAAAAACCGATTACAACACCCCAAATAAAAGCTATTATATGATGAATCATATTGTTGGGAGATATTATATCAT
>CAZLQL010000004.1:0-19374 GCA_964561875.1 uncultured Candidatus Saccharibacteria bacterium
CAGTAGCGTAGTACTCATACATCTGCTTGATGATAGGTGCACGAAATGGGTCCATTGGCTTATCTTGATATAAATTAGGCAAAATTAGTCGAAAAAGAGCTACTTTTTTGTGCAAATCTGTGCAAATTATTTCTTAAGCGTGAACGTTGTGAATGTCGTAGTAATTTAGGAAAAAATCTGGTATTATGGTCTAATGTTTGACTTTAATTTTAACCAACTAGATTACAAAACTATCGAAGAAAAATTAGTAAATTTTATTCGACTAAAAGCAGGTAATCAAAAAATAGTTATGGGTTTGAGTGGTGGTATCGACTCATCCGTTTCTTGTTATTTGGCTACCAAAGCACTAGGAAAGGAAAATGTTAAAGTGGTGATAATAAACAACACACAATTTTCAAAAGAAGGTATTGAAGTCGCAAGGGCTTACGCCACAAAAATAGGCGTAGTTGTTCAAGAGGTAAATTCAGAAAATATTAGAGATGTTTTGCTAAAAAACATTGGGGCAAATAATCCCGACCTTATACTTCAAGCAACTGTAGATGTGAGATTGTGTGATTTGATAATCAGAACCATTGCACAGATTGAAGGGCGTTTATATATGGGGACCATAAACGGAACTGAAAGACTAGTCGGATGGTATCCAAAAGCTACTCTTGTCGGAGATTTTGACCCTATCGGCGGTCTGGTAAAACACCAGTTAAAGGGACTGGCTAATTATTTAGGGCTTGAAGATTTAGCAGAAGGTGTATCAAAAGATGCGAGTATCGTATGTGGCGGATGTGGAGAGTTACCAGAATTTCGAGGTATGCCTTATCAGAAATTGGATGAAATACTATATCTTTATGAAACTGTTCCATCTGAAGAACTTTCTTCAGTTTTAGAGAAAAACAACATCGAGAAAAAACATCTTGATTTAGTTACAAACAGGATGAAGTCTGTTGAACATAAAAACGATGTGTTTCCTGAATATTGCCAAATAAACAATAAATAATTTATGGAACAACCACTAAATGTGGTCAATAAAAATATTCAAATACCGTACACTCAGAAGATTGATGGAATCAATACAGCGGTATTTTATTTGCCAAAAGGATTAAAGATTTTTATTAAAATAGATAAAAGAAATTTCACGTGAGCGATTGAAAAACTAGCCAATTATAAGCAAGAAGGGCTTATTATTGCTAAATTAGGCAACTGTGTCCAGTAAAGTGATGCGATTGAAATTAGAATCTAACCACGGTTTATTTGACATTTTTAGTAATTAATTTAGAGTAAATCAGGATAAAGGCTTTGAAATGAAAAATTCAAGGAAAATTGGCAGTATAACGATCCTTGTACTAGCGTTCTTGTTTGTATTATTGCCTTGCGAAATAGTTTTGCGAGTTTACGAACAACAAATTAGACACTTTGTTTCTGGATCTATTTGGTCGCTATCCCTGGTTATATTTGGACTAGGGGTAGTAGGGATTTGTTCGCTGTTACTAACTGGTTACATCTTAAAAAGGATCTTTTTTTCTTATCTATATGTGACCGACAAGGATCTTGAGGAGGTATATTTAAAAAATATCAAACTTAAAAAGGGTGCAATAGTTCAATTAAAGTGTACTGTCGACAACCGAGTCCTCAGAATTCATGGCTTGATTGGAGAGATCACAGACATTGAAGATGATGGTACATTTTGGATTACAGTTAATCTGAGTGGTATACCAACCTCTTTTCATCTTAAAAGAGAAGACTTCAGAGTCATTAAGAAGAAAGCATCAGGGTAATCCGCACTATTCTTACGAAAAATCATACTTCGTAAGGGGTGCGGTTTTTCATTTTTATTTTTCGATGTTAAGAGTTGTAGATATTAATATCTAAACATATTGAATACTAGTCTGGTACTCTAGAACAGACCAAAATATCTAAAGAGAAGGTATACCAAAAAAATAGAGATGAGAATTAGAACAGCGGTTCCATTCCGTGTTTTTGAGTCATAAGGAGCGACAACCTCTTGATATAGTTTCATGCTTTCTATTGCAGTACCCATCAATAACCATACCAAACCGATTAATATCAATATGCCTCCGACCAATAAACCAGCAATAGATTCATTATAATTAGTTAGAACATAGACACCGATAAGTATCAAAAGTAACTTAGAGATGATCTTTAAATATTTATAATTAACCATTTAAAAATTATAGCACAACAGACCAACTTAAGTTGACTTGTAAAGTATATTATGCAACATTATTATTTGCTGTAAAATCGTCAATTCAAACATTCTTTCAGTATAAAAAGGAGGTATTTGTGGCAATTCAATTAGATGAGACATCACTCAGATTAGTAAGGTTTCGTCGTCTCAGTAAATTTGCTGAGATCGAAGCTATTGTAAAGGAACTCGATTCCTTAGAATTCGGATTGAGTTGTCAACTCAAAGATGCAACTCCAACTTCAGTCGAAGATTTTGTTGAAAGTGAAGGCGTTATAACTGAGTTAATCAAATACGGACGGTCTATACGAACGATATCGTATTTCGATAACAATTATGGTTTTAACACTTTAAGGAAAGTAAAAAAAGTATTTAGTGAACTTAAAAAAGCATGGTGCGGTGCTGTCGTCATAACTTTTACTGTTGAAGCTGAGAATCGTGTCCGTGTTGAAATACGAGTTCCATAGTACTCAATTTGTACTAGTGTTTAAATAGAAAATAAAAGGTCCGATCTCTCGCTGAGTTTCGGACTTTTATATTTTTTTGATTTAACTATCAGATTATTACAATAAGTAATATAGTCTTATCATGGTATAATATACATAGAAAGGAGGTGGTTAAAATGACCATTCTAGAGATTAGAAGGCTTGCTAAGGAATTTGGTGCTGATATAGATTGTTCACCTGAATCAATATTAAGCCATAAATACGGATCAGCAACAGCTATAGTAAAGCCAGATGACCACAGTCGCTACTGTTTGTATGATAGAGAATCATCAGTAATAAAATTGGTACCCGATTGGGCTGATTGGGTAAAAGGAGATTGTGCTGATGCAATTGCAACTATATTGTGTAGTTCAATTGAAGAAAGGGAAGAATTGGCAAAAAAAGTAAGAAAGGCTCAGTATGCAATATGACGAAAGCTCGCTTTATGACTAAAAATCTAAGCGAGCTTTTTCGTAAATTTAATTTTTTATATCTTATTTTATATCTTAGGTTTATCTAGTTTTTCTAAATTTAATTTTTTTACTCCAAAATATACAACAGATGAAACTATAATAAAGTTAATTAGGATACTTATAAATTTACCATAAGTAATATTTGCATTTGCTATGTGCAATGAAAGGGTAGAGAGATCACCAAATTTACCCAATACTATGCCAATAATTGGGTTGATAAGGTCATTAACTATTGAGGATACAACATCAGACACAGCTTTTCCTAATATAAAACCAACTGCCAAACCTATTGTCCCTTGGGTCCTAATAAAATCAATAAAATTTTTCATATCTATATTATACACGTTAAAATATCAGCTTTAAATACTAGCGTAAATTGATTGACAGAGATGTATAAATATGATAAAAGATATATGTAGTGAACATTGTAATACGGAGGTCTATCAATGAGAATTAGACGGAACTTATCAAATATCGAACTGAGGAGGATTGCTAACTACTATAACGTCACATTTTTGAATGGCTCAAATATTGTGGGGCAAGGTAGTTCAAAAGACTCCAAGGTATTCTATGGGGAAAACCCAAATAATACCGTGTCCTTTGATCAGGAAAATATGCTCTTCAAGTCTAACCATTGGAAGGAATGGATGGAAGGGGATATTGCTTACGTCATTGCAACTGTAATGACAGGTAAGGGATATCCGCATCCTGATCTGGTAAAATCAGTTCGACGCCAAGCAAAAAAACTCTTGAGGTAAAAAAGCTTGGTTCAAACCGCATGTGGAGGAAACTCCCATGCGGTTTCACTTTTATTTACATATTATTTAATTTTTACATATTCTTAACCTCAAATTTCAACTCTTTGACAATATCTGTATTAGTTGTATTATATTACAAGAAAGTTTTTCCAAGGGAGGATAAATGAAAAATGATAAAAATAGCAGACTATCAGAAAGAGATACATATCTCTGGTACTTGAATAAGATAGGTCAATATCAATTAATATCAAGGGAGCAAGAAATTGTTCTTGCAAGACGCATAGCTGAGGGTGATGAAAGTGCTAAGGAGGAATTAACACTCTCAAACCTCAGACTTGTTGTAAAGATCGCTCTTGATTACTCTGGTCTTGGGATGGATGACAAGGATTTGATCAATGAGGGTAATATCGGATTAATGAAAGCGGTTGAAAGATTTAATCCCAAGAAAGGTGCTAAGTTCTCAACTTATGCAGCTTGGTGGATAAAGCAATCTATCAAGCGAGCAATGTCAGATACTGTAAATATAATCAGAATTCCAATTCATGAAGGTGAAAAATTGCGTAGGGCTAGAAGAGTAGTCAATAAATATCAGCAGGCATCGGGTGGCAATAAACCAAATCAAAGGGAAATGGTTAAACTATCCGGAATGACTTACAAAAAGTTTGATCAACTTGAAGCTCTTCTTCAACCAGTTTCATTACATGCACCCAAATCACCAGATGGCGAGGTTTCACTTGGTGACTTGATTGAGGATCCAAACAGTGTACAACCCGACGAAGATCGTCAACACAGAAATGATCTCGAGGTTGTAATTGAGTTATTGGCCGAACTTCCACCCAGAGAAAGGGATGTTATCAATAAACGGTTTGGTTTCGGCTGTGAAGTATGCACTCTTGAAACTGTTGGTAAAAGTCACAATGTTACAAGAGAACGTGCGAGGCAACTAGAGGCGGAAGCAATTGGTAAACTAAGGAAATTATTTTCCAAAAGAAATAGGCAACACGATAGCTTCGGTTTGCCTGTTGCATAAAAACACCACAGGATCAAATGATCCTGTGTTTTTTATTATAAAAATAATTTTTTAAACAAAATTTTATATTATTTAAAACTTATATTTTGTATATATTTTTTTATGCGTATTAGATACAAGCTTTTGGGTTTATATTGTAAGCCATATTACAGAGGTTTTATCCACAAAATAGCTGATTATACAACTTGCTTTTATCTGTCAAGTATGGTATGATGTTACCAGACGTTTCTAGCTCATTGAAGTGTGAGAATGGAAACCAAACCAAACAATTTGTCACATTTTGTGGCAACGCAAAGGAAAAAATAAAATGAAGACCCAAAAGTCTCTCATTGCAATCTTGACTTCGGTCATGTTTGCAATTTTCACCCTTGCGTTTGTCGCAAGGGCTCAGTTTCCAGCACCCGCTGGAAGTTCTACTACCACATCCGTGGTCATCCCGTCAGTCTTGCCTGATTCTCTTCCGATCGGAAGTGAGCAGATAATGCTCGATTGGGCGGTTACGAATAGGCAGTGGATGCAGAACGGCAATCCTCTTGATACTGGTGTTTCGATCGAAATCATACCTAAGGATAAGGATGGTAACGATATGGAATCTGCTGGTTCGAGTGGTATTGACATAAAGTACAGCTCTTATGATGATTTCATGAATCGGATGGCCGATAGTGGAATGAGAGCAGTCTACTCCCTTAAGAAGAATAAGGTTGTAGATCAAACTAGACCTGTTAAAATACTTATCACTCTAGACCATGGTAATTGGGAAACTGGAAATGGACTGGTTGCAATCCTTATAAAGGGTGGACCAATCCTACTTTCTGAGATCACGAGGGATACATTCCTCGATCTAAAACCCACTTTCTTTAGGTCTGTGGTAAGGATTACTAACTTGGAAAAGTTTGAAATATCAGTTGATTCTGATCCCCAGTATAGTTATGTGTGGCCGACGAATGCTTCAAAGCCAGCATCTGCTGTACTGCCAAGTGAATACAATACTAAGGAGTTTGTAAGTCTCAACCCTTGGTATTCGACAAATGCTTTCAAAGCACGGTTCAAAATTACTGCTGGGGAAACAGCAACGTATACCCAGACAGGCAGTAAACTCAAGGCACCATCAGTAAAGGTCTTGAGTGACAGAGTCGTCGAGGTTTCCATGACCCCTGGTTCGCACACAGTTGTAGAAACTAGTGTGGACATGGTCAATTGGAGTGTCATGAAGGACATTCCGTGGAATTTGAGCACGGAAAGCCAGACAGTTCTGGTATATCCGCCAAATTCTCCTCATCGCTTCTTTAGAGCCTGGTCGGAATAGTATCCGATCAGCATTCAAAAAAGGTCTTACGTAAGTAAGGCCTTTTCTGTTTCTATTTTTCTATTTACTATCCTATATTTCCTCTATTAATGAATCCGTAACAAGTAGTTTGACTGCGTTACTATATATTAGTGATGAAGCTGAGTTTACGGTGTCCCTACATCTAACTTTAATTGTGTACATCATAGGTTCAACATTTGATGTGCTTAGGGTTTGTACCTGATTATTATATGTACTGCCTAAATTGAAGTCCAAAAGCTCATTCACAGTAGTATTATCAGGCTTATACACATACTTTGCACAACTATAATCACTCGATAATGAACTTATATATTTTATTCTTGCTGGATTTCCTTTTTTAACCTTATAAGGCGCGACTAGTGCATCATTTTTTTCAACTAAAGATGATAGAGATTTATTTGCAATTGATGAATTACCTAGGAACAGTACCACTGAAAGTGGGTTGGTTGTTGGAGGAGGTGGAGGACAGTTAAGTGTACAGTTAGGTGGTACGTTTGGGTTGGATGTATTCACTCCTGGGTTTGGGTCGATACAGTTTCCATTTCCATCTGAAACTAGACCAGAAGGTATTCCTGATTGTGAACCGGCGATATTTTGACATAGATCAACTACAGTCAGAGATCTCAATCCTAGTTGGACAGAGTTACTATCTAGTGAAGGAAGACCTGTTGTGCTGTTGCAATGTATGACGAAATTGTATGAACCGAGTATTACTGAAGTTTGGGATGTTGTTAGGGTATTTGATACACCACTTAAACTATTTCCCCAAGTCCATATACTATTACCATTTGAACCGTCAGGCTTTATAACAGCATTTGTACATGTATATCCACCTACTATGCCTGTTGATGACCAGTTTAGTACAAAGGTATCACCCTTAGATATATCAACAGCTGTACTGAATGTCGAATCAGAAGAACGTCTTATTCCAAGTGTTAATTGTGGTGTGGGACAGTTTGTTGTAGTGATCTTTGGAGTAGTTATGGTTATGGCAGGAGAGACAGATTGAAGTTTTCCACCAACAGTTGCTGTTACTGTATATGTGTACTTTGTATCTGTACTAAATGCAGGATATTTTTCTATATTCTCGCTACTTTTTACTGTGTACTTTATTGTTTCAGAAGGATTGGTTCTTGTTCTAGTTATTGTGTATGAATCAGCACCTATATTATTCCAATTTTCTGTAACAGAAAGTTCATTAGCAAAACATTTATCACCAGAAGTGGTAACTTGTAGTCCATAGTTTATAGCATCAACTGGAGGTGGTGGCGCTACTTCAAAACAACCTATTTGGCCATTTGCACAAGGAACCAGGTTTGCAGTTAAAATAAGTGGATCTTGTATTGTAACTTTTACAATATTACTCAAAACTGTATTTGTACCGTTTGTACAAGACACTTTCAATTGATACATACCTGTGTCTATATCATATGTCCATAGACCTGTAGCAATAGATCCTATAGTATTTCCATATGACCATATTGTATTGTCAGTTGTTAAACTTGGTGTAACTGTAACCTGTCTACATGTATAGTCTGGAGTAAGGTTACTAACCCATTTTAGATCAAACTGAGAACCTAAAGGAATAGATATTTCTGTATTTGCAGTCGAAGTTACAGTTGCCAAATCATAAATAGATAAATTGGTAACTTTATCTGCAGTCTTCTTTGTAAATAATTTTACAACTGGTGTTATTGTAGGTTGTGGACATTGTGAACCGGTTAGATATTTTGGGGAATAAACATTTACATCACTTGAGCTTATCTGTTCAGCACCAGAAACTACCGCTGCAACTTTGTAAGTATACAGAGTGTTATAAACCATTGTTAAGTCTGTAAACGATGTTCCTGAAACTGATCTTACAGCCACTGGATCAGAAGTTCCTGATCTTGTTCTATAAACATTGTAAGAAGTTGCACCAGATATAGCACTCCAAGTTAGTTTTACATTAAGATCACTTGATTTGCAGCTATCTATAGATGGTGTTGCGACTAGGTTATAAACAAGAGGGGATTGAACTGTGACATTAAATGTTGTTGTTCTTGTAATTACTGAAGTGTTATTTGTAGAAACTGTGGGTGCTGCATTACAAGTGAAATAAGTAGTTGCACTCTGTTCATTACCAGACATTGTATAGTTATTCAAACCACATTCTCTTAGAGCAAGAGATCTTCTAAAATCAGTAACTTTTTGTGCACCTGAAGAATTTGCTGAATAAGTATTTTGACCAACAACCTTACATGAACCGTCGTCAAAATTTATACATTTTGTTGAGTTCAAACCACCATTTACATCAAAGTCTGTTTGAGGGTTAAATCCTGACTCGGTACTACATCCAAAGTAGAATCCGTCATACTGGTTGTTTCCACTTGGCTGAGGGTCAGTAACAAAAACGATACTACATGGATATTTAAGTTGGGTTCCATTTACAACTGATGATTTCTTATATGTTCCAGAAACTGTAACTGCATAAAGACCTTTTGGAGTAGTTGAATACGAGTACAATGTTAAATTTGTATTAGATATAGGGTTTGGAGTAATTATTTTTCCTCCAGAAAATGAACCTCCACCAACTGTAATTCCATTTGCAATATCTTTTACGCTTGTACCAGATGAATTTGTAATAGAATCTATATTTAATGTTACATCTCCAGTCGTAAGAGGGGACAATGATGTTGTTGTAATTACACTAGATATATTACTGCCCGCAGTTATCACTTTGTTGCCATCATTTGAAAGTTTGAAATCAAAATTTAAGTCAGCAATTGGTTCAATATAAACTTTTCCATCACCACCCTTTGTTACACTAGCAGAGTCGGCAACTCCACCTCCACCACCCGGCGCTTTTCCGTTCACACCATCACCACCACCTAGACCACCAATAGCACCGGCACCACCAGGAATGTTTTTTGTTATTTGAGTTGGAAATGGGTTCGGAGCTGATGGAGAAGAACCTTTTATTGATGTTACTCCTGTATATGTACCAAAACCAGTTCCACCATCTGGTATTCTGATACATGTAGAACCAAAGTTCCCACTTCCATCACTACACCAACTCGTTAATTTTCCAGCTAAACCAGCACCTGTACCTCCAACAACTCCTAAAGCACCCTTACCATGTAGGCTTCCGACATTAAATTCACTAGAAACAGGGTAAGCAACAGCAAATTTTCCTGGTGTTGTAAAACCAGATGCACCACCACCAGCACCTATGTATTTATTGTTCGATCTACTTTTTAGTATTGAGGCACCAGCAGATTTGTCAGTAAAACTAGGGTTTGAATTATATGTAGAGTATAAAACGTAAGGTGAAATACTTGCTACTGGAGTTGTTTGTCCACCAGCTCCAACAGTAACATCAAAAATTTCTCCTTGAGTAACTGGAATTATAGCTTCAGAATATCCACCACCTGCACCACCTGTTGCAGCCCAATTATTACAATTAGAAAATATAAAACCAGTACAAGTTATATCTGAATTTCCTCCACCTCCTCCAGCACCCCATATCTTTACCTTCAACATAGAAACTCCAGATGGGACAGTATATGTGTAAGATCCAGCTGTACTAAATGTTGTTGGACTTGCTTGTGCAAAAGATGTTTTTGGATTTATAGCTATAAAAGCAGTAAAAATAAAAAATAATAAAGAGACATACATAATTGGACTACTGGATTTATTTAAAATATTTCTTTTCATATCTTTATTGTTGTCTATTAAGGGCTTCTAATATCGTAGCTTTCTCTTCAGTAGTTAAGTTCATGGAATTTGCATCACCAAACTGGCTTAATATGAGGTTTTTTTCGTATGGTGTTAGAGGTTCGCTTTCGATTTTTGATATTCTAGCAAATAAAGCTACTTTTTTTGATGGTACATCGTATGTTTCTGGAAGAGATAGGCTTCCTTTTGGATCTATATCAATTCTTTTTTCAGGTATTAAATTACTAGCTTTTTCGCCTATAAATTGCCATAAAAATGATAGTCCGATTACAATCAGTAATACAAATATTAGCCACAACATTTTTTTGTGACTATTATCTTTGGGTCTTTTAAAAAATTCCATGTTTATTTTATTTTAGAACTATTAATACAGATGTAATTATATCATGTAACACTAGATATAATTTTGCTTGCTGTGGAAATCTAAATATGATATTTTATACCTATGGAAAATTTACACACAATCATAAATATTATCGGTCAGATACTGTTCGGAGGTTACTTTGTTTGGAATGGGATAAAGCACTTTAAAGATCATTCTTCATATACTATGTACGCAACAGCTATGGGTGTTCCAATGCCAAGTATTGCTATATATGTTACCGGTTTACTATTGTTTTTAGGTGGACTCGGAGTTCTATTTAATATATTTAAACTTGTATCACTTATACTCCTAGTAGTATTCCTTATTCCTGTTACATTCAAAATGCATGCCTTCTGGAAAATTTCAGATGCACAACAGAGATCTAGTGAAACAATATCTTTCTTAAAGAATCTTGCTCTATTAGGAGCTGTGTTACTCATGATATAAGGTTTTTTAAGTTCGGTTTCTGTTTTTATAACTAGGTAAAATATGAATGAAAACTCAATAAAAGAATCACTAAATAAATTTCTTTCACCATACAATCCTTCATCAACTGAAAAGAGGATTTATGAAATGTGGGAAAATAGTGGTTATTTTAATCCTGATAACCTGGTAAGAGACGGAATAATCGATAAAGACTCCGATTCTTTTACTATGGTTATGCCTCCCACAAATGCAAATGGGTCTCTTCATGCTGGTCATGGGCTTGTGATGACTATAGAAGATGTAATGACTAGGTATAAGAGAATGAGAGGGTATAGAGCTTTGTGGTTACCAGGGCTTGATCATGCTGGTTTTGAAACACAAGTAGTTTATGAGAAGAAGTTAGAAAAAGAAGGTAGAACAAGGTTTGATCTAAAACCCGAGGATTTATATAAAGAAATACTAGATTTTACGCTTTTAAATTCAAAAAATATAAAGTCCCAAATACGCTCAGTTGGTGCAAGTTGTGACTGGTCTAGAGAAAAATTTACTCTTGATCCAGATATAGTAAAAATAGTTTATGGAACTTTTGAAAAACTCTACAAAGACGATCTACTTTATAGAGGTAAAAGAATAGTTAGTTGGTGTCCAAAGCATCAAACATCTTTTTCTGATCTAGAGATAAAAGACGAAGAAAAAACAGAAAGTTTTTACTATTTCAAATACGGACCTTTCACTATCGGTACTTCAAGACCTGAAACAAAGTTTGGTGATAAATATGTTGTTGTACATCCAGATGATAAAAGATATTTCGACTTTAAACATGGACAAAAGATAGATTTGGAATGGATAAATGGACCAATAACAGCAACTGTTATAAAGGACGACAGTATAGATATGAGTTTTGGTACTGGAGCTATGACCATAACACCATGGCATGATGCTACAGATTTTGCTATTGCTGAAAAGTATAATTTGGAAAAAGAGCAGGTTATAGATGAAAAGGGTAAGTTATTGCCTATAGCAGGAGAATTTGCTGGTCTACATATTTCAAAAGCTAGAAATTTGATAGTTGAAAAATTAAAAGCAAAAGGTTTGGTAGAGAAAATTGAAGAAAACTATAAACATACAGTTAGAACTTGCTATAAATGTGGAACAACAATAGAACCGCAGATAAAGAGTCAATGGTTTATAAAGATGAAGCCTTTAGCAGAAAAAGCTTTAGAAAAAATAAAAGCAAAAGAAATAAGATATATTCCTGATCATTATGAAAAAATAACAACACATTGGCTTTCAAATATAAATGATTGGAATATATCCAGACAAATAGTATGGGGAATACCGATACCTGCAAAAATTTGTAATGATTGTGGAGAAGGATTTGTAGATATCGAAGATAAAATTTTAAATTGTAAAAAATGTGGTGGTGACGTAAGAAAAGATAATGATACATTTGACACTTGGTTTTCTTCTGGCCAGTGGCCATACGCAACACTAGGTTTTCCAGACTCTTTAGATTTTAAGAAATATTACCCAACAGACGTGATGGAAACAGCAGGAGAGATAATATTCTTTTGGGTAAGTCGTATGATAATGCTAGGTTTGTACATGACAGGGAAGTTGCCTTTCTCAACTGTTTATCTACACGGATTAGTACTAGATGGAAAAGGTCAAAAAATGAGTAAAAGTAAAGGTAATGTTATAAATCCTCTAGAGTATATGGATAAATATGGTACTGATGCTTTCAGAATGGGAATTGTTATAGGTAATACTCCAGGAACTTCACTTGCACTCTCAGAAGAAAAAATAAAAGCATATAAACTATTTGCAAATAAACTATGGAATGTAACAAGGTTTATACTAACTTCAGTTGGAGAAATGAAAGTAGATAAAAACTTTACTGATTGGAGTGAAAAGGATAAAGAATATAATAATAATTTTTCAAGTTTAAAATCTGAAATAACAAAAGAGATGGACGAATTTAAGTTCTATATGGTTGCAGAAAAGCTTTATGCTTATGTTTGGCATGAATTGGCAAGTGTAATACTAGAAGATAGTAAAAAGGTGTTTAAAGAGGGTAATGAGATAGATAAAAAGTCTAGAAATCAGTTTCTACTGAACACTTTAAATGATGTTCTTATACTTTTGCACCCATTTATGCCTTTCATAACTGAAGAAATATGGACAGATTTTCCAAAAGAAAAGTCTGAAAATAAAAAGAATAGTGATATTAATAATATTTTGATGATACAAAAATGGCCAAAATAAAACCCTACGCAATAATCCCATTTTTATTGCAGAAGGGGGTTTTGATTATTTTAAAGCCATTATTTTCTTTTTTTACTAAAATAGAGGCGTATGGGATGGAGAATATCAAAAATTTAGATGGTAAGTTAATTTTTGCATCCAATCACAGCAGTGAGTTAGATCCGATGTTAATACCTATAGTATTACCGTTAAGCACTAAGATTTCTCCTATGTTTTATGTATCAAGGGGTAAAAACTTTTATGATAGAAGTGGGTGGAGAAAAATATTTTATGGCGGATTACTATTTAAGATGTTCGGTGCATATCCAGCTTATTCAGGATATAAGAATTATGAAAAATCTATGGCTAATCATATACCAATAGTAAATGACGGTTTTCCTATACATATTTTTCCCGAGGGTCAAAGAACCCTAGATGGTAATATTGGTAGTGCAAGAGGCGGAGTTTGTTTTTTGTCGCACTATACAAATACACCTGTAGTTCCGGTCCTGATTAGTGGGGTGTATAAAATGAATCCGGTTAACTTTTTACTCAGAAAAAGAAAAATTGTTATTATATTTGGAAAAAGTCAATTTTTTAAATATAACGAAATTCCAACTGTGGATGATTTTAAAAAGAACTCAAATGAACTAATGAAAATTATATCTCAACTAGCTAGATAACATATCTTTTGTTATTTTTTCAATATGTTCACTCTGATGCTTGATATTAGTCATATTTCTGGTTGTGATTAAACATAAGAAAGCTACTACTATAAATAAAACAATTTTATCAATTATTGCATTCGAATTATTATTTTTAACCAGTAATGAGAAACAGAATATTATAAGTAAATATATTATAAATTCATAATTTTCTACTTTTATTTTAAATATATTTTTTTTAACTATATAGTAGACTATTAATAATATTGAAACTGGTATTGTAATTGACACTAACCATTCATATTCATATATGTTAAATCTAGGTAATATCAAGTTGGTAAATAAAGATGGAATAAAACCAATAAAAATTATTAAGCTAATTGCTTTTGATTCATGATCTATTTCTTTAATTTTTTTAATGCCAAATGTAGTAATAAGAACCAATATTAATAAATAATAAAAGTCTATAAAAAAAGAGAATTTTCCATAATGCCATATTAAATTATAACCATTCGGTATTTCAACAGATTTAATATAAAAATCACTAAAAAGTATAAAATATGCAAAAATAATCTCAGAAATAATTATAAATACTGTAATTTCATGTTTATTTTTTAAATACCCAAATTTATCAATTATAAGTTTAAAAATCAGTGATATTGTAATTGTGCCAAAATAAAATGATAATCTAGTTAAGTCAGTCAGCATTAAACTATGACTATTAAAACTAATTAAAAATTTAATTAAAGAGACATTTAAAATCCAAATTGCTGTAGAAATTAACAATAAAATAAATATTCTATTTTCCTGGCTGTGTATTTTACTTCTAACTAATTTAATAGATAGTATTAATATAAATAACCCAGATAGAAGGTCTTGTATATAAATCGGTCCAATACCCATGTTGATAATTTAAACATAAATAAATGATATAATAAAACAAATGATTGATTTATTGATGAAAATCAAGTCAGTAAGTGATACTTCGGCACTAAATTATGGTTTAAATATAAACTATTTTCTAGTTGTATATATACTATCAATTTTACCATTTTACCTAGGTTATTTTTTAATTTTATATGGTAGTACAAGGAAACTAAAGTTTATTGACGTAATAAAGTTTAATTTTAAAAAAAATATAAGAATAACCTTTATTACTAAGAGTGGTATTGTGGTGCATTTAATTGGTAGAGTGATGCCTTATTTGTATATAGTACTATTTGGTAAAAATCTACCAATCTTCGTGTATCTATTAATATTTGTATTTATGGTCGTTAGTGCTGTTTTTATATTTAAAAAGTTTTTTAGAGTAAAAGTTACAATTGAGGATGCACACACTCTCTCATTTGTAAAAAAAGATGTAATATCAGAAATAGAAGATTCAAATATACTTTGGGAAATATACGATAGTACATTTTCAATTTTGAATGAGATTAGTCCATGCAAACAAAGTTTGGATGAGGAACACTTCAGGGAGGTTTTAAAAGATAAAACAGTCGATAAATTTATTCTTTATAAAAAGGATATTGGAATAATAGGATTATGTCTAACTACAAATGATTTTAAGAATACTCCGTGGATCAGTGCTGATTATTTTAGAAAAAATTTCCCTAATGAATATTTTGAAAAAAATATTTACTACTTCATCGGGATTGCAATTAAAAAAGAATTTAGAAATAACAGATATTCTATATTTTTAATTGAAAATTTAATAGATAATATACCAAATAATGCAGTAATCGGTTTTGATCATTCAAAGAATATTAATCCAATGCTACATCATTTTACTAGTGTTGTTAAACAGGCGAATCTAATTCAAAAAAAACATATAGACCAACAGCATTACCATATAGTTTATAGAAAATAGCCATGATTTTTAATATATTATCTGTAGTAACATTAATTTTAACTTTTTCACTCGGATTGTACGTATATAGTAGTAATAAACAGGGTGATATAAATAGGTTTTTTCTTTCATTTAATCTAGCTGCATTATCGTGGATATTCCTTAATCAGATGGCAGACATGTCTTCTGAAATAAATTATATTGATATGTGGAGCAGGTTAGCTATCATACCCCCGACCTTGTTGGGGTATTATCTCTATAAAATGTCGTTAGTTTTTCCGAAGAAGAAAACTGTAAATAAAAATGTTGATATTTTGATTAAGATTTTTTTGTTAATAATTGTATTATTTGTACCAACAAGATTTAATATAAAAAGTGTTTACTTATTAGATAACGGTATACCTGCGATCCAGCCTGGTTTTATATACTATGTATTATTTTTATACCTGGTTGGAACTATATTATTTTCTTTTAAAAATTTTTACAATAAATATAAATTAAATACGCAATTAGAAAAGTTACAGGTACAGTATATTACTCTCGGTCTAGGATTGTCACTTTTTATGGGTATAGTTTCAGACTTGATACTACCACTTTTTAACCATCCTGAGTTCGTAAATTACGGACCATATTTTGTTTTAATTTTTATTTTCTTTACTTCTTATGCAGTAATTAGATTAAAACTATTTGACATAAAAGTACTTACAACACAGATACTGGTCTTTACGATTTGGATATTTATTTTTATTAGGACACTAATGTCAGATGAATTTGATGAAAGACTAATAAACGGTGGCTTACTATTTTTACTAATTATACTTGGAATATTCCTCATCAAATCCGTCACCAAAGAGGTATCTCAGAGGGAAAGGATTGAGTTTTTGGCAGCGGATCTTCAAAAGGCAAATGATCGACTTACTGATCTTGATAAACAAAAATCTGAATTCGTCTCTTTCGCCACACACCAACTTCGTGCACCTCTTACAGCCATGAAAGGCTATGCTTCTCTTATATTGGAAGGGGATTTGGGTGTTATATCAGAAGATGTTAAAAACGCTATTGTTAGAATATATGAATCTTCAAACACTCTTACAAGTATCGTTGATGATTATTTGAACATTTCTAGGATTGAGCTTGGTACGATGAAATATTCTTTTGAAAAGATCGATATGAAAGATCTTGTAAATGATGTTATTGGGGAATTGAAACCAAACATTGAAAAGTCTAAGGTTAAATTTGATTTTGATTATGATAAAAGTAAGAGGTATATGGTTAAAGTTGATCCAAATAAATTCAAACAGATTATTGCTAATCTTGTAGATAATTCTGTAAAGTATACTCCTCAAGGTGAGGTGAAGGTCGGTCTTGGTCTGGTATCTGGAAAAATTATATTTTCTGTTAAGGATAGTGGTATTGGTATTGCACCTGAAGTGCTTCCAAAATTGTTTATGAAATTCTCAAGAGCTACAAATGGTAGTAGACAAAATATACACGGTACGGGACTCGGACTATTCGTAGCAAAAGAGATAGTTTCTGCACATCGAGGTAGGATTTGGGCTGAATCACCAGGGGAAGGCAAGGGATCATCATTCTATGTTGAGGTTGATGAGGAGATATAGTTATTAAAATTTATAATTTTGATTAAAAAAGAAAAGCCGATCACTTTGATCGGCTTTTTTGAATCATTCACTAAGTACCTTTCAACTATTCACAAATGTGAATGAGTGGTACCTGAAGCACAAGTTCTTGCTTACACACTGGACACCGACTTTCACGGTGTTCGAAGAAGAATCTCAATGCAGAACGAATGAACTTTTTCATATACACATGATGTATAACATATACAATAGTTTATGTCAAGTATAGTTATTTTTGTAATTAAGAGTTTTATTTAACCAATTCCTCAACTACAGCTTTTACATCTGCTCCATCCGCTTTTCCTTTCAAATCTTTCATAAGACTACCTATAAACTGTCCTAGTTTTGTTTTGTCCACATTAGCACCTGATAGCTTCTCTTGAGCTATTTTTCTGATTTCGTCTTTTGACATCATGCTTGGTAAAAAAGTCTCAAGGATAACTAGTTCTGATTTTTCTTTATCTGCTAGATCTTTTCTTCCTCCTTTTTCGAACTGTTCTATTGAATCTTTTCTTTGTTTTACACTTCTACGAATAAGAGCAAGTACAGATTCATCATCTAGTAGTGGATCACTTTTTCCTTTTGCTATAAGCTCATTTGAAAATAGACTTTGAAGGCCACGAAGTACTTCTAGCTTTATACTATCCTTTGCTCTCATTGCATCTTTTATCTGATCTTTTATTGTTTGGTGTATCATTTTTTTATTATAGCGATATAATTTTTAATATAGTATCATATATTATATATGGAAACACTATTATTTATTCTTATTGTTCTACTTGTAATAACTATTATCTTAATGGTATTGAGCTTTTTTCGTAATCGTAAACCAGAAAAAACTGCAGACGATACTGGTTTTAAGCTCATTTTAGAACAATTAAATGAAATAAATAGAACAGTTGATAGTAAGATAAGTGAAAGTGGAAGAAATATGCGTGAATCTATGCATGTTCAACTTTCTGAATCATCAAAACTTATTCGTGAAGTAACCTCTGGACTTGTAAAACTCGAAGAGGGTAATAAACAGATATTATCTTTTGCTGATCAATTACAAAATCTTCAAGATATACTGAAGAATCCTAAGCAAAGAGGAATACTTGGAGAATACTATTTGGAAACATTACTTAAAAATGTTTTGGCCCCAGGACAATTCCAAATGCAATATCCATTTAAAAATGGGGAAATAGTAGACGCTACGGTTTTTGTAAAAGATAAGATAATACCTATAGACTCAAAGTTCTCACTTGAAAATTACAATAGACTTTCAGAAGAGAAAAATCCTGCAGAAAGAGAAAAGATAGAAAAAGTTTTTGTAAATGATTTAAAAATGCGTATTGTTGAAACTTCAAAATATATTAGACCTGAAGAGGGAACAATGGATTTTGCTTTTATGTTTATACCTCATGAAGCTATATATTATGACCTTTTAATAAATAAAATCGGTGCTATTACAGAAGAAACTGACAATCTTATCCAAAGAGCAGCAAGTAAGTATAAGGTAATTATAGTCTCTCCAACATCATTTCTAGCCTATCTCCAAACCGTTTTACAAGGCCTAAAAGCAATGCAAATAGAAGAGACAGCAAAAGATATAATAAAGGGTGTAAATGACCTAGGAAATCATTTAAAAAAATATGAAGAATATCACAACAAGCTTGGTGTATCTCTCGGTACTGTTGTAAACCACTACAATACTTCTATGAAGGAATTGAAGAAGGTAGATAAGGATGTTTTGAAGCTAACAGGCTCATCCCCAGGTATAGAAGCTACCCTTATTGACCGTCCGGAAGAGATAGTGTAATATAGCCATACTATGAACAAACAGGGAGAAAACAAAGAAATAAAGCAAGAAATAGCCGTTATACAGACTGGTGGTAAACAGTACACAGTATCTGTAGGTGATGAAATAGAAATCGAGAAAATTACTGGCGAATATAAAGAGGGTGATTCTATTGTTTTCGATAAAGTTCTCCTTGTAGACAATGGTTCAGACACTACTATAGGTACACCATATATTACTGGTGCAAAGGTTACTGCAAAGCTTACAAAGATCGGTAGAGCTCCAAAAGTTACAGTTATAAAATACAAACAAAAGAGCAAGTATTTCAAGAAAAACGGTCACAGACAACCATTCTTCAAGGTTTTGATACAAGCAGTAAAATAATAAAATATTTTAAACAAAAGGACACCGAAATGGTGTTTTTT
>CAZLQL010000004.1:19474-57832 GCA_964561875.1 uncultured Candidatus Saccharibacteria bacterium
AAGCAGTAAAATAATAAAATATTTTAAACAAAAGGACACCGAAATGGTGTTTTTTTGTGCATAAAGCATCTATTTACAAAGAATACAATATATGTTACTATATTAAACGAGCTCGAATTAAACCTCGGGCAGAAGTAATCAAATTATTAAAATTGAGAGCTCATGATTCCTTCTGCACCAAAGCAGAAAGGATAGTGAGATGAACAAGAGATCAGCTCTTTTGACGGAAGCTCGGGCAATTGTCCACGAGGCTAGATATGGCGAAGGTTCAGTAGGCCATGTTTGGCTTGAGGAGAAGCATAAAACTAGGGTTAGTGTTGGATACAAGATCGCTTCTCGTATCGTCGCAGTTCGAGGTTGTAGCTATTTGCCAGTTAGTGGCAAAAGCTATCCTGTTAAGTATCCCAAGATAACGATTTTGGGGAACTTGGTTTATGATACTACTGAGTTTGTGGGTGAATATATCTGCAAACTCATCAGTGATCGTGGAGAAGAACGCGATCGTGAAATCGTAGTGTGGTTAGCTAATTGCCGAGTCGTTCAGGTTGAAAGAAATGGTCATTCTATCTGGCGAGTTGTACTCGTTAGAGGAAAGAAAGGAAAGGAGGAGATTATGAATTAGTTTCAACAAGGGTTGCCTAACGGCACCCTTTTATTTTAACCCTTTCTATTCTCCAAAGCGTTTTTTATAGTATCAGAATCAAGATACTCGAGCTCACTTCCAGTAGACAATCCTCGACCAAGTGTAGATATTTTAATATTTAAATTGTTAAACTTTTCCTTAATATATTGTTTTAAAAAATCAATTGTATTTTCTCCCTCGGATGTATTATTCATAGATATAATTATTTCTTTTATATCCCCATTTATTCTTTTGGAAATCTCCCTCAATCTAACTCTTTTTTCTGGATCTTTTTCAAGTATCGGTATTGTGCCACCAAGAATAAAATACAAACCATTATAAGCTCGACTTTTTTCTATTGTCTCAAAATCAACATCTCGAGCAACTATCATTAGTTTTTCTTTATCTCTATTTTGATTGCTACAAATTAGGCATATATTTCCCAGGTTTTGATTATTCTGAAAAAATCTAAAGCAAGAATTACATATTGTTGTATTCTTTTTTATCTCATTTAATAATCTAGTTATTTCTTCTATATAGCTAGAATTTTTTGTAAGTAAAAAATATACGAAACGTTTCGCTTGCCTAGGACCTATTCCAGGGAATTCACCAAAATATTCTGTAAGCTTTTCAAATGGATTCATTCTGCTGATTATACCAAAATAGACTAAAAGTAAAACTAGAAACCACCTATATCAGTTCCTTTATCAAAATCTCCGAAGTCATTTTTATCAATTGAAAGGAAAGTAGTCTTCTTTTCATCGAAGTATAGTTCTACAACACCTGTAGGACCGTTTCTGTGCTTTTCTATCATTATCTTTGCGATATTTGGTCTTGCTGATTCTTTATTGTATTTATCCTCTCTATGTATAAACCAAACCATATCAGCATCCTGTTCGATAGATCCTGAATCTCTAAGGTCAGATAGTCTAGGTTCTCCACCACGCTGTTCAACAGCACGAGATAGCTGTGAAAGAGCAATAACAGGTACTTCAAGTTCACGAGCTAATTGTTTAAGAGATCTAGATATTTCTGTTACTTGTTGTACTACGTTGTCAGAATTTCTTGATTGTGTAGGAACCATGAGTTGTAAGTAGTCTACTATTATAAGACCAAGCCCCTTTTCACTCTTAAGTCTTCGTGCAACCGCTCTCATCTTCAATATATTGTTTGCAGGCTGATCGTCAATGTATATAGGAGCATTTGAAAGTCTGTCCATTGCATCACGAATAGCTTTGAAGTCGGTATCGATAGAAAGATTGTGACCAGTTCTTATTTTCCAAGCTTCAACTTGGGATTCTGCAGAAAGCATACGATCTACTAGCTGTTGTGAACTCATTTCAAGTGAAAATATTCCAACAGGAACACTGTGCTCAACAGCAGCTTTTCTAGCTATATCTAGTGCAAGAGATGTTTTTCCCATGCTGGGTCTAGCTGCAAGAATAATAAGATCGGATTTCTGTAATCCAGCGATTTTATTGTCCAAAGCTTGAAAACCAGTAGGAACTCCTCTCATTTCACCACTACTTCTATGTAGTTTATCGATTCTTTCCCAAGCTTCACCGAGTGTATCCTTCAAAGCGATAAACTTGTGTGTACCAGTAAAGTTTGTAACTTCAAAAATCTTTTTTTCTGCTTTATCTAGTAATTCATCAAGCTCTCCAGCTTCATCGAAACCAAGATTTCCCACATACTCTGAAGCAGTTATGAGATCTCTCATTATATGTTTCTTCTGAACAATCTCAGCATAGTGTTTTGCATTTGTAGAAGAGGGAACACTGTTTACTATTTCTGTTAGATAACTCATACCACCAGCTTGCTCTAGCATTTCACGTTCTTTCATTCTAGATGAAACTGACAATAGATCTATGGCAGTACCTTTGTTATGTAGTTCAAGCATGATTGACCATATCATCTTGTGACGATCAGAATAAAATGATCTTTCAAACACTATGTCAGTCACATCATGCATAACCTCAGGTCTTATCATAATAGAACCGAGCAAAGCTTTTTCTGCCTCAAGACTTTGCGGAGGTATTCGCAAGTCTTTTGTTTTAAAATATGGTGAAGTTGGATTCATAAAATATTGTACGCACATTGTATCATGCAAAAAATATTCAATACTTTATAAAAAGTTTATAAACTGTTGATAGTGTTTTTCGACATATAATACAGTCACATGCAATATTGAAGTAATGTAACATTTACAATATAATGCGCCTAATATGAAAAAATATCTTTCAGTTTCGATAAAAAATACAGTTACATTATTAACCATTCTGTTTTTTGTGGTTGTTTTTTCTTTTAAAATTGTAAATGCTAGTGGTATATTGGCTGTTACAGGTGTTACGTCTCTAAAAGTTACAGGTATAGCAAATGATACATATGGTGATGGTTGGAAATGGATTTTCCATGTAACTCTACCTAGTAGTGAGAGTGTAGTTAAAATGAAATTCGATGATTTTTCAAATGGTCTGCAAACAATACCAGCAAACAATATTCGTCTATATTCACCGCAGTCAACAAATTCAAACAATGAAGCTACAGCAATAAACATTTCTTCTCAGGGTGTATATAGTGATCAAATAAACATAAATACCGCATTGGACCTAGATCCTATCACTGATGGAATACAAATAGATATCAATGTAGATTCAAAAATTCCATTTGGAATAGTAGGTACTGGATACAATACAAACTACGATATCACCTCAGAAGCTCCAGAAGCTAGTACAACTGATAAGACCCCTGATGCAGAAGTCTATGCTACAACTACTCAGATTTCATCAGGATTGTGTCTGTCACTGGATGTTCCAAAAGATCTACAAATGAGAGTTGCTGTATCGGGTGGTGAAGTTGTATTTGGTACTACAACTCGTGCTTATCCTGCTTTTACAGTTTCTTCTCCATCAGACCAAAATCTTGTAACATACGGCAATGATTGGTATTTGAATATAGGAGTATTTCCAAATCTACTGCTAAATACTTATTCATTGATAACATTCAATGAAGCTCAAGATCCATTTATGGTAGGTTCATCAACCATACTAGGTAGAATAAAATTTGATAATGTAGGTAATATCACATATCTCGAATCAATCAATCCAAATTGTCCAAAAGTCGATGTACCTATCATTGAAAAACCAATCATCAGTTCAAACGCTCCAACAGATGTCACACAAGTAGCGGGTATGCAATTTTCTGATCCACTCGCTACTGCTTCCGATTCACTCGATGGTGATATAACAGGTAAGTTAGTATACTCAAATAATATTAATATCTGGACACCAGGAGATTATAGGGTTGATGTAAATGTTGTTAACTCTAGAGGGTATAGAGCCAATCCTTTTACACAATATTTACACCTATTACCTATGACACCAGATATGATTGCAAAAAAAGATCTTGATGACAAATTAAACATAATACTTGCCCCATTTAATAGTGGTGTATATAAAGTCGGTACAAATTCTGGTGAATATCCACTGCAAGCTCGAGATGAACTTTTTGCTGAAATGACAAATGCCATAAGTGTAAAAGATAACCCAGCTTCAACGGCATCAGATTATATAAGTGCTCAATCTAAGTTAGATTCAGCGATGGCAATATTTATGAGTAAACAAATAATATAAATATGAAAAATATATTAAAAACTCTTACTTTTGTCTTTATAGTATTTGCAACAATACAAGCACAAAGTGTATATGCTTCAAGTGTGTCAGGTAAACTTGATTCAAAGGCAAATATTAAATCTACAGAAAACACAGGTGGTAATTCAAATTCAAACACTCCTACATCTACACCTCCAACAACAGGGGGTTCAAATTCTCAGGGAGGAAATGTGAGTGGTGGAAGTGGCTTTTCTTCAGGTGGTGTAACTCCACAGAATCCACCTGCTCAAACTACAAATACAGTTCTAGGAGGTGGTTCAAACCCACCGATTGAAACTCCAAAACCAAATGCCAAGAAATTTGTTATACCAGAAGAACAAAATGATATTATAAATACTCCAGAAATAGTTAGCTCAAACGAAACTCCAACTACTACACAGACAGAAAATATATCAGGTAGTGAACAAAATCTACAAACGGCAGCACTTGGAGATACTACTGCAGGAATAAGTAATTGGATATGGCTACTGCTTTTGATTATAGCCCTAATAGTGATAGCTTACCTATTCCATAGACTAAAAAATAAAGAAAATAATAAATTTAATTAAATATTTAATCATTCAATTAAATTACCTATTTAATATCAATTAATCTATTAATTAATTTTATATATAAATTATTTAATTCATATATAAAATCAGATTGCACTAACTAATTAATACTTAGTTCATAACCGCTTGGAGTATCCTTGATCACATATCCTCTAGACTCGATCTCTAATCTTAGAGCATCAGATTTTTCCCATTCTTTGTCATTTCTTGCTTGTTCACGTGCTTCAGCGAGAGCTATTATAACTTCAGGTATTTCTTTTTTGATATTCATAACTTTATCTAGTCCAAAGCCAAAAACCTTATCAAAATCAAGTAGCATTTTTACTTTTTCTTTTGCCTCTATAGAGTGATCTTTTATCATATCCCATGTTATAGCAAGTGCTTGAGGCATATCAAAATCATCAGATATTTTCTCCAAGAATTCCTTTCTATAGTCCCTTATTTCCCCATGACTATGTATATGCTCGTTCTTAACCTCTTTAAGCCTTAAAAAGCTGTCTATAAGCCTTATAAACGCTGTCTGAGCACCTTTTACTGCCTCCAGAGTAAAGTTAACAGGGCTTCTATAATGTGATGTTAAAAGCCAATATCTATAACCAATAGGGGATATACCCAATTCTTTTATATCATGTAATTTGTAGAAATTACCTTTGGATTTTGCCATCTTTTCATCATTTACATTTATGAATCCGCCATGAATCCAATAATTTACAAACTTTTTACCATTTGCACATTCAGATTGAGCAATCTCATTTGTATGATGGGGGAATAAGAGATCAATTCCACCAGTATGTATATCTATAGTATCTCCGAGTATCATCTTTGACATAGCAGAACATTCTATATGCCAGCCAGGTCTTCCTTTTCCAAAAGGTGCATCCCAACTCGCTTCATCACTTTCATTTGTGTGAAATTTCCATAGTGCAAAGTCCTGTGGATTATCTTTATCATAATTATCGTTACTTATTCTTTCTTTTATCTCTCTATCAAGTTTAAGATTTGCTAACTGACCATAGTTTTCAAATTTATCAATTTTAAAATAAACTCCATCCTCTGATTTGTATGCAAAACCTTTCTCCAAAAGAGTACTTATCATCTCAATCATCTCTTTTACAGACTCTTTTGCTCTAGGCATATAGTCAGGCCTCTTTATATTTAGAGCACCCAATTCTTCAATAAAAATATCTTCATACTTTTTTGTAAGTTCAGCTAGACTGATACCCTCATCACTACTCCTTTTTATAGTTTTATCGTCTACATCAGTAATGTTCATTACTTGTTTTACTTTGTATCCATTGTATTCAAATACACGCCTTACAATATCATTGAATACAAAGGTCCTAAAGTTTCCTATATGGGCTGTGTCGTATACAGTAGGGCCACAATGATACATACTTACCTCACCATTTTTAATAGGCTTAAATATGTCTTTATTTCTTGTTAAACTGTTATGTATTTTTATATCCATATACCTGTGGGTTAGTATATTATATTGTAATAATAGCAATAATTTGAGATAATGGCCAAACACAGTTTTAATATATGAAAGAATTCAATCAAAATAAAATTTCTTATATACTCGGTTCAGTTTTGGCACTTATCCTTACTTTTTATATAGGTAGATATACAGGTGAAAGACAGTTATTTGTAACAAATACCGACAGTATAAAAATTCCAAATGGTATAAATATTTCAAATGAGCAATTCGAATCATTTTGGAGAGTTTGGCAGATAATAAATGATAAATTCGTTTCAGCAACCACTACCGATACTCAAAAAAGAATATATGGCGCAATACAAGGTTTAGCTGCTTCTCAAGGTGATCCATATACTGTATTTTTTCCTCCAGAAGAAAGTGCAATGTTTAAAAGTGATATAGCGGGTAATTTTGAAGGTGTTGGTATGGAAATAGGTTTAAAAGATGGTGGTTTGATAGTAGTTTCTCCACTCAAGGGTAGTCCTGCAGAAAAGGCGGGGGTTAAATCTGGATATAGGATAATAAAGATAGGTGAAAATGTAGTAGCCGATATGCCTGTTGATAAAGCGGTAAAGATGATAAGGGGTCCAAAGGGTACAATTATAAAAATCTTATTTTTAAAGCCTAGTGGAGAACAGACAGAGATATCTATCACAAGAGATGTTATAGATATACCTACTATTGAAAAAGGTTTAAAAAATGTTGGTACAACAACTGCTACAAATGATAAAGGTTATGGAAAGACTGGGGAAGTTTACACAATAAGACTATTTAGTTTTACAGCTCAATCTCCAATGCTGTTTAGAGAAGCTTTGAGAGAATTTGTAATATCAGGCTCACATAAACTCATAATAGATCTAAGAGGTAATCCTGGTGGATATCTAGATGCTGCTTGGGACATAGCAAGTTGGTTCCTACCTACTGGAGCTACTGTTGTTACAGAAGATTTTGGTGGAAAGTCTACAGATCAGATATATAGAAGTAAGGGATACAATATATTTGATAAAAATCTTAAGTTATTGGTACTGGTAGATGGAGGCTCAGCTTCGGCTTCTGAGATTCTTGCTGGAGCACTACAAGAGCATGGTATAGCAAGACTTGTTGGTAGCAAGACATTTGGAAAAGGGTCAGTTCAAGAACTCATACCTATAACACAAGATACTTCATTTAAGGTAACCATAGCTCGTTGGCTAACACCTAAGGGTCACAATCTATCACATGATGGACTAGTACCTGATATAGAAGTAAAACCAAGTCAAAAAGATATAGATGCAAAGAAAGATGTTGTAATGGAAAAAGCACTTGAAATTTTGAGAAAAGAACCATAGTATTACAATATAGATTAATATTAAATAAAACCAATGAAAGTTATACTACTAAAAGATATTGCAAAGATAGGAAAGAAATACGATATAAAAAATGTAGCAGACGGATACGCTGTAAATCTACTTATACCACAAAAGCTAGCTATATCAGCTACAAATGAAGCTATAAAGAGTATAAATACAATAAAATCAAAAGATGAAGGTGATAGAAAGGTACAAGAGGAATTACTGGTAAAGAGTCTGAAAGATTTAGAAAATTCAAATATAGTTATAAAAGAAAAGGCAAATGAAAAGGGACACCTATTTGCAGGTATTCATAAAGAAGAATTGGCAAAAGAAATAGAGAAACAAACTCGTATTGCTGTATCTCCAAGTTTTATAAACCTTGAACATCCTCTAAAGACTGTTGGAGAACATAAAATAGAAATACTAGCTGGTGGAAAGAAGGGAATAGTGAAGGTGAGTGTAGAGGCAAAATAAATAAATAAAATAGATAAAATAGATAAAATAAAACCCCTTTAAGGGGTTTTATTTATATAACGTGGACAATCTTTTTTCTAATGATTGAGTTGTCGAAGTGAATTTTTCTCTTAGTTCCAAACTTTACCTTACCGTCTTTTAGGGCAAAAAGAGTATGATCTTTACCCATACCTATATTTTTACCTGGTAATACATCTGTACCTCTTTGGCGTATGATAATTTCACCAGTCAAAACTATTTGACCATCATTAACTTTGACCCCCAGGTATTTGGGGTTCGAATCTCTACCATTATCGGTCGATCCATTTGATTTTTTGGTTGCCATACTCTGTATTAATTAGTGAGAAAAGTATATATTATTAGCCTCAAAAAGGCAAGTATATAGCTATTGACAATATATCTATAATATGCTAAGATATTGATATATGAGGTAAAAGTGAGTGTCTTACTTACGAATACCTCATTTTGATTTATGATAGAAATTACTACAAGTGTTGTATTCCTTTTGTCTTCTATGTACGGTGCAGGTTCAGATAAAGTAGATACAGCAATTGCAAATGATGCTTCTACCAAAGAACCAAATACTCAAACAGTAGTCCTAACAGGGGATCCAAAGGAGGTTGAAAAGTATATCCGTGAAAAGTATGCTGATACCCCAATTCTGATAGAGATTGCTCGTTGTGAATCTACATTTAAACACTCAGATAAAGATGGAAATGTGATCCGTGGAAAAATAGATAAAGCAGACGTAGGTGTCATGCAGATAAATGAAAGATATCACCTAGAAAGAGCAGAATCACTTGGTTTCGATCTTCACACTATAGAAGGTAACACTGCATATGCAGAGTATCTATATAATAAGCAGGGAGTAAAACCATGGAGTGCTTCAGCAAAATGTTGGAGTACAGGAAAAAATAGTATAGTAGCAAAAAGATAATACAATAAACAAAAGGCCCACCGAATGGTGGGTTTTTTGTTTTATCAAGTACATTACCGTAACTGCTTGTGTTAAATATTTTTCTACACCTTCAATGATAAAACATGATAAAATTGATTTATGAAAATAGTATTAGGATGTAGTATGAAATATCGTGATTTAGTCCGCGACACCGTCTTAAAGTTAGAGTCTCTTGGGTTAGAACCAATTTTTCCAAATCTAAATTACGGCACAGACAATAAAGATCATGCTAATACACTTGAGGAAAAGAAAAGACTTGCTATAGAACATTATGATGCTATCGATAGTGCGGATGTCGTTTATTTTATTACACCCCAGGGTTATATGGGAACAAGTTGTAAGATTGAGTTGGGTTATGCAATAGCAAAAAATAAGCCAATTTATTTTTCAGAGCCAACTAAAGATATAGGTCTAGATTGCTACGCATTAAAATTTATTCCGATTAATAACTTAAAACTTTTTCTTAAGATTTAGTTATCAAGATATAGAAACATCCTACTAAGTAAAATATAAAAGATATTAAATATTATGAAAAACCACTGCCCAAAAAAGGGCAGTGGGGTCAGTTCTGACTACCAGTCAAGAAATCTATTTTAATACTAGGAACAGGCGGTATGTTGCCTGTACCATCTTCAAATCTCACACAATCACTACTGGGTAAATGTCTACTAACTACTTTTATAGAACTTCTATGATGTTCATCAGCATATATGCAAGCAATAAATGTGCCGTTAAGAAACACCTCGACAACATCAGGTTTACTCGGATTAGTGTGTTTTGCAATCCTAAATTCAATTCCTCTCATATCTAAAGTAAAACTAGCATAAATAGTAACTATGTAGCAAGCTGAGATGTTTGAAATATGGTCGCGGGTTTCTTTTTTACATGGAAACACAGACCCACCTAGACAGTTATTGACTTTCATGTTGAAATATGATAAACTTGTAAGAGAGTTTCGGTGTCCTAAATTGGGCTTAAAATTTAACCGAAACGATATTTTGGAGGTTGCTTTGAAACTGTTCTTCACATACCTTGGAGGCTTCGTCGCCTTCAGTACTCTAATTATGTTTGCTCGCAATATATGGACCCGCAAGGTTCCAGCATCTACACCAGCTAGTTGGCTGATGTGGACGATTCTCGATTCTTTACTTCTCGTGACTACTCTGGCCAATGGAAAGCCAGGATGGTTGCCTGGAGCGTGGACTCTTGGGGCAGTAAGCGTTACGTTTGCTTTGCTTGTTCGTGGCAAATGGCTTTGGTCATACAAAGAAACCATTAGCGCGATCGGTGCCGCTATTGCCACATACATCTGGCTTTCATACGGAGCGATGCTTGGTCTAGTTGCTGGTATTGTTGCAATGAACACCGCTGGCATTCCGAACTTTATCGACCTGTGGAGAAATCCCATTCGTGGCACGTGGCCAGTATGGGGATTCACTGCGGTAGCGTGTTTTTGCACACTGCTCGGGTCAGATTGGAGTTTTGGTGGAATTGTTCTAGCGGTAACAAGTATGTTCTTCAATAGTTTACTGTTGTGTATTGTTCTTTTTAGGAAATCAACACCTAGATAACAATACTTACAATAAATAGAAGGGTATACTAAAAATGAAATTAGGAGCAATAAATAATTCTTTGCTCCAACCACAGAAAACCTCTGTGGTTTTCTTTTTTAAATTATTCAAAATAAATACAGTATAGAAATAGTGGGTAATAAATTATAATTTAAATTAATGAATAAATACTTATTATTTAATGATAAAGTTTTAAATTCATCACTAATATTTTGCCCCGTATCTTATTAGAGGGAACCTGTCTTTCCTCTATATAGTCATGTCGCACAATATATCTTTTACGACACTGTGTATAGAGAAAAAAGGGCTTTTGTATTAAAGCCCTTCCCTCCAGCTATTCAATTTTTACCTTATCTATAAGTGGCAAAATTATTTTATCTAGAATAATATCTTTACTAATATATTTTGTTGGAGCTTTCAAATAATTTTCCCAAGTATATATTACTTTTTTTGTTACATACGATATATTTTCTTGAGTCTCAGGCTTTTCTATAATCTTTTTAACATCAATTCCGTAGTAACCTAAAATTATCAATGCTATTACTATTAGTATTATCCAATTTATTAGACCTTGTTGCTTATTTTTCATATACGAATATTTTAACATATTTAAATGCGTTTATAGGAATTTTATAAGAACGATAGGGGGTTTAGATAGGCTTTTGGATCAGCTAAAGGCATAAGCACACCTTTACAGTTTATACTTCCAGGTAAAGTTGTAACTCTGACTCCTTCTGATGCATAAACTCCAAAGTGTAAGTGTGGGCCTGTTGAGTATCCAGTGTTTCCACTATAACCAAGTAATTGACCGGTCGTTACTTCATCGCCATTTTTTACAATCTGCAGTGAAAGATGAGCATACAATGTAGAAAGACCATTTTTATGTTTCACCATTATCCATTTACCATATGAATAGCATCTAGGTGCAATGTCGGTATTTGCAACACCTATAACTGTACCGCTTAAAGCAGAATAAACAGGAGTACCTATAGATGCGGCAAAGTCTACACCCGTATGGCCTTTACCGTTATAAACCTGGGGATTTTTTGTGGCAAAAGGAGTGTTACCGAAGTACTGAGTAACCTTTAGTTTTTGAAGGGGGTTAGACAAAATTCCTGTACCTGAATGGGGGATTTTTGAAGGGTCTATAGCAATCTTTAGGGCAGATTCATATTCGGCTAGTTCCCTTTCAAATTCTTCTTTTTGACTTTGTTTTGCACTTACTATTTTTTTATAATTTGCTTCTGTATTTTTTGTAGATTTTAGAATTGCATTTTGCTCGGCAACTGTGTCAGCAATAATCTGTTTCTGACTCATCAATTCTTTTTCTAGTGCGACTAATTCACTTTTTTTCTTTAGTGTCTTTGTTTTATTTGATTCCAAAGAGGTCTTTATGGTATTTAGTTCGGATATTCTATCTCTGACTTTTGTTTCAAGTGAAGAAAGCTCGTCTATACCTGACCATGTATCTGAAAAACTCTTTGATCCCAATAGACTTTCTAGAGTAGATTTTTCGGACATTATCTTTATATTTGAGAGGGATTGAGATATTACCCTTTTACTATCTGTAATTCTATCCTTCTTATCCCCTATTTGTGATGTTAACTCTTTTATCTCAAGGTTTGTGGCAAATATTTTATTTTCTGTAATAGATAAATCTGCTTCAAGTTTTTTCTTTGATAAGGACAATTCAGCTAGAGTCTTCTTTAGTGAATCAGCCTCTTTACCCAATGATTCTATTTGTGATTGATAGCCTCTTATTTCCTCCTCTAATTGTTTTATATTGTTATTTCTCTGATCGATTTTTGCCTTTATATCGTCCACTACAGTTTGTGCAGACAAAGAACCAGCAAAGATAAAATACATCAATATAGGAATAAATTTCGCATAGGTTTTAGGGTTTAGTTTCGGTATCATTTTATCTAGTAATTATAACAAAAAAGCACCCTTGCAGGTACTTCTTTGTCTTTATTGGATAAAAGTATTATCCCTTTATTTCAGTAACACTTGATGTAGCTCTAAATAGCTTCATGATTGTATTACCCTTTGAGTCTTTCAACTCTGTATCCTTCTTTATATCAAACTTCTTATCTCCATCGTCTGTATGTAGTACTGCATAGTACAACATACCTTCTTTTGTATTCTCTGTTAGATTTACTTTACCTGGATTTATTCCTTTTGCAAAATATACTGATCCTATAGCATCTCCAAGCTTTCCATTGTTGTCCTTATGTATAACTACCCATCCTGGTGCAGAAAACTGTGCTGAAGAAATGTAAACTATATTTCCTGGATATTGATCTGAAACTGAAACACGATTTACTTCATTTCCTGTAGTATCTGTTGTAGTTGTTGTGTCTACAGGAGTATTTGTTGAAACATCACCATTACCCTTAAACATGTAATAACCTAGAACTATAAGTATGATTATGACAATTACTGTCACAACCCACTGCCAGCCCTTTATACCTGTATTTGGTTCCATATATTTATTGTTAAATAGTTAATAATTTAAAATTTAGTACCCCAATAGTGTATCACATTTACTATGCATGCTCCAGTGAAATCTCGAGTAAAACATCAGCTATTTTCTTGCTAGCGTCAGAATGGCCAAACTGCTTGGCAGAAATCGACATCCTCTCCGAAATATGATGATTATTTATGATTCTGTCAATCTCTGAAACAAGTATATGTGAGCTTAAATTGTATTCTTCAACAACTGTGCAAGCTCCGCTTCGTGCATAAGAAAATGCGTTATCTGTTTGGTCATGACTTATTTCCTTTGGTAAAGGTATTATAATCGACGGTTTGCCCCATGATGCTATCTCAAATATTGTAGATCCAGCACGAGATATGATGACATTTGAAACACCAGCAGACATTCTCATAGATAAGTCATTTAAATAATCAAAAGGATGGTACCTATTTATTCTCTGATTGTTTTGTAATACAACAGATACAGTTTGCTTTACAGATTCAAAGTTATTTCTACCTGTTTGGTGTATGATCTGATATCTTTCTACTAGATCTGGTAGAGAAGATATAACAGCGTCATTTATTTTTTCTGAACCTTGGGAACCTCCTAAAATCAGTATTGTTGGTATATTTTCTTCAAGATTCAAGAATTCTCTAGCCCCGTTTGTCATGATATCTCTAACTTCGTTTCTTATAGGTAGACCAGTTAATGCAACTTTTTCTGTAGGGAAAAACTCTATCGCTTCGGGGTAAGATACTGCTATTTTTCTAGCAAATTTTCCAGCCCATTTGTTCACTATTCCTGGACTAGTGTCAGATTCATGTATAACAACCGGTATTTTCAATAATCTTGCAGCTACTAAAGCGGGAAAACTTCCATGGCCACCTTTTCCAAATACAACATCAGGATATATTCTATACATTTTAATTATTGCAATAATTATCCCGTATGCAGTTTTAAATAAATCTAAAAAATTTAATATAGAAAAATATCTCCTCCATTTTCCACAAGGTACTGATATAAATTCTATATCGTTATCAAATAATGCTCTAGGATTATATTTACTTGGAGCCATAAAATATAAACTAGGGTTTATTACCTTTTTTTCTTTTGCTCTATCATACAAAGCTTCCGCAATAGCTATGATGGGATAAAAGTGTCCTCCACTACCACCTCCTGTAAATAATATTTTCATTTTTTTATATTGTTTTTTGGAATTTTGAAATATTTGCTACTATACCGACTGCAAGTAATGTAACTATAAGTGCAGTTCCTCCGTGACTTATAAACAATAATGGCATTCCTGAAAGCGGTAATATACCTACCATTGAAGATATATTCATAAATGATTCAGTTACGATAAGTATAACAATTCCAATAGTTGTGAGTCCACTCCACATATCCGGAGCTCTAATAGATATTCTAAATCCTCTTATAACAAAAGAAACAAACATTAAAATAATAATAACGCTACCGATAAAACCGAATTCTTCTGCTGCTACAGCAAATATAGAGTCCCCTATTGGTTCGGGCAGATAGTTAAATTTCTGTACACTTTGTCCATAACCTCTGCCGGATATTTGACCTGATCCTATAGCAATAAGTGATTGTTGAATCTGATAACCTGAACCCTGAGCATCAATGGATGGATTTATAAAAGTGGCGATTCTTTGTCTTATATATGGTCTTGAATAAGCCAAACCACCTACTAAAATAAATAGAGATAAAACAAGTATTAATAGATCTCTTATTCTAGCTCCACCTGCAAATAGCATAGCCATTCCAGTTCCAGCTATCACAACTAGCGTATCGGTATCAGATTGAAATATTAAAAGAATACTCAATAAACCAAGTATAATAAGATAAGGAAGTATGCCGTGTTTAAATGTCTTAATCTTTTCTTTTGAAAATGAAAGCCAAGATGCAAAATATATAATAAAAGCAATTTTTAAAAATTCTGATGGTTGAAATGTAATAAAACCTAGATCTATCCACCTACTTGCCCCACCGTGGTGTAGTGTAAATGCGGGCACAAATAAAAGTAAGTTTATGAAAATAGCAGATATAAAAATATAAAAAGAATATTTCTTTAAAAATTTATAATTGAATTTTGACATTATAAAAAATACTATAAGTCCCAGAGATAAACCTATAGTTTGATTTAATGCTACAGACTTGAAGCTTGCTCCATCTCTTGCCAATAAACCTAAAGAAGCAGAAGAAAATATAAAAAATCCCGCAAAAGTCAAAACTAAAACTGAAATTAAATAAATTTTATCTACACCCAGTCTTTCACTCATGAGTTTTATTTGTTATCTCAGTGCTATTTTCCTCGACTATATTCTTCATTGTATTTATCTTATCTCTGATTTCTTCATACTGCGGTATATCAGTGATTTTTGTTAATCCTAGATGGGTGATCAATTCCAAACTTGGTCTGTATAGATAGCTTCTGGCATCTTTATCGTTTTCAACTCTTTCTATAAGACCTCTCATAAGTAAATTCCTAACGATAAACTGAGAATTAACTCCTCTTATATAGTCTATCTCCGCCCTACTTACGGGACCTTGATAAATGATTATAGACAAAGTTTCTATACCCGCTTTACCCAAATCTCTGTTTAATTCTTCTTTCCTGATTTTCTCTATAAGACTTGAAGCCTGTTTTGAACTTGCTAGTGTGTATTCATTATCATATTCAATAAGTGATATACCTCTACCGTTTAATTCATTTGAAAGTATATCTAGTGCCTTCTTTACATCATCTTCTTTTTCTTCTATTAGAGATGAAATTTTTTTTATAGTTAAAGGTTCAGCTTTGTAAAAAAGCAGAGCTTCAATCTTTTTTGATAATGTAAGTTCATTATTACCCATATATCAATTATACCTCGGAATAGAAACATTTTTTGTTTCCATGTTGATATCGCCGAAGTTTTTGTCTTGAGTTACATCGATCACTCCTTGTTTCACTAGTTCAAGCATAGCTAGAAAACTTACTATAATATTTACTTTTTCTTCTTTATGTTCCTTTGTAAATTCACCAAAGCTCATCCTCAAACCAGATGTAATCCTTTGCGTCAGACTATTTATCGTTTCTTCAAGACTAATTATCTTTCTTACTACTGCTTTAGGTATATTTTCTTTTTTTGGAATACTGTCAATTATACTTTTTATACTTAAAACAATATTATCAATTGTCATTGACTTGTGAGGAGAAAATACTGGATTGAGTTTCCTATCACCTTGTTGAGTATAGAGTACATTTTTGCCAAATAAAGCTGATATATTCTGACCAGCATCTTTTATTTCTTTATATATTTTTAATCTAGTTTCCAGATCTTCTATACCAGTTTCTTCCTCTTCGGTTAAAGTAAGTGTAGGTAAAAGAGATTTAGATTTGATTAAAAGTAGTGTCGATGCTACTAAAATAAATTGTGCAGAATCACCCATGGATTCACGATTGTGTCCGCGATTTAAACTCTCAACGTATTTTATGAAGTCGTCAGTAACCTTGGAAAGAGAAATATCATTTATGAGTAGCTTTCTCTTTTCGATAAGATCAAGCAATAACTCTAGTGGACCTACAAAACTTTCAGTCTTTATTTCAAACATTACTAAATAATAATCTATATTCCTTCTTTCCTCAATTCCTCTATTACTTTCTTTGCGGATTTTGATAGCTTTTTCGGCATATCAATATTGATTGTGATAAGCAGATCACCCCTCTTATTACCTCTTTCATGCGGTACACCTTTTCCTCTTACTCTCAATACTTCCCCATGAGTAACTCCCTCTGGAATATGTAGGTCTATAATTCCATCCAGTGTTTCTATTGGTATATCTCCACCCAAAAGAGCGGTAGAGAGTTTTATATTTAGACTCATTATTATATTTTCATTATCTTTATCGAAAATTTTATGTTCTTCAATATGGATCTTTACATATAGATCACCAGATTGACCGCCAGACACAGCTTCACCCATTCCAACGAGTCTAACCATTTCCCCATCATTAACTCCTGGAGGGATCTTAACAGATATTTCATGTCTACCTTCAGTTATACCTTCACCTTTACATGTTGAACACTTTTCTTTTGGTATTTCACCTTTACCTTTACACTCATCACATATTCGTGTAGTAGAAAATGCCCCCATAAAAGTTTTTTTGGTCTCATGAATCTTTCCTTTACCTGCACATACAGTACACGTCTTACTTCCTGAACCTGGTTTACCACCAGTTCCACTGCATGTACTACATGTAGCAGATTTTGTAAGTACGATATCTCTTTCAACTCCAAATACAGATTCCTTAAATGATATTTCAATATCTATAGATATATCCCTACCCCTTTTGGTTCTTCTCTGTCCATTGCCTCCGAATATATCTCCAAATATATCTCCGAGATCAAACTCTACTCCACCGTTTTGGCTAAAACCAGAGAAATCAAATCCTCCGAAACCTTGCCCACCGAAACCTCCTTGTCCTGGATTGAATCCTGCACCAGCTTGTCCGTAGGTATCGTATTGTTTTCTTTTATTATCATCACCTAAAACACTATATGCCTCACTAGCTTGTTTGAATTTATCATTAGATGCTTCACCACCACCTTTATCCGGGTGATGTTCATGGGCAATCTTTCTAAATGCCTTTTTTATATCGTCTTTTGAAGCGCTTTTATCCACGCCTAGGATTTTGTAATAGTCTTTCATTGGTATTAAATGATAGCAAATTTCGAGCGTAGTTAGTATTGACATACATATATTACGATGTTACTTTTAGTAAAGATAGTTGCCTAGCTATTTGGACTATTTGACGTAATCGTATTACGTACTTGTGTGCATCAAAAGTGTACATTAGTGGACAAAATCCCTTGAGTTCGGCCAAAAGCCATAAATGGCACTGACAAATGACTGCAAAAGAAGCAAGTATGATGTATCTGGTGCTACAAGAAATGATCGCCTACAACTACAGGAGTATTCTAGATACATGGCAAAAAGATAGGGGTGTAAATATTCCTGAACTCATAGGTGAGCTTAAGGTAAAAGAGAAAAAAGCCAATTTTAGAATACTAACGTCAATGCCTATTTATCTCGCAACTGCTTTATTGGCTATTACAGCGCTACGTGGTTTGCTTGTGATCTTTTTGTTCAATAGAAACTACCCTTTTGTCTTTTTTGTATTAGCGCTTGTCACAGTATTTTCCTCTGGATACCTGATCTCAATGAGTAGGGAAAAGTGGTGTTCAAAAGCAATTCAAGATAGAAACAAAGCTGATTCATTAGTCTACGTTTTGTTGTTTGATCTTGGAAGGGATCTGAATTACTTTAAGGAAAGTGATTTTGCAAATGGTTATTCTATCGATCACAATACTTTTGGAGGTGCCATCCTGTACACAGCATTGTCTATAGTTGACCTTCAAAATAACCTACTCGCACTGACTGTGAGAGGTTCGATCTTAGCAAACCTTAGTTTGGTCGCCAAAGGCTCGTCTGAGCTAATTAAACTCCACACGAGATTGGATGAGCAAATAGGTTCAGCGAAGAGGTTTGGAAGAACCTTTGATAGAAGTGATATACTTGCTGATGCGTCAAAGGTCTGATTCAATCAATACATTTTAGTCACAAAACCGGCCTCTCTTTGCGAGATAAGCCGGTTTTATTTTGTTTAAAAAGTATTGACTAGTATGTATAGAAATGTTACTTTTTTAAAGGAAATTGTATAAATATTCTTCTAAATTTTCAAATGAAATACTATCCAACCAGAATCTTCATGGTGAAATGGGAAACGAATGCGTATGTGAAAATTGGAATTCGACCAGATGCACTTGCAGATTTTTGTGCAGATATCTGCTGTGTGGCTGATCAATCTTCTCCAATAGTACAGGTGTCTAGTGTTGAGCACCGCGGTAAAGACATCGCTTCGTTTCTGGTAAAATTCGACGTCCCCGTATCTTTTTATAGGGAAATAGTTGAAGTTATTAGGAGATATGAATCATCATGACTGCGATTTGTAATCCAAAACCGGCCTCTCTTTGCGAGATAAGCCGGTTTTATTTTGTTTAAAAAGTATTGACTATCTTACATATAAATGTTATTATTTTTGAGGTTCTGATCTTTTCCAATTGGAGATGTGATAAAAGCATGTCGACACATGCACATTCTTTTTATTATAGAAAAATAAAAAGGAAGTGAAGAACAAATTAATGTTATGAAGTACACAGTATATGGCGGTGTTCGTATTGTTTACGAAAAAGGGTTCAGTCTTTCAAATGACAAGCCAGGTGTTAAGAGAACACACTTAACTCTTGCTTTCAACGGAGAGATGAGTGGTAATACGCGACCACAAGTTGAAGAAATCTTTCCTATAGACATTTGGGATTGTAGTGAATTTTATAACATGCCAGTTACAAGTGTTGTTCATCCTCAAGTTTCCAAGGGTGTTAGAAAATGTTGTGTCTACATTGAGGACATAGAATACCCTCTTGAGAGTGAAACGGATATTGATAATATCGACAAGATGACACCTGAAAAAGTTGGCATGCTCATTGAGCGTTTAATTAGAAGTTCAATAATCCCTAGTCTGCAGAAACAGGGGTTTATAGATTTTAATTGGTTCTAATTGGATTCTAACAAAACCGGCCTCTCTTTGCGAGATAAGCCGGTTTTTTTATTGATTACATAAAATACTTTTGTTAAAATAGTTTTAACAGGTGGCGTGTTGAGGTTGAATCAAGCACACGCTATTGTGTAGCATAAATGCGAAAGCGTATATGTGTAAAACACCCTGATGATGAACCACGGTTCATCTGCATAACGGCGACTTAGTCCATAGGGAACCTAATATACTTGGTGTAGTAAATTAGAGAGTTCGCGTTTGTTATGTAGCACTATTGTGGCGCACTCAACCTGCGCCCTTTTTTATTTATACTTTTTAATATATACCAATTTGTATTGATTGGTCATAATATCTGTGGTATAAGGGGTGAAGGAAAAGAACAATGAAATACTCATAATATGAAGGACATTGCCAAGCTACTGAATAAACGCGGTATAGGTAATGCAGTTAAGGTTCATACCACCTGCCCTGCAGAGGTAAGAGGGAGAATTTTATTTCATTCCGAAGAATTTACAGTTATATACGTAACTGATGGGTTTGCAGATAACATTCCAAGACTATTTGTTGTCCCCTCACAAGGTAAGGGTAATACAATCGAGGCTGTGCTGGATATTCTGAGGCCAAGCACATTTGCTGAAGGGTTTGCTTCAGAACTGTTGGAAAAATCTTCATTGGATATATTGATGGAGGCTCTGGTTGGAAAAGCAATCTTTCCTAAGCTTGCTCCATTCAATAAGATCTCACCAGATGAGGTGCCTGAGGTAATAAACGACGGTAATGATTTTCAAATTCTTCAGTTCGACATTGTTGGTGAAAAGACTACTAATGAACCAAGGATTGACCGATTCGAAATCGTACCGAAGGATAAAAAGCAAGTCGGTTTTACTGTAGTTACAAGAATGTTTCCTGATAATTCAGAGGCTACAAGACTTCGTGAGATTTTAACCAACATCAAAGTTTGAAAGTACAAATTTTTTCATCAAAAACCGGTCTCTCTTTGCGAGATAAGCCGGTTTTGTTTTTTTCTATATAAATTATTGACGGTAACTATAATTAATGATAAAGATAATACGGTAAATTGTACACAAATCTATGAACAATCAAGACTTATTTGACCTATTGAAAAAGCATAGGCTACATTTTTCTACTGTATTGCACTCTTCTATCCCCCCACATAAACCAGGTAAAATACTTTTTCTTTCAGACAATTTTTGCGTCCTTCACGTGATTGCAGACGAGGAAACACCAATCGGTGTCGACCCAAGAGAATTCGCACTTATAGCACCAGTAGGAATTTCTGGTGTAGTAATAGAAATTGGTTTGGATTCCACCAATAAGAGATCAGCGCTCGGTGAACTTGTGGGTGATCTTGCTCGAGCCAAAACAACTCTAGTTGGCATCGATAAAATTGTCTATGTTTTAGACAGATTGGTGAGTGAAGTATCCAAGATGAGAAGATGACAGTCTTGTTTAATTAAAAAGAGGGCGCTTAGGCTCCCTCTTTTTTTTATTTATTTACTTTTTCTCTTTAAACTCCGCATCTCTTACATTATCCCCTTCACCTCCTCCATTTTGTTCTCCTTTATTTTCACTTGGATTACCACCTTGTGGAGGTTGTTGATTCATATACTGACCGATCTTTTGAAGCTCACTAGATAGGGCTTCGGTAGCTGACTTTATGGCATTTACATCACTGCCATCTTTAACCCCTTTTAATGCCCCTATTTTGTCTTCTATAGCCTTTTTTAGGTCTGCTGGAGCCTTATCGCCTGTATCTTTTAAAGCCTTTTCTGAGGTGTAAATAAGCTGTTCTGCAACGTTCTTTACTTCTACCACATCTTTCTTGGCTTTATCCTCAGCTTCATGTTTTGCAGCCTCTGATTTCATCTTTTCAACCTCATCTTTTGATAGACCTGAGCTAGCTGTGATCTTTATACTATTTGCTTTTCCTGTTGCTTTATCTTTTGCTGTAACGCTAAGTATTCCATTTGCATCTACATCAAAACTCACTTCAACTTGTGGCATACCACGAGGACTTGGAGCTATTCCATCTAGTATAAATCTACCTAGTGATTTGTTATCACTAGCCATCGCTCTTTCACCTTGAGTAATGTGAATTTCTACTGATGTTTGATTGTCGGCTGCAGTTGAAAATACTTGAGAACGTTGAGTTGGGACTGTTGTATTTTTTTCGATAAGTTTCGTAGCTACTCCACCAAGTGTTTCTATACTTAGTGAAAGCGGGATAACATCTAGAAGAAGCACATCTTTTACTTCTCCTCCAAGGATACCTCCTTGAATAGCAGCACCTACCGCAACCACCTCGTCGGGATTCACACCCATGTGAGGATCTTTGCCAAACATATTTTTTACAGCAGTCTGAAGCGCTGGCATACGCGTCTGACCTCCGACTAGGATAACTTCATTTATTTCACCAAGTTTAAATGGTGAAGCATCCATAGCTCTCTTTGTTATCATCATTGCTCTATCGATAAATTCCTGGCATAGCTCTTCAAGTTTTGCACGTGTAAGTGTTACAAGAAGGTGCTTTGGACCATCTGAACCTGAAGTTATGAATGGAATATTTATATCTGTACTTACAGCTGTTGATAGTTCTATCTTCGCTTTTTCAGACGCTTCATCTAGTCTCTGTAGAGCTAGTGCATCCTTTTTTAGATCGATACCATTTTCCTTTTGGAAAGTATCTGCAAGCCAAGAGACGATCTTTGCATCTATATCACGACCTCCTAGATGTGAGTCTCCATCAGTTGACTTTACTTCAACTACATCATCCCCTACCTCAAGTACCGATATATCAAATGTTCCTCCTCCGAAGTCGAACACTGCTATTTTTTCATCTTTCTTTTTATTGAATCCATAAGCAAGAGCAGCTGCTGTAGGTTCATTTATAATTCTTTTTACATCAAGGCCTGCAATTTTTCCAGCATCTTTTGTAGCTTGTCTCTGAGAATCGTTAAAATATGCTGGAACTGTAATAACAGCTTCAGTTATCTTTTCACCAAGGCGAGCTTCAGCATCATTCTTCAACTTTTGAAGTATCATTGCTGATATTTCTTCTGGACGCATCCATTTTCCTCCGTAGTTTACTTCTATACCACCATTTGATGATTTTCTAACTTCAAAAGGAATATTTTTTATATCTTTTTGAACACTCTCTTCATCAAAGTTGTGACCTATAAATCTCTTGATTTGAAATATAGTATTTTTTGGGTTAGTAACTGCTTGTCGCTTTGCTAGAAGTCCTACTAGTCTCTCACCTGTTTTTGATTGAGCGACTATAGAAGGAGTAGTTCTAGCACCTTCTGCATTTTCCAAAACCTTTGGAACACCTGCTTCCATAACAGCGACTGCGGAAAAGGTAGTTCCAAGGTCGATTCCAATTATTTTTGACATGTTATTTTAATTTATTTATTTTTAGCTACTGAATGATAAACATTGACATATCAGTAATTTGTGATATTCTGTTTATAGAGTTATCCATGAAGAAATTTATATATGTATTTTCACTACTCTATTGGGTAGTGAGAGACATTGTTCAGAACATTGCATACCTCTATGTTGGAGGTTTTGTTACCTGGGCAATCACGGCATTGTTTTACAATGTCATTGCGGGTAAGTGGCACCTCTAAGCCACCCAAGCGAGTCCAAAAGGCTCGCTTTAGTTTTTAGACGGTGCTCTTGTTGGTTGATTTACTAAAATAAGGTCAAAGTTGAATGGTGATACAAAAGATATAAAACTAGGTATATCTTTAAAATAAATAGAAATTACACTTTTCTGATTATAAGGAAGGAATATAGATTGATGATCTGAATTTTCAACAGGTTTAACTAGAGGCTCGGCAGATATGATTTGTCCTTGGAAGACTCCGTCTATTTCAACAATAGTAAAACGTACTCGGATAAGTAAACCATTTTTATCCTTTACAATTCTCTCAAAAATATTGTTTAATTGTTTATTTTGAGTAGTTAACATATATAGCAATATTATATCAGTATTATGTTTGTTGTCTATATTTATTTATATATTGACATAAATATAATTCGTGATATTGTATTTAGGGAGGTATTTATGAAGATATTGATCAACTTCTTTTCACTCATTGTTTTACTCATCCTGATGGGTGTTGTAAATATCCTTAACAGTGTAGCTATCACAATTCTCAGTACTTGGTTTTTTCTGGGAACTATTATTTGTCTCAAACAGTTGGATGGTAGTATGTTCAAGTCTGGATTTGTATCACTGATACTTATCATACTTGGTCCATTCTCCTACCCGACCATACATGAGCTTAAGAGGAGAAATGAGTGGTAATAATATATTAAGGTAGGTGGCACCTATAAGCCACTCAAGCGGGTCTGAAAAGACTCGCTTTTAGTTTGTGGAAGGTGCTCTATTAGTTGATAAATTAAACATCTAGATTAAATATAAAAAGTTTGTCCGAGGAATCTTGCGATCCCCCGGACGGTTTTGTAAAACATTATTTATTTTTCATTGAATGATATAGGGTTCAAGTTGTGTACTAAACCAATTATTGAGAATTCTTGGTGATGTCTTCACCTCCAAGCTCTCAATGTGTTTGACTGTCCCTGGAACAAGACACTTTTCGTATCCTTTCCATGATTCGTGCCAGAACCAGAAGCCTACACGGTCTTCGTCTATAAACCTATCAGGATCTTCTTCTAATTCTTCTTGCGCAAGCTTTTCTGCGAGCTCTTGGATATAGTGACTTGCAGGTCTCCATTCTATCTCAAGCCCTTTGACTGGATCGTTTTTCGCAAACTTTCCAGTAAAGAGTTTACCCGAGTTTGCATGGAAACCGTTTGCACTAAGCCTCCCGACCGCCTGACTGAGTAGTGCTTCTGGGTCTCGTCGATTCCAGCAAGGTTCGATTTCGGTGTATATTTTCCCACCGATCTCAACCGTCACAATCGGCAAATGCACAGTGTCAAAGACACGTATCGCCGCGTCAGTTACTGGGTCGTATTCGGCCCTAGATGGCCGACCACCCAATGTCATGTAACCATTTTTGTATACAGGTACAATTGTTTTTTGGTATTTCATTGCTCCCTTTTATCTATGTGCAACTTCTAATATATAAGCATAAATAGCAATAAAAGTCAATAGTTATGTATCCTAAGCTAGTTTGCTTTAAACTCCCCCACCTTTACCTTTGCTGGAACTAGTATTTTTCCATTTAATTTATATCCTTTATTTACTACAGCTATTACTTTATTATCCATACTTTTATCCGTGACTATCTCATATGAGCTTGCATCGTGTAGTGAATGGTCGAAATTTTCTCCAAGAGCCTTTATCTCTTCCAGTCCATTGTCTGCCAATGCTTTTGTAAGTTGTGAATATATATACTCAACCCCTATTCTCCAGTTTTTATCTGCTTTTTCCCAAGCTTCTTTATTTCCCATAGCCATATCAAAACTTTGAAGAACTGGTAGTAAATCCTCTATCATTCTTTCATTTGCGAACTTTATATATTCCTTCTTTTCTTCTTCATCTCGCTTGCGTGCATTTAGAAGATCGGCTTTAGCCCTTTGCCAACCATTTAGATATTCTGATCTTTCAGCTAGAGCTTTTTTTAATTTTTCTTTTAAAACCTTAACTGTTTGAACAGCTGTTTCTTCGGTGACTACAGAGTCATCTATATTTTCATCCATATCGTATTTGATTTCATTAGTTTCTTCATTCATAGTAGAAATAGTATACGTCAAAAGTGATGTTTTGCAAGTTATTTTATGTATAAAATAATAGCCAAATGGGACTATATAACCTGATGTTTATGTCTAAGTTCGTGTAGTATTTTACAAGGCTCAACTATCCTAGGATCTATTATCCTATAGTGTATATTTAGTCCCTCTCTTCTTGTTTTTACTAAGCCATTATGTCTCATCAATGCCAAATGCTGTGATAGGTTGGCCTTTGAGAGTTTTGTAACCTTCAAAATATTTTCTACACTCATTTCTCCGAGTTTTAGTAGATTTAAAATTTCTAATCTCTTTGGGTTTGAGAATATTTTATAAATATTTGCATTTTTGTCGTAGGCTTCTTTTGGTAATGGTGATTTTAGTTTCATAATTTCGATATTTGTATCGATTATATCAAAAGAAAAATACTTTTCCACTTCTCACATTTAATTTGCATTGTTATAATCTAGTTTAGAAATTAATTAACTACTAAATAATAATAAATATATGTCACAAAAAAGGAAAAAGATTTCTGGTGTTTTAAAAGAGTCTAAAGTAAAAAATATTATTAAAAGAGATGGTACGATTGTACCCTTTAATATAGAAAAGATAGTTGATGCAATATTTAAAGCAATGTCGAGTGTTGGTGAAGGATCTAGAGAAGAAGCTCACATAGTTGCAAATAAAGTTTATGCTGATGCTCTGAGAATAACTAAGAAATATACAAACTTTATACCTACTGTAGAAGGGATACAAGATACAGTTGAAAAGGAACTTATACTTTCTGAATATGTAAAAACTGCAAAGTCATACATTCTTTATAGAGAAAATAGGTCAAAGATAAGAGAAGCAAAGATGCAGGTTCCACCTAGGATAAAGAAGCTTGCACAGGACAGTAAAAAGTTCTTTAAGAATTCCTTAGGTGAATTTGTCTACTACAGAACCTACTCAAGATGGATATCAGAAGAAGGAAGAAGAGAAACATGGATCGAAACAGTAGATAGATATGTTTCCTTTATGAAAGAAAATCTAGGAAAGAAATTGAAAGATGGTGAATATGAAGAAATAAGAGATGCAATTTTGAATCAGGAATCTATGCCGTCCATGAGACTACTCCAATTTTCAGGTTTGCCAGCCAGAAAAACAAATGTTTGTGCATATAACTGTTCTTATGTAGCTCCTAGTTCATTTCAAGATTTAGCTGAGATAATGTATGTCTGTATGTGTGGTACAGGAGTGGGTTGGTCTGTTGAAAGTCAGAATGTAGAAAAATTTCCTCAAATTCAAACACAGACTGGAGAAAAAAATAAATCTCACATTGTTCCAGATAGTAAGGAAGGTTGGGCGGATACACTAGCTTATGCAATGAACATATGGGCTAAAGGTGAAGATATTGATTTTGATTATTCCCTATTACGTCCAGCTGGAGCAAGGTTAAAAACTATGGGAGGCAAATCATCTGGACCAGAACCACTAAAAAGATTGCTTACATTTACAAGACAAAAGATGCTAAGTAGACAAGGTAGGAGACTTAGAAATATAGATGTTCACGATATCATATGTATGATCGGAGATTGTGTTGTGTCTGGAGGGGTGAGAAGAAGTGCAATGATATCTCTATCTGATCTTGATGATACAGATATCCGTGATGCAAAAAAGGGTGCATTTTATATAAATGAACCTCAAAGAATGCTAGCAAATAATTCTGCTGTATATATAAACAAACCCAACAATACAGAATTTATAGAGGAATGGACAGCACTTATGAAATCTGGTTCAGGTGAAAGAGGAATATTTAATAGAGGATCACTAGCCAAGACATTGCCAGAAAGAAGAATAAAAGTTCTCAGAGAGAATAAAGGATATTTTGATCCAAATGGAAACAATATAATAGGACCAATAGGTACAAATCCTTGTGGGGAAATAATACTTCAATCAAAACAGTTTTGTAACCTGTCTGAAGTGGTGGCTAGATCATATGATACCGAGAAAACTCTGATGAATAAGATCAGGATAGCTACAATTTTGGGTACTTATCAAGCAAGTTTAACCAACTTCCCTTACCTATCAAAAGAGTGGAAAGAAAACTGCCAAAAAGAATCTCTTCTTGGAGTATCTATAACGGGTCAATGGGACTCGGAGGTAGTTCGTAATCCAAAAGTACTTGCAAAACTTAAAAATGAAGCAATAAATGTAAATAAAGAGTATTCAAAGAAGTTCGGTATCAATCCATCGACATGTATTACTGCTGTTAAACCATCTGGTACCCTTTCTCAAACTGTAGATTGTTCTTCGGGAATGCACCCAAGACATTCACCGTATTATATAAGAAGAATAAGAATATCAGGTACAGATGCATTATTTAAAATGCTAAAGGATCAAGGAGTTCCTTATCATCCAGAAGTAGGTCAGTCAAAAGATAATGCAATGACATATGTATTGGAATTTCCTGTTAAGTCTCCGGAAGGTTCTATATATAGAAATGATATGACCGCAATCCAACAACTAGAGCATTGGAAAATGGTTAAATTAAACTATACTGAACATAATCCGTCAGTAACTGTATCTATCGGAGAAAATGAGTGGATTGAAGTAGCAAATTGGGTATATAAAAATTGGGATATTGTAGGAGGATTATCATTCTTACCAAGAGACAATCATGTTTATCAGCTTGCTCCCTATGAAGAAATAGATGAAAAGAAATACAATGAGCTTGCAGATAAATTGAAACATATCGACTATTCAAAGATAATTACCTATGAAAAATCAGATGAACTAGATGTGAAGAAAGAATTGGCTTGTGCTGGAGGTGTGTGTGAGATTGCGTTATAAAAATCATATTAAATACTAAGAATTAGTGTATAACAAAAAAGCCCCGAAAGGAGCTTTTTTTGTTTGCATTATCTCTTTGACCACTGTGGAGACTTTCTTGCTTTCTTTAGACCGAACTTTCTTCTTTCTTTTGCTCTAGGATCTCTCTTTAGAAGTCCTGCTTTCTTTAGCTTTCCACGAAGTTCTGCATCGTATTCTATAAGACCTCTTGCAATACCATGCCTTAGCGCATCAGCTTGTGAGCTTATTCCACCACCCTTAAGTACAGCTGTTATTTTAAACTTTGTTGTAGTTAGTTTTGATGCAGAAATAGATTCTGTTGCAACCATCTGCAATTCTTTTGTTGGGAAATATGATTCAACAGACTTTCCGTTTATTTCATATGTAGTTTTGTCCGCAGGAGTTATACGAACACGAGCTACTGCTGTCTTTCTTCTTCCTACTGTTTCGATGTATTTATTTATAGTCGCTGACATAATATTATTTTGTTATTGAAAGATTCTTCATCATTGCTTTTCTCAAACTGTTTCCAGGGAGCATTCTGTATACTGCTCTTCTGAATGCTTCTTCAACACCTTTTCTTTCTATAAGGTCAGAAAGCTTTTCAGTGTTTATACCACCTCTAAAACCTGTGAATGTTACATATTTCTTATCCTGCTTCTTCTTTTCGTTAATATAAGCTTTGTCACAGTTTATTATGCTCACTTTAACTTCAGGAGCTTTGTTTCTAACAAAAGTAACAAGGTTTTTACCCATAAGATAGTTTGCAGCTTCTGATGCCACTCTTCCCATTCTTTTGCCTTGTGCGTCTATAGTGTAGTTTTTCATGTTTTTATCTTTTGTATTATACAAATTCAATCATTGCCATAGGGGCTGCGTCAAGTCCTCTAGGTTCTAACTTTATTATCCTAGTATATCCACCTTTTCTATCCTTATACTTTGGGGATATTGTTTCTATAAGGTGCTTAATCTCTTTTTCACCATGAATCTTTGATATAAGAACTCTTCTTGAAGCCAGAGTGTTTAGTTTACCCTTTGTGACAAGCTTTTCTACATAAGGACGAAGACTCTTAGCTTTTGCTAGTGTAGTAGTTATACGACCCTCATTTATTAGGTTACGTGCAAGTGATCTAAGCAGAGCATCTCTCTGTCCCATTTCTCTTCCGAATTTTCTGTTTTTTGAATGATGTCGCATGGTATTAAATTAATTTACTACTATTTCAAATTTATATTATATTGAGCTAGAACCTTCTTTATTTCCTGAACTCCCTTACTTCCTAGACCGTCAACATCTAGTATGTCAGCTTCCTTCTTTCTTGCAAGCCCACCAACAGTTCTTATGTTTGCATTTGAAAGTGCCTTCACTGTTCTTGGTGAAAGTCCTATAGCGTCTATTCTTGTCTTTAGGAATTCTACGTCAAGTTCAGCTTTTTCTGATGAATCATCAGACTTCATAGATTTTTCTTCTATTGCTTCTTCAATTTCAGGTTCTTTAAACCCTACTATAGCTTTTAGCTGAGTAATCATTATTGATATTGATTCTTCCAAAGCTTCATTTGGTGTAAGAGTACCATCAGTTTCTATTGATATTCTCAAACGGTTGAAATCTGTTCTATCACCAACACGCATATTTTCTACTTCATAATTAACCTTCTTTATAGGAGTAAATGAAGCATCTAGTGATATTGTACCAATATCAACTCTATCTTTGTGTATAGCCTCTTTTAGAACGAAACCAAGACCCTTTTCAACTGTTATGTCTATTTCTATTTCAGTATTTTTATCAGTAGACTCGTATATTGTTAGATCTGGATTCAAAATTTCAACTTGTCCTGGTACTTCTATATCCTTTGCAGTTACTTTCTTTATACCTTTTGATTTTATTGTCAAAACTTGTGGTTCATCTCCAGTTATCCTTATTCTTAGTCTCTTAAGATTTAGAAGTATTGTTATTACATCTTCTTTTACCCCTTCTATGCTTGAGAATTCATGCTCAACACCCTTTATTTTTACTTGTGTAACAGCAGCTCCGGGTAGAGATGAAAGTATAATTCTTCTTAGAGAGTTTCCTAGTGTATGTCCATATCCTGGATATAGACCATCTATTTCATATACACCACTGAAGCCTTCTTCACGAATTATTTTTGGTTTTGATGGTAAAACAATATTATGATTTGACATGGTATTTTTATTATAACCTTATTAAAATTAACGACTATAAAAACCTATAACTGTATCCGGATTAAATAGGAGTTCGGTCTTTGACGCTGTCGGTATACCGTCTACTGTTACTGTCTTTTTATCAAAATCAAGTTTCAACCACGCTGGTAGTTTTATAGTTTTTAGCTTTTCATCTAGATTTGTGAATAAGCCCTTTTTCTTACTTCCCTCTCTTATTCCTACTACATCACCAAGTTTTAGTTGGTATGAAGGAGTTGTAACTATTTTTCCATTGACTGTTAGGTGTCCATGTGAAGACATTTGTCTAGCTGCTTGACGAGTACTTGCAAATCCAGCTCTAAGCGCAACGTTATCGACTCTGCTTTCTAGAGTTCTAACTAGTATTTCACTTGAATTACCCTTCTTTTCTATTGCATTTTTAACATATTTTGCAAATTGTTTTGCTGTTATACCATAACTATAGCGAGCTCTTTGCTTTTCTTGCATACCAAGTCCATAGTCACTTTTTGCACGACCACCTTCGCTCTTTTTGCCGTTTTGTCCAGAACGAATAGCGTACTTTTGAGTTTGAGTTTTCTCAAATACTGGTACTCCTAGTCTTCTTGCAATTTTGTATCTTGGTCCAATTATCATAAATTTTATATTTTATTATACTCTTCTTGGCTTCTTAGGCTTAGGTCCATTCATAGGAACAGGAGTTGCATCTTTTATTGATGTAATAACTACCCCCTTTGAAATAAATCCTCTAACCGCTGATTCTCTGCCTGAACCAACACCTTTTATCACAACATCAACTTCTTTTAGTCCCATAGGTTCAGCTTTTGCAGCAAGAGCTTCACCAACTTTTGCAGCTGCAAATGGAGTACCCTTTTTTGCACCCTTAAATCCAAGAGTACCGCTAGATGACCAGATTATTGCATTACCACTTTTATCAGTTAGTAGAACCTTAGTGTTATTGTATGTAGATTCAACATACAAAACTCCAGCATCAATCCTCTTTTTAGAAGAAGATTTCTTTTGTTCCTCTTTCTTTACTGCCTGACCTTCAGTTGTAACAATTTTTTTCTTTGCCATTATGGTTAATTATTATTTCTTATCTTCCTTCTTTCTACCAGAACCCATGGTCTTTCTAACATTACCTCTAACAGTTCTGCTATTTGTTTTTGTTCTTTGACCTCTTGCAGGAAGTCTTCTAGCATGTCTGCTACCTCTATATGCTTTTATATCCTTCAATCTCTTGATGTTTTGTGCAACCTCTCTCTTTAGGTCACCTTCTATTCTGAAACCTTCGATTATTTTTCTGATTTCATTTTCTTGATCAACTGTAAGATCCTTTGATTTCATTCCTGCATCTACCTTTGCTTTATTCAATATATAAAGTGCTCTTGGTCTACCTATACCGTAAAGTGTGGTTAAAGCTATTTCTAGTCTTTTGTTTTCTGGAATTGTTATACCTAGTATACGCATAAATTTATTTATTATCCTTGGCGTTGCTTGTGACGAGGGTTTGACTTGCAAATTACATAGACATAACCCTTACGTCTTACTACGCTACACTTTGGACATATTTTTTTTACTGAAGCTTTTACTTTCATTTTTATTTAAAGTCTTTTTGTAATTCTAGCTCTGCCTCCATATGGATCTAAAATCATCTCCACCTTGTCTCCTATGAGAACCTTTATTCTATGCATTCTCATTTTTCCCGCAAGATAAGCCATTATTATATTTTCACTTCCATCTACCTTCACTCTAAAAAGAGTGTTAGGTAAAGCTTCGGTTACAATACCTTTTGCTGAATTTAATTCAGTATTTTGTGACTTATTTGTGCTGTTTGTATCCATTAAAATTGAACAGTTCTTTATATTATCAGAAGTATGTATAAAAAGTCAACATGCGCCATACTATCCCCAGTTTGCCTTTTGGCGATTGGGACAATTTAGTACTCTAATCTGATTTAATGTTAAGTATAATCTTTTCTTTCGTATTTGGGAAGGACCTCATCCAAAATGGTGTGATAAGGGCATAAGCATTACTTATAGCTGAATATTTTGCAAATATACTATTGCTTTGTGACATCTTCTTTCCTACAAGATCTTCTTTCAGTCCCTCTTCATTAAAAGTACCAGTCATCTTTAGTTTTCCCTTCATAGATAGTATAAGTGAATTCATTTTCTTTGGTGAGAAATCCTTTGGATTTTCTAATACTACAGATAGGTTCTCTAAACCATCCACTTTGTATGTACTTGATGGAAATCTACTTACTTCGTCTTGAGCAATGTATTTAAATAGTGCATCTGATTTAAAAACTACAATATTTATCACACCTTGCACTACTATAGATGATGTTGTGGATGATGTTTGCGCAATAGACTGGTATTTTGCTGATCCTGCAGGAATAACTGTATAGTCTGTAAATGTTAACTTTGGATAATATACTAGGTTGCTATTTATTTCAGTTTTTATCTTATTTTCTAGTACCTGCTTCAATGAATTCTTCAGTTCATCAACAGTAGCTTTCTCCAATTTTGGATCAATGCTGACCTTATAGCCTGAATATCCACCTGTAAAATCATTTTTTATCTTTGCGTATATTGTATTGTATTTACTACTTCCTTTGTATGCAATTATTTTTAATTCCTGACCAGATGAATCCTTTGTATTGTATTTTTCACTTGCAATATCAGCCACTGCATACACTGACATAGCTCCCGGAGTTGTTTTACCTTGTATTGTCTTCATTCCGGGTACCACAACTGTACTTGATGTACGATAAACCAGCCCATCGGTTGTTGAGAGTCTAGTTCCAGCTAAAATCTTTTGAGTGTTTGTACTGTTGGCATTGTATATTGTAACAATGCCTTTAGCTTTTGTTTCTATCAAGGCTCCTTTTTTGTACGGAACATCCTTACTTAGTGTGGTTGTTGCAGTAATGATTTCATATTGAAGATCACTCAATGATGAATTCTTTTTTGCAGTTATCTTTTGATCTAGCTCAAAATTTACTATTTTAGGAGTAATAGTTATAACTGCTTTTGAATATAAGAGAGATAATGCAATACCTATAATAGCTACACCTACAAAAATAGTACTGAATGTAATTAAGGTATTTGAGAGCAACCTTCTACCTTTATTTTCTCTTTTATTTGTGGCTCTGCTTTCTCTCCTACTTTCTTTTGCACTTTCTTCTTCAGTCTCTTCTCTTAACTCTCTTCTTCTAACTAGTTTTTTTACTATCTCTTCATGTTCTATTCTACCGCTCCTTTCCTCATCTTTTTCTTCCAGAGCAATATTTCTAATCGTTTTTTTATTTGGATAAATATCCTGAACGACTTTTTTTGAATTAGTTTTATCTGTTTTTCTTTCTGCCATACTAGTTTATTTTAGCACATCATTTAAAATATTCTCATTTTTATCAACACTCAAAATTGAAATTATATACATACCCATAAGCCAGCTATGATCTTCTGAATTTTCAAAATCTAACAATTCATTGATAATATCGTTATTAAAATGCACGACATCATACTGGAGGTCTTTTAAAGCTCTTTCAAATATCTCAAAATTTTCATGTATAGATAGATTTACAACCTTGGGTATTGAGTATGACCCTTCTACTGCGAGTGAATTCTGAAAACTCTTTTTCCAATTTTCTACTATATTTAAAACAGTTTTTTCAACCTTTTCTTTATTACTTTTATCTAATTTATCATTTGAATACAAAGAAAGTAGAGATTTTGCTATTTCTGGGCTTTGTTTCATAGCTCTCCCTAGTTTTCTAAATAAAGAGTATGTCCCAAAAGGAAAAGTGGACAGATAAACTCCTGAACCTTTATTTACAACTACAATATCAGTCAATTCACCGTGTACATGTACGGATATATATTCATCCATGCCTGGTGATACACTTCTTAGTGCTATATAGTGTGCTAATAGTGCACCATGGAAAAATTCATTTTTAATATGAAATACTTTATGAACTTCAGCACTAATCTTTTCTAGTATTTTCTTAGATGAAACAGATACCGCTAGTGATACTTCCAATTTATTTGCTTTTTTACCTTTAAAATCTGATATAGAATAACCATTTAGCCTAACATCAAACACTTTCTCTTCTATCGGTAAAAGATCGATATTGCTATTAGAACTTTTTTCTAGATCATGCTTGAATTCTTTTATTAGTACTAAACTTTCTTTATCCGTTATCTCTTTTATAATTTTTTCAGTTACTGTAGTTTCTTTTTCAAAATTTATAAGTACTTTTTTTGCTTGAGATATTGCCCAAGGAGATGAGAGCATATAGTAAACCTTTTTTATACTAGAACCATATCCTAGTGTACCAGCTTTGTGTAAACCATGTTTTGATATGTTATTTAAGACTTCGTGCAATGATTTACACATTATCTTTGTTATAAGTGGACCGTTTCCTTGTGTCCGATTTCTTATAAATTTTGTATAAGTGAAAACAACATGAGGTTTTTTACCATTTAAAAATGAAACCAGTGTTCCACGTACAAGCCCACTCTGTATATCAAGTACTAGAGATAAAGAATTCTCTTTTTTATTTGAAAAGAAAAAATTCATATAAAATATACCTATAAATTATATCATATAGAATTTTACCTAGTTATAAAATAGTGAATAACTACTATACAAGTACAGCTTTTATCCTTCTAACACCCTGAGATACGGCTTCTTCCTTTAATATTTTAAATTTCAAACTACCCTCATTACCTTTTAGTTCTTTTGTGTTTTTTACATGAGGTCCTCCACAGAATTCTTTTGAAAAGCTATTGTTTATATCCTTTCCTATGTAGTATATAGATACTTCATCGGCATATTTTTCACCAAAGAAGTGTCTAGCTCCAGTTTTTTCTGCATCTATCTTATTCATCACCACCATATTTACTGGTAATTCCTCATTTATCTTACTGTTTACTATATCCTCGACTTTTTTCTTTTGTTCATCAGTCATTTTTCCTGTATAAGAAAAGTCGAATCTTAACCTCTCTGGTGTTATATTTGATCCTTTTTGCATAACACCATCACCGAGAACTTCATGTAATGCTTGATGTAATAGATGTGTAGCTGTGTGATACATAACAGACATTTCGCTTGTATCCCCTAATCCTCCTTTAAATTTCTTTTCCGCACCAGAGCGTGAGAGTTCTTGATGCTTTTTGAATTCTTCACTATAAGATTCCAAATCTACAGTTAATGATTTCTGTTTTGCTAGTTCCACAGTTAGATCTATAGGAAATCCATAGCTACTAAATAGTATAAATGCTTGTTTACCAGATATCCCTGCATTAGCACCATAGATTTTATCGAATTCTTTTAGTCCGTTCTCTATTGTTTTTACAAACTTTTCACTTTCATCAAATATCTCTTTTACTATTTTATCTTTTTGATTCTTTATACTTGGGTATGTTGTTTCGTATTTTTTACATAAAATATCAACGAATTGTTTTATAGATTCTACACTTAACCTTCTTTCTAGGGTATTAAAAACTGCTCTACGGATAAGCCTTCTCAATATATATCCTTGATCTGTATTGCCAGGTATAACACCGTCAGATATAAGAAATATGGATGATCGAATATGGTCAGATATTATTCTTTTTGATTTTATATTGTCAGATATTTTACCTGCTTCATTCATTATCTCTTCGAATAAATCTGTATCGTAAACATTTGTTTTGCCTTGTAATACAGTACATATTCTTTCAAAGCCAGCTCCTGTATCCACATTTTTTTTATTCAATTTTGATATTATTTTCCCATCTTTCTTTTCAAATTCCATAAATACATCATTCCAAATCTCAACAACTTTTTGTTCATCATCAGCTTTATTGTATTGTTCGATAGTCATATCACCCAAACCCTTTTCAGTAAGGTCATAGAACATTTCACTACATGGGCCTGTTGGTCCAGTCCAAGTATCTTTACCCTTTACTGCTGGCCACCAGTTTGCACTCGCATCCTTAAAATATATTCTATTTTCTGGCATTCCTGCTTCCATCCAAAACTTTTTTGCATCATTATCAACTGGAGAGTTTTCATCACCTTTAAAAACAGTTACATAGAGCCTCTTTGGATCCAGACCAAATCCCTCAATCTTTGAAGTTAAAAGATCATAACTCCATTTTATGGCTTCCTCTTTAAAATAGCTTCCCAAAGACCAATTCCCCATCATTTCAAAAAATGTTAAGTGTGTATTGTCCCCAACATCCTCTATGTCGGTTGTTCTTACACACTTTTGTATATTTGCCAATTTATCCCCTTGTGGATGAGGTTTACCCATAAGATATGGCACAAGAGGTTGCATACCTGCAGTGTTAAAAAGCACAGTAGGATCATTTTCTGGCACTAAAGGTGATGAAGGTAGTATAGAGTGACCTCTTTTCTCGAAAAAGGCTAAAAATCTTTTACGAATTTCTTCTGATTTCATAATAGAAAGAGTTTACCATAGTGTAAGTCCTTTTTCATCTACGATAAATATTTTAATAATATGCTAATTTCCCATCACTTCCCTTATCTCTTCTTCAACTTTTAGGATTTCTTCTTGCTTCATACCAATATTTTGCAAATAAGATTTATTTTCAAGAATATCTTTACATAATACTACTCCATGTTTCAAAAGTTCTTTTTTATGCTCATTCGATAGTGTAATCAGACAAGTAGATGGATGTAGTCTCAATTCCTCTATGATATCTTGAAGATTACCTCTAGCAGGATAATTCCAACCAATAAGTTTTACATTGTTACATTCACTGTATCTTATAGCTTGATCAGTAAACTTTGTATTTGTAATTATATATCCCTTAGTTAACTTCCTCTTTTTTCCTCCGAAATCAAATTCATTATCTTTAATATCGTCAAATCTCGCTTTTATATAAAGTGCTACTTTTAAATCTGATTTTAAACCTAGTTCATTATGAAATTTCGCTTCAACCATCTCTAGCTCGTCTCCTTTCCATGCAACCACATCTACTTCATGTGGAACACACCTACCCAATACTGTCTGATCTGTTAGAGTAGTATAACCCCAAGCTTCAAATATTTTTGCAATATATTTTTCAAATGGAAAGCCGTCAGGACCAAGTTCAGAAAGTGCCCTTCTCAAAGAGTACTTCATAGCAACTGGCATAGAGTACTGTCTTAAGAGCTTAAATGCATGAGAGTATATATGACCAGTAGTCATACCATCCTTTGCTTCCTTATTTATATGTTCTAGAATTTTATCTATTATTTCTTCACTACCTCCAGCATTTTGTAATGATTCTACTAATTTTTGTTCTTCAAAAAGCTCCTTTGTTCCATCAGCTTTTACAACCGTAATTAAATGATTCATGAATATATATTATCACAATACAATTTAGTATTAAATCTACTCTGTGGGTGTGTTTTGATTTTCTGTTGAATTATTATTTAAATTTTGATCTGGTGTTTGTGGTATCGTTGTAGAATTTTGATTGTTAGTATTATTCTCAATTACTTGTGGGGTTGTAGTACTATTTTCTATTACTTGAGTAGTTGTTGCATTATTTTCTACCTGTGGAGTACTTGTTCCATTATCTATATTTTGTGTATTTATTGTAGAGTTCTGACCCGTATTATTATTGTTTTCATTAGTGTGTATTATGTTTGGCATCATTCCGCTTCTTACAATCATTTCTCTGAATTGCTCTTTTGATACACACACATCATCTACACACAATTCCTTTGTACTTACTTTATTCGCCTCCACACTATCAGTCTTAAATACACCAGAGAATTTATTAGCCAAACCATCCACCTTAGTATTGATATCTTTAATAGCCTGGACTAGTAGAGCTACCATGTTTCCATAAGAGATACCTAGAGATCCTTCTGTACCTT
>CAZLQL010000005.1:0-29681 GCA_964561875.1 uncultured Candidatus Saccharibacteria bacterium
GGCTCAGTTCTGCCAAAACAGCTACGGGCCCTTCATTAACCAAAACAAATACAGAAAATACTATAACGCATATTTTGTATAAAATCAAAGTATAAAAAAGAACTGCCTATTGGCAGTGTCTTCGTGTTTATATTTCTCCATGCTTGATTGCCCTTTTAAGCTCAAGCAAATCCATACCAAGAACTTGTACAGATATGATAGCCATATGTGCACTAGCCCTAAACCCTGCTCTTATTGACGCTTCTTCGAATGAAAGTCTAGGGTTATTTAAAATTTCTGCTATTGCTATACCCAACCTTTCGATAGATATATAAAGTAATGGTGGGTAACCAAACATCTCCTTGAAGTCTCTAGAAAGTTTGGAACCACCGACTCCATACTCTTTTGCAAAATTAATTAATTTGAACCTTTCTGTTGGTTTTGTATCAAATCTCTGACATAGCGCTGACAAAGCAATGTTAATCCTTCTTCTAGCATCATTTCGAGTGCTCATATTTTCCTTTCTCCGAAACTATTATATCAGTACTTTCCTCTTTTTAAAGCGAGAGTAATAATATGGTCAAAGAAATGTGGCAAAGATGATCCTACTGATGATAGTGCCTTTGGAAAAAGTGATTCTTCTGTAAGTCCTGGTAATGTATTTGTCTCAAGAACAAATATTCCTCTACTAGGAGAAACTATAAAATCAGTTCTTGAATAATGTTCTAGGCCAAGTGAAGTATGTACTTTTCTAGCTATTTCTTCTAAATCTTTTTTTATTCTAAAATCAAAATTTCCTGGCACTATCTCTTCTGTTCCTGAATTTTCACCACTATATTTTGCATCATAATCAAAAAAATCTTTTTTATGTCTTATTTCTACAGGGGGTAAAGCATATAGAAACTCATCTCTGTACCAGTCTATAATTCCGACAGTTGCCTCTACACCCTTTACAAACTCTTCAACTATAACCATATCACTATACTTAAATGCTAACTTGATAGCAGAATCTAATTCTGATAAATTTTTAACTATTGAAACACCTACAGAAGAACCACTTGTTGCTGGTTTGACAATAAATGGTGGTGGAAATTTATTTAAGACAGTTCTCAAACTTTCTTCTACTACATCATCAATAGATTCGAAAACAACATAGCTAGGTGTTCTTATACCATGTTTTTCAAATACTTCTTTTGAAAGAACTTTATTCATACCAAGTATGGATGCAAATGATCCCGATCCAGTGTGTGGAATATTATACATCTCAAACATGTGTTGTATTTTTCCATCCTCACCATACTTTCCGTGAAGAGCATTGAAAACTACATCTATATTTGAAAGCAATTCATGAGGTGTCTTTTCCATTCCATTATGGTGCCATTTACCATCCTTAGAAATAAAAATATCCTTAGATATGTATCTATCTTCTTTTAGATTTTTTAATACTGTGGCTCCAGATTTTAGAGACACTTCATATTCATCGCTTGGACCACCACGTAGTACTCCTACTCTGATTTTGTGCATATGTTAATTATACCTTGTTTTATTATTTTGCTAAAAATGTTTTCCCCCTTAATTTTTTATGATAAGTTATAGCAAATCTATGTGACTCAGAATTTGCTCTTAATATCATTTCCTTATGTTGCTTGACTATATTTTCATCTCCTAAAAAATACGATGGTTTGTGTGAATCGTCTTTTACTACAGAAACTACTGGTACATCTATATTTAACTCTTTTAAAACCTTAATTGTTACATTTCTTTGTGTAATACCTCCATCTACAACTACAAGATCTGGCATTCTCCATTCTGGATGATTGAATCTTCGTTTTAAAACTTCTTTTATCGAAGCTGTATCATTATTTACGTCTTTACTAATTTTAAATTTTCTATATTGATCTGGTGAAGTATTTGAACCTTCAGTCACAGTCATTACACCAACTGTATTTTTTCCTGATAGATGTGCTATATCGTAGGACTCTATTCTATACGGTCCTTGCTTCGTATTTATTTCCTCAATATCTTTTTTAATTAATGCCACGTCTCTAATATGTGATAAAGCATATAAAGTCTTTTTAATTTCATTGGCTTTTTCAAACTTTAGCAAACTTGCACTATTTGCCATTTCGTCTTCAAGATTTTTAATTAATTCTTTTTTCTTACCATTGAAAAATAGTATTAGGTTCTTAATTGTTTTTTCATATTCATCTTTATTTAAATCCGGAGATAAACCGATAGCTCTGTAGAACTTTTCATAATGTGACATGTTTGCTTTTTCATCACGAAATGGAAATATCTTCCTAATTATTTTTAATGCTTCTCTAAGTAAAGAACCGTGTGGATATGGGCCAAATACTTCTCTGGTCTCAAAATCTAGTGTAGTCATATCTTTACCTCTTACTGTAAACACTCTCGGAAATTCTTCTTTTGTAATGACAATGTAAGAATAACTCTTATCATCTTTTTCTTTTGTATTGAAATACGGCCTATATTTCTTAATTAAATTACTCTCAAGGATAATAGCCTCTAGAACAGAATCTGTTTGTTCAAAATCGATCTTATTTGCTTTTTCAAGCATTTCTACAAGTAATTGACCTCTAGATTCTATTAGTTTGTCAGAATAATAGCTTTTCACTCTATCTTTTAGAGAAGTTGCACGTCCAATATATAAGATATTGCCATCTTTATCTTTGAAAAAGTAGACTCCAGGTGAGTCTGGTAAGTGTGAATATTTGGATTGACTTGACATAGATAAAATGATATCATCTCATAAGACTTTAGCAAGCATCCGTGTGGATGTAAGCTAAACATGCAATGGAGGTTGTATGATTGAGTTTCTTAAATCGCAAGATCTGGCACAATTAGTAATGGTGTTGTTTGTTTCTGCAATTGCAGTACCACCATTTGTTGATGCAATCAAAAAAATTATACATTGGAGGAAGGTTGAATGAAAGAAAAGCTTCAACCTTTGGTAATAGCATACGCTCTACCATATCTTCCACTTTTCATCATTTTCTTCGCAGGTATTCATATACTTGCAGGGATAGCATATTATGTTATCCGAAAAGAAAAGAAACAAAAAACCAGTCGAGCTAACTAGCCTGACGGGTTTTTTCTTTTATTTATATAATTTACTTTTTATTTAAAACTTTCTTTAGATATTTTCCTGTATATGACTTTTCATTTCTAGCAACATCTTCAGGTGTACCCTTTGCAACAACATTTCCCCCTCTCATTCCACCTTCTGGACCTATATCTACTATATAGTCTGAACACTTTATAAGGTCTAGATTGTGTTCTATAACAACTACTGTATTTCCCTTATCCACAAGTCTCTGTAGTATTTCAATTAGTTTATTTACATCCTCGTAGTGCAATCCCACTGTAGGTTCATCTAGTAGGTATATAGTTTTCTGTAAATGCGCTCTGTAAAGCTCTGAAGATATCTTTACTCTCTGAGCCTCTCCTCCTGAAAGTGTAGTAGCAGACTGACCAAGCTTGAGATATCCCAATCCTACTTCATTTAAAGTTTCCAACCTATCACTGATAGCTGGTATGTCTTCAAAGAATTTCATAGACTCTTCTATAGTCATATGTAGTATCTCGTGTACATTTTTACCTTTATATTTTATTTCCAAGGTTTCCTTCATGAACCTTTTTCCACCACATACTTCACAAGGAACATATACAGTAGGTAAAAAATGCATTTCAACAGCTATTTCTCCATTACCCTGACATGCCTCACACCTACCACCCTTAACATTAAAAGAGAATCTACTTGGTCCCCAACCTCTAGCTTTTGCTTCAGGACTATTTGCAAACATATCTCTTATATGTGTCCATGCCCCAGTATATGTTGCGGGATTTGAACGTGGAGTTCTTCCTATCGGTGATTGATCTATGAGTATTACCCTACCTACATATTCACTTCCTGTAAAACTCTTACAATTTATATTTTCATTTGAACGTTTTCTCTTTTCATATCTAGCCTCTAGATTTCTATGTAATATTTCATACATAAAAGATGATTTTCCAGATCCAGAAACTCCAGTTATTGTATTGAAACATCCTAGAGGAATATCAACATTCATATTTTTAATATTGAATACCTCACCCCCTCGCACCATTATCTTACCTTTTGGCTCTCTTCTTACTTTTGGAATTTCTACTTCTTTTTCTCCTCTAAGATATGAAAGTGTTAATGATTTTGAATCATTCTTTTTTGCAGTAAGTAAATCTTCTAAATATCCAGAAACTACAACATTTCCACCATGAACTCCTGCTCCAGGACCTATATCTACTATATAATCTGAGGCATACATCGTATCTTCATCATGTTCTACGACTATAATAGTATTTCCTATATCACGAAGATGAAGTAAGGTTTTAATCAATCTATCATTATCTCTCTGATGAAGACCAATAGTAGGTTCGTCGAGTACATATAAAGCCCCTACTAGACCGCTACCAAGCTGTGATGCTAGTCTTATTCTCTGTGATTCACCGCCAGAGAGAGTCTGTGCTTTTCTATCAAGTGTAAGGTATTCTATACCCACATTTAACATAAACTGCAATCTAGATTCTATTTCCTTTAATATTACCTTTGCAATTTCCTTTTGTGTATCAGTAAGACCTATTTTCTCAAAATAAATTTTTGCATCTTCAACAGACATAGATGTAACTCCAACTATGTTTTTACCATCAACTCTAACAGCCAGAGCCTCCTTTCTAAGTCTTGCCCCATTACATGAATCACAAGGAGTTTCTCCCATGAACTCTCTTGTACCTAGCCCATTACATACTTCACAAGCACCATATGGAGAGTTGAAAGAAAATAGTCTAGGTTCTATTTCAGGATAAGAAAAACCATCGTATGGACACATAAACTTTACTGACATTAGTTTTTCTTCATCGGGATATTCTATTTTTATAAGTCCATTTGCTTCATCTATAGCTTTTTCTAAAGCCTCAGAAAGTCTTTCTTTTGCATTCTCAATTTGTTTTTTATCTTTAAATTCACTTAGATATATTTCATCTACCAAAACATCGATATTATGTTTTTTATTTTTATCAAGTGTAATTTGTTCTCTGAGTTTATACACTTTTCCATCTACTTTTACTTTTTCATAACCTTTTCCCAATAGATCATAAAGCAACTGATAGTACTCACCTTTTCTACCTAGAACAACTGGCGCATATACTCCTACTTTTTGATTTTCTATTACAACACCCATTATCTCTTTCCCCTTTTTATTATATGAAAGTACTTGTGATATGACTGTTTCCAATATTTCTTCTTTTGATATTCTCTTTATTTCTCTATCACAGATAAGACAATGCGGTGTACCAACTCTTGCAAATAAAATACGTAAATAGTCATATATTTCAGTTATAGTTGCAACAGTAGATCTAGGATTATTTGATCTAGACTTTTGATCTATTGATATTGCTGGAGACAAACCCTCTATTTCATCCACATCAGGCTTCTGCATTTGTTTTAGGAATTGTCTAGCATATGAAGAAAGTGATTCAACATACCTTCTCTGACCTTCAGCAAATATGGTATCGAAAGCAAGAGAAGACTTACCAGATCCAGAGAGGCCCGTTATCGCTATCATCTTATTTCTAGGCATTTCTACAGTAATATTCTTCAAATTATGTGTCCTTGCACCCTTCACTACAATTTTTGAAGACTCTATGCTATTACCTTTTTTATTAGTTTTTTCTTCTTTTTTATTCATTAATAGTTAACTATATCAAGGTTTTGAAAATAGGCAATTTAATTACAATAAACTTACCTAATACAAGAAGTACGAACCAAATACAAAATAAACTATTTTGTGAGTAACTCAACCTCTTTTATGATCTCATCTAGTGATACCGCAGCTTTAACCAAGAATTTTTGTGCACCTAAAAGTTTTGCTTTATCTACATCACTTTGTTTACTAGTATTAGACAACATAATAACTGGAACATTCTTCATGGTCTGATCCATTTTTATCTTTTGTAATATATCGAAACCAGTCATACCAGGTAAAAATATATCGAGAACAAAAATGTCTGGCTTTATATTTTTTATCAACTCAAATGCTTCATCACCACTTTTTGCAAGAGATACATTGTGTCCTGTAGCACCAAATTTTTTCATTAAAATAGATCCTAGAAAAGCATCATCTTCTACCCATATAATATTTTTTGGAGATTTATTTTCATTCATATATACACTATTTTAAACTATTACTAAATATAAGCAATGTTTGTTTATGTAAACACAATAGTGCCAACACTGCCATTACCCATCATAAAATTTGACATGCTTGATTATATTATGTATATTTTTGTTAGACAGTAAAACATATGGAGGTATGTATGGATGGAATCAACTCAAAGTCATTTGAGGTTGCGAAAGAAATCGTCTCGAGGGATCAGCACCCTCGAAAGCCTGTTGTGCAACCAACATCAACCAACATCGTCGATGAGGACGACGGTGATGGCGACACTGACTACAGTGACAGAAGCAACTCCGTTAGGAGTCTTCTTCAACGCTTCGGTCTAAGTGCTACATAGCACCAACAGACGACCCCGCCACTAAGACGGGGTCGTTTTTCATTTTTAGTATTTATATCAATTTTCTCTTTACACTATCTTAATCATTTCCTTTTTTCTTTTCTTACACTCTTCCCTACTTTTTTAACTTTTGTTTTCGTACTTTCGTATATTTTGTTTATCTCTATAAGCTCATCTCTGATAATTGCCGCAGTTTCAAAATCTAGTTCTTTTACAGCTTGTTCCATAGCTTGCTCTTTTTCTTTTATTAATTTCTTTGGATCAACATCAAGTAGATTTCTATCTAGCTTTATAAGTTCGCTAACAGTTTTATCATGTTCACTACGTAATTCATCTGTAATGTCGTGAATCTTTTTTATTATGGTTTTTGGTGTGATACCATGTTTTGTATTGTATTCAATCTGTATCTTTCTTCTTCTTTCAGTCTCTTTTATGGCATAATCCATTGCCTTAGTCATGATATCTGCATATAAAATAACTCTTCCAAATACATTTCTAGCTGCACGGCCTATTATCTGTATGAGTGATGTTTCTGATCTCAAGAATCCAGCCTTATCTGCATCTAGAATTCCGATCAGTGAAACCTCTGGTAGATCTAGTCCTTCTCTAAGAAGATTTACACCAACTATTATATCGTATTTACCTCTTCTAAAATCAGTAAGTATTGTTATTCTATCTATTGTCTTAATATCACTATGTAAATATTCTGACTTAATTCCCTTTTCTTTTAGATATGAAGAAAGATCCTCAGCCATCTTTTTTGTAAGTGTAGTTGCTATAGCTCTTTCACCTTTTTTAATTACCTTTTCAGCTTCTTCTATGAAATCGAATATTTGACCTTTATAGCCATGTTCTGGTGAGATCATTTTCGGAGCACGTGAATTTTCTGGTGAAAATTCACTCAAATCCTCGGCCGTCGCCTCCGGGGTCTCCTCAAATGACTTAGTATGATCTGATTTTATTTCCGTCACAGGTTTAACCACAACTATAGGATCTATAAGTCCTGTAGGTCTGATCACTTGTTCAACTGTTTGTTCACTATTCTTTTTTTCATATTCTCCAGGAGTTGCTGAAGTATATATCACTTGCCCAACTCTCTTTTCAAATTCATCAAATTTTAACGGTCTATTATCTTTTGCTGAAGGAAGTCTAAAGCCGTATTCAACTAGAGTGTTTTTTCTACTTGCATCACCTGCGTACATTCCACCGAGTTGTGGTACCGTAACATGACTTTCATCTATAACAGTCAAAAAATCTGGTTTACCATCTGGTGTATGAGGAAAGTATTCAAGTAGACTATCTGGTGCTTCACCTGGAGCTTTACCTGAGAAATGTCTAGAGTAATTCTCTATTCCATTACAATATCCAACCTCTTTTATAAGTGCCAAATCATATTTTACTCTTCTCTTGAGTCTCTCTGCTTCTAAAAGTTTTCCATTTTTTTCTAACTCTTTTAGCCTATCCTCCAATTCAGCCTTTATAGTCTCAAAAGCTCTTTTTGATTGTTCATCAGTACTTATAAAATGTTTTGCTGGGAAAATAAAAATTACATCGTGTTCCTTCTTTATCGAGCGAGATATAGGATCAATTTCAACTATTTCACTTATAGTATTTGCTTCATAACTTATTCTATATATTGTCTTTTCATTTACCGGCATTATTTCTAGAGTATTTCCAACAGCTCTAAAATTACCAGATTCAAGATCTGCATTTGTCCTTTCAAAATGTAGATGTACCAATCTTCTGATCAGTTCAGCTCTAGAAAATTCCATCCCCTTTGAAATCTTTAGATTTACTTTTTCATATTCATCAGGAGAACCCAAACCGTATATACATGATACTGATGCTACTATTATCACATCTTTCCTAGTAAGAAGTACTTGAGTGCTTGCATGTCTCAACCTATCAATCTCTTCATTTATCATTGCTTCCTTCTCTATATATGTATCAGTTACAGGCATATATGCCTCTGGTTGATAGTAATCATAGTAGGACACAAAGTAGTGAACTGCATTTTCAGGAAAAAATTCTCTATACTCTTGAGCTAGTTGAGCTGCTAGAGTTTTGTTATGAGCTATTACAAGTGTAGGTTTATTATGCTTTGCAATGACATTTGCCATAGTAAAAGTCTTTCCGGAACCAGTTACTCCGAGTAGTGTTTGATGCCTCATACCCTTATCAAGACCTTGCATCAGGCCCTGTATGGCTTTTGGTTGATCTCCTGCTGGAGACATGTTTTGTGATAGTTTGAAAATAGACATATATTTTGTATTTACTATAGCTTAAATATAAGGAATTTATTAGTATTGACAGATATATTTATAAATGTTAATGTATCCGAAGATAATTTGTGCGATTGTCTACTCATATGAAGTATACTTCCTACCACAAAGGAGGATAGTATCTCGTCAAATCGAGCAATGAGGTTAAAAGCACAAGGAGAACATCGAAATGAATACGGTTAAAAAAATGATGAAGGCTATATGGCTTTTCATCATCCTTCCAATTCCGGTGCTGTATCTGGATACTCACGGAAGGCCATGGTTCGAGTGGAACACATGGCTCGTTGATGGTGACACAGCCGCTAAAAGGCGGTATGCAAGTTCTGTCACACTCATGTTCAACATTTGGGTGGGTATCGTCCTCACTACGCTGGTAGCACTTCTGATACACCTCATATGCATCATGGATGCAGGTCACCATATCGATAATACAAGTATCAAAATTATCGATACTGCCATGTTTGCTCTGTGCTCAATTTGGATACTTCTACTCTCACCCAAGATCATGCTCTCATATGAAACTTGGAATTGGATGAAAGCACACAAGTTTCTGATTAGGGTTTATAAATCTGAAAACAGAGATGAGAAAAAGATTGAAGGACTTGTTAAGGACTTCCTTGCCACCGAGCTCAAGCTTGCAAGTGAAAAAGATGAGTACAAGGTATTCAATCACCTCGAGGATGTGATGAGATCTCTCGATGCATGGAAAGGTAGGAGGAAGGATTTAGTGGAAATCGAATAACCACTCTCACTTTCACTGGCCGGCAACAACTGTTGCCGGCCTTTTTTGTACAAATATTACCTTTTACGTAATAGTACTTTTTTAACAGCTTCTTTTATATCTTTTTCACCCATACCATAGTATTCAATCAGTTCATCTGGAGTTCCTGATTGACCAAACTGATCTTTTACACCTATAAACTCTATTGGTACTGGATAGTGTCTTGAAATACATTCAGAAACAGCAGAACCCATACCACCGGATATTTGATGTTCTTCAACAGTGACTATTGCACCCGCCTCTTGTGCTAGTTTCCATACAGATTCTTCATCAAGTGGTTTTATAGTAGAAAGATTTAATACTTTCACTTTTAAACCTTCATCTTCAAGATCTTTAGCAACCAAAAGCGCTTTATGCAACAAAGCTCCTGTCGCTATTATTCCAACTTCTGCTTTTTCATTTTTCTTTGGTGTAAACACGAGTTGAGCTTTTCCAATTTCAAATGGCGAATCATCAGTAGTAATAACTGGTGTCTTTTCCCTAGCTAGACGTATATATGTTGGATCTTTTGTCTTTGAACAAGCGATGGTTGCCTTTTTTGCTTCTATGGCATCGCAAGGAGATATAACAACCATTCTTGGTATCACTCTAGTGATTGCAATATCTTCTATTGCTTGATGTGTACCACCATCTGGACCAACAGATATTCCTGCATGTGAACCAGCAATCTTTACAGGTCTATCGTTATAACAAATAGTTGTTCTAATTTGTTCCCAGTTTCTTCCTGGAGAAAACATAGCGTATGAAGTAATAAATGGAATCTTACCCATAGCAGACATACCGGAAGCAACACTTGCAAGATTTTGCTCAGCTATACCTATCTCTACAAATCTGTCTGGATATTTATTTTTAAATAAATTCATTACTGTAGAATCTGTAAGGTCAGCACATAGTCCAACTACATTTTTATTTATATCAGCAGATATTACCAAACCATCACCGAAACCTTTTCGTATAGGAAGTTGCTCTATATCTTTATCAAATATTTTTATATTTAATTTTTGATTTGGATTTATCATATTATTTATTCATACCTAAAGCATTTTTTGCTTGTGATATCTCTATATCTGTTGTTGGTGGTTTTCCATGCCATTCAAACATTCTTTCGTACTCTGGAATTCCTTTTGAAGCTATCGTATTTGCAATTATTACTGAGGGCTTATCAAAAACTGACATTGCTTGTGTCCAAGCTTCATCTATTGCTCTGAAATTGTGACCATCTACCTCTTGTACATGCCAGTTAAATGATCTCCATTTATCAGAAAGTGGATTTAGTGGCATAATATCTTCTGTAAAACCGTCGATCTGAATATTGTTTCTATCAATAAAAACAGTTAGATTTTGTAATCTTTCTTTTCCTGCAAGCATAGCAGATTCCCATATTTGTCCACAATCAAGCTCTCCATCACCTGTTAGACAAACGAATTGTTTATCAGATGTTCTACCAAAATCTATTCTATCAGCAATAGCCATACCCACAGCCTGTGAGAGTCCTGAACCAAGTGGTCCTGATGATGTTTCGATTCCTGGTAACCATTCACGGTGAGGGTGTCCTTGTAGTCTTGTGCCGAATTTTCTAAGAGTTTTTAATTCTGAAACTGGAAAATATCCTGCATGAGCCATACTAGAATATAAAACTGGACAGATATGACCATTTGAAAGTATCAATCTATCTCTGTATGGCCATTCAGGTTTCTTCGGATCATGATTTAATGCGTGGAAATACAAATAAGAAAATATATCTGCCATATCAAGAGGTCCGGCAGTGTGTCCTGATTTGGCTTCAATAAGCATATCTATTATAGACCTTCGAATATCTAGGGCTTTTGTTGATAAAAAATTTATTTTATCATCTGTTAAAGGAACAGAATTTCTCATACAAACATTATATCACTATATGCGTTCAAGTCTCTTATATGTATCCACAATATCGTCACTATTAAATAGAGCTGAACCGATTACAAGTCTATCTGCACCGGCATGACTTATAGTTCCTGCATTTGTAGTATTTACACCACCATCGACTTGTACCAAGAGGTCTGGGAATCTTTCTTTTACTTCTTTTATTTTCAAAAAGATATCCTGATTTAAATGCTGACCTTGATAGCCAATTTTATCTATACCCATAATCTGTACATATAGAAGGTATTTACTATATTTTTCTATTTTATCTATAGGTGTATTTATCTTTATAGCCAACCCTCTATCTACCAGACCACTAAGAGAAGCAAAGCTATCAGACAAATCTATACTAGACTCAGCATGCAAAACTATTCTAGATGCGCCTAGTTGAACCCATTTTCTTACATAGTCAGGATCAGGATTCTTTACCATTAAATCAAATTCAAAATCTACACTATCCCAACCAGGCATTCCCTCCTCCTCTTTTAAAATAGCTTCGAAATGACTATCGCTTTTACCATAAGGCCATGTAGTAGTCGGTACAAACAATCCGTCACATACGTCTATCTGAACAGTTTGAGTTAGATTGACAACTTTTTCAATCTTATCCTTTATATGTGAAAAATTTTTCTCAAGTATACCTGGTACAATTTCCATTTTATTAGGCGATATTATCTAGCATTTCATTTCTTCTTATATGTCTTTCATCATTGCTAAATGATGTTTTTATAAATGTAGTCACAGCATTTATAGATTCTTCCACGTCAACAAATCCTGCACCTATAGATAGTACATTCGCATTGTTGTGTTCTCTACCCAATTTAACAATTTCAAGATTTTTACCATGATAAACGATAGCCCTAACTCCTGGGAGCCTATTACAGATAATAGCCTCACCATTTCCGCTTTTACCAAATACTATTCCTTTTATATTTTCTGGATCTTCTACGACACGCATAGCAAGAGGAAGTATTATCTCAGGATAATCATCTTCTTTATCTAAACTATAAGCACCCAAATCTTCTACATCAAAAGCCTCAGTTTCTAAATATTTTAAAATTTCATTTTTTAATTCAAAACCAGCATGATCAGAAGCAAGTAATATTTTCATGATTAAATTATATCATATACATAAATATCCGGATAAATATAAAACTATATACTTTTAGCTATTTTATTTTCTTCCAAAACCCCTACTCTTTTCTCTAAGTTATTGAATTGTTTCTTTTCTACGTAGTTTGGTATTGTATTCTTTATCTCTTTTACATCTATCTCCAAATTAGACAAGCTATATTCTACTCTTACCAGTCTTCCATCAATTTTAACCACCTTATTGTCTAGTGACTCAACTTTGTCGCTTAATGATTTTACTTGATCCATAACTACTCCGAGATCTTCAGTAAAACCCACCCTCAAATCTCTCATATATTGCCTTATTTCACTACCAAAATCAGCAAATCTTTTATCGAGAGTATTATCTAGATATTCTTTTGTAATATAATCATTTTTATTCACACTATTATTCTACCCCGCATGTACATATAAACAATAGCAAATAATACAAAAATTTTATCAAAATTTTATTTTATGTGTATAAGTTTTAAATAAGCTGTATATAGTATAAAGATAAAGAAAATATAATTAGCAAACCTCCCTCTATTTTTCTTATTATTAAATCTCTTTTTGTCTGTGGATAGTTGTAACTTGAGTCTTTATTAAATATTAGAACAATTCCCAATACCAAACATACGATAAGAAAAGTTATGAGGAATGGTGTAGATACTATCTCTGACTTTATTGAATAAATAGAACCTAATAAAAATAATAGCTTTAGTATTATTTCAAATATTCTCATGTATATATTTTAGCACTAACACAGCTTTATTTCATATAACACACTTGACTATAGGCTCAATTATATGATATATAGTTGCCAGACTGTATTACGTATTCTTGTATGAAAAAGCAACAAAATAATCCTTCTAAAAAAAGAAGGGCTACGAATGGCCACAACCCGATTATCGAGGTCCCCCACAGAAAAGCTGGGGGGATAGCGAAAAATCCCAAAAGGAGGCAATTGGAAGTCCATGAACAGAAAAGTATGGAGCAATTGAATGAAGCGGTCGAGAGACTGCGCAGGCAACTCATGCTGAATCGTAGAAACCGTGCTGGATATACAGCTGTGATTGGTCAGGTTATCACACCTGAAATCGTGATCATTTTGCGGAATGCAGTAAAGGTATTCCCGAATGAAGTTGCGGACAAGACCTCGAAGGAATTTTCAACGTTTGTTCGACGTATGGCAGTTACCTGTCACAAATGTCGATGTGTGATTCCAGATGATGACGAGCATAAATTGGCTGATTATCCTTTCTGTCCAGATTGTAAGGTGAATACATATATTAAAGCACTGGAACGCGACTGAGGTTAAATACAGATTTTGTTTTTGAAAATGCCACTCTTTGGGTGGCATTTTTTGTTTCCAATTATGATAAAAAATTAGTTAAAATGAAATATTGACACCAAACATTTTTAAAATCCAAGGGATAAGTATCCATAAACTAATTAAATATATTGAAAGACCTAAAACCAAGGTTGAACTTCTCCAAGTAAATTCTTTATTTCCTAAAAATTTATATGCCAAAAACTTTGTCACTACTTCTACCCACCATATATGTGGCAACCAAAATATATACATCAGATCAATATTTCCAACTGAAATCATATATAGAATACCAAGTACAACCAAAATACTAGATATTGCTAATTGAATTTTTTCACTTAGTTTCATGTTTTATTATGAGCAATTATTAACCTAAAATGTGGGAACTATAACCATAAATACCCAGTAAGCAAATGCTAGGCCTAATATAGCTATTAATGTCCAACTAATTATCGAATATATTTTTTATCATCATTCATAGTTTTATTTATAAACCTATAAATTTATTTAATATTTCTTTTTTCAACTGATCGTCCAATTAAATATGTAAAAGTAGTCACAACAACTACTATAACTGGTAACATCAGTATTGCACCAAGTCCTTCAGCTGGATCATGATATATACCAAACGCAAAGTAATACGCAATAAATAGGGATAGTGCGAACCCAATATAACCAAAAATTCTTCTCGTTGGCATAAAAATTATTTTTATAGCAATTAAATATTAATCTTAATAAGATTCTATCACAATTTTAGAAATATTAATGTCCAACAAGAGGTGCCCAATATGGCGAAGTACCGAAAATCAATATAATTAAGCTAATAATAAACGCTAATATAATTATAAGTGTAGCAACCGGCTTACCTGAACTTATTTCCATTCTCGGATCTTTTATTATTTTATACCAAACCCAAGCACACAATAAAAGAATGATCATAGATGATACTAGCAACACAGTCTTGTGTATTGCTACATCAAAATCCCAACAAACTTCATTTCCTAAAAATATACAGATTGGAAAAAACGTAAATATTCCAGTACAAACTGTAAGTATATAGTATCCGACATACTGGATTATTCCAGGGTGTCTACGGAGAATATAATTGAAGAGCACAACCCTAATAATAAAAAAGATAATCGTGACTATTGTAAGAAAAATAATAAACATAAATTTTAAATTAGCTCCCACACCTCAATCACATGTCTCACTAACTTATTATACCCCATTTCATTATCATACCAACCAACTACTTTCTCTCGAGAATTTTCTTTTTATCAGCATCGCGCATCCTATTCCAAGCATCATCAAGAGAAATATTTAGATCGTAAGCAATAAATAATGTCTCAGCAAATATATCTGCCAACTCATCTGCCAAATCAATTCTTAACTCATCTACTGTTTTTCCCTTCCTATATCTTGCCCCTTCTAATTGCAAAAGAATTTTAGAAAGACAACCTAATTGATACATAAGGTCTCTCGCTACAATTGAAGAATTCCACGGGGTTGTACCAATCTTCTCATAAGACTTATAGACATCAACAATTTCCTTTGTATATTGCTTTAAAGTTTTTTCTTTCATACTTACCTTAAATTAACCTCCCCGCCTCGATCACATGTCTCACCAGCGTATGTGTATAACATAGTTCATTGTCGTACCACGTAAGCTTAATAAGCATATTTTATCACAATTTTAGAAAAAACCTACCCGCGCTCACCTCTTGAAAATCCGATGATTCAGATACTCAAGAGGTGGCGTGTTGGTGTTCTTATTTCACTGTCAAAGTACGAATGAATAATATTCTGAAGTTTGATATATAGCAAGCAATGAGGCCGTATTTCATAAACTTGACAATATGGCTATATAAGTGCTACAATACCATTTAGGGACATTGATTTTATAAACTGGCTCGTGAAAGGAAGCCTTGGTGGTCTAAACAAAACACCTAAAATTCTAACCATGGGATTGTTCATACTTCTCGGTGTCGGTGTAGCAGTTATGATTTATGAAATGGTGCGGATGGCTGTTACTGATGATTACAGCCACAGCATCGGTCATAATTACCATCACTCGCGTCGTCGTCACTAAGAGTCTTCAGACTCGATCTGCCGCACGTGTCTTCGGACCTCTGTGCGGTTTATTTTTATATCAACCTACCGGCAGCTATTACATGCCTAACCAAAGTATGCGTATACCCCATTTCATTATCATACCAACCTAAAACCTTTACTAGATTCCCTCCAACTACTCTTGTAAAAGCTAGATCTGCTATACAAGCATGACTATTACCAACTATATCTGATGAAACTAGATCTTCTTTTGAAACTGTAAATATTCCCTTCCATCTATTATCTTTCGCAGCTTTTTCTAATATTGCATTTACTTCTTCTGCTGTTGTATCTTTCTTTGAAATAAATGTAACGTCAACTATAGATCCTACTGGAACTGGAACGCGTATAGATATACCATCGAACATTCCTTTCATATGAGTCATGACTTTTGTAACAGCTATTGCAGCTCCTGTAGATGAAGGAACTATGTTTTGTGCAGCCGCCCTTCCTTCTCTTAAATCCTTTTTACTTGGACCATCTACTAGAGCTTGGCTAGCAGTGTAAGCATGAACAGTATTTAACATAGCTTTTTCTACACCTAGAGTTTCATCTAGTATAGCCATGATGGGACCACCTGCATTTGTAGTACAGCTAGCATTTGAAGATATCTTTGTTGTTTTTAATTTATCTTCATTTTGTCCCATGAGTACAGTTGGACTATCATCGTCTTTTATTGGAGCTGATATTACAACTCTTTTTGCTCCAGAATTTATATGTACTTGAGCTTTATCTGTAGCTGTAAATAGTCCTGTACTTTCTACCACAACATCTATATCTAGATCTTTCCAAGGAAGTTTGGTAGGTTCTTTTTCACTTATAAAGTTTACACCGTCGAGAGTAATATCACTCTGTTTATATACAGTATCGTATTTTAGGAGGTATTCCATGTTTTCTTTGCTTCCCAAATCGTTTATAGCAACAATTTCTATATCTTTATTTTCCTTTGCAACCTTATAAAAAGCTCGGCCGATTCTTCCAAATCCATTTATTGCTACTCGTATTTTTTTAGACATAATATATCAATAAAATATTAATACAAGAATTATATCATATTTATATCTTTGTCTGATTGTCTTGATTTATCTGATTATTTTGACTTGTTTGATCTTTGGTTTGACTATTAGTTTGATTATTGTCCTGATTATTGCTTATTATCTCTTTTGTTTCATCTTCTTTAACCTTTTTTACAACCTCCTTTATATATCTGATCACATGATGTCCAAACAGATAGTGCATAATGAGCGCTACAAATCCAATCAATATTATGGCAATCAAAATATATACAATATATTGCTTCAATACCTTTGTAATAACCATAGGTGGTTTTACATCTATAGATGAATCCTTTATATTCCCAGCTTTATCTATAGCTCTAACTATTACATGTAGATTGCTACCAGATTTTATAGGAACTTGATAAGGGCTTTCTGTTTGAACAAAAACTGGCGAGACTGTTACTGGTTGACTCTTATCTATTATTCCCACTTCATAATGATCTAAACCTGACAAATTATCAGTTGTAAAGAAAGTAATGAGTGTTCTCTCAACAAAACCTACTGCGGCTAGTACGTAGTTTGATTCAGGCTTAAAATCAGCAGGAGGGATAGTATCTATTCTCATTATAAAGTGAGTAGTGTTTCCACTAATTCCAGAACTGATAGGTTTAATATGGAAATACCATATACCGTCAGTTAGTTTTTCAAAAGATTTTATATTTTCTTTTGTATCTACAGTATTGTCAGGTATTGTATTTGGTTTATTGTCCAATTCGAAACTATATCCATCTATACCACTATTTATTTCCCAAGAAACAACAGGACTTGGACTTCTATACCATTCATCTTGAAATGGGTGGGTTTCAGAATAAACCTTTATTCCATCTGATAACTTTGGAATTATAGTGTAATTTGCAGGAATACTGTCGAATGATACTTGAGTACCTAAACCATCATTTAATAGTAAATTAGAAGTAGAATTTATACTTATACTAGCACGACCTGTCTTTATTGCTTTAAATGTAATACTTCCTATTAATCCTGAATCAGTGACAATACCTGATGGTATAACACCGACATAACTCGCTGTACCTCTTTCATTATCATATTTTGGTGGCTCAACCCAAACTCCAACAATAGATGTTCCACTAGAAGGCTTTACTATTGATAGTTTATCTTTATCATAGGTAATTCTAACTTCTACACCATTTATACTCTTTCCCTTAGTATTGAGTAGTATAGGTATTTCAAATGTAGAACCTTGAGAAAAAGTAGCACTACGTGGTGAGAAAGTTACTTCGGGTTTATATTGAATTTTATTTGCATCAATTTTTACACTTTGGGCAAATACAAAACTATTATTTATATATAAATATAATATTCCTAAAATAATAATTTTTAATATACTGCGGTGCATTTTAAATTGAATCTATATTTTTTACCTCTTTTGATATTTTTTCTTCTATTTCACTCAATTCTGACTTTATTTCTGATATCTTTTTACCTTTCATATCTCCTTTTAGATTTGTAAAAGACTTGTGTATAGTATTTGAAACATCACTTAACTCTTGTTTTACCTTTTTTGACACATGAGCTTGGGTACTTGTACTTATCTTCCATGTCTGGAACATGATAAGTAAAATCAAAATCCCAAACAAACTTATCATTTCTTTACTCATATCAGAAAATATATTACCTATATTTACAGATATCTCATTTGAATCTGGGCTATTTTTACCATTTTGTAATATAACTATTCCTGCCACTTTATATGATCCATGTTTTAGTGAATTTGGGACTAGTAGCGTAAAGTCGCCATTGGCATCTGTTACACCGTTTATAAATATCTTTGTACCCGATGATGAAATAAATGTTAGTAATATTTGAGATTTTGGATAATTACTCTGTCCAACTATAGCTGGTTCACCGTACTTTAATCCAAGAGATATTTCTGGAGATACTACGTTATTACTTGGTTTACTGTCTTCAACTTTTGTTGTTGTCTCATCTATGCTTGGTGTAGTTTCTTTTATTGGTACTGTATCTTTTACTGGTACGACTTCTTTTTGTTTAGGCTTTATCTGTAATTCTTTGACTGTATATGTTACAGAACTCAATGTTCCAGTTATATCAGTACCCTGTCCATCATTTGCCAATATCTGACCAGATTGAAATACTATTTTTCCACTTCCTGACGCTATAGCTTTTAATCTTATAGTGATTACTGTTCCAGCATTGCCTTGAAATCCTCCTAGTGATACACCTTCTAAACTTATGGTATTTGTAGATTTTGAAAAACTAGGTTCTGAAGTCCAAAAATTCAATATTGACCCTGCTTTTGAAACAGACTCGATGCTAAATATTGTTTTGGGTATTACTATATTTGCTGATATGGCATTTAAGGGTACATTTGTATTTGTTACGACTTGAAGTGTCACTGTATCCCCAACTTCGTATGTAGCACTGTAAGGAGTGATGGTAAGATCTGCAGCTTTTGTTATAAAAGGTATAAAACCGAGTAAAAAAACAAAAAGTGCTAATTTGAAATATTTAACCATTTTTTTCTTTTGAATATTAAAATAACTAGGATAATTATAACAATAATTCCATATTGATGGTATATGCGTACAAATGTACTTGGGTATATGTAGACAATTAATTCATTTTTATTATTGTCTACTGCCTTTATATAAATTTTACTAACATACATAGCCTTATTTAATACATACGGACTCTCTACTGTTTTAAATTTATCAAAATAATTTTCCTTTACTTCATAATGATTTATTCCGCTTCCTTTATCCTGTGTAGCAAAAATTAATACCTTTTGTTTATTTAATGAAGTATTTATTTTAGAAATTATAGGAGTAAATAATTCAGGTTGTACTACGTCTTTTATACTAGTATCACTATCGTTTAGAATAGTATTTGTAATGATAGGTAGTTTTAGATTATTTAATTTAACATTTGAGTACGATACTCCACTACTATTTTTGATAGCTTTAATATAATCTACTTTTACTTCACCTTTTGTGGATTGATCTTGTTTTATTGTAATTTTAAATAAATTTTTATTATCACCAGTCAAGCCTCCAGGGATAATACCTGAAAATACTATATATTTATTATTTTCTAAACGTGGTTTCTCTAACCAGAAATTTACTGATGAATTACCATCATTTATATCTTTTACATCAAAACCAGATTCAGGAATAATCAATCTACCTTCTATTGCATTTATAGACTCACTTTCTGTATTTATATTAAATTCGATTAAGAACTTATCGTTACTATCTTTAAACTTTTGAGTAGAGAAATTTACACTTGATGCATGTGTGAAACTGAAATTTAATAAAAATAAAACAACTATAGTAAATTTAAATACATTTTTAAAAATCAAATTATTTATTTTTGAATTACCAAATTTCATATTATCCAGTCCAATTAAATGCCATGATACTAAAATCTACTATATCAACCTTTTTATCACCATTAACATCTACATTTGCAGGCGGATTTGGTTTTTTGTACCAAAAGGCTGCAATTGAAAAATCAATAAGATTAACTCTCTTATCATTATTTACATCACCTTTTGTTACAACATTACTTTTCTCAATAGGAACATTTTTTGTACCAACCAAAAATGCTACTGTATTACTAAAATCACTTATTTGATTGTTTAATGAAGACTTGGACTTTGTATGATGCTCCCCCATTTCCAAAACTGATGTATCAAAATTTATTAAATAAATACCATCTTTGTCTGCATCACTTTTTAAGAAATGCTCTTTTTCTGAATTTACACTAGCTACTATTTCAGCTTTTGGAGCACTTTGGCCAAATATTGCTATATTATCACCCTTTTTTACTTCTTTTTTATCAACAGATATTGTTGGTGAAATAAATATTCCACCGATTTCTGTCATAACTGATTGTGTAATGTATAAACTAAATGTAAATGTACTAGATTTTGAACCACTTTTGTCTTCACCATAAACACCAAAGTTATATCCTCCAGGATTTATACCTGTTAATCTAGCAGTAAAATTGCTATCTGGACCTGCAATGGTACTCAAAACTATTTGACCATCTTTTAAAATATTTACCTTACTAAGGGGATATGCTCTACCAGAAAACACAACTCCCGTCGAATTTAGACCGGGATCTGCACTAGGCGCCCCTCCCGCTCCCCCTCCTCCACCTCCGCCACCCCCTCCTCCTCCACCACTAGGTGGTGGAGTCGAGGGTGAACTTGGTGTTGAAGAAACTTCAGTTGAAGTAGATATAGTATTTCCAAATATATCAGATACAGTTATAACAAAATAATAAGTAGTACCATTTGTAAGTCCGGTAACTGTAGAATTTAGAACTGAACCTGCAGATGTAAAGCTATACGGACCACTTGATGTCGTTGATCTACCTATATTATATGAATTTGCTGTCCAGCCTAAAAAACCAGTTGATGCCGTCCATGAAAGTGATACCTGACCATTTCCAGCTGTAGCAGAAACAACAGGTGTTGAAGCAAATGGGAAATTTAGAAATCCTGAACCGATCTGAAAAGATGACGAACTACTAGTACCAACTGCTATTTCAGATATACTACTCCACAACTGAAATCCTGAGGAATTTGAAAAACCGCTAGGTGCTATAACTGGATCTAATATTTTATAGCTATTTGCTGAATATTCATCTGCAAAGGATGTATTTGAAGCAAACACCATCAGTATCAAGATCAAAATATAACAATATTTTTTCATTAGTTAATTTATTTACCCACATTTAGAGAAGCAACCTCTACTATTATATTGTTCTTTGGGTCATATATATAAGCCTTTTTTGACTCAGTATAAAATAGTACCTGATCACCATTTTTTGCTTTCTCAAAAAAGGGTTGATTTGATAGTTTACTTATATCACTTACAGTAGCTATTGTGGGTATTTCATTCTTTGGTAAATCTATTATTTTTCCTACTTTCTCTACGATCTTTGTTATTTCAGCAATGTCAATTTGTATATTTGTATTTTTTATATTTTTATATTTAATAAAATATATGATTGCAACAACTGCAGATAAAACTATCAATACTAGTAATAGTTTGTAAATTAAACTTGAAAATTTAGTTTGGCTATTTGTATCTTTTGTGAGATTTTCTTCAGTCATATTATTTTTTATTATTTATTTTAATATCTCCAAAATCTATAGGTGCAACTTCAAGTATTTTATTTGCTACAGGGTCATATAGATAAGCTCTTTTTGAAGCTGTATATATTAATACCCTATCTCCATTCTTTGCTTTTGAAAAAAAAGCCTGATTCTTCAACTTCTCTGGATCACTTACTGTTGCTACAGTAGGTATTTCATCGTTCGGTAATAAAATAAGTTTTGATACTTTATCCACCAATTGTTTTGTTTCATCATTTAAATTACCACCAGAAGCACTCTTTATCTTAATCTGATTATTTATGTAATAAATAAATATAAGTATTAAAAGCAAAACACATGTAAGTGCAATCAAGTTTGTCTTTTTCATCATCCTATTTTATCACACAAGACAATGCCTATTATCTATTATGTGGAAAAACTTATATTATTTTTTTGTACTTGTAGCTTTGGGGGTTTTTGTAACTGATGAGTCCTTTATACTAGAATCTTTTGGTAGTATTGAGGTATCTACTTGAGGTGTGACGTTTATAGGTGCAATATCAATAATTTTGTCTTGGACAGGATCATATAATATAGCTTTTTTTGCATTTATGTATACCAAGACCTGATCTCCCTTTTTTGCTTTTGCAAAGAATGCTTGTCCTTGGAGTTGAGATGGGTCAGATACTGTAGCGAGTGTTGGGGTTTCGTCTGATGGTAATAGAAGGTGTTTTGAAACCTTATTTACAACATCTGAAACTTGAACTTCATTTAAGGCTCTTGTATCATTTGAAATTAACTTTGTTTTATTATAAAAATAATAAACAAAATACAGCGAAGCAATTAGAAATAATACCAATCCAAAAATTAAAAATTTTATTCCTTTAGTCATATTTATTTAATTTTAGCAGACATATATATAGTTATCAATTATTATTTTGACCTTCAACTACAGCAGGTACACTTACTGTTTCTGTAGGTATAGACTGATCCTGTGATGGTGTTTGATTTTCTACTGTAGTTTGGGTATTTGAATTGCTGTTTGTATTTCCAGAATTTTCAGTGCTGTTTGAATCGTTGCTATTTGAATTAGAATTATTTGTACTCTCACTTATTGGAACTATTGTCTCAACTGGCTTTATAGGTATAACAATATCTGTTGTTGTGCTTTGATTGTTGTTTATTTCTACAGTCTCTACGATAGGTGTCGTACTTGATGTCTTAGGTAAAACAACTTCAGTAGATGTGGATGAATTTTCTATAGTTTTTACTGGATTTAGAAGAGTTGGTACTGGAATGTCACTTATAACCTTCTGGGTATTATTTGGATTGACTATATTGTTGGTATCTACTGACGATGAGGCAGTTTTTGCATTCTTGACTGCTAGAGCTATCCAGCTAAATTGAATATCATTTTTTACATTTTTGTTTAATGTAATAGTAAATCCTTTCGTGCTCTTATTTGTAATAATAAATCTTATATCATTGTTAAATATATTATCTGCATCTGTATCATTTGTATCACTGTCATTTAGGGATATTGAAGCATTTATTATAGGTTGTTCTAGATATTCTCTATCGAATACAACCTGAACCTTTTTACTTCCAGCACCAACAATAGCAAATCCTGCAGTATCAGTTGTAAAGTATGGTCTTCCGAAGAATTGAACATCTGATAATAGTTCGACTATGTCTTTATTTGAACCAATCTTATTTACTGTAAGACCATTTGTTATATTTACTGGACTATTTATAGTTATAGAATTGTTTGATATATCAAACATACTTGATAATAATGTTGTACTTGCTTGTATAGTCAAAACTTTTGAATATAACTCTGTACTACTTGAGATCAAACCTCTTACAATCAAACTATTATTTTCTGTACTTGATGCAAGTGATTGCAACATTATCTCTTGTGTAGACGAGGCAAAATTACTCAACATTTCATCTGATATTTCACTAAAATGTTTTGATATTATATCTAGACCTACTATACTATTTGCCATTATACTATCTGCTTTTATTCCTCCAGCAAATATCGCATTGCCATTTGAATCTATAGATAGAATATTCGCATTCTTTTGTGTAGTTGTACCGATATCCTCAGTTGTGGAAGCATTTTTATTATCTAGTTTAATAACTATATTTCCATCTATCACCTTCATAATATAACCTTTTGTATCATCACCGTTTGAAGATATAGACAATGAATTTGTATCTATATTATTTGATTTTATATCAATACCATTTATTGATTTTGAATTTACTATATTTGATATTATTTCTGGGCTTATTACCTGTGATACTACACTTATTCTATCTGTAAATATCTCAGATATTGGTGACTGTATATTTTCTCTCTTTGATTTTAGATCAGTTAAGAATGATAGTATATCTGTTTTGTCTGTAGTGGTAGAATTTGCCCAATCCTCTATTGCGCTATTTACTGATATACCATTGTAATCTATAAGATTTACAAACATCATCACAACTCCACATCTCCTATTTGAATCAGAATTATCGTCTGGACAAATCTTGAGATTATTTTCATCTAGAGATTCTAGAGCTTTACCTATCACATGACCTGCTAGTGTAGCTTTCATAGCATAACCACTTACAGAAGAGACAGTTAGATAATCACCTATTTTTATTTTTCCATTTTCTGTTGAGACCTTTACAGGTACACGACCTATGAGACCTATAGGATAGGCGTTTTTTGTATATGCACCCGCTACAAATCCTGGAGCTGTAGAAACAACACCGAGTGTTACTCCTTGATAATTTGAAGGTGTCTTCAAGACTCCATGTGGTGTATTTGGATCGATCATTACAACATCTCCAGGTTCTAGTTCGTCTGTTGAAGTATAGTTTTCTGCGAGATCGGCACCACCAGAATAAAATCCTCCATTTTCTGATGAATATATATTTCCATCTGATGTAACTCTAAGTATATTTGAATTATTATTTTGTAATGTTAGTAAATCTTGTCCATTATTTAAGTAGTACGAGAATACTGTAGGTACACTTATATTTCTATACGGATAAACCATACCCGCACTACTGTTATAAACATCAGTCATTGTTCCGCTCCATGATGGAAAATCTCTTCTAAAATTTATCATTATTTGTGCCCAAGTTTCACCACCAGCATTGTATATACTTGAAGAAGGTTTATCTATGGTTACAAATGATGTTGTTGCTAGCTCAGATTGAGAGTTTGCAACTTTTATTTCCATTGAGACATATTTATCAGAAGATTGTTTCCAACCGAGAGTTGCATTTGCACCGAGTGCGGGTATTTGTATTTGTTCAGAAATATAGTTTCCATCAGAATACCAACCAGCATCATATACCATAGTTGCAGAAGATCCTCCACCGGCTATTATTACGTACTTACCGTCTGGTCTTTGGAATGCTACAGATCCGGGTCCTATCTGATAAGTTGTAACTGGCCCAACAGCTGTCTGTCCAACTTCTGCCAATCCTGCTACAGCAGAAGCTGCGGGTGCAGTACCGTTTGGTATTACTATGTTTGTTGCTACTGTACTACTTCCCATCAATACAAGATATGTTCCGTCTGCCCTTGGTATCACAAGATTTCCCTTACCTGCAGGTGACGTTGTAAAAGGTGCACCTATAGAGCTAACTCCGCTGTATGGGTTGATAAGGTTTGTTGAGGTTTGAGCACCACCTCCTGTTGTTGCACCTGCAATAATCTGCCAGAAACCATCTTGTCTCTGGAATACAGAAGCTCCGCATCCAGCTAGAGTTGTTGTAAGAGCAGTACCAGCTGTAAATTGTTTTGAGGTAGGATTATAGTTCATTGTTGTGGCACTACCTGTTGTACCATCTGCTCTTCCTGGAAGAATCTTATACATACCATTTTTCAATGGTATAGCTGCAAATCCACAATTAGCTCCTGTTGTAAGAGTAGGTCCAGCCTGCATTGTTCCTATAGTATTTCTTACTGGATCATATATAGATGATGTTGTTTGTGCAACCTGAACACTACTTGCACCATGAACAATAGTATATGTACCATCCGTGTTTAATATTGCAGATGCACCAAGACCTGCGTTTCCAGAAAGACTTGGTCCAACTGTAAATGTATTTGATATTGGATCATAAATATTTGTTGTTGCAGTAAAGTTTCCTAGAACAACAAGAAATTTTCCATCAGGTCTTTTTAGAGCAAAACCTCCTATACCATTTGCTGCTGTAGGAATACTACTACCTGATTGTATAGTTGTGGTACCGGTGCTTGGATCGTAAAGCGATGCATTTGCAGCTGGAGTCGCGAGAGTTGCGATTATAACAAAAGTTTTATTTGGTCTTGCAATGACCATTGTACTTGTACCAGCACCTCCTTGAGGAAGGGCTGGTGAACTACTTGCAAACGAACCTGGATAATATCCGGTAGTACCAGTCATTGATGATAGAGAACCCTTACCATTAGGTAGATATATTCTATCTGCCAATGTTTCTGCTCTTGTTAATATTGGTCCTGATGAATTATTTTGAGGAGCATCAATGTCTGCATTTGCAATATTGAAGTCAAATGAATTTCTTCTTAAGAAAGCAGAATTATCTACAGCAACTTCAAATAGACTTGGTTGCATATAGTCAAGTGGAACTATTGTTGAACTATTTCCATAAAATACACCTCTTTCATCTATTACTCTCTTTGGCATAGGTCTATTGAAGTTTACTGTTATACGTATACAATTATCTGTACTTGCAGGTCTTATAAGGTCGCCAGAGTTTAATATCTCTTTATCTGTAGCAGCATCTAGAGCAGTTGTACAATCAGAACCATATGTTGCTGTTCTAACAAAAAACTGAATACTTGATGAAGCATTTGGATTTCCAACCATTTGTCCTTGTATATCAGCAAGCCACTTTAAAGTTGAAGCTTGGTTTAACGCTGGATTGTATATATCTTCTGTTGTATATCTTGTAGCTATACCTGTCATAGGTAGCCCTGTATCATATGTATTTGTTGTTGCACTGTTTCCTACTAGAATTTGCCATGTTCCGTCAGGCTTCATAAATGACAATGCTCCAACATTTACAGCAGTCAATGAAGTATCGTGTAGTGTAAATGTATCTGAATTTGGATTGTAAATATATGACTCAGTTGAACCTCCACCAATAATTATTAAGAAAGTTCCATTTTGAAGTGGTATAGCGTGAGCACCATTTCCAAGTGCTGTCCCTGGTCCGGTATTTCTACATGTACTAAAAGCATTTAATACTGGATCATAAAGTACAGATACATTTGCTTTTGAAAGTATCAAATAGTCACCTTGTGGTCTTCGTATAGCGACTGATCCGGCACCGTTTATTTCACAATTTGTTGGTAATACTGGTCCAACTACAAATGATCCTCCTGCATTTACTCCATTTACTGAACCATTTGAAGAAATATATTGTTGCGTTGCCGCGGAAGCACCTCCTATTATAAATAATGCACCGTATCCAGTTGTTGATGATGCCATAGGTATAACTAGGGATCCTTGACCTGTAGTACCTGTAGTCATACTTGGTCCAGCAGTAAAGGTATCTGCTACAGGATCATATATCTGTGTAGTAACAGCAGTACCTCCGTTTGAAAATATATATCTTCCGTCTGGTCTCTTAAATGCAACCGTACCAGTTGCCACAGCAGTTATACCAACACTCGCCGCAACTGTAGCATGACCCTGCGGATCAATAAGACTTGTAGTTGTAAGACCATTACCATGAATCACTCTATATCTACCGCCAGGTCTAGGGAAAGCTATACCTCCTCCTCCGAGGTTACCATTTAGAACTTGTGGAGAATTTGAAAATGTATTTGTAACAGGATCATAAATATCCATTCCAGTTGTTCCACCTCCTCTTAAAATAAGAAATTTTCCATCTGCTCTTGCTATAGCCATAGCACCACTATTTATCCTTGCAGAAAGTGAAGCTCCATTTGTATCTATTGTACCGGTATAAGAATTTGGCACAGTACCGTCAGACATTTCGAGTGATCCATTTGAATTTACTAGACTTGATCCTACTGTTCCTTTTGCAAAATCTGCACTTGTTGTTTTTACCGTACTTGAACTATTGTCAAGACCTTTTATTGTAAGCCCTCCATTATTTGCGACGACAAATTTGTCTACACCGCCAGATTGAAGTGTAAGCAGTCCTCCAGTTCCTCTTTGATCAAATACTGCCAAAGCATTTGCTGAAGTAGATGAAGCAGCTATTGTGGCTATGGATGAAGTTGTACCAATTCCAACATTTCCTGCAAAATATGCATTACCCGTTGTGGTTGCACCACCAGATATTGTTAATCCACTTGTCTGTGTACCATTACCTATTGTAGAAGAAGCTAAAGAATATATTCCAGAATTAAAGCCGATTAGAGTAGATGTAGCATTTGAATTTACACTTCCAAAATCCATAGTTGTAAATGGGAATTCTACACCACCTTCAGTTTCCCATGATGTTTTACATATGTCTCCAGTTAGACATATAGTTGTTGCGGAAAGTGCAGTTGTAGATGCATATAAAAATGTTGAAGCTGTAGTTGATGTTGCTGTTATATATGCAACTGTTGGTGATGTTGATGCGGATAGAGCACCATTTCCACCGTTTGAATATATCCATCCCTGACCAAATGTCGTTGCTCCTGTACCACCATTTGAAACTGTTAAAGTGCTACCATTCCATGTTCCTGATGTTATAGTTCCAAGTGTTGTTATATTTGTTGATCCAGACCAAGTAGATAGTGCTGTATTTTCTACATTATTTAATGCTAATGAAGATTTTAGATTGACTGTCGAAGTACCTGCTAGAGTTGTTGGTCCTGAAGCATAAAGTAAATCTCCCTGTGTATATAGAGACATTCCTGTACCTCCTCTATTAACATCTAGTGTTCCTAATGTATCACTTAGTAACAACCCCAACGAAGAAGTAGCTAGTTGTGTCCAACCTGTACCAGTAGAGTTACCTACTAGTATTTGATTTGCTGTAACTGAACCTAGTCCTGTACCTCCTCTGTTTGATGCTAGAGTTCCAAGCCAAGCTGTAGCAAATGTATGTGTATCACCTGCTGAAGTGATAGTTAGACCTATGTTTGTATCAGATGAAGTTGCTAGAGTTTGAGTTGCACCTGTTTGGGTTTGGTTGGCGGCACCGAGGGAGGTGATACCTCCAACATTTTGTGTTAGACATGAACCATTAACTAGAAGACATCCACCATTTATGATTACACCATTTGCAAATGTAGATGTTGCCGAAGTTCCTGTAAGTGATAGGTATGTTGCGGATATGCCACCTGCAAAACTAGATGTTGCATTTGTCTCACCTCTGATTGTTGTTGTAGCTGCACCACCTACTGCTACATATGTATTTGCAGAAAGAGCTGTTGATGAAGCGTTGATTAGTGATAGCAGAGCTGGAAGTGAAAGAGTTACCGAACCTGTACTTGCTGAAG
>CAZLQL010000005.1:29781-52755 GCA_964561875.1 uncultured Candidatus Saccharibacteria bacterium
CCTACTAGTATTTGATTTGCTGTAACTGAACCTAGTCCTGTACCTCCTCTGTTTGATGCTAGAGTTCCAAGCCAAGCTGTAGCAAATGTATGTGTATCACCTGCTGAAGTGATAGTTAGACCTATGTTTGTATCAGATGAAGTTGCTAGAGTTTGAGTTGCACCTGTTTGGGTTTGGTTGGCGGCACCGAGGGAGGTGATGCCTGATCCTGAGGCACCAGCATCTACACCACAAAAGAATTTTCCAGTACTTGAGTTGTAAAGAATACTATTTGCTTCATCACTACAATCTGTAAGATTGTCTTGGAAAAAACCAGCAGAAACTCTGAGAGATGTAGTAGTAGAGAATCCGGAAACACTTAAACCATTTGCAGAAATACCACCCGCGAAACTAGATGTAGCATTTGCTTCACCCCTTATAGTCGTAGTAGCAGTATTTCCAATTGAAAGTGAATCTAGTATAGAAACCAGAGTCGATGATGCTTGATTTAAACTTGTTAGACCAGAAACATTTACACTTCCATAAAAATTTGACTGACCAGATACAGCGATTGATGATGAAGCCATTATCCCGCCATTTGAATTTACAGAAACCAGATTTGTACCATTAGAATCTTTTATATTAAATAGATCAGCGACCTGATTTAATATACCTCTTATAGTTAAACCTGTAGTATTTGTCGAAGTAGCCTCAATAGAAACAACTGTATTTGTAAAAGCGGTAGTAGTACCAAATGAAGAAGGTGTAGTAGAACCACTTACCGCACCGCTAACTTGTGCAAAAGGTGTAGATGATATTCTCTGTCTTGGTGAAAGAGTTTGAAAAGTAGAATTATCTGAAGAAACTTCAACTTGCAAATATACATCTTTTGAATTTCTAAAATTATAGTCTAGTAAATCAGGAAAACCACTTGATGTATCTCCGATATTTGCATTAAAAACTCCATTTCTTACAGATAGTGCAACAGAAGATGGTGATGAACTAGGCCAAAGTTTATTACCACTTCCTACAGTTGAAGTATCCCAAATAGAAAACTTGAAATAATAATTTGTACCGCTACCACCAAGAAGATTACCGGATGAATCGGCCAATCTACCTTGATATCCGACTATAAATGGTACTCCTTGAGAAAAGGATATTGCAGGTACAAGTAGTATTAATAAAATTAAAAAAAGCTTTTTAAAATTCATCTAAAATTTTTGTAAATAAAACAAAAATATGGCTTAAAACATGAACAGATTTGATGGATAGCTGAAATTCAGAAATTATTTGGTATTTACTACCAAATTATAACATTTATATAACTAAAAATATCCTGTGTTTTCCACACATTTTGACTAAAAATCACTAAAAAAATGATATTTTATAACTAGGCTATTTTGACAGTAGATTGTCAATTCTATTTATGTCTCTTGGGAATAGAGTCGCCTCTTTTACAGACTGTAAACCGAGCAGTTTTGCCGTAAGTCTCTCTATACCGAAACCGAAACCTCCATGTGGTGGAATTCCGTACTTGAATGCCTGAAGATAAAAACGGAATTTCTCTGGATCAAGTCCCTTATTCTTCATTGATTCGACTAGAGTGTCATAATCATGAATTCTTTGTGCCAAAGTAGTGATTTCTACCCCTCTAAATAGCAAATCCCCTCCTTTTGCATAACCTTTATCATTTTCATCTTCCATAGTGTAAAAAGGACGCTTTGAAATCGGGAAATGAGTAACAAAGATAAAGTCTGAATCCCATTTTTTCTTTGCATATTCACAAAGCCATCTCTCATGTTGAGGTTCTAGATCAGGTTCTTTTGTACAATCTTCGCCAAATTCTGCTTTTATGATTTCTTGTGCTTGTCTAAGCTTAAAACTTGGTATATTTTCTGGAACATTTGGTATTTCAGATTTAAAGAGTTCAAATTCTGCACTACATTCAGCTTTGAGTACTTTCATAACATGAGACAATATCTTTGTCTCCATTTTCATTACATCTGTATGGTCTTTTATGAAAGCCATTTCAATATCAAAACTTGTATATTCATTTAAATGTCTTGTTGTAGCGTGTTTTTCTGCTCTATACACATTTCCTATTGCAAAAACTCTTTCAAAAACTCCGGCCATTATCTGTTTGTATAGTTGTGGACTCTGTGCAAGATGCGCTGTATGTCCGAAATACTCAATATTAAATGAATTTGCTCCACCTTCTGCATCTTCACCTATCAGTTTTGGAGCTTGGAATTCTGTAAAGTTCTCTGTAGCCAAAAATTCTCTAATTGCTTTTAGAATTGTCGCTTGAACCTTAAAAACTGCTTTGGCTTTTGTAGATCTCAAAGTCAAAGGCATATAGTCTAGATAGGTATCGATATTTATTTCTGAATCCTTTTCAATTGGAAGCTCTTTTGCTTTATTTAGAATTTTTATTTCCTTTACTTCTATTTCTATATCACCGTTTAATTTCTCTTTTTGAATATTCTTTGGAGGTCTTTCATTTACTTTTCCGACTATTTCAACTATCCATTCAGAACGAATTTCTTTTGCAATTTCTAGTGCATCTTTATAGCTTGGAAGAACTACACCTTGGACTATTCCAGTCATATCAAGAAAGTCAAAAAAGACCATTTTACCTTGATCCCTTCTTACTTCTATATGAGCATCGATAAGTACATCTTGACCCTTTTTTAGATTTAAATCCTTGATATATGTTCTTTCCATGAAATTTTATTATTTAATACTCTATATCTTAGTCTTTATTGAATATTACCAGTATCTTGCTGAATGTATTTCTTATTTAGACTAAATGTCACATAACCTACACCTATGACTAAAAATCCTATCACAATAAGTGAAAGTGGCCAACCTATAGAATTTACAAAGTATCTTGATGTTAATTTTACAATTTCTGCAATAAGAAAACCTGAGGTGACCAATAGCATAGTTGTACTTCTAAAGAATATACTTGCATAGAACATGATAAACAATAAGCCTATGTACAAAATATCAAAAGACTCACCAAAGCTATATGATGTCCAAAGTACTGCCATACTTCCTGCAAAATAGAGTATATTTTTAATTGTTTTCTTTTCTCTTGCATCATTTCTATCAATTGCTTCCTCATCTCTACTATATGAAGTAAAAATATAAGACAAACCTAGGATAATAATTGCCCATTTATATGGAAGTGAATCAGTACTGTATGTATTAAATATCTTTGTAATAACCACCATGTATACCCAAGTAAAATAAATTATATTTATAAAGAAAACTACATTTCTTTTTTGAGTAAAGAAATAAGCAAATAGGTATAGTATGGACCAAGATAAAGATATGATCAGATTTACATTCCAATCTATCGTAATATGCATTTCATATGCATAAACATAGGAACCTAGAGGTGCAAGTATAGTAGATATTACGAACATAGCTTGAGAAAGAGTCTTGTTCTGTTCACTTCTAAATACTAGACCGAGTATATATACGAGTATAGCTAAACCGAGAGTCAACATTATCCTTACTGGACTTACAATAATATTCCAATTGCTAAATAGAGTATAAACAGCTCCGAATAAAGAAAATACAGATACTGCAAACATTACGTTTGAAAGTGATCTTATTTCTTTATTCTTAAGTAAAAATCCAGAAACATATGTAATAAAAGAAATACCCAAAGTTAATAGCAACTTTGTGGCAAAACCGATACTATTCCAATTTTGAACAACAAATATTCCAACTCCTACAATAGCTATTATCGAACCTATTGTATATAGAATATTTGTTAAATTTAGCGACATTCCCCTTTCATGATTTATTTCTTTTACAGGAATATCATTATTTATACTTTTTGGTACATAGTTTGCTCCAGAATAACTAGAAGAGATACTATTTATTTCATTTATAACCTGCTCTTTTGTAACTGTGCCGTCATTTATTTTTCCTTTTATAAAGGAAAGTACTTGATTGTTATCCATATATTTATTATTTTATCCAACCAATAATCCTAAAGTTTCCACCATAATAGTCATATGGATTAACTATATTGTTAAGCTTTTTTTGTGAATAACCCTTTGTTATATAGTAACCATTATTTCTTCTATTACTACCACCTAGCAAAATCTCATCAAACAAACTTGTATTACCGTATACATACTCCACAGTATAACCATCGGGTGAAGATGGACCGACAACTAATTCATATTTTTGTGCTTCAGGAAGTGATAACTCTTTTGATGTGTCATTTTTAACATCGTAAATATACATTGTAGGATAATCCTTCAAAGTTTTATTTTTATAATAAGGGTCTTCTTTTGGTATATCTATTGATTTTGATACAATCTTTCCATTTGATAGTTCATAAGTATTTTTGTACTGATAATAGTAAGATTGGTTTCCATCGAGCGTATAAACAAAACTATATTGTGGATTTACTCTACTAACTGGTGATGACACTATAAAAAATATAGCAATAATAAATATAACTGGTAAAGCAATACCTATTATTATGGGTAAGTTTTTGTTATTCATGATTGTAGTATTATAACATTATTGTGAGATTTTTATAAATTTCTAATTTTATTTTATGATCAAAAGACTTGTCTGTAACTCATTTTAAATGTATTATAAAAATCTATTGGGGGATCGTCTAATGGTAGGACATTTGCCTTTGGCGCAAAGTATTGGGGTTCGAGTCCCTATCCCCCAGCAAAATAAAAAAATGGGCATACCGAAGAAATTATCCGTGACCGAGTCCCTATCCCCCAGCAAAGTAAAAAATTGAGCTATGAATGATAATTATCAGTATACACTTTTAGAAAAAATCTCTGACCTATATAAACAAGATAAGGGCACGTTTGATGATGTATATATTTTGGCATGCCAACACATTCTTGAACCACAAGCCAATATGTTTGAATTAATCTCAAATTTTAGTATTCCAAAGGAGAATATTTTTATTTTTGGTAAAATATATTCAACAAGTAACGAAGTATTAGGAGAATTATTACAAAAAAATTTTAAAGTATCTAAACCAATTTTTAATTCATCAGAATCATTTGATTTTGAACATCAAGAAAATTGTAAAAATGAATTTAATAAATTTTTATCTTCAGTTAAAAATCCTTTGAAAATTATCATTCTGGATGATGGAGGAGAACTCTTAAAAGTAGTTAATGATAGATTCGAATTATTACCTTCTGGAACAAAGATTATTGGAGTTGAGCAAACTTCATCTGGTTTTAGAAAATTAGAAAACATTGAACTTCGATTTCCAGTATTTAATGTTGCACGCTCAACCATAAAGCTAGTTAAAGAGAGTCCACTTATTGCTGATTTAGGTTGTAGAAGAATCACAGATGTGATTGATCAATATTCTATTTTTGAACCTAGGATCCTTGTAGTAGGGCTTGGACCTATGGGAAGTAATACACTTTCAATACTTAATAATAAAGGGTATTTTAATTTAGGATACGATATTGCTCACCATGATAAATCAGAATTAATAGACTTAATAAGAAAACATAAGATAAATATAATCGTAGGAGTTACAGGAACAAATATATTAAGTGAGAATCAAATTAAAGAAATTGAGGACATTTTAGACTATAAACTATATCTTATAAGTATGTCATCGGCAGATCGTGAATTTCCGACAACTTATATTAGACAAAATGGAATTGTTCCAAAAGAAATTCATGGGGATGTCATATGGAATAATCTTATTCTTATAAATAATGGATTTCCAATCACATTTAAAGGTAATAGGTATGAGTCCACACCAAAAGAGATTGAAAGAACAATATGTTTATTATATGGATCAACTCTGGAAGCAATATCCGGGGCCACAGAACTCAGAAATGGTTTTGTGGATGTACCTGCGAGAGTAACTGACATTCTATAGTTTATAATGAAATTGACACTCAATGATGTTTTAATTTAAAGATATTTTGATTAGTGATAAGACATTAAAATAAATCCTTAATCATCGGCGAAGAAATTATCCGTGACCGAGTCCCTATCCCCCAGCAAAATAGAATAATGCTCATGGAGCGTTCAAGTAATAGATTTATACAGGTGTAAAGAGTTATGAGATTACACTTTTGAATTTTCTTTAATTAAGGAGTACAATTATGAAACTAATAGTTAATAAAAATTTTTATGAACCCCACTGCTTCTAAGCCTCAAAAAAGTTTATTTTGGTTGTGGACTACTTTATGGCTAACTGCATTTATTGATAGTGGTCTTATATTTTCTGTCTTCATTTATGTCTTGGAGTATTTACCCGAGAGCGCACCACTTGCAGTCCAAACTTTTCTATCTCTACTTATACTCCTTATTTCTCTTTGGCTTGGTGCTTATTTTGCTGTTAAGTATGTATTAAAGAGATCAATTGTAGTAAAGTCTAGTGCAAATAAATTAGCAGGTTTAGCTATAGTTATTCCAGTAATATTTTGGTTTATAAAATTCTGGCTAGGAGATCTTAATCTTGTTGGGGTGATTATGGCAATCATCACGGTTGCAATCATTTACTATTCGATTAAAAAGATAATAACAACACAAGGAGATTAATGGAAAACAGACTTACCACATCCCCTTCTTGGACTGAAATATTCAAAGAAATTGGCATCCAATTAAAAACACGTAGTGGTTTACTGACCAGACGGGTTTTGTGGATTAGTTCTCCGGCATTACTCTTTTTACTTATACTTCGAATCATAGCCGGATTGCCAAATTTTCGTTCTTGGCTTCAAGGATTTGATATGTCACTCCAAATAGATATGGTTTACACAGGCACATTAGTTCTAGTCGTCTTGGTAATTAGTACGATTATAATGACAGCCATCTCTAAAATTGAACAGACTGTCTGGCTAGATTCCTATTTTGATGGTAAAAATTTAACCCCACAAGAGAGTTGGAAAATTGCAAAAAGGCTCTATATCCCGTGGTGCAAACTTCAAAGTAAATTATTCTTTCGTTATTATGTCTGGATTGTTGTGACCATCATTGCACTGTTTTTCTCTGCAATCTTTTTTACTTCAAATTTCGCACGTTCATTACCTGGAAACTTTATAATGATTGGTTGGTCATCGCTTATAATTATCGGTGGAATAACACTTGTAATACTTACACGTTATTTTAAACTCAAATTAAGTTATGCCCCTTTTATTTTTCTTGATAAATATACCGGAGATACTTCGCCTGAATTTTGGAAAGAATTTTTCATTGAACTCGAGACTCTTAATAAAGCCAGCGAGGGTGAATCTTTCAAAAAGAATGTGATGTTAGAAATCGGCGCTGATGTAGCAGTTTCGTTAACCCAATTTATTGCACAAAGAATGACTGCAGTTTTAGGACCAACTGCAGGGATATTTCTTCTTGCAGGAAAAGAGGTTGCTATTAGAATAATTTATTATGCAAAGAAAACTGGTCAGTACGTCTTATATCGTTTTGCCTTTAAAACCATTCATGGCGATACGCATTACGTAAATGAGTATATTTACAATCTATCTAAATAGTATCTGCATTCAGAGAGTGTCGTTGTGGTATCATAAATCTATTAAAAATTACTAAGCGAAGCTTGACCGAGCACGGTTCTAACTCTAGTTAGGTGAATCTTCTAGAAACCCTTATTTTATGGCATAATCTTGTTTTATGGAGCTAATTAACGACAAATCAAACCACCCATACTCACTTCTTCAGCAAACGTTTGATTTGTTTCCTATTTCTGCTAATCAAGACCTGAGCCAAACTTATATTTTTGCTTGTCAGCATATTCTTGAGCCGCAAGGAAAGATGTTCTCAATGTTTGTTGATTTTGGAATTCCGAAAGAGAATATCTTTATCCTTGGTAAGGTATATTCAACAAACAATGTTCAACTTGAAGAATTAAAGCAAAGCGGTTTCCAGGTTCAGCAGCCAACTTTTGATATCAATAAGTCGTTCGATGAGCAGCATAAGGATAACTGTGAAGCTCTATTTGAGATATTTGAAAAGACTGTATCAGGCAAAGCTCGAGTGATCGTTCTTGATGATGGCTCAGGTCTGCTTTCCGTATTCAATAAGAATTTTGAAAAAATAAGTAAGGATATTGAAATCACTGGAGTTGAGCAGACATCGTCAGGCTTCCGTAAGCTTGAAAGTGAAGTTCTTAACTTTCCGATAATCAATGTGGCGCGTTCAGCTATTAAGTTGAATAAAGAAAGTCAGTTTATCGCTGAAAGCTGTTTTGAAAAGATAGACTCTTATATTAAGGACAACCATCTTTCTCAGAATCGTTTTCTAATCATCGGTCTTGGGCCGATTGGACAGGCTTTATTTGATTTACTGCAGAAAAGAGACGAGGAGGTGTTTGGATTCGACACAGCCCTGGGTCATGAGAATCTTGTAGAAAAAATAAAAGAGTTGAAGCCGAATATAATTATAGGTGCTACAGGCGTAACAGTGATTTCAAATGAAGATGTAATGATTCTTAATTCTATTGGACATAAGATTCACCTCATAAGCGTTTCATCGTCAGATAGAGAATTTCCTGTTGCAAACTACAGAAAAGAAAATGATCTAGATATGCACTCAGATGTTGATTTCGAAAATGTAGTATTCCTTAACAATGGCTTTCCAATCAATTTTAAAGGAAATCGATACGAAGGGGCGGTAGCAGGAATTGAGAGGACGATATGTCTTCTTCTTGGCTCGGTATTGTATTTAATCAAAGTTGATATTGCAGATTTACCTAAGAAGTTTATTGAAGTTCCAGAATTAGTAACTAATATCTTATAAATATGGAAAACTCAAAAATAAAAGCGAATCAGGATAATTGGAATAAGACCTATGCTCATTTTGAAGGATGGTGTGCTTTGCCAACATGGGGACCATACGAGGTGTGTAAAGACGACCCAACTCTGATTGGAAACATGAAGGATAAGACTTTCTTAGAGATTTGCTGTGGTAGCGGTCACTCTATAAAGTATCTCATCGAGAATGGTGCAAAGAAAGTTTATGCTATCGACTTTTCAGAAAACCAGATTAATCTTGCAAAAAAGACTAATGCGGCACATTTGGATAAGGTTGAATTCATACTCTCTCCAATGGAGAAGATAATAGAGCTTCCTGAAAAAGTTGACGTAGTTTTCTCGATATATGGAATTGGCTGGACTTTCGATCCAACGTTAACATTCAAAAATATCTTTTCATATCTGAAGCCTGGCGGAAAATTCGTATGGAGCTGGGATCATGGAGTATTCCTCAACTCAAAGAAACAGGATGATAAAGTTGTGGTAACAGGTTCTTATCATGATGAATCAGAACAACATCTAAAAACTTTTTATAGTGGAGATGGGGTTTATCTAGCTTATAGAAAAACTAGTACATGGTTTCAATTTCTCAGAGATGCAGGGTTTGATATAAATCGTTATCTGGAACCTAAACCCATTAGCATAAACGAAGATATTGCCACAATATCAAGTCCAGAAATGGGTAAATACTACAGTCCAGTGAAAGCGGAAAAGATTCCTTCTGTAATCATTTTCGAATGTATTAAGAAATAAGCATATAAACCAATAGCGCTGAATTATGAGTACAGCAAAGCAATCCGTGACAGAATCTAAGCCCCGCAGCAAAATATGATAAAATAATTTTAAAACATGAATACAGAAAAAGATTTATCCGAACAAGATTACATCAATATAAAAAATAAATACCTTTCTTTGGTGGAGATTCCAAAAAATAAAAATAGTGGGCAATTTATACTTTGTCCTGTGGGACTTGTTGGGGCTGGTAAAACTACTGTACTAAAACCACTTTCAGAAAGATTAGGTTTAGTTAGGATATCACACGATGAAATTCGTAAGATTTTAAAAATGGAAGGATTTAATTTTGAAAAATCTAAAGAGATTGCTGTGGAAATAATCAAAGACATTATTAAAGATGGATACTCTGTATCGATTGATGCAAATTGTGGATCAAAAGAGACATTAGAAATTATTAAAAAGTTTGAGAATCAATATTCTTTAGAAATAATTTGGATTCATGTAAATCCACCCGAAAACTTTATAATAGATAAGCTTAGAAACTTTGCAATTAAGTACCCACATCTAGCATGGCCACTATTTAAGGATGGAGAGGAGGCTGTAAAAAATTATTTTAAATCTAAAGAAAAATGGGGTGATGGAACAAATTTAGGAATAGATTTTTTATACACATTTGATACATCCAAACCAGATATCAATGAACAAATTGATCAAGCTACAAAGTTAATACAAGCTAAGTTGAAATAATTAGAATATTTTAATAAAAGAATCTATTTTGATAGTAAATATATATTTGACATAAATATGTAAATATGTTAATATCTCTGATGGGTCTGCGTGGTTAAGTAATCAAACAATCAACTATATTGGAGGAAATATGGACAGTCAAATAACTGAGGCTCAAATCTCAGAGGTTAGAGAACTCTTTGAAAAAATTTTGGTAGAAAGAGGACTTGTGTGTGTGGGAAGACAAATCATTGTCACCATATCAGTAAAGGCATTCTCCCCTTTGGTTGTAAAGATCGACAACACAGAACATGCCAGGGAAATTGATAGTATTCTCGCACAACCAATTTCTTCAATTGATTTTGGTGTAAATCGTGTAAATCACTTATTGGAAAACACTAACTTGCATATCGTTGGTGATGTGGCGAGGAAAAGTGAAGACCAGATGCTCAAATACAGAAACTTTGGCAGGAAAGCTCTTGCTATTGTACAAGCAAAACTTAAAGCACTGGGTCTTGATTTTAACACTTGCTCTCTTGTCGGACCACTTGAGCATGAAGCTGTACTAAAATCACCGATCAGAGGTATTATTCACTACAGTTTGGTTCAATTTTTTCTCAATGAGCAAATAACAACGGTTGAGGCATTACTATCAAAATCAGTCGAAGACATCAAGTTAATAATTCCCCAACAATTCCAAAGGAATTACTCTCCCAAGCGAGTTTACGCTGAAATACGAAGTGAACTAAATGAAAGAGGGATCCTTTGAAGGTGCTATTCAAGAAGTTTGATCAACCCGCCCGAAATTACAAAAATTCACGGGCGGTTTTTTAATTATTTAAATCTATCTACGTATCAAATATTGTTGTATATTTTATATAATACTTAACAAATGAATACATAATCAAATTATAATATATATGTTATAAAATGTCCTGCATTTTATTACTTTTTAATAATTATTATCCTCAAAACAACTTTCGTATAAAAAGGGCGATATCTCAAGGTGAGATATCTCGCGAGCTTGAACCGTAATCCAAGCTACATTAGCAAGATGTCCCTATTATAACTGATAGTTGACAGGTTGCCAAAATCATTGACAAATAGTTATTTCTTTGCTATACTATATGGGTAGTTCTTTGATAGAGAATCACTGTTGAGACGAGCTTTTTGAGCCTTAAATCAGGGCCTAGAAAGCTCGTCTCAAACTGAGGCAAGTCGTTCCGAGCGTTCTCGGTAAATCAGCAAATGGAGATGATGTCGATGAAAACATTGAACACGTCTGCACTGGTAACCGCAGACAGTCCGAAAGGACAGAGAGCTACCGAAACGTTCCGCGCCCAATACAACAAGGCGGGACTCAACGACAAAAGCGCACAGATCCTGAACGAGCATCCCGGCTTCGCCGTGTATCTCGCAGAAGGCATCCGCCGCTTCTCAGCCAAAGCGCCCGACTACGGTCTGGCCCAGTCAATCCTCGGCGCGGATTTCATTACGCCCGAGGAAGTCACCAAGGCTCGCCCGAGCATCGTTTACACCGTCGAACAGATCACGGCACTTGCCGAAAGCCTGCCGTCGGAGGACGTGCTCAAGTGGTGCAAGGACAACGGTTACGCAGTCATGCCTGCACCGTCCACAGCGATGTCCACGCTCGACGTTCGGGAGATCCAGTCCGCCCACTTCTACTCGAAGACGGGTGGATGGTATGCCGATCAGAAGTTCGCCCGCGAGGACAAGACGTCCTTCGGCTGGCTCCTGATCAAGAAGACGCCTGTTTCTAACTCGACCAGCAAAAACTGGAACGAGCAGAACAAGCTTCTCTCCGCACTCGAGAAGGTGCCGAACGCCGCCGAGATGAGCTGGTTCATCACGACCTATTTTGAGGTTCGTGGTGTCCGACTCTTTGAAGGCGTTTACGTTCGGACTTCCAGTCTCGACTCGGGCGGTGACCGTGTCTACGTCGGCTGCTTCGATTCCGGCGGCCTCAACGTCTACGGCTATTGGGGCGACCGCCGCCTCGACGGCGTCGGGTTGTCTGCTGCCAGGAAGTGATTCTTGATCCCTTGACGGCTTGTCTCTCTTGAATACTTGAGCCTCCGCGATTTTTTTTCGCGGAGGCTCTTTCTTTTTATACGAAAGTTGTTTTGAGGATAGTGAGACTATAATCCAACAAGAACATCTTAATGTGATATAGTGATACAATTACAGAATGGAAAAAGAATTTGATAACTGGTGGAATCAAATAAGTAACGCAACTGGCGATAAACAAATAAATTTATTTATTAGATTTTGTACTTACCTGATTGATTTAAAAAATCTGGGAAAATTGAGTGAGGAGGAGGTTGCTTACAAAATAGTTAAAGCTATTCAGTTTGATAATCTTACCAATTCCCCAGAATGTGATGCAATATTTGATATAGCAGGAACTACTGAATTACCCCGTACAACATCTTATGCTCAACCTATCGGAAAATGGGATGAAAAAACAGCTGATCAAATTAAACAAAAAGAATGGGAGGAACTAGTGAGGACCATCGAATCTGCAAAAATTTCTTTAAAAAAGACTGGAACAAAATAAAGTATTTTGATTATTGATATTAGTCCATATTTATATTATATTTAACCGATTTATATCTATTAACATTATTAATATAAAATAAAAAAACATATGATCGGTTTAAAGAGAAATACAGTGAACCTTGTTAAATTTAATCCAGAATGGATAGATTTATTTAATAAGGAAAAATCAATTTTAGAAGAATTGCTTGGCAAACTTGCTCTTGGTATAGAACATATAGGTAGCACAGCTATAGTTGGTATTATAGCTAAACCCGTTATTGATATTGCTCTAGGTATTGATTTTAGCAACTTGAATAAAATAAAAACTATACTGGAGAATAATAACTGGGTATTTAGACCGAAATTTGGGGATATAAATAAACACTTAGTTTTTGCAAAAGGAAATGATATTGAAAGAACACATTATTTGCATTTGATGCAATATGAAAGTAAAGGATGGAATGAAAAGATAATTTTCAGAGATTACTTGAATAATCATGAAAAAGAAAGGTATGAATATGAAAAAATAAAGATTGATGCAATGAATAAATTTAGTAATGACAGGAAAAACTATACAAAAGAAAAGGATGAATTTGTACAGAGAATAATAGATACTGCTTTAAAAGCTAAGGAATTTACCAATACTCTATGAATTCACAATCATGCGATTACGAACACAATAAAGTCGAGGAGTGAGTTCGATGTCCTCCTCGATTTAGGTGGTGTTTTGTTTTAGGTAACCACCTTTTTACCTTCACAGCTTTCATTTGAATGATTTCGTTTTCGCAATGATGCAATAGCAATTGCTAGACACATTAGCATCGACATAAAAGGATAGAATTTATCTTGAACTAACCAATTCCTTCCAGCGAGAAAATATAATATGTTTACAAAGCAAAACCCTATATATATGAAACCAGTAACTTTATCCCGTTTGGGATCATTGTATGATTCGATAAATTGAGGGATTCCTGAAGCACACATAGCACATGTACTTGCTATGGTTGCCCACCATGCACCACTCACCTTCCATACAATCATACACAAGACCACTAGCCCAAGTGTTGCCCACTCCTTCATTCCCCATTTAAATTGTTTCTTATAAAGGAGTGAGAGCCAGACAAATGTACTACCAGCAACATAGCATTTAAGTATAAAAGTATTTTGACCTTGCTGTACAATAATGCTTCCTAAAGCAATTGAATCAAGTGCTACCCATAGGATCCAAGTAGCGAAACTTTGCTTTAATTTGTCTGTCCAAATGTAATAGAAAGTAGGAAGATACATTGTAATTGCCAATACACTTCCCGCCAAAGTAAACATTTCTGTCACAAATACTCCTTGTTAGCTGTTTATTCAAAGACCTAATAAAAACAATAACACGTTTTTATAAAAATACAAGTATTAGAAGTTATAAGTATATAAATATAATAATGATGCATTCCCTATTACATATGCTATAATGGCCACGTTATAAAATAATAATAAAAATATGGCAAAACCAAATTCTGCATTTATGAAACCACTAACAGTTAGTCCTGAACTTGCTGTTGTAGTTGGAAAAGGACCTATGCCTAGATCAGAAGTAGTAAAGAAACTCTGGGTATATATAAAGGGTAAGAAACTACAAGACGAGAAGAATAAGAGAAATATAAATGCAGACGAAGCTCTAAAGAAGGTATTTGGAGGAAAAGCTACAGTTTCAATGTTTGAAATGACAAAGCTTGTGTCAAAGCATCTATCATAATCTATTTATCAAAAGATAAAATAAATCAACCGCCCCATAAAGGTGGTTGATTTATTTTTATATAGGTGTAGACTCTTTATAGAAAATTCTACAAAGGACATTTATGGAAAATGACTCAAAAGTTGTAACTCTTGGTTTTCCTGTAGACTTTGGAGATGGTAGGATATGGTTGGCACAAAAGAAAAAGAAGCTGTGTGAAGGAAAACTAAATGGTTATGGTGGTAGTCGTCGAATCACTGAGAGTATACGTGGATGCATGATAAGAGAGTTCAGTGAAGAAAGTGGCGCTAGTACCTACAATAGACATCTTACATCTGTTGGCGGTATCGTGTTTAATTCGGTAGATGGTAATGGAGAAACCAGACTCATTTGTTTTTGCTTCATATATCTTATAACTCATTGGACAGGAGAAATGATTGAAACTGAGGAAATGGGTAGTCCTGAATCATTTGGTTTTGATGACATCCCATTTGATAGAATGATGCCATCTGATATATTTTGGCTCAATCAGGTATTGAGAAAAACTAAACGTGTATCAGGTTCTATTACACTAAATGAAGCCATGAGTGCAGTAGTCAAACACGACTTAACATTCAGGTGAAAAAAGCAAAAAGCCGTGGATGTGTCCACTGCTTTTTTTATTTATATCTTATCTGTTACAATATCTACATGTCTCTACTTCACTCTATAGTACTAGGAATAGTCGAGGGTTTAACAGAATTTTTACCTATATCATCTACTGCGCATTTATCTTTAACTTCACAGTTGCTAGGTATCGCCCAAACAGATTTTATAAAGACTTTTGAAATAGCTATTCAGTCTGGAGCTATGTTTGCAGTTATAGTTATGTACTGGAGAAAATTTCTCGACATGGAGATAAATAAAAAGATAATAACTGCTTTTATACCTACTGCAATAATAGGTTTTATACTTTATAAACTAATAAAGTCACATCTAGTAGGAAATTTGTATATTACGCTAACTTCCCTATTCTTTGGAGGAATAATACTTATTATTTTTGAAAAATATATAAATAAAAAAGCAAATACAATAGTGACTCCAAATGAAACGGATATAATAGGCTTGAGTTACAAAAAAACAGCATTAATAGGACTTTTCCAATCCCTTGCTGTAATACCGGGAGTATCTAGATCTGCTTCAACTATAGTATCTGGAAGACTTTTGGGTCTAAAAAAAGATTCGATAGTAGAGTTCTCATTTTTACTAGCAGTGCCCACAATACTTGCAGCAACTGGTTACGATTTATTGAAAAACTATACTTTATTTAGTAGTCAGGATATCGGTTCACTTTCTCTTGGTTTTGTTTTTTCATTTATTACAGCAATTATCAGTATAAAATTCTTTATTTCTTATTTAAGCAAACATTCTTTGACTGCATTTGGGATTTATCGAATACTGATCTCAATCATAGTATTTATATCAATACTTTAAAAAACTTTGACAAAATCTGATTTTTGTAATATACTTTTAGTTAATGAATAATTCAAATAAGAATTCCTATTCTAGCTCTAATAATAGACCTCGTTTCGGAAACAATAAACCTAAATTTGGACAGAGATTTGGTGGAAAATTTAATAATAAGCAGTCATTTAGTGGTAATGGAGGAGGTAATTCTTCTGGACGTGGTTTTTCTCGTGGACGTGGTGGCTTCCGTAGAAAAGCTATAGATGTATCAAAATTTATAAACAAGGTTGTGATTACTGAAAAAGTAGAAGTCTTTACACCTGAACATAGTTTTAATGATTTTAAGATTGATGACAGACTAAAGAAAACGATTGCGGATAGAAAATTTGTTTTCCCTACTCCTATACAAGATCGTATTATCCCTCAAATACTTATGGGTAAAGACGTGGTAGGTATGGCAAATACTGGTACAGGAAAAACTGCAGCTTTCCTTATTCCTTTAATAAATAAAGTGATAGTAAACCACGATGAAAAAATACTTATCATAGTACCTACTCGTGAACTAGCAGTACAGATACAAGACGAACTACGCGCTTTTGTAAAAGGAATGCCAATATATTCTGTATCATGTGTTGGAGGTATGAGTATATATGCACAGATCAGTGATTTGAGAAGAATGCATAACTTCGTAATAGGTACACCAGGAAGACTAAAGGATCTTATCGATAGAAAGGTTATAGATCTAAAGAGCTTCAAATCTGTAGTACTGGATGAGGCAGATAGAATGTTGGACATGGGTTTCATACATGATATGAAATATGTAATGAATAGTATGCCAAAAGAGAAACATTGTTTATTCTTTTCAGCTACCCTTTCACCTGAAATCGAAAGATTGATGAAAGAAATGCTAAAGGAGCCTCTAGTTATATCTGTAAAAACTCAAGAAATTTCAAAAAATATAGAACAAGATGTTGTAAAGGTTCCAAGAGAAAGAAAGCTCGAGGAATTGGTAAAACTATTGGGACAAAAAGAATTCAATAAAGTTCTGGTCTTTTTACAGACAAAACATGGTGCTGAAAAAATATCAAAGGCTCTACAAGAAAAAGGCTTCAAAGCCGGCTCAATACATGGAAATAAGACTCAGGCAAATAGACAAAAGACTCTTACATCATTTAAAAATCATCAAATACAAGTTCTCGTAGCAACTGATGTTGCGGCTAGAGGTTTAGATATAAATGACATAAGCCATGTTATAAACTATGACGTGCCAGAAAGTCATGAAGACTATGTTCATCGTATAGGTAGAACAGGACGTGGAGATAAGAAAGGTAAGGCTCTTACTTTCATAGACTAAACTCTTAGTTCTCTGTTCAATTCTCTATTTTATCTCTATAGCCATAAGCTCTAGCGATAGAGACTCAATATAAGATTTACCAACCATATCGTATGCTTTCAAAAGCTCTATGAGAGTACTTGCTTTCAATTTAGAATCATTAGCTTTTGCCAGTTCTTCTATTTTAATATATTCATCCTCTCCAACATCCTTTTTTATCTCATTGCTCAATATACTTGAGTTATTTAATAAAATAACCAACCTAGCTTTTTCTAGTATCAATGCGATAAATATTTTCATAGAAATATTTTCTTTTTTTGCACTCAAAATTGATTTTAAAGCCTTTTCCTTATCCCCTTTTACCAAAGCTTCAATAAAAGAAAATACCAAACTACTTTTTGGTGCTCCAGTGATATCTTCAACATCTTTTAAATTTATCTTTTTATCTTCTACTCCACCAACCACCTTTTGCAATAATCCCAATCCATCCCTAAAAGATCCATCAGCAAGAATGGATATAAGATCGCTAGCGCTAGGATCTATGGTGTAACCTTCTTTTTTGGCTACATTACTTATAGTTTCTCTTAGAATAGATTGATTTGGCTTTTTAAAATTGAATACCTGACACCTTGATATAACTGTCTCTGGTATTTTATCTGTTTCTGTTGTTGCAAGTATAAATACAGCATGAGCAGGTGGTTCTTCTAGAGTCTTGAGTAGAGCATTAAACGCCTCTTTTGTAAGCATATGCACCTCATCGATAATATACGCCTTATAAGGTGAATTTAAGGGTAAAACATGTACACCTTCTCTTATTTCTCTTATGTCATCTATACCTCTATTTGATGCGGCATCTATCTCATATATATCGTTTGGATTTATTCCTAGACTTTTTGCAAATATTCTAGCTATAGTGGTTTTTCCAGTACCTCTTCCTCCAGTAAAAAGATAAGCATGAGAAATCTTGTTATTTTCTGATGAGGATTTTAGAATCGACACAACATGATCTTGTCCTATTACATCACTCCACTTTTCTGGCCTGTATTTTCTATATAAAACTTGTGACATAAATATATTGTATCATATCCAATTTTAATAAAATAAATATAGGTATTTTATATAATAAAAAGCCGGGTGTGTGTATGCAATCAACACCACACCCGGCAAACTGACGACCCGTTAGGGCCAGATAAGGTCACCCCCTTTCTAAATAATGTTCAGCCAATCGGTATAAAACTTCTTCTTTTTTATTTGCCTATGATTTTCTATTTCTCCAGTTATCCTTTTGCAGCAAACCTCCTTGAGAAGAATGTTTATACCGTTTGGTATTGTAACTCTAAAAAATATTTAGTCAATATCTTTATTAACACTCATTAAATTACCTTTGGAGACTTAAGATAATCCTTTATTACCTTTCTAAGCTCCTTACTATTATTAACTTCCATACATTTTGCACGGAGCTCTTTTGCACCTTCAAAACCTCCGATATATGCTTTAAAATGCTTTTTCATTACAGCAAAACTCTTCACTTTTCCCAAATTCTTTTCATATAAAATTGCATGCTTTACGAGAGTATTGAGCCTTTCATCTATAGGAATATCTATATTTTCTTTACCTGCAAAAAACCATGGATTACCAAATATCCCTCTACCTATCATTACTCCATCACACCCATGCTTTGCAACTACCTCTTTTGCTTGTTTTAGAGACTTTATATCACCATTACCTATTATGAGAGTATCGGGACTTATCTTATCTCTTAAGGCAATTATATCTTTCATATACTCCCAATGAGCAGGAACATCTGACATTTCTTTTCTAGTACGGAGATGGACTGTGAGTACAGGTAGTTTTTGTTCCAAAAGAAATACTATCCAGGTATCGATCTCATTTTTATTGTATCCAATTCTAGTTTTGATCGATATTGGCAAGTCGGGAGCACCTCTTCTTGCAGACTCCAGAACCTCCAAAGCCCTCTTTGGATTTCTTATCATATCTGCCCCTCCACCTTGTCTTTCTACTGACCTATCTGGGCAACCCATGTTTATGTCTATCCCATCAAAACCTAGTTTACTTACAATTTTACAAGCTTTTTCCATTGCTTCAGGATGGCCTGTAAATAGTTGAGCTATTATAGGTTTTTCTTTTTTTGTAAATTCCAAATCTTTTAGTAAAACTTTTCTTCCAGGAGAAACGAGACCGTCTGCTGATACAAACTCTGTCCATATAACATCCGGTTTACCGTTTTTTGCAATTATACTTCTGAAAGCCGAGTCAGTAACATTTGCCATAGGTGCAAGTACAAATATAGGTTTTTTTAGTTTTTGCCAAAAATTCATATATATACCTTACATTAAAATCTAAAAAAGTAAAACTATTTGAACGAAAGGTCAAGGGTCTTCAAAGTATCAGCATCTCTATTTTCACTATTTAAAATAACACTTATATATAAACTCTTATTCTTACCCAATCTCCAAAGACTCACTGATGTTCTACCCGCTTCTGGTAAATATCCATTTTTACCACCACTATATGCAGAAAGATTTAAAAAGTGTGTTGGATTTGTCCAAGTATGAATCTTTATCTCTTTTGATTTAAGTAAAGTAATGTTTATAATCTCTGGCTTATGATCTATTATCCATTTCATGATTATTACTAGATCAGAAACTGTAGATACATTTTGTGGAGAGAGACCCGAAGGATCAACGAAATATGTTTTATATGCACCTATCTTATTTACAAAACCGTTCATCTCTTTTATAAATTCCTTTCTTCCATAAGATTGAGCCAATGCTTCAGCAGAATCATTACTCGAAACCATGAGTAAAGGATATATTAACTCTTGAGGTGTAAATCTTTCACCTATCTTAAAATGTGCAGAAGAACCATTATATGAAAGTATTCTTGAATTGATTTCAATATATTTATTTTCTTTAAAAAGATTGTCTGCAACTATAGCAGTTACTAGCTTTGTAATAGATGCAATAGGAAACAGAGTATCTGTGTCTTTTTGCAATAAGACAATATCCTTATCTAAATCTACTACAGCAAAAGCTTTTGCTGTAATATCACCTTGTTTATAGCTTTTTGGTAGAGAGTCTTGTGCTTTTTCTATAACCTCTCCCTCATAATCTTTTGAATAAATATATGCCCTACTCCAACTTTTTATAAATGTTGAATCTTCATCTTCTTCATTTTGAGAATAATTTTTTGTAACTTGTTTATTTTCTATTTTGGAATCCCTTATATTTGATAATAAATCTTTATTCGATATTGCAAAAAGGATAAAAAGAGAAATTATACATCCTATAAAAATAGCAGAAAATATAGAGGATAAAAAACTATTTTGTTGCATAGAATACTGTATTACCGAAACGCATATCTATATAGTCAAAAGGCTTTGAATTCTTTACAGTATTTTGATAATTTTTCCAGAAAACTTGGAAATTGTAGAGTATTTTTGATAGTGAAACTTTATCATTCATATATATAGTAACTGGAGTAGATGAAGCGTTTTTTGTTTGATGTAGATTATCTTCAATATACATTTCATATTGACCTCCATCATTTATGAGTATACCGATAGGCATAATACCGATTTTTGACATACCTTTTATAAAATCATCAAATTCTTTCAATCTACTAGGTTCAAGAAACTTTTTTCCGAGTATATCACTATCATTTAAAGCGGTGGTATAGTATTTATTTAGATTAGTGTAATTAGTATTTAATACTTGTTTATAAGCAAAACCTTCATTATCTATCAAAAAACATTTTATATCGCTATCCCCTTCAAAACCGTCACACAGTATTGCTATAGGATCTTTCTCTTCTATATCTATAGAAATAGAACTAATACCTGATCTATGTATAGATATTGTTTTAATTTCTTTAAATAAATTTTTTGTTGAGGAAGCAATATCTTGTTTTGGAAATATAGCGATATTTGATTTTGGTAAAATCTTTATATAATTGCCTGAAATAATATTATTTACTTCGCTTAAAACCTTACTGTTATCAGAAGAACCAGATATATTTATTTCGTTAATACTAAAAACGTCAGATCTGATAAATAGAATGGTGGCAGATAAAATAGACAATATAGATATAGGAAATAAAATTGAGAGAAGTATTCTTATTTTTCTCTTTTTCTCTATGTATTTTGGGGAACGTATGACTTTTGAGCTTTTATAGATTGGCATTTAAAGCAATCTTATCTTTTCCAAAGTAAGGTTGCAATACTTCTGGTATCTTTATTGTTCCATCTGCTTGTTGATAATTTTCTATAAGTGAAACTAGTATTCTAGGAGTTGGTATTGCTGTAGAATTTAATGAATGGACATATCTTGATTTACCCTCCTCATCTTTATATTTTATATTCAATCTTCTTGATTGGAAATCATGGAAATATGAAGCTGATGATATTTCTCTATACTTACCTTCTTTTGGTACCCAAAGCTCTATATCATATTTTTTTACCTGACCCAGACCTAGATCTCCACCACAATTTAATACTGTTCTATATGGTATACCTAGTGACTCTATAAATTCTTCTGTGTTTCTATTCAATTCCTCATGAATTTCTACAGACTTCTCATGACTAGCTTCACACAATACCAATTGTTCAAATTTAAAGAATTCATGTACACGGATAAGTCCTTTTACATCTTTACTATGTGAACCCGCTTCTCTTCTGTAGCATGGTGAAAAACCCAAATATCTTTTTGGTAATTCACTCTTATTTAAAGTCTCATCTCCATGAAATGACATAAGTGGAACTTCAGCAGTACCAGCTAGAACATCACCGTCCTGTGTCATATAAAAGTCTTCTACATCACCTGGAAGATGCGCAGTACCATAAAGTGCCATTTTTCTAACAATAGTTGGAGTCATGATAGGCATTAGATTTTTATCACCAAAAAATTTCAATGCATAGCTCCATATTGCAAAACACAATCTAGCACCATCACCAGTTAAAAAGTATCCTCTGAAACCATGTACCTTTGCTCCTCTTTCAAAATCAGCCATTTTGAGAGCGGTCATAAGTTCAATATGATCTTTAGGTTCAAAATTAAAATTTGTTTTATCTCCCCAAGTTTTTATTTCTTTATTTTCAGCATCAGTATCTCCATCTGGTACTGATATATCTGGAACATTTGGAACCTGTAGCATAAGTGCTTGCCACTTCTTCATTACATCTTTTAGTTTTTCCTCTTCTTCATCAAGACCCGCCTTTACATGCTTCATTGATTCTATATGCACCATTCTCTCTTCTTCACTAGCCTTTTGAATCTTGCTATTCATAGCATTTTGCTCAGCACGTTTCTTTTCTATATCAGTAAGAAGTGCTCTTCGAGTATCATCAAGGCCAACCAACTCATCTATATCGATCTTTACATGCTTTTTTCTAGCACCTTCTTTTACTATTTCTTTATTTTCTCTGATGAATTTTATATCTAACATTGTATTTTATTTTTCTAAATAGTATCAGAAAATACTGTTACTGGCAAAACCTCTATACTGAAAAATCAGTTATAAAAAAAGATTTAAAATTTTGTTTTATATATAGATATATGTATTTAAATATGTTAAAAGGCCGAGGAACTGCGTTCCTCGGCCTTGCGTGGTACTTTTTGTACCATTTTTTGTAAACACGGTCAGCTGACCGTGTAAACTGG
>CAZLQL010000006.1:0-46979 GCA_964561875.1 uncultured Candidatus Saccharibacteria bacterium
ATAACAAAAACAGCTCTACAGATAGCCAGAATGTAGAAAAGGAAGTTGGTTATCTAGACCAAACACTTAGACCAAGTCGTTTTTCAGACTATATTGGTCAAAAAACTATAAAAGACAACCTAGATATACTGCTGAGAGCCGCAAAAGAGCGTAATCACCCACCGGAACATATACTATTTTATGGCCCTCCCGGTTTAGGAAAAACAACACTTGCTCATCTTATCGCAAAAGAGATGAATACTCAGATAAAAGTAACGTCTGGACCCGCTATTTTAAAGGTTGGAGACCTAGCATCAATACTCACAAACCTATCTGCAGGAGATATATTGTTTATAGATGAAATACACAGATTAAATAAAGCTATAGAAGAGGTTCTCTACCCTGCTATGGAATCCGGTAATCTAGATATAATAATTGGTAAAGGACCTTCTGCTAGAACTATACAGCTAGAACTTCCACCATTTACACTTATCGCAGCCACAACAAGAATCGCAATGATATCCTCCCCTCTGCGTTCTAGATTTTCTGGTGGAGTTTTCAAGCTTGAATTTTATTCGCAAAAAGAAATAGAAAGCATAGTAGATAGATCAGCAAAAATTTTAGGGGTTGATATTCACCCACATGCTGTAAGTGCAATAGCACAGAGAAGTCGTTTTACACCTAGAACTGCAAACTATTTCTTAAAGAGATGTAGAGATTATGCACAAATAGAAAAGAGTGCTTTATCAAAAGATATTGTAGAAAAAACACTTTCGATGCTCGGTGTTGATCATATAGGATTAAATAATGCAGATAGAGAAATACTAAAAGCTATAATAGATAAATTTAATGGCGGTCCTGTGGGGTTAAATACTATTGCGGCTGCCCTATCAGAAGAGCAAGCCACAGTTGAAGAGGTGTACGAACCATATCTCATACAATTAGGATTATTGGAGAGAACTTCGCGTGGAAGAGTAGTTACAGAAAAAGCAAAGTCACACCTTGAGAGACTTTAAAAGACTTTTACAAAAAAATAAAATCTGATAATGTACTATTATGTCTGGACATAATAAATTTTCAAAAATTAAACATCAAAAAGCCAAAAATGATGCTCAAAAGAGTAAGATTTTTGGTAAATTAGTTCGTTTTATAACAGTAGAAGCAAAAAAGGCTGGTGGAAATCTAAAGTCACCAGGTTTGGCACTAGCGATCGAAAAAGCAAAAAAGGAAAATATGCCAAATGACACTATTGATAGGGCTATTAAAAAAGGAAGTACTGACAATAGCGCTAGTATGGAGACAGTTGTATATGAGTGCTACGGTCCAGGTGGTGTAGCTATACTGATAGAGGCCTTAACAGACAATAGAAATAAGGCTGCTCAAGAAATAAAACACATACTATCTAAACATGGTTCTGAACTTGCTTCACAAGGTAGTGCTGCATGGGCATTTACAAAAACTCCTGAAGGTATGAAAGCAAGTATGACAATGCCTCTCGAAGATGCAGATATTGAGAAGCTACAAGCTATGGTTGAGGAGTTAGAAGAGAATGATGAGGTTCAAGAAGTATTCACTAACGCTGAATAGAAATGATAATAATAGGCATTGATCCAGGATATGACAGATTGGGCATTGCTATCGTAGAAAAGTTACACAGCCAAAAAGAAAACCTCGTATATTCTGAATGTTTTTCTACTGATCCAAAAGAAGAAATATATGATAGGTTCCTAAAGATAGGTCTGAGAGTGAGGGAGATGATTAAAATCTATAAACCTGAAGCATTGGCTATAGAAACTTTGTTTATAACAAAAAATCAAAAGACAGCAATGAGAGTTTCTGAAGCTAGAGGAATAATAACTTACGAAGCATTGTTAGCAAAAATACCTGTATTTGAATACACTCCCCTACAGATAAAGATGGCAATAACTGGAGATGGAAAAAGTGATAAGAGTCAGATAATGAAAATGCTACCTATGCTTATAAAAATACCTACGAAAAATGATAGAAATAAAATGATAGATGATGAATATGATGCTATAGCTATCGCACTTTCACACCTAGCATACAAACCAAAAAGTTTTCCACAGAAATTGTGATTTGCAAAAAATATTCCATTTTGTTACAAATATCTTCATATAATAAATAGTAATTGATTTAAATAGCTATGCCAAAAGCAAAAGATACAAATACAAAGAAAAAAGGAAAACCTGAAAACAAAGAGGAAGAGGAAAAAATAATAGAGGTTGATGATGAAGCTGTGGTTGCAGTTGATGATACAGAGGAACCAGAAGAGGTACTAGATGAATCAGAAGATGGGGGGATAGATGATGAGGATATAAACCCTTTCGGTGATAGATGGGAAGAATAATAAAATAAACTTAAAGTAAAAAAAGGGGGGATATCCCCTTTTTTACTTTCACTTATCAAACCTTGTAACCAATAGTCGTATTTATTATTTTGCTATTATTTTTACAAATCTCTTTTTACCTATTCTTAAAACAACAGTATCATTTACTTTATAATAAACATCTTTTATAACTTCTTCACTTGGAAAGAGTGTAATTGCATTGCTATCTATAAGTCTCTTCCATTCTGAATTTGAAGACACTACCCCACTTTCCACTATCTTATCTCTCATTGGTGTATCTTTCTCTATCTCAATCTCTTGTATATTTTCAGGAACTTCTTTGTTTTTAAAAATAGAATCAAAAGACTTTTCTGCAACTTCTGCACTTTCTCTATCATGAATAATAGATACTACCTCTTTTGCCAAACGCACTTTAAACTCTTTTGGATTTGAACCGGAATCCATAGCACCCTTCATTGACCTTATATCATCCATAGAGACTCTTGTTGCAACCTCAAATGCATTTATGATCATGTCATCACTCCAACTCATAACTTTACCGAATATTTCTTCAGCACCCTGATCCATATTTACAGCATTTCCATCTGTTTTACCCATTTTTTTACCTGATGAATCTACCAAGAGTTTTGTTGCAATAACAAACTTTTCTTTATTTTTTAGAGTTTTTAAAAGATCACGACCCATAAGCATATTGAATGTCTGATCATTACCACCTATTTCCCCATCAACACCCATAGCAACAGAATCATATCCTTGCATAAGTGGGTACATGAATTCATGTATAAATATAGGTTTTTTTTCTGATATTCTCTTATCGAACATATCTCTCTTTAACATTTGTTCCACAGTAACAAGTGATGATAATTCTAGTACATCAGAAAAATTCATTTTTGAAAGCCATTCTGAATTGAACTTAAATAACGCTTTATTTGCTCCAGAGAAGTTTATTATTTTTTGAGCTTGTTTTTTGTAGTTCTTACAATTCTCCAAAACTTCATCTTTAGTTAACTTTTTTCTTACGGCTCCTTTATCAGTTGGATCACCTATCATTGCTGTAAAATCTCCGATAAGTAGAATTATCTGATGTCCGAGATTTTGTAATTCAGCCAATTTTAACATTGGTATCATATGACCCAAATGTAAAGTAGGGCCAGTTGGATCAACTCCTAAATAGAATGTGAGTTTTTCTCCTTTTATTAATTTAGATTTTAGAAATTCTTTGTTTGGAAAAACATTCTCTAGACCCCTATTTAAAAAACTGTCTATTAATTTTTCATCTGTTATTATTTTTGATTGTGACCAAAACATGCACATAATCTACCATGTATGGTACAATTCTGCCATGTCGCTTAGGCGCCGTTCTTGGATAAAAAAACATACAAAAGGGTTAATATCCTCGTTTTTTGCTTTAGCATTTATTGTCTCAGGTTTTATAATAATCTGGCTTTCTACTATTCAAATACCCGACTTAAGTGCTTTCGAAGCAAGAAAAGTCTCCCAATCAACAAAGATCTACGATAGAACAGGCGAAATACTACTTTATGATGTTCATAGTGATGCAAAAAGAACTATCGTACCATTCGAAAATATATCTAAACATGTAAAAGATGCGACAATATCGATAGAGGATAATAATTTTTATAACCATAAAGGAATAGAACCTACAGCTATACTCAGAGCAATAATTGTAGACATTACAGGTGGAGGATTGGCACAAGGTGGATCTACAATAACCCAACAAGTAGTAAAAAATTCTGTTTTAACAAAAGACAAAACAATAACAAGAAAGTTAAAGGAGTGGATCCTGTCACTTAAGATAGAGAGGGTTTTAACAAAAGACCAGATATTGTCTATTTATCTAAATGAATCTCCTTATGGTGGAAATATATATGGTGTAGAGGAGGCTAGTAGAACATATTTTGGTAAAAGTTCAAAGGATTTAACCATATCAGAATCTGCGTATCTCGCTGCAATACCCCAAGCACCAACCTTCTATTCTCCTTATGGTCAGAATAAAAAAAAGCTTGATGATAGACAAAGGATTGTTTTGGGTAAAATGAAAGAATTAAAATACATTTCTGAAGCAGAATATAGTTTGGCTATAAAAGATAAGGTTGTTTTTCTAGAGAAAAATACAACAGGTATCAGAGCTCCCCATTTTTCTATGTATGTTAGAGATTATTTAAATAATAAATATGGCTCAGACATAGTCGACGAGGGTGGTTTGAAAGTTATAACAACACTAGATTTTTCGATGCAGGAAAAAGCTGAAAAAGTAATAAGAAACTTTTCTTCAACACTAGAAAATCAATTCAATGCAAGCAACACTGCAATGGTAGCAATAAATCCTAAAAATGGAGACATCCTAACTATGGTAGGTTCTAGAGATTATTTTGATAAAAAAATAGATGGAAATTTTAATGTAGTTACAGCATACAGACAACCCGGATCAACATTTAAACCTTTCGTATATGCTACAGCTTTTATGAAAGGATATACTCCTGACACTGTCCTTTTTGATGTTGAAACTGAATTTTCAACTCAATGTACACCAGAAGGTAAACCGAAAGATGATAGTATAGATCCTAAAAAATGTTATTCCCCTGTTGAGTATGATGGAATATTCGAAGGCCCTATGACTATAAGACAAGCATTGGCTCACTCTAGAAACATACCTGCAGTTAAAGCACTTTATCTTGCAGGAATTCAAGAATCTCTCAATACCGCAAAAGCTATGGGTATATCTAGTTTGAAAGATCCAAATAGATACGGATTAACACTTGTTCTAGGAGGTGGTGAGGTTTCTTTACTCGAACTAACTAGTGCTTATGGTGTATTTGCAAATGATGGTGTTAGAAATAAATATAGATCAATACTAAGAGTAGAAGATAGTAATGGAAAAGTTTTGGAAGAAGCAATAAATGATCCAACAGAGAGTATTCAACCACAAATAGCAAGACAAATAACAGATATACTTTCTGATACAAAAGTCAGAATGAATAGTTTGATTTCAGTTGGTGAATCACTTGGAGGTAGACCTGTTGCTATAAAAACAGGTACTACAAATGATTTTAGAGATGTATGGATAGAAGGATACACACCAAACCTTGTAGTAGGTGCTTGGGCTGGAAAAAATGACAATACACCTATGGACAAAAAAGTGGCTGGACTTATAATTGCTCCAGTTTGGGGTGCATTTATGGCTGAAGTAAACCCTACACTACCAAGAGAATACTTTAAGAAACCAGAACCTACTCCAGATAATGTAAAACCTACTCTAAAAGGAAAATGGGAAGGTGGAGTAGCTTACAGCATAGATACAGTATCTGGTAAAAGAGCAACACAATACACACCAAAGGAATTGAAAAAGGATGTTGTATTTAATAGTGTTCACACCATACTTCATTGGGTTTCAAAAGATGATCCTTTAGGTGAACCGCCTGTAGATCCAAAAAAAGATTCACAGTATGAATATTGGGAATATGGAGTTCAAAAATGGTTTGCTGATTGGAAGAAAAATAACCCTGGATTCACAGAAACAACAAATATATCTATACCTACAGAAACGGATGATATACATATACCTGAAAACTTTCCAAAAGTTAACATAGAATCCCCTACTAAAAATATGGTAGTGAGTATAAATAGCAGAATAAATGTCTCATTTAACGTAATTGGAAAATATCCATTAAAGAAATCTGAATTATATATAAATGATAAATTTATTGCTTCAAATGAATCTGGTCAAAAATTCTTTAGTATAAACCCGAACGATATAGGTCTTTATTCTGGTAAAAATGATATAAGAGTAGTTGTTTACGATACGGTATTAAATAGAGGGGAAAGTGAAACAAGTATAGATGTTTCAAACTAATCTATTTTATATTGGATATATTATCTTTTATTGAATTATTTATATCTTCTAGTATCTTACTTTTCTTTATTACTATCTCGTTTTTTATAATATTTGAGGTTTTTATATTAACTATCCCATTTACTACAGTTATGTTTTTTATGTCTATATCAATATTTATATATTTTTTTATTATTGAAGAAATAATAAGCCTTTTATTTATCTCAATAGAAGCTTTATTGTTAAATGAAGAAAAGAAGCTAGATATATTCTTCATATTATAACTACCTATTCATTGGCATTACTAGATATCTAAATGTTTGATCTGATACTGGATTTATAACCATAGGACGATTCAATCCACTAAAAGATAAAGTAACACTATCTGAGTTTATTGATTGGAAGCAATCTATAATATATTTATAATTGAAATTTATCTCTATACTGTCGCCAGTGATGCTTGAATCGATTATTGAGGTATTCTCTCCAATATCATTATTTTTTGTCTTAATCTGGCAAATTTTGTCTTTGGAGTCTATTTTAATATTCACTTGATTGAATTTATCTGAGAAAACATTAGATAATTTTAAAGTATTAACAAAATCTTGTTTTAAAACGGTTATTTCTGTAGCGTACTGTTTTGGAATTATTTGTTTATAGTCTGGAAATACTCCATCCACTACTCTTGAAACAAGAAAAACATCTTTATAACTAAATGAAACTTGGTTTTTATCCAAAACAACATCAACTTCCCCATTTACTTTATCTAGTACGTTTATAATATCGGGGATATTTTTGTGTGGTATCAATATTTGATCAAAATCGCTACTCTTTTTTATTCTAACTTTCTTTTCTGCCAATCTAAATGAGTCAGTAGCAACAAAAACCACGAATTCTCCTTCGCAATATATATAAACACTTGATAATTCTGGTTTTATACTAGAAATCGATGAACTGTACCATACTGATTTTAATCCCTTAACAAAATCTGTAGCATTTATAGAAAACCTATTTTCAGAATTTACTCTAGGTATTGTAGGGAAATCTTCATTTGGTTGAGACTTTATTGTTCCGGAAGTTTTTGAATTTGAAATTACAATATTACCTTCTTTTAATTCTATCTTTATTGGTTTGTCAGAAAATGGCATATTTGAAATAAAAGAAGCTATGACTGAACTTGGTACAGCAACAACACCTTCAGTATCAACCTTGGCTGGTATAGTAACTTCTAGACCTATATCTAGATTTGTAGACTTGAAGGTTATAGTGTTGTTTTTATTTGCAGTGATAAGTACACAAGACAATACTGGTAAGGTCATGTGTTTACCAGAAACCTTACTTACCATGTCTATAACTTCCTTAATCTTATCTTGTGCACATTCTATTTTCATATATTTATATATAAAGATTATTATTACTATTAGTCCTGTGGATATGGTGATAAGTCGATTTAATCTATATTTAAAGCCTCACTTTTCAAACACTATGTTGTGGAAAACTAACTACCTATTTTTAATAACTTTTTACATTTACTATTCTAGTCTTATTTTTCAATAAAATATATACAAGATATCAGTATTTTAATCACAATTTATCCACAAAGTTATCAACATTTATAACATAGATCTAATCTGGGAAATTTCTTCCAAAAGAACATTGTTTGATTTCATCTCCTCTTTTATCTTTTCACATGAGTGTATAACTGTAGTGTGGTCTCTCCTACCCATCTTCTCACCTATCGATGGAAATGAAATATTCAAATCCTCTCTTAATATATACATTATTACCTGTCTTGGTTTAACAACTTCTTTCTTTCTGGTTTTATCATAAACACTTTCTTCGTCCACATTATAAAAACCAGAAACAATCTTTACTACATCTTTAATAGATATGTTTTTCTTTGGTTTTGCATTGTTTTTTATAAGGTTCTTTATTTCAAGTATGGTTAGAGGTCGGTTTTTGAGCTGAGTTTGGCAAACGACTGCATTTGCCACACCTTCCAACTCTCTAACATTGCTTTCTATTGTTGTTGCTAAGAATTCTATTATTTCATCAGTTATTATAATGTTATTTGAAAGTATTTTAGCTTTTAGTATAGCCATTCTAGACTCTTGATCTGGAGTTGGAATATCTATTATCATTCCCATACTGAAACGAGACTTTAACCTCTCTTCCAATCCTGGTATAAAGTGAGGGTGTTTATCAGACGAGAATACTAACTGTCTATTTGTATCATGGAATGTATTGAATAAATGGAATAGTTCCTCTTGAAACTTTTCTTTGCTAGCAAAGAATTGAACATCATCCATTATAATAACGTCGTATTTTCTGTATTTCTCTTTGAATTGCTGAGCTTTATTACTCTGTAGTGCTGTAAAGTATTCAGAACCAAACCTTTCTGATGTTAAATAGAATACTTTTTTATGAGGATGTTCTTTCTTTATATGGTTGCCTACTGCTTGTATAAGGTGTGTTTTACCATGTCCCGCATTTCCATATATAAATAGAGGGTTATAAGCTGTTCCAGGACTCTTAACAACCATTTTTGATGCAGCATGAGCGAGTTCGTTGAATGGTCCAACAACAAAATTATCAAAAATATACCTTGGATTTAGATTGTCGTCTTTGTTTATATAGAAATCCTGCAAAGGAATAGATATAGTAGGTGTTGGTTGAGCCTTTTTTCTTTCTTCTACACGTCTCTTCTCTGATTCTTTGAGTATCACATATTCAAGTCCCCTTACCTGCTCATCCATCTGTCTTAATATTTTTAATATTGTGTTATGAAATTTTGTATACAACCAATCTCTAGTAAAAGGATTTGGTACGCCTAGATAAATAACTCCCTCTTCTTGTTTTAGTATGTAGGTATCGTTAAACCAAGTAGAAAAATTTGCTGGAGAAACAGATGTACTGATTTCTAAAAGAGCATTTTCCCATAATTTATTGTAGTCGTGCATTTTGTTTTTATAAATTTAAGAAAAATAAATTAAAAAGATAATACTAGTATATACTGGATTAAAAAATAGCAAACTTGTGCAAGTTTAATAAACATGTTGATAACTTATAGATTATGGTATATAGTACTTTCACTATGTCATTTACATATCAACCAAAGAAAAGAAAGCGCGCAAAGTCACATGGTTTTCTAGTTAGAACAAAAACAAGTGGCGGAAGAAATGTACTAAAGCGCAGAAGAACTAAAGGTAGAAAGAAAATAGCTATTTAATATGCTTTCTAAGAGTAATAGGCTAACAAAATCAGCTTTTATGTTGGTCATGGATAAGGGTTTACCCTACCACTCTCCTATTGCAGTATTAAAAATACTTAAAACCCATGGCACACATGGTTTTTCTGTATCTGTTTCAAAAAAAGTTTCAAAGAGTGCTGTGGGTAGAAATAAGATTAGGAGAAGAGTGTATTCTATAATCAAGACTTTTATTACTAAGATAAACGGTGATATATCAGGGCTTGTTATTATGAAATCAGGCTCAGAAAAACTATCTTTCAATGATTTGCAGGAACAAATTAAAAATATTTTTGTTAAATCAGGTATTTTAAAGTAGAATAGTTGTATGTTCTCATTTATATATCATGATCTTATATTTAACCCACTTTACAATGGGCTGATTTTTTTAATGGACGTTTTCCCATGGATGGATGCGGGTGTGGCCGTAATTATATTTACTATAATAGTCAGACTAATACTCTTCCCTCTTTCAAAGAAATCTATAATTACTCAGGTTAGAATGAAAGAAGTAGAACCTGAACTCGCAAAGATAAGACAAAAGACAGGTGATGATAGACAAGCCCAGGCTTTGCAGACCATGGCTTTATATAAACAAAAAGGTATAAGCCCATTCTCAAGTTTCTTTCTATTGTTTCTACAGTTACCTATCGTGTATGCACTATACTCTATATTTATACATTCAGGTTTACCAAAGGTAGATGAGACACTTCTATATAGTTTTGTGGCAATACCAAGCGTAAATATGCATTTCTTAGGTTTTGTTGATATAAGTGTAAGAAATATAGCAATGTCAGTTATTGCTTCTATATCTCAATTTCTACAATTACACTTTTCTCCAGCTACAAGAACCATAAAAACTGTTCCAAATTCCAACAATCCTGCTGATATAGCTCAAAACATGACAAAAAATATGAAATTCTTCTTTCCTATAATGGTTTTTCTTATCTCATACAAGATATCTTCAGTTGTCGCTCTTTATTGGACAGTTACTAGTTTGTTTACACTAGCACAAGAGGTTTACGTTAGAAGATTTCACCTAAGATAGCTATTTGTTTAGATCAAGCACCCAAAGACTCAAATCATACTTATTTATAAAGTATAGGTTATTTTCTTTTTGATCCAGCTTTAGATTTACAGCATCTATTATAGTGTCAGATGTTACTAGTGGGTTTGCAAGCATATGTACTTCACCTGTGTCTGTATCTATGTGCCATATTTGATCTATGAACGATACATTCCCTCTGTACCAATCATCAGGATAATTACCATCTTTAAAAGATGTAGGAACTGCACAATACGCTTCATTTTTTCTTATATTACTCCAAACACATTTTTCAGGTAGTGTATTAAAAACTGTTTCTACAGTACTACCCTTGGATAAATCATACACATATGTTTTAAGACCATTATTTACACTCTTTGAATACATCACTTTCTTTAAGTCCAAACTAGGTTTTGTGGAAAAACCATTGCTGCCTGTAAGTATTTTGTTTATTGCACCAGTTTTTGTGTCTATTGCGTACATATAACCAAAAGAAGCACTCGATGATTTTGTTGTTAGAGTTACAAAGCCTTCAGTTGGCCACTCTACCTTTACTTGAGTCATAGGCGTATCAAATAGTTTTATCCTTTTTGTTTCATCAAAATTTGATATGTATCCTATACCACCACCATTTTCAATATTAAAGGTAAATATCCTATCCCCTTTTGGCGAAACTGCTATTTGCGATATATTGCTCGATAGGAATTTACCTTTTATTTCATACTTTGTTGTATCTGGAGTACTAGATGAATTTTTTATGCTTTTTATTTCACCAAAAAAATTTACTATATTGTCACTATCTGCTTTTATATATCTAAATACAACTTGGTTTAGATTTTTATTCCAATAACTCTCATAAACTCTAGGTATGGTAGTGTTCGATATCTTTTCTGGATTTGTAGAAGTTGCCCCTATTTCATATACATGCCCAAGACCTCTATCTACATATCTCAATACTGTAGAACTTGCTGACATACCTCCTACTGGTGTGTCGCTAATCTTTCTTAATTTTGCCAAAGGTCTATCTTCTACAGTTTGTGTATTTTTAACTGTACTAGAACCGGTATTTGAATTATTGTTCGTTACTAAAATACTACTTCTACTGAAAGGGTTGAAGCCTTGGACTATAGACTGAGGATCTACTTTTTTTGTACTGTCACTATTACTTCTTAAAAAGAACCAGTAATAGGCCCCGGCTAATACTGCAATAATAAACAATATTATAGATATAGTTGTTATTTTTTTCATTGTTTTTTACCAAGAATAATATTTATTTTATTGATTCTTGATTTTAGAATCTCACTGTATAATTTATCAATCTCAGTATTACCGGTTCCTGAGTCTTTAACTGCTTCATACTCTTTTCTTAAATCCACAAGATAAGCACCGTAATTCCCAGCGTCCTTCTGCTTGTTTATGAGTAACATAAGATCTTGCTCTTTTTTTATTTGGTCGTTAAAAAACTTATTTTCTTTATCTATACTTTGCTTGTCTTCTATTCCCATTTTCGGTGTATATTTACTGTATGTTTCACTTATGGGTAATAAGGTTTGTTTTAATTCATCATCAGCGTTGAAAGTTGCCAAAGAATTTAGTGCGGATTTTTTATAATTATTTGAATCGTCAATTATTGATATTGAATTTTTAAAACTAGAAAGCGCTATTGCTCTGTATATCTCTTTACTTTGCTCTGATTCTAGAGCTTTTGATTCAACTTTCAATTTTTCTAAATCTGTTTTTAATTGATAAAGTTCTTCTGGGTCAGTAGTATCCTTTATTTTTTGTTCCAAATCTGCAATGGCTACATTTTTTTTATCTTTATTGTCTTGTATAGTACCTATGTTTCTAAGCGATTCTAGCGAGATTTTTTCCATATCGCTCGCTAACTGGTTTTTAAATTCATCGACATTCTCAGCCTTTAGGTTTTGTACATTTATAGGTTCTATATCGACACCGAGTTGTACTAGTCTAGGGTCTATAGTTTGTAATACTAGATACGATACCAAGACACCTCCTAGACCTAGTGCTGCATTTTTCATTTTATCTTTTGCAGAGCTCTTGCTTGTAAAAGATTCTGCAAACATATATTCAAATCCTCCAATTATCATCATTACTACAGTTAAAAATACAGCTAGAGCTATGGAAAATCTATATACATATCCTACATACCCATCAAAAGGTATTGTTTCTATTGTTGTACTTATACAATTTGTACCACCACCTTCTATACATGGCAAAGGTTCGAGGAGTTTATAATCCTCAACTATTTTTGCTTGAACATCACTTACTCCCAAGAGTAGAATTGTTATAGCTATTATAAATACTAGTATTTTTTTCATATTTAAAATGTTATGTTATTTTCACTTTTTGATTTATTGAAAAATACATCAATCTGTTTCTTTGCTCCTTGAAGAATATTGTCTACCCCTCTTATTTCCAAAGATATACTCGATCTTCCTTCAGAATTTTGGTTTGTCCTAAGTGTTATATTATCATTATTTTTCAAATCAGTTTGTTCTATACTGTTTATACTCCAAATTCTAGAAACATCAGAATTCTTTTTTTTATTAAAATAGTAAGGAACAGACAATACACTCAATTCATTATTTTTAAGTACTTTATTGTCTGATAGTGCACTATTATAATAAACACCATATAGAGGATCTTCTTCGTATAGTGAAATACTAGGATCACCCGGTGCAAGTGCTATAGTTGAAACACTCTTTTGGTTACCATCTCTGCTCAATATTTCTACTTCTATATTCAAATCTACAGGCAATTCATCTTTTATTAATAATGTTTGTTTGCCATATCCAGATTGATCCTGCATCACCCTGTTGTTTACAGTCCACTTATATGAGAGAGACTTAGGATCAGCCTCTCTACCCTGGTTTCCTTGCATGTGGGGAATCGCTATTATCTTTATTGTGTTTTGATATGAAAAGAGTGATTTACCTTCATAAAATGGAGGTATAAAACCATCTGTTTCCCACACTAGATCTGTGTCACTTGATTTTACATTTATACCCTTTTTTATCTCTCTACCATCTACTGTAGATATTATAGCTATTATATTTGAAACCTTGCCTATAGGTGGGGCTATGATATTTAGCTTATTTATACCAACACCTTTAGATACAGTTTTACCTCCAACTTGCCAGACTATGTTTGAAGAATTTAGGTCTATATTGTAGCTAACGAGTTTTATAATCGCGTTTTTACCTGGTACGGGTGTTTCAGGGTCGATACTAATACTTACACTATCTATAGGGTTTGGAGCCTGAGCTTTTCCTATCACTGGAAAAACCATAATCAATAAAAATACTATAAATATAAATTGTCTTATGAAGAAGTTCATCTATTATATTTTATCATATTTATACTCAATAAATGAGTGGATTTCCTCAATTTTATTACTCTGTTAGTCTTGGAGGTCTAGAACCGTCTATATTTAAAGGTATTCTAGCAATAGGTCTTTTTGGTATTATCTTTTTATTTACAATATTTGTAACAGAAATACCAGTTTTCTTCTCTATTTTTGTTAAAAATACAATAATAACCATACAAACAACAATAGATGGTAGAGATTGTATTATGGGTATAAGTTCAGCAATAAAAGACACTATAGATGGAGCAAATCTCCTCCAATTGATAATACCCATACCTTTTTTCCAAAAGTACACTGTTATAAAAGTCCAAAATAATGGACCAACAAAATCCCCTACAAGCGGAATAAGGGTAGACAAATCGGCAACTAAAGCTAATAGGATTAAAAATATACTCTCTTTAGTACCCAAATCTCCTTTTTTATTACCATTATCTTCCATGTACCTATTTTATCCTATTTCCCTCCGCAAGTGTTGCTGATTCACTTTCTTCCAAATCTTTCTTTGCTCTTTTTATGGCCAATACTTGGGCTGGGTTTGTTGTAATGATCTGATCTTCTGTATATGAAGCTACTATTTTTAAAGCAACGTGTTTTAGACCAACAAAGAATATACCCTCCCCTACATCCGATTCTAGCAATAGGTATTTTTCTTCATCTGTAAGATTGAATGTTTTTTGAATATTATCTATTGATGATGGAGACTGTTTCAAAAGAATTTGAATAGATGAGTTTGTAATTATCGGTAAACCATATGGAGATTTCAAGAAATCATCTACGTCTTGTGTGATAGTTGCTAGTCCCAAATAGTATTTTCTACCTCTTTTTGCAAGACCTAGTAAGAAAGAAGCTGTGTCTTCGGATTTCATCATCCACCAAGCCTCATCTATCACTAGAAGTCTTTTCTTTAGATTTTTTCTAACAGCATTCCATATATAATGTGTAACTATATACATAGCCACAGGTTTCAATTCATCCTCCATATCTCTAAGTGAAAATACTACAAACTTTTTATTTATATCTACATTTGAAGGTCGGTTTATAAAGCCAGACCATGTTCCCTTTGTATATTTGCTAAGTCTATCTACTAGTGACTGAGCCCCCTCCATACCTGCTAGTACAAGTTCGAAATCTGATAGAAGTGGTGGCTCAACATTCTTGAAGTTTGATTCTGCAGTAATATCTTTTAGCGCATATGTTTCTGTAATTGCTCTATCTATGATCGCATCCTCTTCTTGAGTCAATCCACCAAGCATTATTCTAAACAATCCGACCAAGTTTATGATATTTGATCTCAATACATCAGCTGGAGACTCGTCTTCTCTAGCAATAGGAAGATCAAACGGATTTATATGATGTTCTGAATTTAGAGAAATATTAAAATACTTACCACCTGTTGCTTCAGCCATATATTCATACTCTTTTTCAGGGTCAATAACTATTACTTCTGTATCAAACATCAGTGTTCTAAGTATTTCGAGCTTTGTACAATATGACTTACCTGCACCAGCTTTTGCAAAAGTCACAGAATTGTAATTTTCTAGAAGAAATCTATCAAAAAGTACTAGTGAAGAATTGTGTCTATTTATTCCATAGAGTATTCCTTTGTCTGAAGTTAGGTCAAATGATACAAAGGGAAATAGTGATGATAATGGAGATGAATTGAGTTTTGAGTGTACAGATAGTTGATCGTCTGCAATAGGAAGAACACTCTTGTATCCGCTTTCTTGTTGAAATAGAGCTGGTTTCAAATATACCAATTTTGATTCCAATATAGATTTAATTTCTGATTCCAATTTATCCAATTCTGCACTTGTGTCTCCATATATGGTTATATAAACTCCAACATCAAATATTTTTTCTTGAGCTTGCATTAGGTTATCTCTGAGTGCCTCAAGGTCTTGATATGCAGTATCAAGCATAGGGTCACGAACTAGACCCTTCTCTTCCCTTTGTGATATCTGACTTTGAACCTCAGCAACTTTCTTTTGGAAATGTCTAAGTACTTTTGCTGTATCGACAGGGTGTATAAAAATAGAAATGTTAAATATTTTATCTAGATTTATGATAGGAGCAAACCAACTTTCTGATAAAAATCTAGGATATGAAATCACAAAGAATGTTCTAGCTACTTTTTCACCAAGGTTTATTTCTTTTGGGCTTATCTTAAGTGCCGATGGAGCTATAACATCTTTTAGTTCTAGGACGCCAGCTTCATATATCTCTTGTGGCATAAGAGACACTATTGGATCCTTTTCTTCTTTTTTACCAAGTATTTTACTAAAAAAGCTCATATTTTTATTTAATTTATTTGAATAGGTTTCTCAGTTTCACCTGGATTGAATATCTTATAATACAATTCTACCACCTCTTCTGTTCCAAGCTCAGCAACTCTTATTCCACATCTCACTAGTCCTTGTTCTACAACCCCTACTCTCTGCTCTAGTTGGCTTCTATATTCATCAAATTCGCTATTTTCAAGGATCTTTCCTCCATCTTTATTGCCGACGAAGTTTCTCAATGGATTATTTTTTGAACTTATAACTGGAGGATTGTATGGAATTACTATAAAAAAGCTTTTTGTCATGATGTTTGAATTTTCGACAAAAGTTTTTATAAATTCTATATATTCTCTAGTTTGGATTTTCATAAGTTCTGTCATCTGCTCCTTGTATCTTTCTTCTAGAAGAGCTATATATGGCCTTATATCTAGTCTTTTTGATTGAACAAATATCTGCACAGAGAAATCTAGAGAGTTCAAAAAGTTTTGAAATTGAAATATTATAGAGTTCTGCTCATCTAGGGATTTTAGAGCAAAGTTTAGAGATGATGCCAATACTAAAGATCTCATAGATCCATCTTTCAGTATAACTACCCCATCTCTTATTTCCTGAATAGGTACGAACTCTTGTGTTGTTTTTGTTTCTTGTGCCATTATTTTTGATTTTTATTTGTATACATACTTTCTTTTATATCCAAACTCCAAGTTAAATCTTTCAATTTACTATCTGAGATTTTTGGAACCATAATAGATGCATATTCTTTTGCATCTTTCTTTTCTTCACTGTCCCCTTTCTTCACTTCGACTTTTCTCCAGATGTATAGTTTCGAAGAAAAAAAGTATTTGAATGCAGCTTCAACTACAAATATAAAAGGCTTATTGTTTATTTTATAAAAAGCTAAAGCAAAAGAAAATCCCATTATCAATATTATAGGTAGAGCTGAATATAAAAATGAAGAAAATAGTCTGTATATTGCAAACGATATACCTGCACCTCCTGCAAGATATATGAATTGTTTCAAAGTAAGTGGTCCGAAGATCTTGTCCTCAACTTCGATAAATTGTGGAACTTGAAAACGCATGTGTATATTATAGCATTATATTAAAGGCTCTCTATATGGATCGTCCCTATGTCCCGGTACTGTTTTTATTACTATAGGTTCTTTTTTATCTGAACCACTTGGTAATAAATGCTCAACTATTTTTTCTGGTTCTTCTATCACCTTTAGCATATCTTCTTTTGCTATATTTTGATCAGATGAGGTATCGTCAAATTGTGGTTCATTGATATCGTGTTTATCAATAGTGAAGTTACCCATTTTTTCTATCTCCCCTATTTCCTTTCTAGATGTTTCAGTATTGTTTTGAGTATTTATATTAATTTGTGGATCTATATTGTTTTGAATATCTACACCACTTTTAGCATCTGCAGTATTTGTACTAAAAACTACTTCTTGTTTATTAGGCAAAATAACTTCTTCTTTTTTGATCTGTGCTGAAGTTGAAGGTTCTGTTGTGATAGCAGGAGCTTTTATAACAGGTCTTGGAGGTGGGGGTGTCACATCACCGTTCGATATATCCTGCATCCTCCTCATCGACTCTCTTATAGGTAGAAAAATCATTTTATTTACCGACTCAGCAACATCACGAGCTTTACTACGATTTATTTCAAGCTCTTCCGAAACAGTATCAATATACTTGTCAGATTTTAGTATACCTATCATTACCTGTTCAGTTAAATAATTTAATTGACCAATCTGATCGATATTCAAATCAAAATCATCACCTATTTTTTCTAAGGCAGTATAGACATCTGAGCTATTTATTGCTTTCATTATGTCTTCTGGTATTTGTTTGTATATATTTTCATTCATATAATTTTATGACCATTCAACGAGATTCTTTTTAATAAAACCAGATGCTTTATGTTTTGCTCCAGCCGGTAATCCCCCTATTCTTTTACCAATTTTGGCTTTTATATCACCACTTATATCTCTCATTTCTTGAAGTTGGCTTGTAGTTAGTTGATCGATAACATCATCCTTAGTAATTACATCTGAACCATTGACAACCAAGCCACCCTTTTCATATTTTGACGTAGTTAGTTTTGAAAGTTCTTTACCAGATATACCTTTCATAACGTCCTTTATATCATCCAATACCCCACTATCTAGTGTTAGTATCACATTATCCATTCTTGCTTTTCTAAACTTATCTTTTTCCTCAGGTAATAGGTAGTCTGCATCCAAAATAGAATCAACTTGTTTCGAATTTAAATGTCTTACAAAATATGGATCAATCAGCGTTTCTAGCTCTGAATTTTCAAAATCTTTACCTCCCATTTTACCAACTGCAGTAACAAAATTCTTTTTCTGTTCACTAGTCAAAAGTGGTGGAGTTATATGTGGTGTTTTTGATCCTAGACCTGGTGCAAGATATGAATTTTGTAATCTAGTTCTCTGAACACCAGCAACTTCTTTTGCTCTATCTTTATTCTCTTTTTTTACATCACCATAGCTTTGTGTACTGCCATATTTGTTTTTCTCCATACTACTTAGACCACCTCTTACAGCTTGACTGATTCCAAGAGTTCTAAGAACTGTACTTGCTCCCCTACCGACCTTCGATCCTTGTGCCACAGCAGCCATGTTATCAAATTTTGAACCTAAGCTACCACTCCATTTACCAATAGTATTTCTACCCAACATTCCACCAAATGACTTGCTTATCTTATCAAGCTGTGGTGCCCACTTCATTCCCATTCCTCCAAATTCTATAGCAGCTACTAGTGGTGCATTTATAAACATAAGTGCGATTATGTACTGGATCGCTATACCTATAGTTATAGTTCCGAAACTACTACTTTGTGCTTGTCCCGTAGTGTTAAATATATTCATGAAATTACTATCAGTAATTATCTTTAATGCAATATAAAGTAGAAATAGATATACAGGCATGAACAAACACTGATTGATAAGCATGCCTAGTATTCGTTCGGATACTTTCTTTTTTATCTCAGGGAATATCATTCCGGCAAAATACAATGGAGAAAGTGTCATTACAAATAAGAGTAGTCCTGTCCTGATTATAAATGCAATACTTGCCGCAAAGAAACTCAATGATGCTGTTATCATCATTATTACTCCACCTATTGTTGCTACTATTATTCCAGCACTAACATCTGCACCCTTAGCAAATTTTACCGTGCTATATATAGTTGGTATTTTTAAACTCTGCATAAAAGTGTTTGATAGACCTCCGTCTTCAAATACAGATTGGACACTCAGTGTCTGAGATGTTGTTGGTGTAATGGCATTGTAAAATTGTATAGAAACTAGATTGGAAGCATCAATGATTATTTTGCAGAAGAAAAGACTAAAGTTTATCAGTATTCCAGCAATAAAGATCTTTACGACTGTCTGACTAAAACCAACACCTTTCATACCAAGAATCATTTTTATTGATTCAAAAAGTAGTATAAAAATAATAAACATACTAGATAAATCCCTAATTGTTCTCCAGAGTGTTTCTATACTACTAACCCCAGTGTATATACTCTTTATGTTTAAAGTTAGTTTTATGGAAAGACTCAAAAGTGTTCCACTTATAGTAACTAGATTTGATGTAAAAGTTAGTATCATATATGATATCCAACTCAATATATTGTTTATTACACTTCTTGGTATAAGTCCTATGGCTACTCCTTGATCAAGTTTTACTTCTTGTGCTATCGCAAAATGAGGCAATACTATTATGGCTAGTATCACCACACATAATATTATAAGTATTGATTTTTTATTTTTATTAATCATTTATCTTATATTTGTTGGGAATATTCCACATTCCTGTACTCTCCTGTTTGCATCTTGTTGGAAAGGGCTTGCAAAATTTATAAGCGTATCGTATTCCTGTTGTGCCTCTATTATATCCTTTGCTGATGTTAAACTCTGACTCTGTAACATTTCACCATAAAGTCTGCTTGGTTCATTTATTTCATTTACAGTTGTAGCATTGTTTGCTTTTGTCTTTATTTCATTTAATTTATTTAGTCTATCGTCAGACTGTTTTGCTTTGTCGAGTAGTTCGGTTGTCTTTTGTGATAAGCTTTTACCTATTTCTGGTCTTATTTCATTTTGAATTCCACTTATATAATCTATCATTCCCTGTGCTGCAGACTTTTGTGTTATAGATAATTGTAAGTTCGGATCGGCAATTTTTGTAGCATAACAAGCTTTTGCTGATTCATATGTTTTTGTGACATTTGAGAATAGGTCAAATGTTTTATTTCTCCAATCTCTATATTGAACTGTATTTTGGATATAAGTTTCTATATTTTTCAAAAGCTCAGTCTTTATTGGCATTAATTGATCATTTATCTTTGAATCATTTGCTTCTTTCTGTATCTGATTTATGTATGAACCATTATCCCCTGAACCACTTCCACTTACACCAGACAATCCCTTCTGTAGAACTTGAGTTACAAGCTGAGCAAACAGAGCGTTTACAATTTCATTTATTTCATCAGCAAGTTCAAGTTCACGCAACGGTCCGCCAAGACTATGTTGTAATTGTCCCTCTATAACTGATCCAGGAGTTTTTGTTGTACATACTTTTGTACCAGCAGAGACTTGTGCTTGGCCTGTCGAACTGGTTGTATTTTGACTTACTTCACCACTACCAGCAGAATCATCCGCAGTAACTGTACCCTCTCCTGTTCCTTGATTTGCACCTTGTATCTGATTTGCTGGAGGTACAGTTTTACATTCTTTCCATGACAAGAATCCTCTACCCTGATTAACTTCCTGTTTCTTTTCTATTTGTGCATTTGCAACCTTTATAGATAGTTCATTATCGGCTTCTAGATAAGCACCTATCTGATTGTTCTGAGGTTCTGTAGTCATAGTTACAAAAGCTGGCCATCCACCCTGTTTAAAATCTCCCGCTGTAAAACCATTTATACTAGCTCCATTTACTGCATTTTTACTATTTTTTATTATTGTATTTAAGGTACAAGTATATCTTTTTGGATTATATGGTCTGTATTTAAATGCTAAAGCCAAACGTATGTCTATACTAAAAGGTGAACAAAGATCTACTAGTGGTCCACCGTATTTTGATAGAAATGCTCCAGTTACTTGATCTGCAACATCTAGAAAGAATGATCCAGGATCAGATATGAAAGATGGACTACCTTCGAATCCAGAATTTATCCAATTAACAATACTAGATGTTAATTGCCTGATTATTTGTTTTGTTAAGGCAACTGCTAGACCATCGAGTACGAATTCCTTAAATTGAACGGAATATGTTGAAAATGATGTAGCTGTGCTATTTGCTGTGTTTGCTATCTGTTGATATAGACTTGGTCCAACTTCTATAACTGTATCTCCTGCGCCAAGTACAGCGAAACTTGTTTTTGGAGCAATAAGTAAAGGAGACAATACAATAATGATTGTTACAAAACTTAATATTATTTTTTGAAATATATTTCTCATTACTTTTTATAACTTCTCATTAGTGAAAGGCTAGCATTCAATGCTTTTGCTGAATCCAGTTGTCTAGATGCACCTTGTAAAGCCACTAGTGCATCTTTATCAGATTTTCTAAGTGATTCTGCAACAAATAAGAAACCACTCATTGCATTCACTATATTTAAATGATTTTCTGAGAGATTATAAGGTGCTTTTACCTTGAGTAGACCTGCTATTACCCTCTTGTATGTAGCTATGATAGGATCGATTTCTTTTAATATATCTGGATTTTCTTTTTCTATACTTTCTTTTGCTATAGCACTTTCATCTCTACCTTTATTTTGATTATTTAAAAATATTTGATTTACTTCATCTACATAGTTCGAAATATATTCTTTTGAAATGTTGCTAGATGTTTGAATATCTTTCATTGTATATGTTTTGGGAAGAGCTAGTACAACACCTTGTTGGATAACCATGTTTGCCAATTCTTGCTGACTAGTTTTATCTTGTGAAACTCCAGCTTGTTTTAATTCCATATATCTTGCAAAGAAGTTTCTAGCAAACAAATCTATTGGGGCTAATTCAACCTTTTTGTCACCAGTTGCAGTAACATCTTTTTCACTATCTTTTGGTCCTTTTACTAAAGGATTTCTTCTTAGAGAAACTTCTTTACCATCATTTGTGCCATCTTTATCAGTGTCAGAGTCATTTGGATTTGTGCCTAGTAGAATCTCTTCCCAATCCTTTAAACCATCATTATCACTATCTGCATCTTGGTTTTGAAATATCTCTTCAGATGAAGTTGCTATTACAGACGAATATGCCAACTTTTCTGTTTTTTTATTTTTGTATTCTGCCAAAAAGAAAGCACCTGTAACTATAATTATGGCAGAAAAAATCATTAGACCAATTCTAATTTGGGTAGTATTCGGCATACTCCCTAAATTATATCAAAAAATTAAGTAAAATATGCTTTTTTATAGCGATTTCTGTGGAAAACAATTTGTATTCAAAGCTATATTTTTCCAATCAGACAAAGAAAGTTCTTCAGCTCGGACATTGGTATCTATTTTAAGTTCAATCCACACCCTTTTTAGAGTCTCTTTATCAATTATTTCTTCAAGATTTTTGACAACTATCTTTCTTTTGTGTGCAAATCCTGCTTTTACCACTTCAAAAAACTTATTTTCATCAATTTTCATATCTTTTTCATAGAAAAAGTCTTTGGATATGTTATTTATAGCTAAAATCGCTGAATCTACGTTTGGTACCGGTCTAAAAAACTTTCTTGAAACTGTAGTTATGTATTTTGGAGTGCCATATGCCTTTACAGATATAGATAATATGCTCTCTTTTTTGATTTTAACCCCATTTTTATCGGTTTTTTTGCTTTCTTCACCTACAATCCTCCTTGCAACCTCTTTTTGTAGCATAAGAACCATTTTTTCTGGTTGATTGTTACTTTCTAGAAATTTTCTTAGTAGTTCTCCAGTTATATAATACGGTATATTCGCCGATATTTTGTATTTTGAAGCCTTAAAATAAGGATTATTTTCAATATCTAGTTTCAATATATCCTCATGAACTATTGTTAAATCACCTTTTTTTATTTCATCTGGGAATTTTTTACGTAAAAATGGAATTGCCCTATCATCCTTTTCAAAAGCTATAACTTTTGCGCCCGATTCAAGTAGTTTTACTGTTAATGCACCTTTTCCGGGGCCAATTTCTAGTATGACATCCCCCTTTTTTATATCTGTAGCAAAAACCATTGCAGATATAGCTTGCGGTGAGTGTAAAAAGTTTTGACCCAAAGATTTTTTAGCAGAAAAATTTGAATCAGATTCCCGTGTGTTTTGATCTGAGTTATTTTCTTCTATATGTTCTTCAGAATTTTCTCTTATATCTTCTTCTGTATTTTCTTCTGTACCCTCTTCTGTATTATCGTTTGTATTTTCCTCGTATATTATTTCTTTCATATTAAAAATCAATAAATATAGCTTTTACACCTGTTGGTTTTTCATACTCTACCTCATTTATGAGTTCATCGCCAATATCAGTTATAAATTCTGATGGAGTATTTACCTGTTCTCTACCATAAATAGATCTTATACATGCATAACTCAAGTATACTTTTTTTCTTGCTCTTGTGATTGCAACATAAAACAATCTTCTCTCCTCTTCTTCTTCAGATCTAGATATTTCATCTTCATTTATTCTCATGTGTGGGAATAGATTATTCTCAAGACCAGCTATAAAAACATAATCAAACTCAAGACCTTTTGCTGCGTGAACTGTCATTAGTTTTACCGCATCTCTATTTTCATTTAATTCATCCTGATCAGTTGCAAGAGCTGCGTTTTCTAGAAATGCTTCCATGCCCTGTTCGTTACCTAGTTGATCATATTGTGCTGCTACCGAAACCAATTCCCTCATGTTTTCCAATTTTTCTTGATCTTCGTTCGAACCATCTTTATACATTTTTTCCATCCCAGTTTCCTTTAAAATATATTTTATAGTTTCACTTGGTGTATTTGCTTTTGCAAAACTATTTATTCTCTCTAGCATAGCGAAGAAATGGCTAATCTTAAGCTTAATTCCAGAGTTTAGATTTTCATCCTGATTGCTAATTATTTTGAGTATACTTGTTTTACCTATACCTCTTGGTGGAACATTTATTATCCTCACTAGGTCGCCACTACTATCTCTGTTTAAGCTTGCCCTGATAAAAGAAATTACATCTTTCACTTCTTTTCTATCAAAAAACTTTACCCCCAAGACCTGATACGCAACATTCTTTTTTAGAAAAGCTTCTTCTATCACTCTAGACTGGAAATTTGTTCTATAAAGTACCGCAATTTCCTTTGGATCAACTTTGTTTTTTATAAGATCTCTACATTTTTCTGCTATCATACTTGCTTCATCGTGTTCACTTGTAGACATATTTAACTCGAGCTTCTCCCCCTCACCATTTCTTGTAAAAAGGTTTTTATCTTTTCTCAATATATTTTTCTTAATAACATTATTTGCAGCAGCAAGTATGTTTTGGGTTGATCTATAATTTTCTTCTAGTACTACTACAACAGCCTCGGTATATTCTTTTTCAAAATTTAATATATTTTCAATATTAGCTCCTCTCCATGTATATATTGTTTGGTCAGCATCTCCAACAACACATATGTTTCTATTTTCTTCTGCTAGCAGAGTTGCGATTTCGTACTGAACCCTATTTGTGTCCTGATATTCATCTATGTGAATATATTTCCATATAGAATTATATTTGTGTCTTATTTCTTTATTATTCTTCAATAGCTTTGCCGTTTTTAATAAAAGATCATCAAAATCCAAAGCTTTCTCTTTATTTAAAATATTTTCATATTTTTCCCAAACCTGACAAACTATACTTTGAAAATACTCCTTTTTTGATTCTTTATACTGCTCAACTGTTACTGATTCACCCTTCTCTCTTGATATGGCATTTAAAATTGATCCAGGGTCAAACTCTTTAGGGTTGATATTGCACGCTTCCAAAGCCTCTTTAACAGCTCTCTTTGAGTCTGAGCGATCAAATATGGTGAAATGTCTAGGCAAACCAAGTATTTGGCAGTTTTCTTTTAAAATATGTACACCAAGAGAGTGAAATGTGCTTACAAATGGCTTTTCATTAAAAGATATTGGGATGTTTAGACTTTTATCGTTAGTGATAAGATTCATAACCCTATCGCGCATTTCTTTTGCTGCTTTGTTTGTAAATGTAATAGCTAGTATGTTTCTAGGTGCTACTCCACTCTTTATCAAGTTCAAAATCCTATGAGTTATGGTCTTTGTCTTACCTGCTCCGGCACCAGCAAGTATAAGCAAAGGACCTTGAAGTGTTTGAACTGCTTTTTTTTGCTCAGAATTTAGATTTGAGTGAATATTTTCATTCATTATGACCACTATATCATGGAAAAGACAAGATGTTGACTTTTGTTTATGGCTAAAGTAGGCTTCTATGGTACCAAGCAAAATATTGGTATAAAGATGGCTCAACATAGCCATTTACCGACATTCCGAACTCAAAGAAAGGCCTAAAAAACCTCGAAAGACTATTGCCGAAACGCCATTTTCATTATGTTATTTTCTACACGTTTCAACAAAAACAATTCAATATCAAAATATATTATCACTAGGGTGGTGGCATTTTCTGTTTTTATAGCAACTTTCTTTAGTTTTTTCCCTCACAAAGCGTCTGCAAGTATATCTTCTATAATATACGGTCTACTAGGTGATGAAGTAAATGCAAAAGTTATGGATGATCCAGGAGTAAAGAATTCTCAGAACATGCTTGTTCTGAAAGCGGTAATAAACAATGATCCGAAGTCCAATATCTCAACACTAGAACCTGCACCAGTTTCGCAGAATGCTCTTATAGCAGAAATCGGACCACTTGGAACTTCAGCAGATGTTGAAGAGCCTATAAATACACAAATAAGTGTATATACAGTAAGAAAGGGGGATAGTTTGTCTGGTATAGCCGATCTATTTGATGTTTCTGTAAATACCATACTTTGGGCAAATAATTTAAATAAAAACAGTGATCTAAAGGAAGGTCAAAATCTAGTTATATTACCTATATCTGGTATACGTCATATAGTAAAGTCTGGAGATAATATAAACAGTATAGTATCAAAATACAAAGCAGATTTAGATGAAGTATTGAAATATAATGACATTACTTTAAATACAAAATTAAAGCTCGGTTCGATAGTAATAATTCCTGATGGTGAATTGGTTGTCCCTATAAAGACAAAGCAGGTTAAGGGTAGTATGGCAACAAACAATCCTCTGCATGATGCTAATGGTCCTTCTTATCCTGGATATTATATACGTCCTGTAACTGGTGGTACTAGAAGTCAGGGATTGCATGGATACAATGCTGTTGATATTGCAGCACCTGTTGGCACATCGATAATGGCTTCTGCTAAGGGTAAGGTTTTGATAAGTATCGTAGGTGGATGGAATGGTGGTTATGGTAATTTTATAATCATTTCACATGATAATGGTACTCAAACGCTATATTCACATAATTCAAAAAATCTAGTAAAAGCTGGAGATACTGTGGAACAAGGTGATGTTATAGCTAAGGTTGGTTCAACAGGACACGCTACAGGTCCCCATGTTCACTTCGAAATAAGAGGAGCTAAGAATCCTTTCTAATCAAAAGTCTTTCTGTCTATATTGAAGGGCTTCAAGTATGTGTTCTTCATTTATATCCTGTTTATATTCTAGATCAGCAATTGTTCGAGCAACTTTTAAAGTTCTGTGATATGCCCTACCAGACATACCTAGTCTTTCTGCTGATTTGGATAATATATTTTTAACACTCGAAGTAAGTTTTATTATTGTATTTATATCTTGTACACTCATATCACTATTCAATGATTTATTCTTAATACCAAACAGATGATATCTATCAAGTTGTATTTTTCTAACTGTTTTTACCAATTCTCTCATTTCTTTGGATGTAGTATTACTTTTATCTGGATTGGCTAGACTTTCATATTCAACTTTGTGTACTGATGACCATATATCTATCCTGTCAATTATAGGTCCAGATAATTTCTTTTTATATTGTTGCAATTCTTTTATTGAGCAGGTACAGCCTTTATTTCCTGCATAACCGCATGAGCATGGATTCATTGAAGCAAGTAGTATACATTTTGCAGGAAAAGTTATCTTACCTTTTGCTCTAGATATGGTTATAACCCCATCTTCAAGTGGTTGTCTCAGAGCATCTATAACCCCTCTTTCAAATTCTATAAATTCATCTAGGAAAAGCACTCCTCTGTGTGAAAGTGTAATCTCCCCTGGTTGTGGGAAGTTTCCTCCACCTACCAATGAGGCGTATGAGGATGTGTGATGTGGAGATCTGAATGGAGGGTTTGTTATAAATGGTCTATCTAACAGTTTTGATATGGAGTATATACTTGTAACTTCAAGTATCTCTTCTTTTGTAAGTTGAGGTAGTATTCCTATAAAAGCTTTTGCAAGCATTGTTTTGCCAGTTCCTGGTGGGCCATACATAGCCATGTTATGACCGCCAGATGCGGATATCAATAGTCCTCTTTTTGCTGTATTTTGACCTTGGACTTGGGAGAAATCTATATCATAATCATTTTCTATATAATCAATTTTTGTTTTTTTACTATTTTTTATTCTAAATCCCTGCACACTTTTTATGTGATAAATAAAACTATTTAAATCCTCTACACCAAATATCTTTATATCATCTATGAGACTTGCTTCAATAACATTTTCTTTAGGCAAGTATATTTCTTTAAATCCTTTATCTTTAGCGCTTTTAACTATCGGTAAAACACCATTTATTTTCCTTATTTTTCCTCCTAATGAAAGTTCACCTAGAAATATTTTATTTTCTGGATCAAAATCTATATCCCCACTTGCACACAGATACCCCAGAGCCATACCAAGATCAAATGCAGTACCCTCTTTTTTTATATCTGCTGGAGCTAGGGATATAACAACTTTCTGATTTTTTTGTTTTGGTGAAACATAACCACTATTTTTAATAGCTGATGAAATACGGTCTTTTGCCTCCTCTACTGCTTTGTCTGGTAATCCTACAATAGAAAATGAATGAAGACCGTTTGATAAGTCAGTTTCAATGGTAACTATAAAACCATCCAAACCCACCAGTTGAGCACTATATATCTTTGATATTGCCATGTATACAAAATATCAAAGACTAATAAAGAAATTATAAAAAAGTTATGAAATTATGATAAAAAATATGTTACAAAACAAAAACACCCTTTTGATAAGGGTGTTTTTGTTTATTTCATATGCTTCATGCAAGTTCTAGCAGATGGTATTGCTTCCAGTCTAGTTTTTTCTATTTCCTCACCAGACACTTCACATATACCGTATTTACCTTCTGTTATTCTATATAAAGCGCTATTTACTTCTTCAAGCTGTTTGTCTAACTGCTCTACTATACTTTCATTGTCTTCTAGTTCTTCAAATTTGTCTGCTAGTTCATTTTCATCTGCAGAATCCACCTCCATCTTGCCAGCTGTTGCATCCCAACCCCCCACAGTGTGTGTATCCTTTTTACCTATAGATTCCAATTCGCTCAACAATACCTGCTTTTCTTTTTCTAGCTTATCTTTGAAATATTGTATATCTTTTTTATTCATATAAGAATTTTATCTTATATACGTTTGTTTTTCAATCTTATCTATCAGTTTCGAGAAGGCGTCCTCATTTTCAGTGATTATAAGAGTGTTTTTATCAATAAATGAGTATAAGAACATAGGCTCACCGCTTTCATGTATAAATTCTCTTATATCCCTGTTTTTTATCTGTTTGTCGATGAATTTTCCTCTTATTCCAAAGTAATTATTTATAGTAGAAGAAGCGTTCTCATTTATTTTATCTATTTTCATTCTATAATTCATTATGTCCTCAAGTTCATTTGCCATATCTTTTTCCCAAAATAGCATTCCAGCATAGCTATTTTGGAAAAATTCAGTTGTAAATACTAAAAAGTTTATATTTTCATCCTTATTATCCTTTATAGCCCCAACCATCATTCTGTTTGAAAGTGATCTTGTTAATTGGTTCGGTGCCTCTATATTTGTCTTTTCAAGAAATAAAGGAGCTTTTACAGCGTTTACTACATCACCAGATTTTGTTGTAAGTATAATTTCATGAATCTTTCCTGTACCCAGTTTTGATTTTGTTATATTTGAATTTATACTTTGCAATATCTCTTTACCATTCATTCCGTCTATTGATAATAATTTTTGTGAATCAGCAGATATGATACTTGGTATTACTTTTTTTACCTCCGGAGCCGGTGGATTTGCAAGTACACTTTTATTATAAAAATAAAATCCTGCATAAAATCCACCAAGTATAAATACTATACCTAGAATAATTGAGAGTATCTTTTTTACAGGCAATGCAACCTTATTCTTATTTGAAATAGCTTCATTATTTTCTGCATTAGAATTTCTAAGCTCCTCTCTTTTCTTTGTTTCAGCAAGAACCATAGATGCTTTCGATGTTCTATTACTTGCCATAATTTTTGCAACATCACTTTCGTATGTTCTTATCGGTTCCTGAACATACTTCTTTGAACCAAGATTGAGATCTTGGTCTAATATTCTTTGTACTTTCTCTTGCTTTTCAGCTTGTTCAGCAAGAATATTAAGGGGATGTTCTTCGTTCATTTCTATTATTATATCTAGGATTTGGGTTTTCCCCTACTCTATCTGTGGTTATTATCTTTATTATTTCTTTTGCCTTTTCTGCACTTCCATTTTTACCAGTTATAAATACAGTTCCATCGTCCTCGATATTTATTTCCTCAACACCAGTTTTTTCTTTTATTTCTTTTATTGTTTTTCCACCTGTTCCTATAACTAGGCCAATTTTATCTTTATTTATGACTGTCGTTATTATCTTTGGTGCATTGTTTGATATATCTGTTCTAGGTTTTGATATTTCTTTTTCTATAACATCTAGTATTTTATAACGTGCAATTTTAGCTTTTTCGAATGCTTCAATAAGTATCGGAATAGGTATTCCGCTAACTTTAACATCCATTTGTACTGCAGTTATACCCTCTCTTGTTCCTGCTACCTTAAAATCCATATCACCATGATGATCTTCTGGTCCTTGTATATCAGTAAGGATTTTATATTCATATTTTTTATTACCAAATATTTTTCCTATAATTCCAGATTTTGTTTCTCTCATCATAAGACCAGATGCTATACCAGCAACTGCGGCTTTTATTGGAACACCCCCATCCATAAGGGCAATTGTACTTCCACATACTGATCCCATAGATGTAGACCCATTTGAAGAAAATGCTTCAGATACTATACGTATGGTATATGGAAATACTTCTTTTGATGGAATAACAGGTAAGAGTGCTTTTTCTGCCAATGCACCATGCCCCACCATTCTTCTATTTGTACCACCTATTCTTCCTGTTTCTCCAGTTGAAAATGGTGGAAAGTTATAGTGATGCATAAATCTTTTGTCTTGTGCAATTTCTATACCGTCTAAAACCTGCGCATCACCTGGCCCACCTAGAGTAAGTACAGATAACACATGAGTTCTTCCACGATAAAATGTTCCTGAACCATGTAATATTGGTGAAATACCACCTGCTTTTGCATAAAGAGGTCTTATTTCATCCATTCCCCTGCCGTCTACTCTTTTATTATTGTCGATTGCTTCATTGTGGATTATTTCATTTATTTTCTCCTCTAGGTATTTTTCTGCAATACTCTTGTTTTCTTCAGGGTATTTTTCTTGAAATATTTTTAACCAATCCTTTTTAATTTCCTCAATACTTATTTCATTCTCACCCTCTTTTTTGTTGAACACTGCATCTTTTAGAATTGTCGATATGTTTTTATTAAATAATTCCTCCATCTCAACTGGAATTTCTGGTTTTTCGATTATCTTTTTTGTTTTTCCAATTTCTTCAATTATCTTTATTTGCCACTTTTGTATCTTCTCTATTTCTTCGCTAGCTTTTTTTAGTGCCATATTTACTTCATCTTCACTGCACTCTTTGCCTGCTACTTCTATCATGTTTATGTTTCCATCTTTACCGCACGCTACTAGATCGAGACTTATATCTGCCTTTTTTCTTTCAGAATAACTAGGGTTAATGTGGAAACCATTATTGTGACCGATTCTAACCGCAGAAACAGGACCATTCCATGGTATGTTAGATGTGCCAAGCGCTAGGGATGCTCCGATTACAGATATAACATCAGGATCATCTTCATCAATAGATAGTACGGTCAGAACAACTTGTACTTCATTTCTTATATGATGATCAAAAAGCGGTCTTATAGTTCTATCTACTATTCTTCCAGAGAGTATAGCTTCATCACTAGGTTTTCCTTCTCTACGTATAAATCTACTTCCAAGTATTTTTCCTGAAGCATAAAATCTTTCCTCATATTCAACAGTTAATGGAAAAAAATCTATATCTCTTTGTAATTTTCCCATTACTGCAGTAGCGAGAACTACAGTGTTACCATATTTAAGCATTACTGAACCATGTGCTTGTTCTGCTAGATTGTTAAATTCTGCGATTAAAGTTTTACCACCAATATCTATTGAGTATTGTTTAGAGTTCATGTGTTAATTTTAACAAATATGTATAAATAGAGCTATTATATGCAAAATAAAACCGGATAAATTCCGGTTTTATTTTAATTACTCTTGTCCTGATAGATCGGCAGAAATATCTGCAATATTTTTTTCTGAGTCTTCTGAGTCGTCGTTCATCTGCGACATATTAGAACCTCTTTTTTTGAAACTATGTTTACCTGCTTTCCCTTTAACATTAAAATTACTTTTATTATTTATAAGGTATTTTTGTGGATCTATATCTAGATCTTTAAAATCATCCGCTGACTCTATAAGTTTTGCTGAAGTAGATTTTTTAAATGAAACAACCTCTACCTGACAGCCTTCATTCATTTGTAAATATTCTACTAGAGGAACGAAGTCTCCATCCCCTGTTACAAGTATTACTGCATCAAGTTTTGGGGCCATCTTTACAGCATCTATAGCTAGACCGACATCCCAATCTGCCTTTTTTGCTCCGCTTCCAAATATTTGTAGATCTTTTGTCTTTGTTTCTATACCCATTTTTGTAAGAGCATCAAAGAAACCCTTTTCATCTCCTGCTTCTGTTGTTATTACATATGCTACTGCACGTATTAGTGAGCGATTTTCCAAAGCATCTTTTACTATTTGACCGAAGTTTACCTTTGAGTGGTATAAATTTTTCCCACTATGATATATGTTTTGTGTATCTATAAAAATACCTACACGCTGTTCTTTATGTTTTATTACTGACATGAAAATTAAAAATTACTTATAAAATTAAAAAATACTAAATTAAATGACTTATTAAACTATTAAAAATACTTATTAAAAACTATATATAGTATAGCACTATATAGAAAATATATTTATTTCTTAAGATCTAACTTTTTTGCAATAGATGAATATCTCTTTGGATTCTTTCTCTTTAGATAATTCATATGAGCTTGTCTATCAGAAACCATAGCTAGCAAACCTCTTCTTGAGTGGTTATCTTTCTTGTGTTTCTTCAAATGTAGAGCTAATTCGTTGATCTTTTTTGTTAAAATAGATATTTGAACCTCTGGAGAGCCAGTGTCCTTATCGTGTATTGCTGCAAGCTTTATTACTTTTTCCTTCTGTTTTGTTGTAAGCATTGTTTTGAGATAATAGCATGAATGTGTTTATAAAGCAAGCCGTATTATGTCCAATAGTAGCTGTGTGTGTATTCAATGCTATTTAAACAAATGTTTTCAGTGTTGTGTATAAGGTTATATATAAAGTAAAAGCCCGGCGCAGTGTGTGCGCCGGGCGAATCCTTTATTTTATTTTTTAAGGCTACTACTGGATTTGGCATAATAACCAATCCAATGTTTCGCCACCAGCCCACTGGCCTACTTATACAATAAGCTTAAGCATCTTGTGTAAGTCACCTTTTTGGGTACTCAGTCTTTTTACCTCCATTTCCCCTCAGGGAGGGGCTTCTTTTTTTGTTTCTTTTTGAGGTTCTTGTTCTCTATATACTTAGTATTTAGCGGCTAAGTATATATGTTTTTCTAGTTGTCTGCGGGCCCGAGAGCCTTGTAGCTTACTCGGGTGACTCGTCACCCACCTCCTTTCGGCGCATTTGGCAGTATACACTACACCGATTTGGTATGTGTATATTTTGTTATTTGTTGAGTGCGGCACGTTGTGGTGCACTAGACTACCCTCCACCTGTAGTAAAACAAGGTGACTTCAAGGTTCATCTGGTATAAGCCTATCATACTAGTGTAATATTGTCAAGTAAAAATACAATTATAAATGTAAAATATAAAAAATATGGCTTAAATAAGCCATAAAGTAAAAGGCCATCACCCTTGGGTGATGGCCGTGTTCCGAACCGCACTTCTTGACGGTCTAGTTGGTGGTGTAAGTTGACGGTTCGTCAGGGTATTCCGTGTTGCGCGGTTTGCAGGTGGCACCAATGGCGGTGGTGCGCGACGTCGAGGCCGAGACACTGATCATTGCGGTGGGCACTTCATGCGTGCCCGATTTTGCCGTTTTCACCGGTTTGCCTTTCTGTAGTCGCGTTGCTCTTATGCGTTGCGACGGTTTCGGTTTTGTTTGCAAAAAGCAGTTGTGGTTCTCACTGCTACTTTTCACTTAACCATGTACTGCTTCGTGTATGAATATACTCCTATATAAATGTAGTGTCAAACAGTATTTACTATATCTGTGGAAAACTATATTTCTGTTACAATATAGTTATGTCGCACAATATATCAGATCTCAAAACAGAGTTTCTTCAATATGTAGAAATTGAAAAAGGAAGAAGTTTGAGCACTGTAAGAAATTATGATCATTATATATCAGTATTTCTCGACCATACTAAGGTTAAAAATCCAAAGGATATAACAGATGGTGTACTTAGAGAATATAGACTTTGGCTTAACAGACAACAAACAGTAAAAGTTAAAGGTAGCTCCCCTACTCCCATAAAGAAGCGTACTCAAAACTATTACCTCATAGCATTGCGTTCGTTTTTAAAGTATTTAGCAAAGAGAAGTATAGAAGTAATACCACCAGAGAGAATAGAGTTAGCAAAAGTTGCTGAGAGATCGATAGATTTGATAAATATTGAGGAATTGAATGATTTACTAAAATCTCCTGATACAAATACTGTTCAAGGACTTCGTGATAGAGCTATGATGGAACTTTTATTTTCTACTGGACTACGTGTATCAGAGTTATGCTCTCTCCCAAGAGATATAAACCTTAAGCTTGATGAATTTTCTATAAGAGGAAAAGGAGAAAAAGTCAGAGTTGTTTTTCTTTCAGAAAATGCGAAGAAATGGGTAAATGAATATTTAAAAAAGAGAAAGGATATGGACGATGCTCTTTTTGTTCAAATCGCTGACAAGAAAAAGAGAGATACATTGCGCTTAACACCAAGATCTGTTGAAAGAATAATAAAGTTTTATGCAATAAAGGCGGGAATATCAAAAAAGGTTACTCCACACGTCATACGACACTCTTTTGCAACAGACTTACTTCGCAATGGTGCAGATCTTCGTTCAGTACAAATGCTACTCGGTCACGCAAATATAGGTACAACACAAATATATACACATATTACAGACAGTGAATTGAAAAAAGTACATCAAAAGTTTCATAGGAAGGGAGAGTAGTAAAATTTAAAAGAAAAACCGCATGAAAAATCATGCGGCTTGAATACTCCAGATAGTCTACTTTCGAAAGAGTTTCAAATAATAGAACATGAGAGCGATTCCAAACAAGGAAGAAGTTACACCAAGGCAAGTCAATGCAGTGCCAAGGCTCGATCTCGAGATGAGTAAACCAAATCCGGCCATACAGAGAACTTCAACTGCTTTATGTACTGCTGATTTGGTTGAAAGTATCGTTGCTCTATTCACAGAGTCTATCCTTCGGTTAAGCATCTCGCTCACAAATGGTCCAATATATCCTCGTACTATATTCTGACCAAGTACCAGAGAGATAGACCATTTTGACACTATTGTACCCATAATGATTATAGGTATTGTAAGAATGCCTATTGAAGTGATTACTCCAACTTCGCTATCGAGTTTCTTAGAAATACGATTGGCAAAGAAACTTGAGATTGCGAAAACAATATTAATCGCAGCAAATATCAGACCAAAGTACTTTAAATCCAACCCAACCATTTTAAAGTATGGATTGTAGGTGAAGAACCAGAGTTTCGCTGTTACAGCTATGAGTGTTGCAAATGAAATAATCCATAGGATATCTCCACGAAGGATCACGACTTTGATGTTCCGGTAAACCTCACTCCAGGATGAGATTTTGGGTGATTTACTGCTATGTATTGACGGTTCTACAAATGTGAATGAGATCACAAAAGAGATTATTATAAGAACCGCGTCAACAATAAGTGGTATTCTGATATCGATTACTGCAAGCGGTATAGAGATGAGGCATAGTACTGCTGTGATAACTGGTGAGGCTGATGATGCTCTACCCTCAAGCCTTCTGTATCTATTTGTCAGCTCGGTACCTTCTGCACCTCCATGCTTCACGCTATCGTATATCATTGCTGTTTCTGCACCGTCAAGCATTGATAGACCGATTGCCCACAGTGCATTTGAAATCCAGAGCTGTATATGTTCTCTTGATGTGGCGAAACCAATTAATTCTAGGACGATGAACAAACATCCAATCCTTATGGTCTTAACCCTTCCCCATTTATCCGCGAGAATACCCATCGGTATTTGTAGTACTGCTAGTATGATCACACAACATGCTTCACAGAAGTAGACTTCCGAAAGTGGCATCTTGCACGTCGTTGTCATGAACATGACCAGGATAGGTCCTCTCATACTTGAATTTGCAAACAGCTTATAGAGATAATATTTAACTATATTACCCTCAACATCGTTTCTCATACACAAACCTTCCATTTTGTTTTGATTAAAGAGCAAATCGTATATTCCCTGGATGGAATCCGGGACGATTCTAGATGACAAAAGAAAATCTCGGCCACCTAGCCGAGATAGTCTTTTAAAACTTTTTAACTTATATAGTTAAGAGAGATAAACACAACCTTGGCCAATTGGTGAATTTGTATAGATAAATAGCCCCGCATTTGAGACGGACTGAATCTTTCTATAGGTTGTGCATGAATGTAAATTCATATTAATTACATTAACATTGAAAATAAGTATAGTCAATAAGTGGTTAACTTCCTTTCTGTTATCATTGTTGTTATGAACATAATATCTTGGAATGTGAACGGTCTTCGTGCAAACGTTAAAAAAGGTGGATTTGATTGGTTTTTGGAAAAGAGTCCAGATATATACTGTATACAAGAGACAAAGTCTCACCCTGATCAATTAGATGAAAACGTTAGGAAACCAAAGGGTTATTTTGCTTATTTTGATCATTCAAAAGCAAAAAAGGGATATAGTGGAGTGGCTATATATACTAAAGTTGAGCCAGAAAAAGTAGAATATGGGTTTGGAATACCAGAATATGATCAAGAAGGACGATTTTTAGCCCTATTTTTCAAAGACTTTATACTTATAAACACTTACTTCCCTAACGGTGGTAGTGGTCCAGATAGACTCAAGTATAAGCTAGAATTTTATGATGAATTCTTAAAATTTATTAATAAACATAAAAAAGCTGGAAAAGAAATCATATTTTGTGGAGATATAAATACAGCACATACAGAGATTGATCTTGCTCGACCAAAAGCAAATGAAGAAAATACAGGATTCCTACCAATTGAAAGAGAATGGATAGATCAAGTCATCCAATCTGGATTTGTTGATGTTTGGAGAAAATTAAATCCAAATAAAAAAGATAGTTATACATATTGGGATATGAAAACTTTTGCAAGAGAAAGAAATGTTGGATGGAGAATCGACTATTTTTTCGCTAGTCCAGGTATTTTTGAAAAAGTAAAAAAAGCCAATATTCTCAACACAGTTTTAGGTTCCGATCATTGTCCAATAGAACTAATTTTAAAATAAAACAATTGTCTTTTATAAAAGACAAAGTTATCCACAGTTTTTAATTAAATTGTCCTTTACATGTCCTTTACACTTGATATAATAATCCCAGATCAGTTTAGTTTAAGTTTAAATATTCCGTTTGGTTTTGAGCCGAGCACAAAAAAACGAATAAGGAAAGTATTAAATTTTCTAAACAAATGTTCTTTGTAAAATATGGGTAGTGTACTCTTAGTTTTTTTGCATCTGAAATTGTTTGTTTTGTTTTGCATTGTATTCATCTCGAGTAGAGATGAAAGAAGGCAACCTTAGCTTAGGCTCTGGTTTTGAAACGCATTTCTTCTCAATTTACAACTAGCTGTCTCTCTAGATGGCGTATATATTATTTGAAGTTAATAGCGTTTTCTCCCCTGCGTTTGCTCTCGGTCAGCTTTCATTTGTTCTTTTAACAGTTTCCAGATGTACTCTCAAAACCGCGTTTGATTGGCGCATTCCATGTAACCTCTGGATACCGCTCGATCTACGCGGTTTTCTTATTGTATCCTTATTTATAGCCATATAATACTATGAGAACTATGAGACAATAAGTGCTATTACAGTATTTTTTTTATATGACTCGATAATTTTGTTGTTTATATACCTAGTTTCACGTGAAAGTCGGTTATGTTTGTATTTTATATATAAAACAAGGTTTTTTGTTATGAAACGTGGTATTTCTTATTTATTTCATCAATACTTCCCCTTTCAGCTTCCTCCTGCTTGTCTTTTCCTTTTTTGCCGAGTGTTTTCAGCTCATCAATAGGTAGTTTTATCAAATCTACTGCCCTACCGCTCAAATATTCAGGTGTGTTTAATTTAGGATTATCTAGAACTTCTTCAAGTAAGGCATTTAGTACAAAGCCTATTTTCGGCCCAGGAGTTTCATGTGTAACATCCATAATACCCTTTCCGTCAATTTTAAGCATACCTACACTTATGGGATCTCTCATAGCTTCTTCGACCATAGCTTTGTATTTTCTAAGTCTATATGGATTCTCTTTTGGTCTACCTGTTCCAATACGGTCACATATGCGTAAATTCATTAAATCCCATATATTCTCTCTCCCAACGTTATTTATCATTCTTCTTACTGCAGATAGGGTTATTGTTTCTGTATCAGAGAAGAACATGTGCCACCTTATCATTTTGCACACTTTTTCTATTGTCTTTGTGGGATATTTCATTCTCTCTAGGATAGTCTTTGTTACACGTGAACCAACCACTTCATGGTTGTAGAAAGTTATTTGACCGGTTTCACGTGAAATTCTCTTTGTTTCTGGCTTTGAAATATCGTGAAATAGGGCTGAAAGTCTTATCTCTATAGGCCAGTTTTTATCAGCAGAATGTTGCAAACTCCTTGTAAGATGCTCATATACATCATATGCGTGAGCTTGGTTTTGTGTTACACCCTTTGACTTGTGTAGTTCGGGCAAGATTATTTCCAGTATACCCAATTTATCCAAGGTCTCTATACCCTTTTTAGGCTCATTGGAGAGTAATATCTTTGAAAATTCATCCCTAATCCTCTCAACAGATATCTCTTTCAGTAGATTTCTTTGTTTAATTATAGCTTGTACAGTATTTTCTTCTATTTCGAAACCCAATTCTGTATTTAGTCTTACTGCTCTCATCATCCTTAAAGCGTCCTCATTGAAGCGTAGACTAGGATCACCCACAGATCTGAGTAATCTGTCCTTTATGTCCTTTAACCCACCGTATAAATCAATTATGTCCTTTATGGAGCCATTTGAAAGACTGATCGCCATAGCATTTACGGTAAAGTCTCTTCTTTTTAAATCTTCTTCTATCTTATTTCCAAACTTTATCTCATCTGGGTGTCTAAAGTCACTATACTTCCCTTCCATCCTATAAGGAGTTATCTCAATTATCTTTACTTTTTCATTTTGACTGCCCTCGTTCACCACAGCCACAGTTCCGAAGTTGTTTTCATAAAATGTTTTTGGGAATATGGGTATTATCTGTTCTGGTAAAGCATTTGTAGTTATATCCCAATCCTTTGGTTCCCTGCCAAGTAGTATATCCCTTACACATCCACCTACTAGATATGCCCCAAAACCAGCTTTTTCAAGTGTTTCTACGGCAGAGACTATTTCTTCTGGTATAGCCCCGCTATTATTTTTAGGTAATTCTTGGTTGTTGTTAGTGTGTTTCATGTGAAAAGTTTAGCATTATGTAGTAAATACTTCAATATTTAACATATATATGCTATTATATAACTATAATCTATATATTAAGTATGAAGGAAAAAGCTATATTACTAAGAAAAGATGGAAAAAGTTACACAGAAATCGCAAAAGAACTAAATGTTTCAAAAACAATAGTTTCTATCTGGTTAAAGAAGTACAGACTAAGTGAAAGTGAGACTATTGAATTGAGGAATAATATAAAATCAAGAATAGAGAAGGGTAGAGTAAAAGCACTTATAAGTATAAGATCAAAAAAAGTCTATAGAGACATGATTTTATATGATGAAGCAAAGAAAACATTTGAGGTAAATATAAAAGAACCATTTTTTTCATACGGCTTAGCCTTATATGAGGGCCATGGTACAAAAAAAGCTAATTATTATAACTTTACCCATAAAGATGTAGAAACTCATCTTATAATGCTAAATTGGGTCAATAAATACATTGTAATAAATGAAGACAAACTAAAATTCAAAGTTTTTATAAGTTCAGGTGATGAAGCTATAGAGAAAGTTGATTTTTGGTCTAATAAAATCAATATTCCAGAAGAGAATATTGTAACTTATGTATATAAAAGGGGAGTTGTGGCTAGAAATAAAGATAAAAAAGAAAATGGAATACTTTCTGTAATGTATAATGATGTAAAAGTTATAAACAAAATAAATGCTTGGCAAAACATGTTAATAAAGTATTATAAGGGTGTCTAGTGTGTTTTTTATATGCTTCCGTGGTGAAATGGATATCATACCGGTCTTCGGAACCGTTGTTGGGGGTTCGAGTCCCTCCGGAAGCACATTGTATTGCGACGTATCTGTTATATATTGCTAAGTAAACTATAAAAACTAAATATAGTGGATTTTTTTGGAATAAAATATTATATTTAGTAGGTATTTTGTTTTGTTTGTATAAGCGGGTATCGTTTAGTGGTAGGACACGTCCTTGCCAAGGATGAGGTAGGAGTTCGATTCTCCTTACCCGCACATTAACTATTTTTAGTAAAACTTAAGGTGGATAGTTGTGTATAACTGTGGATAACTTTGGGGATACTGTTTATAAAAGACAAGAAATATGGCTTATAATCGTGTCCATGACCTTTTTTATTATACAAAAACTGTGAAAAAGTCTTTATATAAAAACCCAATAAATACAAGAGAAATAGGGGATATAGGTGAAAATATCGCTTGTAAATTCCTCATAAAGAACAACTATCTCATAATAGACAGAAATTATAGAAAAAAATGGGGAGAAATAGATATCGTGGCTAGTAAAAAGGGTATTTTGCATTTTATTGAGGTAAAAAGCATAAATAGTAAAATAGGGTATAGGCCAGAAGAAAATGTCCATGAAGTTAAAATAAAAAGGTTAAGAAGGGTAATACAAACTTACCTTGTTGAAAGAAAATATGGTCTAGGTGCATTGTTCGAATTCCATATTGCTGTAGTATATATGAACACAAATACCAGACTAGCAAAAGTGTCTTTTATGGAAAATGTGATATTATAGCTTTTTGTAGGGTATTTATTTGTTTTATCGGAGTGTGGTGTAACGGTTAACATTCCTGTTTTGGGAACAGGCGACTCCGGGTTCGAATCCCGGCACTCCGACCAATATAATTTAATAATAGTTAATATTAAACATAATTTATGTGTTAATATAGTTATATATGTTTAAAAAAATATTAAATTACTTCGATAAGTTTGAAGATAGAAATAGAAGTCAGTTAAGTAGGTTTCCTATTGTCTACACACTTATCGGAGGAATTGCAATAGTTCTATTTTGGAGGGGTGTTTGGCATACTGCAGATATATTGCAATCAAAGGGTGGGGTACTAGGTTTTATATTTTATGAACCTGTAAATATGGTATTGGTAGCTATAATACTTTTAGCTACAGGACTTTTTGTTTCATACTTTATAGGAGACACAATACTTATATCTGGTTTAAAACAACAAAAGAAGATATATGAAAAGACAGAAAAGGAGGTTAGAGAAGAGGAGGCGACACTAGGAGATATCAGAGATGCTATACAAGAAATAAAAATGGAGGTTGATGAAATAAAAGATGAGGTCAAACACGATCATAGTCATCATGACCATAGTGAAAATAGATAGGGAAGTGGCAAAAAATATGAATTCTTGATAGTATAACCGTGTTCAGTAAAAAGTGCTGTTTTTAAAAGTATAAGCGGGACTAGTTTATCGGTAAAATAACAGTTTTCCAAACTGTGGTGGGGGGTTCGACTCCCCCGTCCCGCACCAATAAAGGTTTACATTGTTTTAAATTAAACAAAAAAACGCCGTACTCACGGTACGGTCGTCTTAAATTTAACTTGCAAAATGCACATTCGGCATTTTTGAGCCGTTTGCAGTACGGTAATATGTTCCAATATTATTGTTTCTGGAGATTTCCCACTCTGGATTTGGTAAACCATTCTTTTTACAGTAGTTTTGGATTAGTTTGTTTGCATCCCGATATGAGAGTGAAACCAGCATCTTTTCATTTTGGGTCCGAACAAATAAATGAATTTTACGACCAAAATGTTTGTAATCTTTCTTTTCCTTATTTTGCTGAAAAAATAATTTGTACACCGCAGAACAAGCATGATAAGGATCTGAATCGCTGGCAGTTACTGCACATTGCTCTGGCCAAGATGTCGGTATATCAGCCACAAAACGGATATCAGGTGATTCAATATTACCCAGTATTTCAATAGCCTTTTTTGTTTCAGCTATTTTCTTCTCTAGCGCGGCCAACTGCCCTTTTAAAACTCCAGTTGTTTTCATATTTTACCTCCATTCAATGTTCTATTGTTCAAATTGATGCTATCATTTGGAACCTCATATTGCAATATAAACATAAAAACCACCATTTAGGTGGTTTTTATGTTCTTAAGATAAAGTAAACTTAAATATTATTTTACTGCATCCTTTAGAGCCTTTGCTGCTCTGAACTTTGGAACGTTCATAGCTGGAACCTTTATTGTTTCTCCTGTTCTTGGATTACGAGCATCTCTAGCTGCTCTTTGCTTTACTGAGAATATTCCAAGACCTGCTATTGAAACTTCCTCTCCTTTCTTTAGAGAGTCTATTATAGAATTTAACATTGATTCTACAGCTTGTTCTGCTTGAACCTTTGTTCCTCCTAAAACTGCGTGAACTGCATCTACAATTCCTGCTTTATTCATATTTATTATGATTAATAGTAATAATTATACTCTTGCATATATGCTAGAGTTGTAACCTCTGCATAATTATATGATTCTGGCAGTTTTAGTGCAATAGCCTTAAAATGACACAATACTTCTTTACTATCTAGCAAATTCTATTGCTCTAGTCTCTCTTATAACTGTTACCTTTATCTCTCCTGGATATTTTAAGTCCTTCTCTATCTTTAATGCGATATCTCTTGCCATCTTCTTTGATTCCAAATCGCTTATATTTTCTGGCTTCACAAATATTCTTATTTCACGACCAGCTTGTAGTGCATATGACTTTTCTACAGCAGGGAAGGCATTTGCTATTGCCTCTAGATCTCCAAGTCTCTTTAGATAATTTTCAATACTATCACTTCTTGCTCCGGGTCTTGCTCCTGAAATTGCGTCAGCAGCTTGAACTATACGAGATTCAGGTGTTTCATAAGGATACTCTTCATGGTGAGCTTGCATAGCTTTTACTATTTCTTCGCTCGCACCAAATTTTTGTAGTATTCTTCTTCCTATTTCCACATGAGTACCTACAACTTCATGATCCAGAGCTTTTCCTATATCGTGTAGTAGTGCACCAGCTTTTGCTACTGCTACATTTGCACCTATTTCTTCAGCGATCATTCCAGCAATATGGCTCATTTCTATAGAATGTTGCAATACATTTTGTCCGTAGCTTGTTCTAAAGTGTAAACGACCTAGTATAAGGAGTATTCTAGGATCTAAGCCTATGATTCCACATTCATACGCAGCTTGCTCACCCTTTTCTTTTATAGTTTTATTTATGTTCTTTTGAGCTTCTTCAACAGCCTTCTCTATTTTTGCTGGTTGTATACGGCCATCTTTAATAAGTTCTTCTAGTGCCATTTTTGCAACATGACGACGTATAGGATCAAATGAAGATATTGTTATTGTTCCTGGAGTATCGTCTACGATAACTTCAACACCTGACATTCTTTCAAATGCTTTTATATTTCTGCCTTCTTTTCCTATTATTTTTCCTTTTATTTCATCGTTTGGAATATTTACTGAGGTAGACATTACATCTGATGCAACCGAGTTTGCTAACCTCTGAATAGAGCTTGCAAGTATGTCCTTAGCTTTGTTTTCTAGAACATCCTCTCCATTTTGTTCGAGTTTTTGGATTCTTATCATCAAATCCTCATTGGCATTCTTTTCTATGTTTTTTATTATCTCTTCTCTTGCCTCATCCCTAGTCATTTTTGCTACTTTTTCTAGAGACTCAACTCTTTCTACCTCCATTTTATCAACTTTCTCTTTTATGGTTTTAATTTCAGCAACTTTGTTCTTTATCAATTCAACTTCTTTATCTATATCTATCTGACGTTTATCCAAAAGATCCTCCTTTTTTATAAGGCGGGATTCGGTTATTTGTATTTTTTCTTCTTTTTCTTTTACCTCTTTTCTAGCTTCTTCAAGTATGGAGTTTGCTTTTTGTTCTGATGCAGCTATTATCTTTTTACCTTCTTCTTTTGCTGTTAGGAGCATCTCTTTGATTTCAAGTTCCATTGAACCTTTCTTTCCAAGAGATATGATCAATCTAAGATAATATCCAATAGCGAGACCAGAAACCCCTGCGAGAGAGAGGAGTACGGCTACTAATTTAAGTGACATTTTTTTTGTTTAATTAAAGTACTTTGTCGATTATTCCGTATTTTTTTGCCTCTTCTGCATCCATAAAGAAATCTCTGTCTACGTCTTTTTCGATTTTTGATAATGGCTGACCTGTGTTTTTTGCAAGCATTTTATTTAGATTTTCACGCATCTTTAGTATGTGTCTTGCGCTAATCTCTATGTCTGAAGCTTGTCCCTCAGCACCTCCTAGGGGTTGGTGTATCATAACCTCTGAGTTTGAAAGGGCATATCTCTTACCCTTTTGACCCGCAGAAAGTATAAGTGCTCCTCCCGAAGCGGCAATACCTACACATGTTGTTGAAACATCATTTTTAATATGATTCATTGTATCTATTATTGCCAATGTTGCCGTTACTGAACCTCCTGGAGAATTTATGTAAAGATTTATATCTTTTTTTGGATCCTCGGATTGAAGGAAAAGTAACTGAGCTATGATGATATTTGCAGTATGATCATCTATCGGACCACCAAGGAAAATAATATTTTCCTTTAGTAATCTCGAATAAATATCATATGCTCTTTCACCAAAACTGGTCTTTTCTATTACTGTTGGTATAAGCATAACTTTGTTTTTATTGAGCTTCCGCTCTTATTTATTAAGGTATAAACAAATAATACATTACAGTAGATATTTGGCAACTTTCATTGTAGACTTTGCTATATGAGATTACATCGATTTTATATAGGAAAAAATATAGGTGATTCACTTGATTTTAGTGTTGATTCATATGAACTATCAAATCAATTGAGAAAAGTCTTTAGATATAAGACAGGGGATAGTGTTGTTTTATTTGATAATTCAGGTTTTGAGTATATTGCAAATATTACAGATTTTGAAAAAGATATAGTTAAATTTGAAATAATAGAGAAGAGCGATAAAAGAGATTTGATAGAAAAAAACGTAATACTTTTTTCTTCACTAGTAAAAAAAGACACTTTTGAATGGATTGCCGAAAAAGCTACAGAATTGGGTGTCTCAGAGATATATCCAGTAGTTTCAGAAAGAAGCGAAAAAAAGAATATAAATGAAGAGAGAATAAATAAGATCGTAATAGAAGCAAGTGAACAGTCAGGAAGAGTTACGATCCCAAAAATTAATAAAATAATCTCTTTATCTGAAGCTGTTGAATTTGTAAAAAATAATAATATAAAAGCAGTAGCTTATCATACAGTTACAACACACCAAGAAGAAAGTGCTTCATATGAAGCGGTTTTTATAGGACCTGAAGGTGGTTTTACAGAAAATGAGATAAAACTTTTCCAAGATTCAAATATCGGTATATCTAGTCTTGGAAAACTAATATTAAGATCAGAAACAGCAGTTATAGTAGCTCTTTCAAAATTATTCTAATTTTGATTTTCTAGAAAACCGTACACCTTCTCATTTGTAAGTACAGTTTCTGCATATATATAAGCACGATCTCTATCTGCATCTGCATAATGTTCTGTTATATGATTTACTTCAGTTTCTATTTCTTTTGCATCAGGAGATATTTTTTCAATCTTTGCAATCTCATTTAATATAAGCTGTAATTTTGCTTTCTTTTCTGCATGAGGTTTCCATTCCTTTCGTAGATCTTCAATAGTCTTTTTTGCATGCTTTAGATAGTCATCCATCTTAATACCCATTCTAGATATATCTTCAGCAAATTGAGCTTCTATCCTTCTGTTTTCGCTTTCGATAAGTACCTCAGGAACGTCTATAACTGAAGTTTCGATTAACTTGTCTGATATTGAAATTCTCTTTTTTTCTCTTGCTTGATCCTTTCTATCCACTTCAAGCATTTCTTTTACTTTTGATTTGAAATCATTTACATCTTTGAAGTCACCAAGACTTTTTACAAAATCATCGTTAAATTCTGGTAGGGAAGAATCTATCATTGTATTGTGTTCTTCCTCAGACATTTCTCCATGGTTATGATCATGATTTGCTCTTGATCTGCGGATTTTAAGTATAGCTTCATCTATATCTTTTTCTGTAACTGGAGTTATTTCTTTCTGTTTACTTATTTCTTCTTTTGCAATCTTTTTATAATCATCAAGCTTTATTTCAGGTATTATTGCTGAAATTATTTTGAATTCAAGAGGACTATCTTTTGCTATTTTTGTTATTTGTATTTCTGGTCTACCTATAACATCTAGTTTTTCTTCAATCACTATTTTTGGATATGAAACTGATAGTGCAAGTTCAGCCATTTCTTCCAAAATGGTCATATCACCTACTTTTGATACCAAGATATTTTCAGGTATTTTACCTTTTCTGAAACCGTCTATAGATATCTCATTGTTTATATTTTCGAGAGCTTTTTTTCTAAATGATTCAAATTGAACACCTGGCACAGTACCAGTTATCTCTATTTTTGATCCAGAAACCTTTGTAATATTTAAGTTTTCATAGAACTTTGTGTCACTCTTTTCATTCTTTGAAACCTCATTTTTATTAGTTTTTTTATTTTCCATATGATTATATTGTTTCGCAAATATAGCAGAAAGGTGAGGGAAAGACAATTATGCAAAACAAAAAAGGGACTTGGTCCCTTTTTGTAAATATATTGTTAGTTTTATATTTTAAATTAAAAACTATAATCTATATCCTTTAACTGTGAATCTAGATCTGCATTTAGTGT
>CAZLQL010000007.1:0-1712 GCA_964561875.1 uncultured Candidatus Saccharibacteria bacterium
TGGTGACCCTACAGGGAATCGGTCACAGGTCTCGGCTTGCTAGCCTCGCCCGCGACCCCGCCTCGGTTGCCTTCGCAACCTCCGGCTTTCTCATCTCCAGTATGATCATATGCAACAAAAACAAAAGGCATCTATGATGCCCTTTGTTTTTATTGCATGACCCTACAGGGAATCGAACCCTGCTTTGAGCCTTGAGAAGGCTCCGTCCTAGCCGATAGACGATAGGGCCAAAATTACTAAACATTATTGTATGGAAAAATAAAATATTTTGGTAAGCAAGGCTGTATTGAGGAATGTCCGCAGGCCGAAGAGGCCGAGGATTAAGAAATTATTAGCAAATAATTTCTGCTTTCCGAAATATAGCTTTGCTTACCAATAAATCTTTTCCCTTAAACACTTTAAAACATTTCCTACTCCTTAGCAAGCCACTCTGGATCCTGTCTGACTAGAAGGTGTGACGCTTTTTCTGGATTTAACATAATAGACTTTGTAACTCTTTCCATACGCATAGATTGTGAACCTTTTACTAGCACAATATCCCCTTTTGATATAATAGTCTTTATATATTCACCAGCTTCAGTAGAGTTATTAAAGGATTTATCATTTTTTGTTGTTCTCGCTATGACCTTTGCCCTCTGACCAACAGTCACAACATCGAACACACCTCCATTCATAGCACCTCTTATCTTCTCATGCTCACTCTTTGAATATTGACCCAATTCCATCATATCCCCTATTACCAATATCTTTTTACCAGTAGTTTCAATCTTTTTTATAGTATTTATTGCTTCATGTAGTGCATCTGGAGATGAATTGTAACTATCGTCTATGATAGTCGAATCATTTATACCTTTTATAATATTCATCCTACCTCTTGGTGGTACATGTTTTGATATATTATTTATAATATTTTCTATAGGAATATTCTTTAGATTAGCAACAGAAACTGCGCCAAGTATGGGATAAATATGTTGTTTTCCTATAACCCCTTCGAGTTTTACTATATGATTTGTATTATTCAAATTTAAATTAAATGATATTCCAACAGGAAACTTCAAACCTTCTCTTTCTTCATACAATATACTTTCATCTTTTGCTGTGAGGTCAGCAGTATTGTCTATAGCAAATGTAAATTGTTTACGCTCTATTGCTGGAGCTAGACTTTTTATAGCAATATCGTCATTTGAAAATACAAATATTCCATCTTTTTTTAACGCTTTCGGTAATTGAAATTTCTCAAGTAAAAGTGACTCTATCGATGGGAAAAACTCTACATGTACTGGAACACTACCGACTTTTGTTAGTACTGCAATATCTGGCTTCAACCACTTTGCTACATTTTTTATATCATTTGGATGATCTGCCCCAACCTCTACGACTAAACATTCTGGATATGGAAATTTGAAAAATATTAACTCTAAGCCATAAAATATATTTTTTATCCAAGCAACAGGATCACTCCAAGCATTTGAAACTCCGAGAATAGTAAGTGGCACACCTATTTCACTATTGAAACTTTTTTCACTTTTTCTAACCTTTAGACTTGATGAAATAACACTATATATTGCATCTTTTGTAGATGTTTTACCTACACTTCCTGTAACTGCAATTATGTATGGTTTATATTTTTTTAGAATTAATTTTGACTCTAAAAATAAAATGTTTGTGATAATTTTTTTAAATATTGATTTCATGTTTTTCTGTCTTATTTT
>CAZLQL010000007.1:1812-36720 GCA_964561875.1 uncultured Candidatus Saccharibacteria bacterium
AAATGTTTGTGATAATTTTTTTAAATATTGATTTCATGTTTTTCTGTCTTATTTTTCTATCTTATTTTCCGTATTATTTATCTAGCTTTTTTATCTGTATTATATATATATGGCTTTCTATCTATCTGGTGGAATATCGTAATAGCTAATAAGGAATTTTGTAATCTCAGTGAAAGGATCGACTAGTGTTTCTGAAGCGTATTGTGCGCCCTTTGGATATACTTGGTAAATAAATACAATAAATTTTGGATCGTATGCTGGGAAATATCCAAAGAATGAATGTAGATACCTATCACTATAATACCCTCCGTTTACATGATCTGCAATCTGGGCAGTACCTGTCTTTGCAGCTATAGTATAATGCTCCATTTTGATTTCTGGGTGAGCTTTTGATATAGAATTATCTACTACTGAAACAAGCATCTTGGTCACATCTGTTGCAGTATCACTCTCTATTACTCTCAACGATTCACCATCAAGCAAATTCTCTGTTCTACCATCAATGTACTCAATACTATTTACAATATGAGGCTTTATAAGCATTCCGCCATTTGCTATGACTGACAAAGCTCTTATTGTCTCGATCGGAGACATTGCTATTCCCTGACCATAAGAAGCTGTTGCGTGTTCTATATCTCTAGTACTATTTAGGTTATCAATAATACCTTTTGTTTCATTTGGTTGATCTATGCCAGTTTTTTCTCCCAATCCAAAACTCTTAAAATATTCAGAAAATCTTTCATTTCCAACTTTCAATGCTACTGTAGCAGCACCGACATTTAGTGATTGGCCAAGTATTTCTTTTACCGATATTACACCTCTAGCTTTACCGTCATAGTTTGCAATTCTTTTACTATTTAACATCATAAAACCTGTATCATTATATGTAGAATCAGAATTTATTGAGCCTGTATCTATACCCACTGCCATAGTAAGTGGTTTTATGATAGATCCCATTTCATAAACATTCTCAACGAGAGGATTTGAGAAAAGTTTTGCATCTTTTACTTCTTTCAAGTTATTTGGATCAAAAGAAGGCAATGAAGCCATGGTGTATATCTCACCATTTTTTGGATTCATGATTATAGCCCCTATAGAATCTGATTTCCAAGTATCTTTTACCTTTTTAAGTATTGTTTCAGTATAGCTTTGTACAGCAGGATCTATAGAAGCTACAATATCACCCTTACTTTCTTCATTAATAGCTATACCCTTTTTTATATCAGAAAAAAGTTCAGCAAAAAAATTTATATTTTGTCCTGACTTTGATCGTCCAAGTATATTTTCATAATAACTTTCAAGACCATATCTTCCAGCTATAGAATCTGAATTACCGTAACCAGTAATACCTATGGTTTGAGCAGATATTGAACCACCTGGGTAGACCCTCCAGTTTTCTTTTATAACTGAAACGCCTTTTAACTTCAAACTTTGTATTGAAATTCCTACTTCTTTTGATAATCTTTTTTTAATCTCTTCGTATTGATCATCTTTATTTGCTTTTGAAATAAATTCTTCTTTAGATATATCTATAAACTGACTTAATGCTTCAAAAGTATATGGTACATCCTCTATTTTTTTTGGATTTATAACTAAAGTATAGCCATCTTTCATTATAGCTCCAGCTGCCCTTACTCCCTCTTTACCTTGAAAAAATATTGTTCCTCTATCGAGAAGATTGTCTGAATTTCGAATATACTGATTATCTGCTTTTACTGTATATTGTTCACCACTGATTATCTGTAAATAATAAAGTCTAGCTATTATAATAACAGCAAAAATACACGGAAATACTAGTAATATCCTTATCCTAAGGTTGATTTCAGAGTTCATTTTTTATTGCCATAGCAGTAACATCCTTATTTGAAATATATGAGGTTGTCTTTGGATTTTTAAATCCTTTTGCATAGGCAATTTCTACAGTAACACTATTTTTCATTGAAAAATACTTTGTCTCTAGATCGCTTATATCAGTTAAAATTGTCTTTGATTCCTTTGAAATCTTTTCTCTTTCAACCACATTTTCAACTGTCTTTTTCAATATTACGCCATATGCAACTCCTGATATAAGGATTGCAATAATTAAAACTGAAAAAATATTTTCTTTATTCCTGATTATTAGCTTGTATGTATTTCCTATTATATTCTTCATGTTATTCTATTTCTTTTCTATGATTCTTAATTTTGCACTTCTTGATCTTTTATTAATTTCTATTTCTTCATCTGTGGGAACAATCGGTTTTTTATTTATTAAAATTATTTGATTTTCTTTTGATTTTTCCCTAAAAAAGTTTTTAACTATCCTATCTTCTAAACTATGAAATGAAATAACGGCCATTCTTCCACCTGATTTTAGACTATTTAATCCATTTATTAAGCCATTTTTAAGTGTTGTAAGCTCATCATTTACTGTAATTCTCAAAGCTTGAAATGTTCTAGTTGCTGGATGAATCTTCCCCCTCTTATAACTTCCCGGTACAGCACTATTTATTATATTTACGAGATCAAAAGTTGTTTTTATTGGCTTTATATCTCTATTTAGAACTATTGCTTTTGCTATCTTTCTAGAATATCTCTCTTCTCCGTAAGCGTATATTATGTCTGCTATTGTTTCTTCTCCCCAAGTATTAACTATTATTTCTGCTGTTATATCCCCCTCTTCAACTGTATCCTTTAGAGTCATAAGTAATGGTTCATCTCTTTTAAAAGAGAAACCTCTTCCTGAAATATCTATCTCTTCTGATGAAACACCGATGTCTAAAATTATTTTATCTGCTTTTTCTATACCGATATTATTTAAAACTTTATCTATATCTCCAAAACTGCTCTGGATAAAATATAGTTTAGTGTTCTTATAACCTTTTTCTTTTACAAAGTTCTCCAATCTGTTTTTTGATCTAGCCAAGGCATTGTTATCCTTATCCAAACCAATAACAGTTATATCACCACCCGCATTTTCTATTGCAAATTCTGCATGACCTCCACTACCTAGTGTTCCATCAAGATATATATCATGTGGAGAAACAAGTAGTCCTTGTATTGCTTCTTTCTTGAGTACTGGAATGTGTAGGATTTCTGTATTATTCATATTTTATGCTTATATTATTCCCGCAGAAATCAATTTTTCTGCAATATTGTCTGTCTTTTTTCCAAATTCATTTCTATATGTTTCCCATACAGACGAATCCCATATTTCCACGCGATTGACGATGCCGATAATGGTGCTTTTGACCGTAAGCCCCGCATGTAATCGCAAATGCTCTGGAACGAGCATCCTCCCTACTCCATCAACATCAACTTCAGCTGCGCGACCTATGATAAGTCGGTTGAAGTTTCTATTGTCAGTCTGAAGTACGGATGTAGAAGTACTGTTTGAAAGACGATCGGTGAACTCTTTCCATCCTTTCACCGTAAAGACAAATAAACAATTGTCTATTCCCGGTGCGATGATGACTTTCTTTCCCATTTCCTTTCTAAACTTTGCAGGAAGTGAAATGCGACTTTTGTCATCAAATGAATGTTGATATTCTCCGATAAGCATATGCCCTTTATTTACAAGTGGTTGAAGTGAAATATATTTTGGGCAAAAAACATATTTGCTACTTCTTCCCACTTAGCTACTATTTTATCCCACTTCTATGTTCAATGCAAACAAAAATACCCACTTTATGTGGATATCTTTGCTATTATTTTAATATAAAAACTTTCTGGTTTTTATTTACCGTATATAGTACATTTTGATATTGTGTTTGGTGAGTTAAACCAAATACCACCCTTTGAATTACAACTTATTTTATCAGTCTGTATTATAGATGTAAGTTTTATTATATTACTAGATATTTCCCTGTTTGATTCAATCAGATTTCCAGATTGATCTATAACTTTTATTGAAGTGATTCTTGCTTGTATACTAGATGGTTTTGCATCAACTCTAATTCTAAAAACATTATCATCAGAATTTGTTACCATTGAATTGTAATCATCTTTACTTAATGTAAATACTGCCTTTCTGTCTTTAACTAATGAGGTACTTACAACAACTGAATTTCTAGTTAAATATGCAACTTTTATATCGCCGTCTATTACAGTGTTTATAGACTGCAGGTAGAATTTATCGTTGTTTGATGGTTCTATTCCAAATCCCAACACATCAAGCTTATCATATGATTCCGTATCTACAGTTATTTCATTTATTTTATTTGTTAGATTGCCTCTAAGTATTAGATTTATTGTAGGAATTTTTATTGCCTCCTTAGAAGTAGAATTAGTATTTGTGGTATTTATACTTGTATTTACACTAGGTTGTGTATTGTTTTTATTTACTACAGTTAAATTATTGTATTTTATAGTTAAATCATTTAAATTTTTCTGCAATATTTTAACCTGATCTTTTAGAGATTTATTTTCGTATTCAAGACTATCGATTTTTGATTTGTAAGTATTTAATTCAGATATATTTAAATTTGATTTTATCTCTGTTTTATTTGAAGTATTTTGAGTACCTTCAGCTTTTTCTTTTTCTATTTTAATACTTGAATTATTTTCAATTTTTACTTCATTGGTTTTATTGCTTTTTATCCAATCAGTCACATTCCACCACGCTGCAAATGATGTGGCTGGTATCAGGAATATAATCGCAACTAAAAATACAAGTTTATTTTTCATTTTATTAAATTAAATATTAGTATAATAATTATACGCTAAAACAGATTTTGATGAAATCTTTCTAAAGCCCCTTATTCAAATCCACACCAAAACTAAACTCTGCTGTATTTACAAATGTGTCCCAATCTTGAGAGAAAACTTGAGGTATAAGTTCATCACTCTTACTTGTTAGTCCATTTACCTTCTTTACAGCTGTACCTATAGCCATAAATTCTATTAGCCCACTACCTAGCTGATATACATATGTTTTTACACCCACAACCTCATCAGCACCTATTTCATCTGCTTGCTTATTTATTATAGCTAGTGCATTTTCTCTTGCTTCATATATTAGTGATGATAATTCAGTAATTTCTCCTTTTACAAAAGACTTCAAAGCTGAAGTAATACCTCCAACTAATCCTAAAGAATAGACTGATGTTCCAATCAAAACTTTTTCTGGAGCATAGCCCATTTTATTTAAATTCCACATTTCTTGTGGTGTAAGATCGCTTGTTGTAACTGTATCTTTTGGTAAAGCTGGATTATATGAAGCTGTACCTATCATGAGCATTTCTTGAAAACCCATAAAAGGTAGTATTGTAGTTTCTATTCCAACAACAGCATTTGCTCCTACTTTTTTTGCTTCATTTGTAATCCTTTCTAGTGCAAGATGTCTTGTTTTATTAAATATATCTGAAAATTCTCTTATCTCTCCTCTAGCTAGAGTTTTAAGTGTACCGATAATACCCCCAGCTATTCCAATAGAATATGCCACATTTCCAAATACAAACTTTTTTGGTTCATATCCTGCATCTACTTGAGCATACAAGTCTTGTCCATCTGCAGAAGTACTAAATGCTAAATTTTCTTTTTGACCATTATTACTTTTTATATGAAGACCAGATCCTATTGAAAGGAATTCTAGATTTTGACCATGGAAAACTATTTCACTTGTAACACCTGTAATTCCTACCGATCCTTTATCTTGAGCTTCCTTCTCCATTCTATCCAGAGCAGACGCTCTACCTTCTTCTATCAAGGCTGTAACTTGTGTAATCTCTCCTCCGGCTATGGCTCTAAAGGCAGAACCTATACTTCTACCAAAACCAAGTGAATGAACACTGTTTCCAACAACTATGTCTCCTGCTTTATATCCTATTTTATCTAGACAATATATCTCATTACCTGACAATCCAGTTGTTTTCATTTATTTAATTATTTTATTAATTTTATTTTAATTACCTTTATCTTGATCTTTTTGTGTTTTATCAACATTTTTTGGTCTCATAAGTGGGAACATTTGCAGTTCACGTATTGGTTTATCAGCCAGGAAAGCAAAGAATCTTTCTCCGAAACCGAAACCACATGTTGGTGGCATACCATGCTCTAGCATTTCAACAAATTCATGGTCTGACATCATAGCTTCTGTATCGCCTCCCTTTATAAGCTCTTGTTGAATATTAAATCTATTTGCTTGATCTATAGGATCATTGAGCTCACTATACCCTCTTCCGAGCTCACTTCCAGCAATAATAGGTTGGAACATTTGTACTACATCTTTACCTTGTACTGATTTTGCAAGTGGACCTATAAGTGTTGGATGATTTATGAGAAAAGCTGGACCTGCTATATTTTTTCTACAATATTTCCAAAGAGTATCGATAAGTCTCTCCATATTATCACCTTCATATTTTACTTTTAGACTATCTAATTTTGCTTTTATTTCTTTTTCTGAAGAACTTTTTACATCTATACCTGTTTGAGATTTTATTTCTTCACAATAATCTATCTTTTTCCATTCTGTATCTAGATCAAAGCTATGTCCTCTAGTTGTAAACTTTGTAGTACCGAAAACCTCTTTTGCTATAGTTATATACATTCTTCTAACTAGATCCATTCCCATATTGTAATCAGCATAAGACCAATAGAATTCCATATTGGTAAATTCTTGCAAATGATCTGGACTTGAACCCTCATTTCTATACACACGACCTATTTCAAATGTCTTTTGAAATCCTGCAGCCATTAGTCTCTTTTGCCACAATTCTCCTACTGATATTCTAAGGAAAACGTCTAAATCATAATCATTATGATGTGTTTCAAATGGTGTAGCTTCTGCTCCACCTGTAGTTAGTTCTAGTGTCGGTGTCTCTACTTCTAAGAATCCCTCATCTTTTAGAAACTTTCTAACTACGTCCCAGAACTTAGATTTCTTTATGAGAAGATCCTTTATCTCTTGATTCATCAGAATATCAAGATATCTCTTTCTGTATCTTTCATCTGTATCTTGTATTCCATGCCATTTCTCTGGCAAAGGTAAAATAGCTTTTGTTGCTACAACCCATTCTTTAACCAAAATACTTGCTTCACCTCTTTCTGTAGTAAAGAAAGTTCCAGTTACAGATATAAAATCACCTATATCTATAGCGTCTACGAATAATTTCCACAAATTCTCTTCTATTTCATCTTTTTTAAATACTGCTTGAAATTTTCCTTTACCATCATTTAATACGACAAACAAAATAGCACCCTGGCCTCTAATTGCCATTATTCTACCTACCAAAGATACTGTTTTATTTTCCTTTTTATACTGTTCGAAGCTTTCTCTAGCATCAAATAAACAAAAAGTTCTTGGAACTTTTGCTGGATATGGATCCATTCCAAATTTCTTTAGTAATTCTAGTTTTTGAATTCTCGTATTTCTAAGTTCTTCTATTGAAGCCATAGATTTTATATAGAGTCTTACTCTATACTTATGATTGAATAATTTGCTTTACCTTTTGGTGTGTTTATAGAAAATTTATCTCCTTCTTTTTTGCCTATAAGAGTACTTCCTAGTGGTGAAAGATTTGATAGTTTACCTGAAGTCATGTCAGCCTCTTCTGATCCTACGATCTTATAAACTTTTGCATCATTTTCACCTTCCTTTTTAATTTTTACGCTTGAACCCATACCTACCCCATCTCCACTATGAGCATCCATTATAACTGCATTTTTTAGTATACCCTCCAAATACATTATCCTATCCTCAATTTCCGCTTGTTCTTGTCTAGCTTCATGATATTCTGCATTTTCTGAAAGATCTCCCAACTTCTTTGCATATTCCAAACTCTCTGCAACCTTTTTTCTCTTATCAGTTTTCAAATACTCAAGTTCCTTTGTAAATTCCTCAATTTTTTCTTTTGTAAGATACTGCTCTTTTTCGCTCATTATAGTTGTGATTAAATATATAAGTAACAGTATAGTATCAAAAAAATCCCTTAAAGTAAAGGTAAAATTTATTTAAAATATTCTGGTGTGTTCTTTCCCATCCAATCTAGAACTTGCCTCATTGCAGCTGCAGCTCCAATAAGATTGTGTACTGAGCCTTTTTCCATAACTATAGCAAAAGCATAATGTGGATTTTCATATGGGAAAAAACCTGTAATCCACGAGTTTACATTTGATTTTTCAAGTCCAAGCTCTGCAGTACCACTTTTTGACGCCACATGTACTGTGGAAACATTTAAGGCTTTACCAGTACCTTCAGTAACACCAAGTCGCATACCCTCGTGAATAATATCGAAATTGGATTTTGATATAGGAATATCTCTTATAACCTCCCCCTGAACACCCTTCAATATACTAGGATTTCTGAGTGTGCCTTTTGTAGCAACTGCAGACACCGCTCTCACAACCTGTATGGGAGAAGTTTGAAATCCATACTGACCTATAGCAGTGTGATATGTATTACCAAGTCTCCATGTCTCACCGTCAAAGTTTTTTGCTTTCCACTCTGGAGACGGTACTACTCCTGCAGGACCTGTAAAGAATGATTCTTTATTTATAGCTTCACCGAAGCCGAACATTGTCATGTATTTATGCAATCTCTCTATTCCTAGACCTTTTTGATCTTTGTACCCACCCCCAACTTGGTAAAAATAAACATCAGAAGACATAGCTATAGCATGTCTCATATCTACATATCCAAGCGCTTTCCAATCTTTAAATACTGTTTGTAAATCCTTATTGTATTCATTTTGTATAGAAATAGATCCAGTACTCAAAATCTTTTTCATAGGATCTATAACTTTTTCAGTAAGAGCACCTAGTGCAACATAGGGCTTTACTATAGATCCTGGCGCATACAATCCATCTGTTGCTCTATTTAGAAATGGTTTGTTCTTATTTGTTAAATATGACCTAACCGCTACCACGTCCTGTTTTAAAGACATCACATGTGGGTCAAACTCAGGGTAACTCGTCATCGATATTATTTCACCATTTGTAACATCCATCATAACTCCAGCACCACCTGCAAAGCCCACATTTTCTGCTATATTCTTTATAGCAATATACATTTCAGATTGAACTCTTGAATCAATAGATAAAGTAACACTTCCCCCAGTCTTAGGTGCCTCCACAATATTTCCAGATTGTACCCTACCCCTAGAATCTACTTCTATAAGTCTCAAACCATTTTTACCTGTCAGAATAGAGTTGTAATATTTCTCTGCACCGTCTACTCCTTCGAAATCTTCTCTATAATAAAATCCAGCACTGTCTTTTGAAGGATATTGAATATATCCTACAACATGAGCTATACCAGGAATTTTGGAATACTCTCTTACTGAAATATTTGGATCATCACCAGGTGTATTCCAAGCTAATTCTGTATTATTCCTATCATATATAACACCTCTTGAAGCAAATATTGGTGTATGTCTTAATCTATTATTTTCACTCTTTTGCGTATAAGTATCACCGTCTCTAATCTGAAGAATATATGCCCTATATAGATATATACTACCTATAATTACAAAAGCTAGTAAAACAGAAAATAAACTTATCCTATTTATAGGTTTCTCTATTCGACCTTCAAATTGATTTGTATCAAAATCAGGAAGATTCTTTGAATCCATAAATATCTCATCGGGAGCTATCTCTTTGTATGATCTTTTATTCCTTTTTTTAAATAAATTAATTATTGCCATATTTGATTATCACCCTCTTTAAATAAAAAACTATAATAAATATAATCACTGATAATAGTAGCGTATTGTACTTGAAACCATCAAATAAAATATTTGAACCATACATTGAATCTATAAATAAACCGAAAAGTATAAATTCATAATAATTATTTATATAAAATAATAGACATAAAGATAAAAATATTGAAATCCAGACATGTCCAAACACAATAAGTGATGAGATGACTACAAAAGAAATCAATCTAATATAAGAATTTATTTGCATTATTTATTATTTAGCAATATTTCTACCCACTTCAATTCATTTATGTTTATAGGTTGAGAGAATAGTATTGTTGAAAATGGACTACTAGGTTCAAAAACAATCTTTTTCACAACACCGACAAAAGAATTTGAAATACTAGGGATAGACACGATATCTCCTTCAGAAATATACGCATCTCTTGGTAATTGAGCTTCAAATACTCCTGCCCCTTTACCAAAAGCAGTTATCTCAATATTTTTTGGACCTACAATAGCATCAAATTTTTCTTTTGGGGTTGAATATAATTTTATTTTAGATGTGTTGGCATAGACCTCGTCTACTATACCTATTGGTATTGTGGCACCTATGTATACCAAGTTTCCCTTCTCAACCTTATCTTTTTCTCCAACATCAACCACGAGAGTGTCATAAAATGAATAAGGTGGCTTCTTCAAAATCTGTGCCAAGATCAGATTCCTATTTTCTTTTCTATTTAGAATTGATTTTAATTCTTCATTTTCTTTTTTTAATAATTCAGAAGATTTTATGAGAGCATCTTTATTTTCCATGTCTCTCTCCATTTGATCTAGTCTATTTATAAGATCATCTTGGTTTATGTATTGATTACCATATCTGATATCAGATTCAACTTTCCAAAAAGGACTAAGCAAATATGAAAATATACTTGGAATAAATTTTGGATTTATTATATGCGTAATGAGTACAATAAATAAAAAAGTTATAACAAATATTATTGGTTTATTTTTACCCTTCTTATTTACATACTCATTTTTGAGCTCGTAATTCATCTTCATTATTTATTAAAACCTCTTTATATTTATCTAGATTCTCCAATATGATTCCAGTACCTCTTGCTATCGCAGTTAATGGATCATCATCTATATATACAGGTATCTTGAGTGCATCTGAAAGTAACTCATCGAAACCCTTTATCAGCGCTCCACCACCCACTACATGGACTCCTCTACGCATAACATCAGAAAGTATTTCAGGTGGAGTTGTTTCTAGAATTTCTCTAGCTGATTGAATAATAGTTTCGATTGAATTACCCATAGCTTCCATAACATCAGCGGTAGTTATAACCACTTCTCTAGGTAAACCGGTGATCAAATCTCTACCTCTTACTACAGTTTCGCTAGGCTTTTTTTGAATTGCAGCTCCTATAGAAATCTTTATCTCTTCTGCAGTCTTTTCACCTATTAGTATTTTAAATTCATTTCTAATATAAGATATTATGTCATTATTTAGCTTATCTCCTGCTATTTTCAAATTTTTTGATCTTACTATTCCACCCAATGATATAAGTGCAATATCAGTAGTACCACCACCTATATCTATTATCATATTTCCAACAGGTTCAAATATAGGTAGACCAATACCTATAGCACCAGCCATGGGTTCTTCTATTATATAAACATCTCTTCCTCCACCACTTTTTACTGCATCATATACTGCTCTCGCTTCAACATTTGTAACACCAGAAGGCACACCAACAACAACTCTTGGTGCTAGAAACTTCTTTGAAAAACTCTCTGCTTTTCTTATAAGATAAGCAACCATTTCCTCTGCTACTTCAAAATCTGATATAACCCCATCTGTTAGAGGTCTAACAGCTATTATATGTGGAGGAGTTCTTCCCAACATATTTTTTGCTTCTATACCAAAAGCGACAACTCTTCCTGTCTTTTGATTTAGAGCTACTACCGAAGGTTCATTTACTACGATTCCTCTTCCACGTACATAAACTATAGTATTGGCTGTTCCCAGATCAATACCTATATCGTTTGAAAACCTTTCATATATCTTGTCTAAAAAATTATTTTTTATCATGGAGTCTCGATATTTCTTTCTGTATATATTCTATTAGTGACTCTATTTTTATATTTTTTACTTCACCAGACTTTCTATCTTTTATTTCAACCATATTATCTTTCATATTCTTTTCACCTATCACAACCCTAAGCGGTATTCCTATGAGATCACTGTCGGCAAACTTTTCTCCAGGTCTAGTATCTCTTTCATCAAATAGAACACCTATATTTTTTGATTGTAATTTATCATAAACATCCTGAGCAACAGAATTTAGAGATTGATCGAGTGAAATAAGGTGAATATCAAAAGGAGATACATTTATTGGCCAAACTAAACCTTTTTCATCAGACAATACCTCTGCTATTACACCCATTACCCTACCTGGACCTATACCATAACTACCCATTACTACTGGTTTCTTTTCTCCTTTTTCATCTGAATAAAATAGTTCAAAAGTATCAGAAAAACGTGTTCCTAGAGAAAATATATTACCGACTTCTACAGACTTTTGTTCTTTTAGATCTTCCTTCTTTACACCCAAATCTTTACACACATCATCATTTAAAACTTCTTTGTTTATGGCTATATGCTTTTTCTCATCAACATATATTATATCCTCCCCCGCTTCTGTTATAGTTTGAAATTCATGAGAATATTTTGAAAATGATCCTCCAGAAGCAAATGTCATGTATGTTATATCTCCCAAACCCAGTCTGTTAAATACATTTTTATATGCTTGACCTGCTTTTTCATAGAACTCTTCATGTTGAGCATTATCTTTTGAGAAAGAATACATATCTTTCATTAAAAATTCTCTCATACGCATTATTCCACTCTTTGCACGAGCTTCATTTCTAAACTTTGTTTGAATCTGATAAGCATAAACAGGTAAATCTCTAAAAGATCTTATATAGTCCTTCATGAGTCTAGTAAGTGGTTCTTCATGTGTAAAACCGAGACCGAGATCAGTATCATTTTTTAATTTTGTTTTAAACCAATTGTCTACAACATCATCACTCCATCTACCAGACTTTTCCCAAACTTTTTTGTCTTGAAGTGATGTAAGAAACATCTCTTCAGCACCTAGTTTATTCATTTCATCCCTTATGATATTTGAAATCTTATTCAAAACCATAAGACCTAGTGGCAAGAACGTGTATACCCCCGCCATATCTTTGTAAATAAAACCTGCACGAATAAGTAATTCTGCATTCTTTGAAACCTCATCTTTTGGTGCTTCTCTTCTTGTTTTTGAAAATAGTTTTGATTGCTTCATAGACACATCCTATCATTAAAATAAAGTTATGTGTAGAATAAAATTAATTACTACCGATAAATGCTGGTAATTAGCTAATAAATACCAGTTTGTAACTATTACAAACTAGTGGAATAGCTTTGCAATATCCCTGTATGTAACCGTAAGTATAAGTAGCATTAGTAAACCAAAACCTATTGTATTTATAGTATTTGCAACACTTGCTTTAATCGGTCTCCTCATGATCGATTCTATAATTACAAACAATATTCTTCCGCCGTCTAGTGCTGGAAATGGAACCAGGTTTATTATTCCAAGATTAACAGATATTATCGCAGTAAACATAATAAGATAATTAAAACCTAGTTTTGCTGCATCACCTACCATTCCTGCAATACCAACTGGTCCAGTTACAGAAGATAGATTTGATTTGCCATTGAAAAAACCTGATATAAGATCCACAAAACCCATAACAGTTTCTTTCATTATGTGTAATGTAAACTTACCACCCTCAAAAACAGCAAGATAAAATGGTAACTTTAGTATTGTAGTTTTATCCATAGCTATTCCTATAGCGTATTTATCACTGACTATGCCCTTTATTGGGACAATCTCTTTTGTTTCAACTGCACCTCCTCTATTGTATTTTATTTCAATAGGTTTTCCTTCACTTTTATATATATAATCTTGCACTTCTTTTACTTCAGAAAAACCTAGTATTTTATCACCTGGTTTCAAACCTATTTTGTATGCTGGTGATTCAGGATCTATATATGTGATAGTAATACTAGGATTCGACATTCTATCCATATATTTTGGATAACTATCAGATGTTGTAAGTGTACCTATGGTAAAAGCAATACTTACGAGTATCCAAGCAAATATAAAATTAAAAAATACTCCAGCAAATAAAACCAGAGCTTGGTTTATCTTGCTAGCATTAACGAAACTTCTAGAACTATCACCACCAGATATTGATTCTTGATCTGGGTTTTCACCAAATATTTTTACATATCCTCCAAATGGGATCAGATTTAGTTTATATACAGTTTCCCCTTTTTTAAACGATATGATCTTTGGTCCAAATCCTAGAGCAAATTCATCTACTCTTATACCTGCTCTAATTGCAAACAGAAAGTGTCCCAATTCATGTACAAAAATTAGTATTGCAAGAACAACTAGAAATATTATTATCGTCATGAGATTATCTCTTTTTCTTTTTTAGTGAAGGCTTCATCGAGCTTTTTATTTGATTCATCTACTATCTTTTGTGCCTCATTTTTATATCTAAATACATCATCCTTACCCATAGATCCATCCTTTTCTTTTGTTTGAAGATCTTTCATAACATCATCTCTATGCATTCTAATCTGTTTTTTACCTTCTTCCAGTTTCTCTTTTGCAACCTTTACTATATCTTTTCTTCTCTCTTCAGTTAATTCAGGAAAATTAACTCTAAGTCCCTTATCATCAACCACCACAGAGACACCTAGATTTGCTACTGTTATAGCTTTTTCAATGTCTTTAACTTGTGCACTATCCCAAGGAACGATACGTATAGTACGAGGACCTTCTACTGTTATAGATCCTAGTTGGGATATAGGGCTTGGAACACCATATGAATCAACTTTTACAGAATCAAGTAGACTAGGACTAGCTTGTCCGGTTCTGATACTTGTAAACTCCTTTTTTATCCAATCCTCTGCTCCTGTAAGTGACTTCTTAAATTTAGAAAAATCGTATGGCATATTTTTATTTATTATTTACCAATTATAGACTAATTAAACCGAAACTGCTACAAATTCTAGTAATTGCTTTATAGACGGTGATCTATCATTCATATAATCTCTAGCTTTAATTATGGATTTTAAACCTATTTTTTGTTTTTCATTTATATCTTTTAGGTCTAAATTTTCATAAATATTTTTCTCTAGAGCTGAAAGAAAATTTATTGCATGTAGCTTTGTCTTTTTTTCATCACTTATATCTTTTGCCAATTCATCTACAAAGCTAATCTTATCTCCGATATTCATTTTTAAAAATCTCTTTGCCTCATCACCATAACTCTCATGATTATTACTGCTATCGTGTCTTAAAATAAAAAGTCTAGATTTTAATGTTGGTAATAAAATAATAGGATCAGGCATAATCAAAAAGAAAAAGCTATCTTGATTTGGTTCTTCAAAAATTTTAAGTAGAGCATTTTGTGCTTCATTTGTAATCGAATTTGATTCAACTAAAAATATTCTCTTTCCATTTTGACCAAATGACTTACTTGAGTGAATTTCCTTTATTTTCCTACTATCATCTATCGATAAAGAAATATAGGTTTCATGAAAAAAATCGGGATTCTGTTTGTGTTGTATATTAAATTTATCAAACAAGAAATCTTTTAGTCTTTCTATTACACCACTCTTATGATGTATAAAATACGCATGGTGTGAAAGTGTGAGTATTTCTTCAAATTCATTCATATATGCATTATAAATAATATTGTTGCTTATGTATATAAAAAGAAAGAGCGCATACAGTTTCAACCATATGCGCTCAAGTGTGGAATGAAGTAGTTAAAGGGAAGAACAACGCTTCCACGTTTGGCCAGCGGGCCTATTTAACAATAGTACTCCTGTGCATTGATCATTGGGTCCAAGAATTTTGCCAAACTCTTGATTGATCTACACATTGGCAACCAGCTTATGACTGGTAGCAAGTATTATACTATCCACTGAACAATACCTGCTTTTTTTCTCAATTCAGAGACTCATTAAACTGCAGTCTCTGGCTCACTGTCTTTTGGAAATTTTACCCAACGACCGACAATTATGGGCTTATTCACGCCGGAAGCATCGCGTGGCTCCTCGTGGTGTTTTCACACTACTTAAGCTTTTCCAGTCACCCTTTATTTTACACCAATGCCCACAAACCGGGTAACGTATGTTGTGGGAAATTCAAAGAACTACATTGAGTATCTTATCACAGTATAGAAAAAAGTCAAGCATCTTTACGTGTTTATAGACTACATGTCAAAAAGATGGCTCTATTTAGCCCTATTATAAAATTGAATGAAATTTTCTTTATATAAAACAACAATACAAACTATCTCTTTGAAATAATAGACTTTTTATATGTATCTATATGTTCAAGTGCTATACCTGTTCCCTTTGCAACACAATACAGTGCATCGTCAGCTACTCTTGCCTTAACTCCAATCCTTCTATATACCAATTCTGGTAAATTTCTAAGTAAAGATGAACCACCTGTCATAGTAATACCATGGTCAATGATATCTGAAGCGAGCTCAGGTGGAGTTTCTTGTAAAACATCTTTTATTGCTTTTATCATATCACGAAGTTCTTTACCTATAGCTTTTACAACTTCATTTGTTTTTAGTTCAGCAGAGCGTGGAAGTCCAGTTACAAAATCTCTACCTTTTACTGTCATAGACAATTCTTCATCTAGTGGTATAGCAGAGCCTATAGTTATCTTTATATCTTCTGCCATTTTTTCTCCTATAGATAAATTGAAATTTTTCTTTAAATGGTCTGCTATGGCATAGTCGATTTTATTTCCTGCACATTTAACAGAATTTGAAGAGACTATCCCTCCAAGTGATATAACAGCAACATCTGTAGTTCCTCCACCTATATCTACTATCATATGTCCACGAGCTTCTTGAATAGGTATACCAGCACCAATAGCTGCAAGTATAGGTTCTTTTACAACATATGCGTTTCGAGATCCTGCTCTTATTGCAGCTTCTACTACTGCCCTTCTTTCTGTCGATGTTATACCGGCAGGAACAGAAACCATAACCTCAGGTTTAAAGAGATTCCATTTACCTAGAGATTTATCGATAAAATATCTGAGCATTACTTCTGTAATTTTATAATCTGCAATAACTCCATCTCTCATAGGCTTATAAGCTATTATTCCATCTGGTGTTCTACCAACCATTTCCTTAGCCTCTATACCAACTGCCAAAATATTTTTTCCTTTTTCGGATACTGCAACTACAGAAGGTTCATTTAAAACTATTCCTTTTCCAGGAACAAAAACAAGAGTATTTGCGGTACCTAGATCTATTCCAAGCTTTTGGCCAAAGAAATTCATATATAGCAATAATATTCTTATTTTGACTTATTTGCAAAAAATATATAAAGCCTCATAATAATTAATACGAAATATAAGGAAATAGTACAGAAAAATCGACAAAATAATCAGGAGAATAGACAGAAGAATAAACAGCAGTACAGCCAATAAATAAAAGAAAAATATAATATGAAAGCAAAACCGAGTTTAAACTTTAGAATAAATGGAGGAAAGACATTAAGGGGTAATATAAAAGTAAGAACATCAAAAAATGGTGCTGTAGGAATCATGTGTGCTTCACTTTTAAATAAAGGAAAGACTACGATAAAAAATGCGCCCAAAATCGAGGAGGTATTTAGAATCATTGAGGTGCTAAATAGTATTGGAGTAAAAACTGTTTGGGATAAAGATGATCTAATAATCATTCCTTCAAAAAAGTTAGAGATGGGTAAGATAAATAAAATTAGCGCAGAAAAGACTAGAAGCTGTATTATGCTCATAGGTTCACTAATTCATAAATATAAAAATTTCAAGATTCCACAAGCTGGTGGTTGTCGTCTGGGCTCAAGAACAGTAACACCATATCTATATGCATTGGAAAAAATGGGTGTGAAAATAGATACAAAATCAACTTACTATGATGTAAGTCACAATGGTTTGAAACCAAATGAAATTGTGATGTATGAAGCTGGTGATACAGTAACTGAAACTGCTATTATGGCTGCGTCACTTATAGAAGGAGAAACTACTATAAAGTTTGCTTCAGCAAATTATCAAGTTCAGGATATATGTTTTTATTTAGAAAACCTTGGCGTAAAAATACAAGGTATAGGAACATCAACTCTAAAAATTTATGGAGTAAAGGAAATAAATAAAGATATAGAATATTCACTGGGTGAAGATCCTATAGAAGCTATGTCACTTATCACAACTGCTATTGTTACAAATTCAAATATAACAATAGAAAGATGCCCTATCGATTTCCTAGAACTTGAATTATTGAAACTCGAAAAAATGGGTTTTAAATACAAGATATTAAAAAGATATAAAGGTTTAAACGGTAAAGTTAATCTCGTAGATATTGAAACAAAAAAATCTACCCTATCTGCTTTACCAGATAAGATTCATGCTCAACCTTATCCAGGAATAAACATGGACAATCTTCCCTTCTTTGTAGCAGTGGGTTCTGTAGCTCATGGGCAGACATTCGTACACGACTGGGTATACGAAGAAAGAGCTATATACTACAAAGAGTTAGAAAAACTTGGAGCAGAAGTTATACTTGCAGACCCTCATAGATTTTATATAAAAGGTCCAACACTATGGAAAAAAGCTGATATTACATGTCCACCAGCGCTCAGACCTTCGGTAGTTATAATGATATGCATGTTGGCTGTACCAGGAGAATGCATACTGAGAAATGTATACAATATAAATAGAGGATATGAAGATCTAGCTTTGAGATTAAATAAAATCGGTGCAGATATAGAGATATTTGAAGAATAAAAGGTAAAAAAATAATAAAAACTAAATAAAAAAATGAGAGGGTTTTATCCTCTCAAAGTTTTGTTATTGCATTTGGCTTGAATATTTATATTACTTCAAGCCAAGATTTGTTTTACTTTTTCACATAAACATGTACTGCACCTGGAAAGACCTGATTTTGATGGGCCTTGAGTACTCCAAAAAATTCAAAACCGGGGTTTGCGTTTGTGTATTCATTGACCAACCTTGATTGGTCCTGAAGAACGTCACTATAGTACACAAGCCGAACGTTGTTTGTGTCAGACTGTGTACTAGTTACTACTGAAGCTGTGACAGTCTGAATGCCAGCAATCTCCTGTTTTGCTTTCGCTTCATTGAAATCATGCTTACCCTTCACAATGGGCCAATAGACCCATATAGTTATCGGCAAAATGATAACAATGCAGAGTATGACAGACAGTAAATACAACCTTTTGATATTCATGAATTACCTCCATTTCCTCATAAAAAGTAACACTCACAGCAAGTAACGTCAATCCCCTCCCATGTTTCATTTTAAAAAGGTATAAATAGAGTATGAATGTCATAGAAGTAATACCGATAAAAAAAGGAGTATTGAGATCTTCCCTTTCATATTTTACTTCACAAGACCTACCCATAGGTTCAATAGTCAAAGTATCGATCAGAAATAAAATTGTTAAAGGAATAGTAATATCAAAAAAAGATATTGGTGAAATAAAATCTGATATTAAAAAAGCAAAATTTACTTTAAAAAAGATTGAAAATGTTAAAGCTACAAATTTCTTTAGTAAAGAATTTTTAATTTCAATAGAAAAAACATCAAAATATTTTATTGGTAACATAGGAAATACATTTAATCTAATTGTTCCAGACTATTTCCTTGAAAATATCGATAGATTTAAAGCCAAAAAAATTGAGACAAAAGAAAGGCAGAGTAAGACATTTGTTGTAGAGGGACAAAAGGATGATAGATACACATTTTGGAAAGGATTGGTAAGACAGGAGTTTGCGAGAAAAAAATCACTGGTCTTTTTGTTACCGAACAATCAAGAGGCAATAAATACATTTAATATAATCAAAAAAGGTATAGAAAAATATGTATTTATACTTCATGGAAACCAGACAAAAAAAGAAATCATAAAAAACTTTAATGATACTCATGATATGGATCACCCTATAGTTATGGTATGTACTTACGCTTTCTTATCATTTAGCCGAGATGATATAGAAACATATATTTTGGAAAAAGAAAGGAGTAGAAGTTATAAGCTACAAAAGAGACCTTATGTAGATATTCGATATTTCATAAATGAATACACTACAAATCTAAATGCTGATCTTTATATCTCTGATGAAAAAGTTAGAGTTGAAACTTTATATAAAAAGATAAAAAGAGAAATTAAAGAGATCAATATTTATAAAGATAATTCAAATGCAGAATGCGAAATTAAGTTGATTGATTTGCGACTAAAAAATGAGAGTGAGATAAAAGACACTAAAGTTATATCTATATACACTGAAGAAATTATCAAAAAAGCAATAGAAAATAAAGAAAAAGTATTCATATATAGTACAAGACGTGGTACATCCCCTATTACTCTATGTGAAGATTGTCAAAATATTGTAATCTGTAATAAATGTAATTCTCCTGTAGTACTACATAAAAACTTTTTTATGTGCCACAGATGTGGAGAAAGAAGAAGTGCAGAAGAATATTGTGCAAAGTGTAGTAGTTGGAAATTGAAAGCACTTGGAATAGGAATTGATCTTGTATTTGAAAAGATAAAAGAGATATATCCAGATATGCCTTTATTTAAAATTGACTCAGATACAATAAAAAGTGATAAGGGTGTAAAAGAAATTATAGATAAATGGAATGAGAGCAAAACAGGTGTATTACTTGGTACTGAAATGGTAATACAGTATATAGACAAAAAGGTACAATACTCATCTGTTATAGGCATAGACTCCCTACTATGTATGCCGGACTTTAGAATAGAAGAAAGAATATTGACAATACTACAGAATATAAAATCTATAACAGAGAAAACTATGGTTATAGAAACTAGAAAAATAGAAGAAAGAACTTTTGAATATTTTAAGGATAATAATATTGATGAATTTTATAAAAATATACTTGAAGAAAGAGAGGTGGTTGGTTATCCACCATACAAAACTCTCATAAAAATTACTGTATCAGGTAAAAGAAATGATATAGCAAAAGAAATGGAAAATTTGAGAAATATACTCGGAGATATAAACATAGACATTTTCCCAGCATTTACTAGAAACAAAAACGGTGAGGAAGTACTGCATGGACTGATAAAACTAGAAAATAAAACGTGGCCAAATGAAGAGTTATTATATAAGCTTCAAAATCTATCACCAGCAATAAGTATAAATGTGGACCCCGAGTCTTTACTCTAAATATTGCCATTATAGTCATAAATACGTATAGTATTGGTATAAATATATGGTAAACATTGTTCAAATAGCTGATAAAACTCAAGGCACTGTACTACGCCAAAAAGCAAAATTGGTGGATATTGGAGATATTGAAAGTGGTAAAATAAAGACAGTAATCGACGATATGGTAAGTGCTCTTGAAAAACAAGATGATGGTATAGCTATCGCTGCACCACAGATAGGTATATCATTGCAGATTTTTGTAGTCTCTGGAAAGGTACTGAAACTTGCTGATGAAACATATAAAGGTGACGAGTCCAATCTAGTTTTCATAAATCCCAAAATCACAAAATATTCAAAAGAAAAACAAGAAGTAGAGGAAGGTTGCCTTTCTGTAAGATGGAAATATGGAAAAATAAAAAGAGCTGACAAAGTAAATCTTGAAGCAATAAATGAAAAAGGTGAGAAAATAAATAGAGGTGCTAGTGGACTATTGGCACAAGTTTTCCAACACGAAACAGATCATTTACATGGCATACTATTTATAGATAGTGCTTACGATGTAAAAGAAATCCCGCCTGAAGGAGAAAACACTCAAACAAAAAAGAAAATATCTGAAAATAAATAATGTTAAATAATAAAAAAATTAAAATTGGATTTTTCGGTACACCAGAATATTCTGTGATGATACTAGATAAACTATATAGTAGTGGATACGATATAGCTTTTATTGTCACTGCACCTGATAAACCTAGAGGTAGAAATATGGAAGTATCCCCAACTCCAACAAAAGCTTGGGGTATAAATAAGGGTATTACTGTATTTGAACCAATAAAGTTAAAAGATGAGAGTTTTATAGAAAAACTCAAGACTTATGAATGTGATGTATTTGTCGTTATGGCATATGGAAAAATAATTCCAGATAGTATTTTAAATATTCCCAAACATAAATCTTTAAACATTCACCCTTCCCTTTTACCAGAATTTAGGGGTTCATGTCCTATAGAAACATCAATACTTCAAGATAAAAGAAATACTGGTGTAACAATAATAAGAATGGATAGTGAAATGGATCATGGGCCTATAGTTGCAATAAAAAATGTAGATTTAGATACATGGCCAGTAGACAGAGAAACTCTAGGAAAAATACTAGTGGAACAGGGTGCGATACTTATATCAGAAACATTGCCAGATTGGGTAAATGGAAAAATAAAAGAAATTGAACAAGATCATAGTAAAGCTAGCTATACAAAAAAGATAGAAAAAGAAGATGGGCTTATTGATTTAAATGATGACCCATATAAAAATTTACTTAAAATAAATGCATATCATACTTGGCCATCTGCATTTTTCTTCATAGAAAAAGACGGCAAAAAGATAAGAGTGAAGATTACCAAAGCTAGTCTTAAAGATAATAAATTAAATATAGAAAAAGTAATACCTGAGGGTAAAAAAGAGATAAACTATTCTGATTTATAATTTAAATAAATTCAGAGTAAGAATTTGCATATGTATCCCCTATTGCAAAAGCTTTGTGAGTAAAATAATAGAGCACAGTCCAGAAAGTCATAAGACATAAGAGTACTATACACAAACTAGAATTTACCTTTTGTTTAAAAAGCATTTTATTTATTTCTATTTGGCCAGAATCCTCTAATCATGTCTTTTACTCTAGCGCCACCACGTCTCAATAGAGATATTCCTTTTGATTTTGAACTTCTTACTTCTCTCAGCATTTCATCACGTACTATATCTATAGCTTTATATAAATCATCTTGTTCACTACTTGCATATAGATTTTTCTCTTTTGCTACTATATGGATTTCTGCTCTAAATATATCCCCCGCTTTATGGTGAGCTGTAGTTTTGGCCAACTCAACATCACACATAGCGGTAGTATCTCCATCAAAAAACCTTTGTATTGACTGAAGTCTCTTTTCTACATAATCTGAAATACTTGGTGTAAGGGAAATCGATGATGTTTTTATATTTATTTTCATACTTATATTATACCTCTACACTAAATATTTTTGAAGGACTTCTATGTCCAGAAACTATCCTTACAATTTTATAACCTGGATATAAACCTTTTATTATTTCTAATAATCTTTTATTAACTGCATTATTTTTTGCTTCAGCTTTTACACTTATATTATAAATGTCATCACTTACTTTATCTATAATTTCTTTTTTAGATTTTGGAATTACATGAACTCTTATATACATACGATAAATTTAACATAAAAAAGCCTCCAAGTTTAATCGGAGGATTTTGAAAAATGAAACATATAAACATTAAGTGCCTGATCCTACGAGATCATTCTCATCACCTCTAAACCCATCGAGGTAAAGAAACCTCTGTACAGGATGATGATGATTTACCTTTGGTGGATTACCGATTACAAAAAGATCATTTTTAGGTGGCAAACATGGAACAGTTGGTTGTTCGTTAATCACTATATGTGACTGACTTGGTCCAGAGCTGTCCGTGACCATAATATCTATCACATAAACATAACCACAATATTCAGTGGTTGCCTGAATGATTATTTGACTACCAGAAGGATTGCTCAACATCCAAGTAAAAAGTTTATTGAGGCTTTCTTGATTAAAGGAAACTTCTATCACGGTATTTGGTGGAATACGCACACTACCATGATCTAGATCGTATACTTCCAATTCATTACTTAGAGTTATTCGAATTTTCATATCCTCCTTTTCTATTTAAATATTAACCTTTTAAAAAATTTGAGCAAGTGACGATAAGATGTATAATCAAAATATGAAAATTAACCCAAAAGTAGGTATTGGCCATATTCATTTAACAGTTTCTGACCTCGATCGTGCTCTATCTTTTTATAAAGACATACTAGGCTTTGAAATTGTCTCGAGATATGGAACTAGTGCAATCTTTTTAAGTGCAGGAGGATATCATCATCATATAGGTCTCAACACCTGGGCTGGAGTTGGAGCAAAACCTGCACCTCATGGCCATACAGGTTTATATCACTTCGCACTTCTATATCCTGATAGAAAAGAACTTGCAAAAGCATTAAAAAATATAATAGAGAAAAATTATCCAATAACCGGCACCGCTGATCATGGTGTATCAGAAGCAATATATCTAAATGATCCCGATGGAAATGGAATAGAATTATATGTAGATAGACCAAAGAATACTTGGAAAACAAAAGATAATGGTGAAATAGATATGGTAACAGAACCACTGGATATAGATAGTCTACTTGGAGAGATAAAATAGAAAATGGAGGGCTTAGATAATTATTTAATTTAAATAAAGACCTGCAGTTCATGCAGGTCTCCGTTTCAATCCGTCGTAATAATAGCTGTAGCTGGCAATTTAGCTGGATCAGGTGGTGTGGACTCTGAAATATCGACACCTTCAATTGCATTTGAAGATACCACCCCACTCCACAATGAATCACGAATCACCCTTCTCATATCTTTACCAGACAGACTGAGTGAACAATCAGGATTCAAACCATCACCAAAAGTAACTTTGAATTTTTCATCCATATATCACCTTTTTCTTGTTAATTCCTATTCAGTGACGGGTGATGAGGAAATAAAGACGCTCTGCGCCATTTAAATTTTTTCTGTTTATCCTCATTACTGACCGGCTTTGCAATGAATTCAATCTTCGTACTACCACCATCCCAATCAAATTCTGCATTAAAGATTATTCCGAAAATCGACCCCACATTTCCAAACTTATTTTCAGTTGCAACAATTCCAGTCAGATTCATTGATTTGTTTATCAACCTGGCTTTTTTGCCTTTATCATCAAAGAGACGTTGAGCAGCTTCAAACAACAACTCTGCGATTTGCTCATCGATAGAATTACCGTTATTTACCACACAATATATCTTCATTTTTACCTCCATTGAATGAATATTTACCCAAAAATATACTACAATAATGTATAAATTAAGTCAAACAATATTCGATATTTATAGAAACAAAAAAACCACCATTTAAACAGAGTCTTTTCTGTTTTAATGGTGGGTGATGTTACCAGGCTGACTTCAAAGTACCTGGAAGTATTGGGGGCAAGGGTTTTTCTTTAACCCAAGCATCATACTCAGGATTGGGAGGAGAGTATGGTCGACTAGGCATCGGTTTGAACCGATAAAATTTTGGGAACAGATATATCTCCAGACTCATGTTAGTTATCTGTCTTGTTTGTAAGACCCTGTTTGCAGTACGCTTAACTACACGATCCCAGACGAGTTGCTTACCAACAAATTCTTCCTGACTATCAAACCACGTTGTCACGTCATCGATATGAGCCTGGATACTACCATCCCCTTTATCGTCGGTGACTTGGAAGAGACGTGTGGCATTTTCTTCAAACTGAACATGGAATACAACTTTGTAATCAACCGTTTTGCAACACGGTATTTCACTACTGGTACAATCGCCACCAAGTGATCGTGTTGATGTTTGCTTTGCGGATAAATCGAGGCTTTCGAAGGGGCGAAAAGCAATAAAGCTGATCCTAGTCCTCACAAAATCCTTAGTGTTAGGATAAATAAAACCCCAACACAAATCATCTGCAATGAATGGGCATTTGACCTGAAGATCTCGATACTTTTTCCATTTCATAACTACCCCTTTCGCCATATAGGCTTTTTTGAATGAACGCAGGCTTGGGATATACCCAATATCAACCTTATGTTCTAAAAAGAAAATACCATGTTATATAGTACTTTGTCAAATAATATTGGGTGATAGAGTGATGTATAGAAAATTAAATCTTATTTTTCCACCTAGGTGCAAATCTTATCATCCAAGTAAAAAACTTTGCTTTTATTTTATTCATTCCACTACTAACCATATTTTCATAACAAACTTTTTGAAAGGCTTTTATATCATTACCTTCGTAACACAATTTTCCATTTTTAAAACAAAGACTACAGTATCTATCAGACTCTCGTATACCAGTATCCTTAAAAAACGGCATCAGACAACTTTCGCAACTTTTATTATTCATAAATTTAAATCTTTTTTTGATAATCTTATTTTAATAATTAAACTACTATTACTTAATAATACTTTCCAAACAAACTTAAAGTCACTTCTTATGTATTCCCCATTGCCAGCGTGGCTTTTCTCCTTTTTTATAACAAATAAAAATCAGGATAGTGGTAAATAAAATAATTGGTAGAGCAAGTGTAAGAAAATTACTTCCAGAATCAGGATTCCCTGATATAGATTCCTCTCTCATAAGTATAAGAGTCAAAATAAGTACGATATATGCAAAAATAACCAACCAACCTTGCCATTTAACTGGTGTCCATCCCCAGCCGTAAAGCTTGGCTTTAAACCAATAACCCTGAGGATTGTCATTTAAATATTTTATATATTCTTTGATCATGATTTTATTTTAACAAAAATAATAAATTGCAAATTAATGTTTTCTTATTAGGATTTTTTAAAATGATTAGTATATTATGGTTTCAAAACTTGCTCCAATAATTCTGGAAATTTATCTGTACCCATATCACTTGGAATAAAATGACCCATTCCTTTTATAATTATAATATCTATATTTTGTATATTTTCATTTAATATACTGACGCTTTTATTGATTTGTTCAGAGTCGTTATCACTTGTAAATATTGTAAATTGACCAGTACGCTTTATCAAATCTGGACTAATTGTAAAATCACAAAATCCAGTCTCTGAGGTCTTGTATGGATCAATTGATGGTGCCACAAGTATTATTTTACTGACCTCTATTTTTGTATTTTCTGATAACCATCGAACTATAAAACCTGCACCGGCACTATGCCCTATTAGGATTGTTTCTTTATTTATATTAAACCTCTCAAATTCTGTACTCCAAATTTTATAATCTGGTTTGTATGAATGAGGCATTTCAGGAGTGTCAGCTTTTATATCTTTTATTATAAGTTGTTTCTGTATCCACGGAATCCAAGCAAAATTGCTTGAGGATGGAAATTGATCAGAGTAATAAACTTCCTTACTCGGTTTACCATGAATAATTATTGCATTTTTCATAATAAAAGTTTATCAAAGTATAGATTTAAAAGATACTATCCAGAATACAAATACCTTATAAAAAGATTATAACAAGGAATTGTTTATGGATAAAACACAAACCCGCCTCAACTTGCAGACCAGGTCTGTGATTTGGCGGGTTATTATAACTTTATCCTTTCTCAACTGTTTTGATAATTGATGAAGTGAAAGTAACAATTGCTTTTTGAATCTTCTTGATTTCCTCTAGCGCATCTACTTCACTAATCTCAAATTGACCCTTATCATCACCAATAGTGATGAACCTGTAAAGGCTAGTTTTGATCTTAAAATAAGTAACCGAGCACAGACGCACCGGTCTTCCCCCTATTACCTTATAGAGATAAAATTTGTAGAACAGTAGTCTGGGCTTCATGGGTTTGCCTGCATACTGTGTAACCATAACACCAAAGTCAGGTCCTAATTTCCTAGGCCCACGTAGCTTCTTTACAGTCAAACCTCTGATCAATATTATTTCTCCTCCTTTACTTAAGGACATCGTATACCCGAGTGGTAGTTCTACATTGAAGTCAATATCTTCTCCAAAACTTGGGATAAGCTTATCTTCAGCGTTTGATACGATTTTATCCGTTTTGATATTCTTGATTTTCAAGGTATTTCCTATTCTATTTGTATTTGTGCTTTATGGTTTTATTCTAAATGAAGAATATAATAAGTAATTGTAAATGTCTATTTTAAAAATTTAAAATATCATTACTGTAAAATTACACAAATATCAGAAACTTTTAAAAGAAAATTGAGAGCGTATCTGGATCACGAATATCAAATATGGTTTCTCTAGAATAGCGTGTCCAGTTGTTGAAGAAATGAGGAAATATAAATAGAAAAGCCTCGTTTCATGATTGGTCCACGAAACGAGGCATTGTATTCAGTTATCACTTCAGAATCTCAAGTGCTTTGACAAGATACACACTCGCCATGTCCCAGTCGATCGGATCGAATGCGCTTCCGCTCGGTCGAAGTTTCCCCTGGGCATCAATCGAGATGTCAGGAAATACCTTGACGAGAGGTTCGACTAATCCGACACTATCAGGACCGAGTCCACCGGCAGCAACAAGTCCCAAGTCTGGAAATCGATCCTTGATTGCTCGTGCAAATGGAATGAGTGCCGAAGCATCCATACCTATACCTCGCCCCACACTCTTATCGAGAAGAACACGGTGGATTATTCCGTTGTAATCCTCAAGTCGCTGAACCACTTTAGCTGGATCGCCACCGCATTCATCGAAAGACTTTTTTCCGACCTGAAGGATCACTTCAATATCCTTTCGTAACGTACTAACGCTACTTGTGACAACTCCAGGATCTGGCCACGTCATGTCGAGTTGGACAGCATGGACGAACGGACCGGCATATTCTAGTCCACGAGCTAGGTCTGTGATCTTTATCCTATTGTTATAGTCTGCATAGTGCAGACAGTAGTAAACATCATCATCGTCTTGACGGAAAATGTCTGCGATCGTTTCCTTTGGCGGAAAAACCGTTGACCACTTAGTCTCGATGTCATTCAGAGTTTTAAAGCTCATCATAACACCGACGTGTAACACTCGCTTTGACCCCAAAGATTTGTGTCTCCGGAACACCTCGAGCATTCTCGCCACTTGCTCAAAACTAGTGAAGTCGGTGATACCGATATATGGGTTCATATTCATGTACAAATCATTTCTGTTTGGTTTGTTCTGGTTTGAATATTACACAAAAATTGCTTAAAGTCAATAAAATTGATAAAATGGCAACATTATAAAAATTACAATGCAAACTACTAGAAATATAGCAAAGTATTGCTAATCCTTGAGAGAAATAACTTGCAAACCTTTCTTATCAATATCTTCACGTGGCCAGAATTTTGTAAGTTCTTCTATCTTCCACTTACCAACATAACCAACAGATTTTTCTATAGTCCTACCGGTATAGTCTCTAATAGAAGGGTCCCATTCTTTTAATATCAATATATCTCCCTCAGAAATATCAAAATCATTGAGCCTTAATTCAAAAGTCTTTTTACCATCTACAATTTGTTGAAAATATTCAGGCCAAACTTTTTTCTCGATTCGCATAGTAAATATATTTTAGCAGAAAATAGTGGGAAATGATAAAATTACGATTAACTGATGAAGAAAAATCTAATTAAAAATTGCATAACACTAATCGATGCATTTAAATCAGGTAAGCTTGGTCAAACTGTTATGCCTGAAGATTCGAGTCCGAATTTCACTGATAAAGATAAGGAATTTAGGATTGCATATTTTACTCTGCCAATGGCTTTAAACTATCAGCGAGATAGTTATAAGTTATGGGAATCTGTGCTTAAGACTTTTAATGACACCGACACTAGATTTGTATTTGACGTAAAAGCCGTTTCTAATGCTTCTCAGGGTGAAGTGCGTAAAGCACTAATGAAATATAAAGTTGCTCTTCAACCTAATAAACATGTTAATACCTGGCAAACGATTGCAAAGACAGTTCACGATGAATGGGGTTCATTCACAAAATTCTTTGAAACAATAAACAGTGATTTTATCAATTAAAACAGCTCGTTAAGGTTGAGCACAAGAAAGGATTTCCTTATTTATCTGGTCCGAAGATATTTAATTATTGGTCCTTTATCATAAGTACTTACGGTAAGATCAGTTTAAATAATCGTGACCAAATCGAAATTGCACCCGATACTCATATTACTCAATGCTCAGTAAAACTAGGTGTAATTTCTCCAGAGGAAGCAACCAATTTAACAAAAGACGAAATTTCAGAACGTTGGAGAGATTTGTTAAAAGATAGCGGAATTGATCCTATCGACATGCATCCACCACTTTGGTTTTGGAGTAGAAATGGTTTTATTTTTAATTTAAATAAATAACATGAACATAACTTATAAAGGCACAATCGTTGAAGAAAGCCTCGAAGATAACAGAATTCTTAATGATTTAAACATAATTGGTTTCAAGATTTCAAAAGATGAAAACCCTGAAGATCGTTGGCATTTATATACTGTAAAAGTTACTGAGAATGATATTAGAAAAGTTTCTCAATATATAAAGTCTGGTACGTGGTACATGCATTTCTGGAACGGTAATGATGTAATTGCTGTATTTAAAGATAAAGTCTTTGAGTTTAAGCACAATCAAAAAGAAACATGGAAAGATGCTTGCGATTACGGACGGTCACTGGGTATTCCAGAGGAACAGCTTGATTTTGTGATTGAGTAAAAATCTAATTTTTAGTTTTATATTATTTTTTTAACTTCCTTCAATTGTGAAACTAGATATATTGATTTAAATTTTGATTTTATAGCTCTTTCTTTAATCTCACCCTTATAATCTTCAATTAATTTATCAATAAAAGGGTTAAGCATTATTGAATGTATAATTAATATAATTTCTGAGACCTCTTGTCTACTGCCGTACCTATTTATTTTTCTATTAATTGGTTCCAAAATAGATTTATTCACTACCTCATTATATTTATAGCCACCATCATAAATTTTATTTTTAATTAATTTTTGCACTTCTCCTTCAGGAGTAGTAACCTGAAAATTTAGTATTTCTTTACCGTTATCATATACAAAATCAATATCTGTCTCTTCTTTCTTGAGATAACTATCAATTATTTTATAATTAAAATATTCTAGATAAATTCTTACAGCATTATATTCTTGTGTATTCTTTACCTTATTGTGAACATTCTCCATACTCTCGAATATCTTTATCTTTATTGCTTTTTTCTTCTCTACTGATCATTACATTAAACTTTCTTGAACTACAAAATGTATATGAAGCTAAAAAAAAGTAGATGAAAAGAAGTACTACTGGTACTACCATTATATTACTTTTAAGAAAATTTGTAGTTATACTACAACTAAATAAAAGTACAAAAGCACATGCAATTACAGAATTTAAATTAGCCAGGAAAATGGAAATCTCAATAAATAATTACATTATATTTTCAAAAACACCCTCCAAATAAATAAAAAGCCGCACTTCTGTATGAAAAGAAAGTATGGCTTTCATTTCATTGAGTGCGACTTGTGAGGCTTAAGTTAAGCTCCAACCTGCATCAAGAGCCTTCTGAACCTCTTCAGCAGTGAGTGTTGGTACATCCCTTTTATTTGTATTTTTATCAATAATTGTAATATCCCATTCAAAACCTTCATCTCCAGAAAAAGACTTATACCACTCATCACCAAGTTCAAAAGTTAGTTGAATAAAAAAAAATTCGCCCCAACCTTGAGTCGCGTTGAGGCGAATTCTTGGTTGAGGCGAGTAACTATTTATTGAATGGGTTGTAGATAATGCGAAAATTGTATTTGTCGAATTGGGGCTTGAACAGCCTCAAGAATGCTTGTTTAGCATCAAGACCACACCACTCATCGTCATCAACATTATCACCAACTAGGAATTTCTCATATTCGACCCAGAGCCAGATAACCGGGATCATGGTATCACTTCTGAGATCGAATTCAACGAGTTTAATTTCAAACCCATGTTGTACACCCAGACGACCATTTTCACGATCATCATTCATCAGTTCCTCGAGGTCTTTGAAGACCTCGAAGCCGTCAATCCGCATGCCAACTTGAGGCAATATTGGAACACTAACCTCTTTTTCGGCGAAGACAGTATGTACTGTAGTATCGCCAGTTTTGCCAGGCTTGAGGTCCAACTGGAATTTGATCAGTGCTTTCACATTTCTCCTGCCTTGACTTTTCCCAGAAAACTATAGTAAACAGTTCTCTTGTTGTGCTTGTGTCGACAAGCGTTTATCACAACACTCATATCGAGAAGGTTCAGCCACTTTAGTTTATACCATATAGTATGTATATAGTCAATAATTTGTAATGGCTCAATAGTTTTCTCCCCTACCATGCAGTAAAAACAAAAAAACCGCCCAACAAGTACCGTTGGGTCAGCTTATGTTGAGCGGACATGGTGAAACTGGTTTGAATAAATACTATCGAACTGGTTGGACTGGGTGAAACTTACCTTGTATTGGTCCAGCATTTCTGAGATAAATGTGTTTTGCTTTGTGAAATAACGATTTTCTGGCAAATACCAGATGTGTTACTTCTGTTTCATAAATATCATACAATAACATCAAAGTCAATAGGTGTATAACAGTTCAATCCTTATCTGGTGTAATAAAAATCAATATTAAACAAAATCTTTTTTTATTTATACCTGTAATATATATCTATAAGTATAAAATTCTGTCTCTTAATTCAATACCTGGAACAATACTCATAGAACTAGAATTAAGAAAACGAAGTTTAACAAAACAAAAATCCACCCGTAACAGATGGACTTTTGTCCAAGCAAGTTTGGGTGGAATGCCTAAAGCTTAATTTTTATCTCATAGCCTTGCGAACAGAGCCAATCGAGATACTTCATATGCTTCCTCTTTTTGATATTGAACGGGAGTTTACCTTTCTCCAACTTGTATATGGTAAGAGGATGAAGTCCAACTAAAGTAGAAAGTTTTTCCCTCGTTAGACCCACGTTATCCCGCACCTCTCGTGCACAATCGCAACGGTATTCAGGTGAAGAGATGACACGACGTTTGCTTTTACCTAAAGGTTCGTCGATAAGTGAAAGGAGACTTTCAAGAACAGTAAACCTTTCCTGCTCCCCAAGTGTTTCAAACCGTTCTTCCAGGTCATACACAAGAGACCTGAATGTTACTTTATCTTCGACAAATTTCGTCTTCATCTTGATTTATTCGGTACATTTTTAAGTGCACCACGGCTCCCTTTCAGAGCCATTGAGTTGATTGAATATAGAAAGAACCTTAATACATTTATATCACATTCTTTTTAATCTGTCCATTTTGCTCCAGCGACAGTGATTGGTCGCTGATATTTGCCTGCCGGCGAATTCCTCGACCCTTACAGGGTCTGTATACCTTTTGGATTGATTACAATCTCAAAAAGTCTTGCGCTTGGGTCCCCACCCCAAACTCACCCGACTCGAGTAAATTAGTACACCCCGTTTTCTCACCTTGTGATGAAAACAAAAAATACCAACTTTTACTGGTACTTTTTTAATAATCATTTTTGTTTACGATTTTAGAGTAGTGGTAAAGTAAAACTATATTAATACAGTTTACTTTTTATTTTATCCAGCTGGTATTTAAGGAAAAAATCTTTCATATACATAAAAGTAATTATATAAACTACAGAAACAGATATTAAAAAGAAAATAGTAAATGGTTCAATCAATAAAGCAATAAAGTATGTAATTTGTTTGTAAGTGGAATAATTAAAATTTCTTTCTATCGTTGATAATATTTCTTTACTATAGTACACAAAGATTAGTACGGGGATATTTACTATTGTTGAAATAATCAGAAATATGTTTCCATTTTTTTTAAATCTCTTAACTACCTGTATTCTATCTGATACTTCTGTGGGGTTAAATTTTGTATAAGAAAATTTTAAAGAAAAGATTATAAAGGCTAAAGAAGATATAAAAACAAAAGCTGTGATTTGAGGGTATGTTTTTAGTAAGGTAGGAAATAGCGAGTCAACTATGATCATTAAGATAAAAATACTTATAAAAGGAGTAATGCCAGTAAGTAAAATTTTTACCCTCTCTTTTGAAGTAAAAGATATTTTATTCATATTTTAATTATTGTATCAGAAATTTTTCTAAAATAACACTTTGCTTTTCTTTACATTGGCTCTGGCCTTATTATATTCACAATATTCATTCGTGCATAAAAAAAACGCCAACAAACTCAGGAAATTCCTTTGTTTGGGCGTATGTTATTTTCAACCGATTCCTAGTGTTTAGTTAGTATGTTATCGCTTCGAATGGTTTGTTACACTTCGTGCAAAGATACTTCGTGTTGTGCCATCCAACTTCTCCCCATTTCAATAACTTATGATCTTTCGGATCATCAGATTTGCAGTCTGGATTTGTACAAACTGGTGGTTCAAATTTTTCTTCCCCAGTTGCTCCGGGTAAAAGAATTCCCAAAACTCCAGACAGACCGGTTCCTTCAGTAACAGGTATCATATTTTTGTTTCTAAAAATTTTTAAGGATTGGTGAATATTATGCGAGTTTCGCTGTTAGATGTGTGATGGATGGAAATCTCATGATTCCCCTTTTAAACAGCAAATCATGAGCAAAGGTCATGTAGCCTATCGATTTGTGCCTAACCAAAGTGACCCGATAAATTTTGAGTTTTTTCACAAGAATCCCTTGCTCAAGACCAAACTTTTCAAAACACTCTAGGATGAAGTCGACAGCTAACTCAGTGAATTGTTGGCTACCTATATTGAATTCAAAGGTAGTCCCATAGTGTCCATCATGAACAACAGCTCTAGATTTCAGTCTTTCCTCAATCCATTTTTTTATCTCTACAGTAACCATGACTGCGTGTTGCGCAAGCTTTTCGGGAGGGTATAGTGTGTTTCCTTTGTCAGGTGTAAGATAACTAATCTTGAGTTCGGCTTGCCCAAGGTCATGTTTTTCAAACCTGAGCTTGCCAAGAAAAAGTTGACCATTCCCATCAATGCCTCTCTTATGAGGCGATTGATATCCAGCTAGTAACATAGAACCAACGCCTGTATTATCGCCAGCTTCATGCACTTCAACTTCAACCACCGTCTGTTCTATTTGTTTTTTCATGTGCTTTTAGTCCACTCATATAACTTTTGACTTAATGACAAAAGCGATTGGTAATGTGCCAATACTTGGACGAGTGATCTGTTCTCAAATTACCTTCAAATTTAATATTTGTCAACTTTTACTCCGGCAGCCAAGATCGGTCACAGATATTCGCCTACTGGCGAATTCCTCAACCTCGAAACCTTCGTGCCCCCCACTATTACTGATAGCACGAACTATACCATTTCCATTTCTATCGATATTAA
>CAZLQL010000008.1:0-33995 GCA_964561875.1 uncultured Candidatus Saccharibacteria bacterium
TAAATATGTCGGCGTAGCTGTTTTGGTTAGGAAGTGAAGCTGTGCCACAGAGTTTGTTGAAAATGTTAGTTTAAATATGTCGGCGTAGCTCAGTTGGCTAGAGCGTGGGACTCATAAGCCCAAGGTCGAAGGTTCGATCCCTTCCGCCGACACAGTATTTCAAAAAATAGGAAATTGTGTATAATAGGAAAATAAGTATGTTTTATGGTAAAAGCTATAGACATACAGAAAGATATACAGAATGCGCCCGTAGTTCAGCTGGCTAGAACGTTCCCCTGTCACGGGAAAGGCCGTGGGTTCGAGTCCCATCGGGCGCGCAAATATAGTTAATGGGGGTGTTGGGACGAGAAAGTCGGAGCGAGCGAAGGCGAGCGAGACGGGGTCGCGGGCGAGGCTAGCAAGCCGAGACCTGTGACCGAGTCCCATCGGGCGCGCAAATATAGTTAATGGGGGTGTTTTGGTACGAGGTTAGATAATTTGTTGTTTGCCGACGTAGCTCGGTTGGTAGAGCACCCCATTGGTAATGGGGAGGCCATGAGTTCGATCCTCATCGTCGGCTCCTTATTTATATTAAGGAATTATTATTAAGGTTTATAGACACTTAATACTATATCTTTTTTCGGATCAGCAATCCAAACGTTTGTATTGTATGCTGGAACTGTAGATGTAACTTCTATTGTTTTTGGTCTAAGAATAATATCATCTGAATCACTTATCTTAAACAATACTATACAATCTTGTCTTCCTAGTTTATCAGGTCCATCTTGTTTTGATGTTCCAGAGTACATAACAGTACCAAAAAAGCTTACTATGCTCATTTTCATCTCTGAACACATAAGAGGTCTTTCTACTTTTGTGGTTATTTTATTATCACTTTTATCAAGTACAACTTTGTCACCTGAAAGATGAATTTTAACTGTAAAAGTCTTATTTCCGGAGTTCAATCTATTATCTCTAATTAAAAAATCATAAGTACTTCTTGCTGATATATCAATATATGTTGTAGTATCCCCAATTATTGCGTCACCATTAAGTGATCCACCGCCGAGTAATAGATCAGATGGAGGGTATGATTGCATTGCTTCAGCACATGATGATATAGCATCATTTCCGAAGGTTTTTTTAGTTACGGGACCATTTCTATCGTCTGCATTATAGGTAAATTTTGATGCGGTCTTATCTATAAAGTTAAGTACGCAATTTTGATCAATATATGATTTACCATATGTTTTTTGATAAAATCCTGGAAGAGATTCTTTTTTATTGTAAGTTTCTTTTGAATAGTCAATATCATCTGGGTCAATCTCACTAGTATCATCTCTGCTTTTTGTTACTTCCCGTTTAATTTTATTAGATTTTGAATATTCAAAATCTATTCTAGAAACATCGTTTCTGCTAGTGTTGGGATTTAGTGAATTTAGTTTTGTTTTTATAGTTTTTGAAAGTTTGTATGAGTATGTTGATGGATATATATCTGCTCTAAGTGGCCAAGAACCACCAGCTTTTGCAAGTTGATTCTCAGTATTTATTTCGCTTAATACACTTGATATATTGCCATTTGGTATAGTCCAAATTGATACTAATGATACGATAGCTAATACAAAAGCTGGTAATAATTTTCTAGCCTGACTATTTTTTTTACTCATGTTATTCATAAAATAATAATGCAGATATTATAGCATCAACACCGAGTTTACCCATGTTCAATGTTATTTTGACGTAGTGTTGATTGTGCTGTATAGTATTATGGGAGGTAAACATGAAGACTAAAAATTCTGGTGTATCACTATCGGATAATCAAATCGTCACAATTCTTTGGCTAGTTACCGTGGTCATTTTGTTTTCGGTCTCACTTTACGCAAAGTCAGTTTCATGTACATTTCTTTCATTGGGTGCTTTGCTTTTCGGCAGGCAATATCTTTTGTGGGTAATCCGGTCATGTCGCCGGTAAACATATAGGGGTTCGGATTATTCCGCACCCCTATTGATTTATATATAATCTATACTTGATTCATAAATTTTATTTACATGGTTTATATTTTGTGTTTTATTATTTTAATTTAAATATTTTTGTAACATTTGGTGCTCGTTGAGAGTTATAATATATGAACGCCAATAACATTATGAAAACACAATTAACAATAGATTATTCGGCGCTTGCCGACGAAGAGATATTTGCTCAATCAATAGAAAAGCCTGAGCTTTTCAATGAAATAGTATTGAGATATAAAAAGCCATTTCGTACGGCCGCTAGACGCATCTTAGGTATTGAAGATGCTGAGGATGCAGTACAGGAAGCATTTGTACGTATGTATATGAATTCTTCTAAGTACACAAAAAAAGAGGGAGTAAAGTTCTCTTCGTGGGCTTATTCTATACTTGTTAGAGTTTGTTATACGATGTATTCAAGGAATAAGAAGAGAATGACTTTTTCTCTTGATCCTGAAGTTGTTGGTGAAATTGAAGATTTTAATGTAAAAGATTTAAGAGAGTATGGTCTTGATAAAGACTATCTATTGTCTTTAATATCAAAATTACCTGTAATGCTAAAGAGGACTCTGGAACTATATATATATGATCATAAAAGTGAAAAAGAAATTGCAAAACTTGAAGGAGTGTCTTATGGAGTTGTACGAACTCGTATTTCACGTGCAAAAGATAAACTCAAGGAACTTAATGTGGTATACTCAAAATATGAATATGAATCTTGAAAATAGAACTTCAGAAGAAATAATGATGCGTATAAGTATGATATATAAGATAAAACGCATAGCTTTTTCTGAGTATACAAATACCTTTTTGCTTTGTGGTCTTTTAGTGTATACTTTTTTTGTTGTTTCAGTTATAGATGTATTTACAAATGCACTATCAGTACATTCACTTTGGGGAACTATAATGTATTTTGCAAAATCACTCATTCATTCTCAGTTTTCAGTTCAGATACTTGCTGGTCTAATACTTGTTGTATCACTTAGGTTTGCTATAAATTCTATTAGAAAAATATCAAGTTCAAATCTAGTATCAAAGTTGGCTATAAGAAGAGCTATATAGAGCGTTTTGTTGTGTTTAAATGCATTTATTTAAATGCAATTTTAAGTATATAATAGGTCATTATGACCAAAAATATCAAAGAATTAGCCCCAAAAGTACTTGAATATATAAATAATTCAAAGTCTATACTTTTACATTGTCATCCATCTCCAGACCCAGATAGTGTTGGTTCAGTTTTAGCAATGAAGTTTGCTCTAGAGAGTCTAAATAAAAAAGTAACAGTAATAAAAGGGGATTCAGATATTCCAGAAGCATTCAGTCATTTTCCTGGGTTCAGTGATATTGTTCAAAAGAATTATTTTGAAATTAATAAACAAGATTTTGATTTATTTTTGATTCTAGATTCTGGATCAATAAACATGGTGAGTATGAAAGATGAGGTTAAGTTTGAAAATATGAAGACTGTCGTTATAGATCATCATTTTTCAAATAAAGGTTTTGGAGACTTTAGTCTAATAGATAGTAGCTATACTTCTACTGGTGAAATGCTTTTTGATATATTTAAATGTTGGAATATAGAAATTAATCATAGTATTGCGGTAAATTTGTTTGTTGGTATGTATACTGACACTGGAGGTTTCAAATACGAGGCTGTAACAATAAATACATATGAAATTGCTGCAAACTTGGTTAGAATTGCTCCGGATTTCCATAAGTATTTATTTATAATGGAAAATAGCAATAAGCCAGAAGATCTTTTATTTCAGGGTCTAGCTCTATCATCTATTACAAATTATTTAAATGACAATATCGCCATATCAGCTATCCCATTAAATAAGCTAAAAGAAAATAACCTTTTGAATGCAAATCAGAAGATGTCACTTCATAGTATTTCAAATATGTTAAAGTCGGTTATAGGTTGGAATATAGGTATTTCAATGATAGAACTAGAGCCAGATGTTGTTAAAATAAGTTTTAGAACTAGAGATTCAGATGTATTTGATGTGTCAAAAATTGCAGTAGCTCTGGGTGGTGGTGGACACAAAGCTGCTTCTGGAGTCACACTCAAGATGTCTTGTGAACAAGCTATAAAAAAAGTAGTTGAAACAGCTAAAATAATATATAATCTTTGATATGGAAAATGATAATAATCAAAATGTAGATAATGGTAACACTAGGCTAGCCTTTGGTTTATTCTTTGTGGCTATAATAGTTTTAATAATCGGTTATTTCTGGTGGTCAGGTAAAAAACAGGATATACCAAGTGGTCAAAATAGTCAGATAACACAAAATAATCAAACAACACCAAATAAAAATTTTATGCATAAAGTAACAATTGAAACAAATAAAGGAGTTATAGTTTTTGAAACATATGATTTGGATGCACCCAAAACAGTAAAAAACTTTATTGATCTAGCAAATAAAGGCTTTTATGATGGAATCATATTTCATAGGGTGATAAAGAATTTTATGATTCAAGGAGGGGATCCTACAGGTACTGGTATGGGTGGCCCGGGATATACATTTGAAGATGAATTGAATTCAAGTACACCATCATATATTAATGGTTATAAGAGAGGGGTGGTTGCTATGGCAAATGCTGGTCCAAATACAAATGGAAGTCAGTTTTTTATTCTTCATAAAGATTATCCACTACCTCATAAATACACAATATTTGGTAATGTAATAAAAGGTATTGAAGTTGTAGATGCTATAGCAAATGTAAAGACAAATGGCTCACCATACGACAAGCCAATAGAAAATGTAACAATGAATAAGGTTACAGTAGAGGAAGTTAAATAAACAGTTTCATAAATGAATAAAAAAGGGGATAAATACAGTGCGGTCTGGGTTTCTCATTCATCTATGGGGGATTTTTTGAAGTGTCCATACGCATACTATCTTCACAATATATATAAGGATCCAAAAACAGGTAGGAAGATAAATGTAGTAAATCCAAGTTTGTCTCTAGGTGTTGCTGTTCATGAGGTTTTAGAAGGCTTGGCAGATTTTCCTTTTGATAAAAGATTTGATAGACCACTTTCAGAAAGATTGGAAATAGCGTGGCAAAAGGTTAGCGGAAAAAAGGGTGGATTTAAGGATATTGAAGAAGAAAAACAGTTTAAGGATAGAGCGGTTAGTATGATAAATAGGGTTCAAAATAACCCTGAACCACTTATGAAAAAGACAGTTAAAGTAAAAGGTGGTAGTAATGGAATGCCCCCAAACTTTTATTTGTCTGAAGAAGAAAATATAATCCTTTGCGGTAAAGTAGATTGGCTTATATATGTTCCAGAAGACGATAGTGTACATATATTGGATTTTAAAACTGGAAAAAACGAAGAAGAGTCAGGTTCACTACAATTACCAATATACTCACTGTTATTACACAATCTTCAGAAAAGAAAAGTTAGTGGTGCAAGTTATTGGTATATAGATAGAGATGATAAGCCTATAGAGGTTAATCTACCTAGTATAGAAGAATCATACAAAAGAGTTTTTGAAGTAGCATATAAAATTAGTAAAGAAAGAGAGAAGGCAAAAGAAGTGTCTCCTGAGGAAATATTTTTATGTCCAAAAGGTGAAAAAGGGTGTTACTCCTGTAATCCTTTTAGAAAGATAATAAAAGGTGAGGCAAGTTATATAGGTGTTGGAGATATGAGACAAGATATCTATATGTTATAAGTTTAATGAAATAGTAAAACATACCCATATCTTTTTATCTTTATACTTATTTTCTACTGTTATCTTTCCAAAAAGTTTTTCTTCAACTATAGATTTTACTATAGATAAACCAATACCTAATCCTCTATCCCTATCTTTCGTAGTAAAGAATGGGTCAAAGATTTTTTGTATTATATTTTCAGGTATTTCAGGTCCATTATTTTCTAGTGTAATATAGTGATGTTTTTCAAAGTCATACTGAGTGATTTTTATTGTGTTATTTTTATCTAAATTATTCTTCTCAAATGAGTCAATAGAGTTCGATATGATATTTGAAAATATTTGTTGAATATATATGGATTTGCCATGCCACATGTAGTCATTTTTTGTAATCTGTAATACTTTAATATTATTTTTCCTTATTCTATATGAAAGTAAATCTAAAGTAATTCTTATTTCCTCAGATAGCGAACATGTTCTAGTGTTGTCAGATTCAGTTAGGTTGGATTTTATACTTTCAAGATATTTACCAGCCCTTTCTGTTGCGTCCATAGCATTTTCTAAAGCAATCTTATCAGTTTTGTTTAAGCTTATTTTCTCTATAGACTTAATGTACAGGATCAATGAAGAGAAAGGATTTATAAGATCATGGAATAAGCCTTTTGAGATTTTACCAAATTCAGCCATTCTGTTTATTTCCATAAGTCTATCTTTTTGTTGATCTATAATTTCTTTGTTCATAACTTTCATCTCTTCTTCTATCTTTTTTCTAACCATAAGTCTTTCTGATGCAGTTATCATACCTCTAGATCTTTTGATTTCACTATTTATTATGTATATAAGAAAAACCATTAGTGAGAAAAGGATAAATAGGGTAGATATATAAAATAAATATGTAATAATTTGCATTTATGCGTCTATAATGTAACCTCTACCTGGAATATTTCTTATTATTTCCATATCATCATTTGCTTGTATCTTTTTTCTTAAATTTAAAATATGGGCCTCTACCGTATTTGAAAAAGGGTCTGCATCAGCATTCCACACATGCTCCATTATCTGACCTCTCGATAGAATCATACCTCGATTTCTCACTAAGTATTCAAATAAACCGTATTCTTTTCTTGTTAGGTGAATAATCATATTTTTCCTAAGTACTAAGTGTTTTTCTGTATCTATGGTTATGCCAGCTATTTCGATGATTGAATTTTCTATTTCTTTCGGTCGTCTCAAAACAGTTTTTATCCTAGCTTTGAGTTCATCAAATGAAAATGGTTTTGTAATATAATCATCAGCACCTTTGTCGAGTGCCATAATCTTTTTATTTGTATCACCAATAACAGATAAAAATACTATAGGCGTATTTATACCTTTTTGCCTGATCTCCTGTAAGACTTTTATCCCATCTCTTTTAGGTAGTGAATAATCAAGTATTATAATGTCATAATGATTTGTTCTTGCAGAATATGAACCACTTTCTCCATCTTGCGATATATCTACAATATGTGAATCTGATTCAAAACCCATTTTTATAAAGTTTGCTATGGGTAAATCGTCTTCAATAATCAGTATTTTCATAATGTGATTATAATACACATAGTTATATGAACAATATATTTAGGGGAAATCTACCATAAATTTTTTATTATTTCTTTATTTACTATATGGTATAATTTAAAAGTATATTGTACTCAATATGAAGAATCAAAAAATTAGTTTAAAGATAGTCTTTGTAATTTTATCGACACTAAGTTCGTATATTTCTACGACTGTACTAAAAGAATTTTTTATGAGAGTTAGGCCAGAAAATATATATGGTCTTACTGACTACAGTTTTCCCTCTGCACACTCATCACTTTCTACTGCTTTTTTTATCTCGGCTTTTATAGTTATATCACCTTATATAAAGAACAAGTTTGATCGTATTTTCTTGGATATCATATGTGTAATGTTTCCAATAGTTATAGGAATAAGCAGGATAGTCATGCATGTACACTGGGTATCAGATGTTATATGTGGATGGATACTAGGCTTTATATGTGTTGCTATGTCTTACTACTTAGTTTGTATCTTTTATGGTGAAAGCTGGAATGGTAGCAAGAAGACACATAAGTCCAACAAGAGTAAATGATGATTGTTGTCCAAAACCTAGTATCAAAGTAAGGCTAGTTATAAAAGGTGCTACAAAGTATGCAATAGGTCTTGTTGCTCTGAATACCCCTAACATACTAGAATCATCAGCTCTAACAGTTTTGAAAAAGTATATTTCTATCATTGTTTCAGAAAAAGCAGCACCAACTCTGGTAAAAAATAGTGCCAATGCCCAAATCCATACACTGTGGGAAGTGATCAGACTCATTATTACTGTAGTTATACCCATAATCACAAAACCAATAGTCATGATTTCTTTTTCACCATATTTATTGTCTGCCAATTTACCTAATGGCCATTGAAGAATAGGGAAAGGTATGAGCATTACAGTGAGTATAATTCCAATTTCAAACCAATTTAAACCGATTGTATTGTGTAAATATATTGGACTATATACTACCATCCAAGCATAAAAAGTTTGGAGTGCTATGTTTGATAAAAATAATTTTCTATTATTTTTATCTTTTTCTACATGTAAAAGTGTATGCCAAATGGATATATGATTGTAGTTAGGATCCTTGAATCTAGGGAAGTTTTTATATATTAAATAAAGTAATGGAATAAGAACATATAAACTGGCAGTATAAACACCTTTATAATCATCCATACCATCTATAATCATTGTTCCTATGAAGGGTGCAATTATCCAAGCTGTATTTATGGTTGTTAAATACATTCCTCTTATCTTTCCTTCACTACCATGTTCAGAATATACCTCTAGAAAAACATCCAATGATATACCTATCATAGATATAACAGCAGAGTGTAGTATAAAAAGGATTATCAAGACTACAGGATCTGCAGAGTGTGTAAGTCCATAGAGAAAACCAATATCTAGTACGACAGCCCACATTGCCAGTGTGTAATTTCCCATTACTCTAAGGAACCAAGGTATAAATAGAAATGCTAGGGAAGTAACGGCTGCACCTATCATGTATATGATTCCTACTGTATTTTGATTTACAAACAAACTCAAAAAACTAGAGTTTGAATACATCGGCATTACAAGTGATATCGTATATACAAATCCTATGATAGCTATCGTGTATATTTTATGATTATTTCCTTTTGTAATACCAAGTGATGAGTGATGTTTCATTTACTAATTATAGCAATAAAACAAAAGATTTCGCTAGGTTATACTGATAAAAGTACTGGGATAACTATAGGTCTCTTTGCTGTTTTTTGTAGAAGGAATTTACTTACATTATCTGTAATATTTGTCTTTACGTATTCAACATTTATAGGATTCATACCTTTTGTTGATTCTTCCACTGTATTTTTTATAACTATTCTAGCTTGATGTAGAAGTTCTTGTGATTCACGAAGATAGACGAAACCTCTAGATATGATATCTGGTGACTTCTTAAGTTTTCCTGTTTGATTGTTGATTATAGCAAATACAATAAATATTCCGTCTTGAGCAAGCATTTGTCTATCACGGATAACTACGTCTTGTATATCTCCAACTGAGAATCCATCAACCATAACTATTCCTGATGGTGCTTTTTCTTTTAGTTTAACAATCTTTTTACCTTCGTCTTGGATTTCAACTACAGATCCATTGTCTGGTATAACTACACTTTCTTCAGGTAGGTTATTTGCTTCTTTTGCTATGTCTCCATGAACTCTAAGCATATAGTGATAACCGTGAACAGGCATAAAGAATCTAGGATTTATTTTTTTGTGTATCCAAGCGGTTTCATCTCTATTTGCATGTCCTGATGAGTGAACATCAGCTATTCTGTAGTGAATAATGTTTGCACCTTGGCGTGATAGATTGTCCTTTAGTTTTTGAACTGCACGTTCATTTCCAGGAATAACTGACGATGATAATAGTATGGTGTCTCTTTTTGTTATTTTTATGTATTTATGTGTTCTGTTTGCAATACGCATCATAGCAGCGTACTCATCCCCTTGAGCACCTGTAGCTAGAACCACTATTCTTTCTGGCGGGTAACTATCCATTTCTTCTACTGTAATAAGAGTATCCTTCTTTGGTTTAAGTAGACCTAGATGACGACATATTTCTATGTTTGTTTTCATACTTCTACCTTCAACTACTACTTTCTTTCCATATTTTTCAGAGTAGTCAATAATCTTAAGCATTCTTTCAAGTAGAGAAGCAAATGTTGCTATAACCAATCTTCCTTTTGCATTCTTTATTATCTCCTCAATATTTTTATGTACAACCTTTTCTGGTATAGAAAAGCCAGGATTTTCTACGTTTGTAGAATCAGCCATAAGTAATAGAACATTTTTATTCTTGAAAGCTCTATCGTACTCTTTCTCTTCTTCTTCAGTTGGAACTCCATCTACGTGGTCTAGTTTTAAGTCACCTGTATGAACTATAGAACCATGAGGTGTCTCTATTATGATTCCCATAGCGTCAGGGATAGTGTGTGTAACAGCAAAGAATTTAACCTTCAATGCACCTAGAGTTATTGTCTCATCTTTTTCAACAATCTTTATATCTAGTGGTGGAACATGCGCAAATTCCTCTTGTCTCTTTTTAACCATCACTGAAGTTAACATTCTTGTATAAAGTGGGGGATTACCGATTCTTGGCATAACATAAGGTATACCTCCTATGTGGTCTAGGTGACCGTGAGTTATGATTACTGCCTTTATCTTATTTTTTCTTTCCTCAACGTATCTAGTGTTTGGAAGTATATAGTCTATTCCTGGTGTATTTTCATCTTTAAATTGAAAACCAATATCTATAAGTATGATATCGTCACCATATTCGACCATGGTCATGTTTTTACCAATCTCTTCTACTCCTCCTAGAGGCACTATACGAATATTACCTTTTTCTAGTGGTGGTATTATGTCTTCTGGTTTCTTATTTGAACCCTCTTCTTTCTTAAGCATATGAACTTCTCTAGGCATTTTATCCTTCATTCTTCCAAGTGTTCTGTGACCTTGGGGTCTTCTTGGTCCACGGTTTGTATTTCTATGATCATGAGATCTTAGACCATGTGAAGGTCTTTTTTCTGAATCATTTGTAAGTCCAACTGGTTGCACTTTTACTTCACTTGTCTGCATCTTTTCTACTTGCTTATCTAACTGTTTGTCTATTTTATTGTCTAAATTTTGTTTTTCCATTTTTTTAATTTAATTTCTTAATCTATTTAATCTATATAATTTTTTATTTTAACCTCTTTTTTTATAATTTATTGACGAATATTTTCCATACATCCTCTGTCTGCACGTACCATTTTTCAATACTGTAGAATCTATCGGAAATAGTCGTAATATCTTTTAAATCAATTCCACCAACCTTTTCTGGAACTATATACATAAACTCTGGTGAATAAAGGAAGATTGCTGGAACATCTCTTTCGATTATTTCATCGAATTGAGAATATAGCTTTGTTCTTTCTTTTTCATCAAATGTTACTCTAGCATCTTCTAGTATTTTATCTGTCCTACTGTTTACATACATAGCAACATTGAGTCCTGGGGCAGTTCTCTGTGAAGAGTGCCAGAAAGCATATAGATCGAGATCTTTTCCTACAAATTCACCGAATAGTAAAGCATCATATTTTCTTGTAGAGATTATGTTTTGATATAAATCTCCATATTCAAATATTTTTACGTTCACTTTTGCACCAATAGCTTCCCATTGGGCCTTTATTATTTCTGCAGTCTCTTTTAGATCAGGTGTATCTGCTGTAGCTATAGAAAATTCAAGTTTTCTAGTATTTTTACCTTCTTTCTTTTCTAGAACACCTTCGCTATTTAGTACCCAACCTGCTTTTGCTAGTATATCTTTTGCTTTATCAATATTAGCTTTATTTACAGTATCTTTATTTATATTTTTATAAAGTATTTGATCAGGTATTGGACTATCTATTTTTACACCATAACCAAACAATACTCTCTTGATTATATAATCTTTATCAACTGCTAGATCTAGTGCTTGTCTTACTTCTATAGAAGAGAATACTGTAGCTTGGTTTTGATTTAAAAATACTCCGAATATTCTAGGTAAAGGGAAGTGTAATATCTTTGCATTTGGTACTCCTGAAGATATACTGTTTGCTTCTTTTGGTGATATTCCAGCTACACTTTCTATTATTCCTTTTTTATATGAATCTATTGCATCTTTTTCAGTGGGGAAGAAATATAATACAAACTTTGTAATATAAGCTTCTTCATTGTGATATCTCTGCCATGCTGAAAGTTCATAGTATTCTGGTATACCATCACTATTTTTCTTTATTGATGATATTTTATATGGACCTGATCCTATTGGTTCAACATTATTTTGGCTAAATACAAACTGTGAAGAATCAACTTTTGACCATATATGTTCCGGTAATATACCTATTGTTGTATTTGTAATGAAAGGTGTATATATCTGTTTTAGGATAAATTGGATTTCATAATCATTTACGATTTTTACATTTACATTTGCCCAGTCTGCTTTTTTTGGATTTTTAATATTTGCATCCTGAATCTTTTTTATTGTAAATTCAACATCTTTTGCTGTAAGTGGAACTCCATCATGAAATCTTACATTTTTCTTTATTTTAAATGTATAGACCAAACCATCATCAGAAACCTTGTAGCTTTCTGCAACATCTGGTACTAAGTCACCATTTTTATATCTCATCAAACCTGAATATATAAGTGTATCTAGATCTCTATCTACATCTGTAAAAGCTAATACTGGATTAACAGAATGGGGTAGACCGATCACTCCTTCTCTTAACTCACCACCATATGCTGGTACCGGTACAAGAAAATAATTATTTACATAAGATGCAAGAGCTATAGACCCCATAAATAGCAATAAAGTAAAAAATCCAAATATAACTTTTTCGGTCATAGAAAACTGACGAATAATAGCTAGTATTTTTTCGCCACCCTTAATTTTTAATTCTTTATTGTTTGTCGCTTGTTCTGTGTTCACGGAAGTATGCGCCATCCTGTCTATAAAACAGTATATATACGCTTCTTATATTAGTGAGATAAGTGATGCTATAACAAATAGTATAGATATAACTATAGTTAAAATGAAGAGAGTCTTTTCAAATCCTCTACGAGTATGGTAAACAGAGCTGAAGTTGTCACCTCCACCAAAGGCTCCACCAATCTGAGAACCAGTTCTTTGTAGAAGAATGGTCACAAGAAGGATTACCGATAAAATAATCTGCACATAAGGCAGAATTGATTGAATAGTCTTCATTGGCATGTAATATAGCATAGAGATTTTTGCTATGCAAGTTGTATATTTAAATAAAATGGCCCCGCTCTGCCTCTACGAGGTGAGCGGGGCCATGAATAATTAAACTAAATTGAAACTCTTTTCATTGCGTCCAAAAGTCTGTTGAACTCAGGACAAGTTTCTACGAGATAGTTATAACTACCATTCCCTACAATTTTGCCATTTTCGAAGACAAAGATTGTATCAAATATAGGTAATAAATGAAGTCCGTGAACAATTGAAATAATCGTTTTATCACAAAACCCTGAGAATACTCTCCTGCAGACTTCAAGTTCAGTAGCTTTATCCAAACCACTTGTTTGTTCATCAAGTAAGATAATGTCTTTATTTCTTGATGCTAAAAGACCTCTGGCCATAGCAAGTCTTTGTTGTTGTCCACCAGAAAGGTTTACACCTTTTTCTTTTGTTGAAGATTCAATACCTTTTGGTAATCCAGAAATAACATCACTGAAGCAAGCCATGTCTGCGTATTTACCTATGCATTCAATATCTACAGTGTCGTCATGCATTGTAATATTCTCTCTAACCGTACTTGCGAATATTTCTGGACTTTGTGGAATAAGGGCAATTGCATCTGATATTCCTGCAAATCCATCAGGTATAGGTGATCCATCAACACTTAATTTTAGAGACTGAGGATGGTACAAATTTCTAAGTATCCTCATCATTGTGGTTTTTCCACCACCTGTATGGCCAATAAAAGCGATTTTTTGACCACGCTTTATTGTGGCAGAATTTACCTCAAGATGAATTTCACCTTCTTTACCGCCAGTGTAAGAAAATTCTAGATCTTTTATTTCCAGCGTTTTCCAATTTTCTGGTAGAACATGCTCCACCTCTTTTTCTGGTTTGAATTGTAAAGAAATAGTTTCAACATTTGCCACCTTGGATCTTTGTTTGACTATTTCTCCATATCTGTCCGCAAAATAGAAAAACAAGTTTTCTATTTTTCCAAGGTAACTTAGTAATAGATATATACTACTAATAGCTATTACTTGACCCGATCTGCTTATTTGCCAAAAGTGCATTCCTAAAACAAGTACCGTCGTGATGGAACTACATATTGCAACTAAGCACCATTTCATCTCATTAATACGATTGTTATTGATCTGTAATTCGTATGGTTTTTCTATATCTTCAGATATTGATCTAAAGAAATGTTTACGAACCCTCAATATAATGATTGTTGCTATATTTCCAATCGCATCTTGTATTCTTTCAGATACTTTATTGTCATTCTTATTTAGAATGTCGTACTGTACTACCAATACTTTATCAAAACCAATTGTTATTAGAATTGATATTATAAGCATTGCTGTGACAATAAATACAGATGTATGACTGAAGTATATGAGCATTGTATAGCTCGCAATCAATCGCATTATTGCATATATTACTTGGAACGAACCAGATGAAAAATCATAAAGTGCCTCTCGACCATTTTTGATTTTATCAACCGTATCTCCTGAGTGGTTATCTACATGCCACTGCATTGGTAATTTCATTACACCGTCAATTAAAAACCTTGTATAACTTGCCCTCAACTTAAATGCATTTTTTAACTCCATGCATCTCGCAGGACCGTGAAATAACCAAAACAAAACTGTAGTGCCAAACATTAAACAGAGCATCACAAATATTGATTTAATATTCGTTTCGTTTATACCTTGTTTTTGAACCTTATCCATTATTTTTGCTAATAATAATGGATATAAGAATGTGTCGATGCATTCTGCCAATAAAAAGAAAGTCCAATAGACTACGATACTCTTTTTATTATCTGAGTGTTGCCACACCTTACCGAAAAGGTAAAGTAGTGGATTTTTTTCTTTTGTACTCTTCATTTTACCTCCTATTTTGTTGTGAAGAACTAAAAATACCGCTTTGCGCGGTATTTAAAGTATTCAATTTGATAGGATTAAAAACTTATAACACAGCGCAATATAGCCAGTTTCCTGGACGACTATATGTATTTAGATTTTGTGTATTTGTTTTCATGTGCCTTTTTACGATAGCTTATATTGAACAATAAGTCAAGTTGTATATACTAAAGCCTTATATATAATACGAATACATTATTAGCTAAATAAAACTATATGAAAAAGAAGACACAAAAAAAGGTTTTAAAGAAAAAAGTTTTGATTGAATCAAAAAAGACAGAGTCTTTATATCCTATAGAACCACTTTCAGATAGAGTTCTTATAAAGGAAGATATTGAAAGTAAAGAAAAAACTACGGCTTCAGGAATTATTATTCCAGCAACAGTTATAGAAGATAAAAGTGGAAAGAGGGGAATCGTTGTTGCAATAGGAAAAGGAAGATATGAAGAAGGAAAATATATTCCAGTGTCAGTAAAAGTAAATGATAAAGTTTTATTTCAATGGGGAGATAAAATAGTTGTAGATGGTACTGAATATTTTGTAGTTAGAGAATCAGAAATCTTGGCTATTATCAGATAAATTATAAATAAAAACATGGCAAAAAAGATTCTATATAACGAGGAAGCAAGAAAAGCGCTAAAGAAAGGAATAGACGCTGTTGCTGATGTTGTAAAAATTACTATAGGTCCAAGAGGTAGAAATGTAATACTAGATAAAGGTTATGGTACACCTACGATTACAAATGACGGTGTATCTATAGCAAAAGAAATATCTCTAAAAGATAAATTTGAAAACATGGGTGCTGAGATAATAAAAGAGGTTGCAGAGAAAACAAATAGCATTGCAGGTGATGGTACTACGACTGCAACAATATTGACTCAAGCTATCATAAATGAAGGAATGAAACAGACTACTATGGGTGTAAATGCTATGGGTCTAAAATCTGGAATAGAAATGGCTTCAAAAGATGTTGTGACTGCACTAAGGTCAATTGCAAAACCTATTAAGACAGATGAAGAAATAAAACAGGTAGCGACTATATCTGCTGAATCGGCAGAGCTCGGAACTATTATCGCTGATACAATAAAGAAAGTTGGTAAAGATGGTGTGGTTACCGTTGAAGAATCTCAATCTACATCACTCGAATCAGAAATAGTAGAGGGTATGGAATTTGATAAGGGTTACATATCTGCTTATATGATAACCAATCCAGATAGATTGGAAGCAGAAATGAATGATCCATATATTTTGGTAACGGATAAAAAAATATCATCTATAAAAGAGATTCTCCCATTACTCGAACAGGTTGCACAAACAGGAAAAAAGGAATTGGTAATAATCGCAGAAGACGTAGATGGTGAGGCTCTTACAACACTCGTTGTAAACAAACTTCGTGGTGCATTTAGTGTTCTTGCTATAAAAGCTCCTGGATATGGAGATAAGAAGAAAGAGACTCTTTCAGATATTGCTGTGACTATAGGTGCTACTGTTGTATCTGGCGATATCGGTATAAAACTTGAAAATGCAGATATGTCCCTATTAGGTAGAGCAAGAAAAGTCATTTCAAAAAAAGATAATACTATTATCGTAGGTGGCAAAGGTAAAAAAGCTTCGATAGACGAAAGGGTGGCACAGATAAAGAAGCAAAGAGACAATAGTGATTCAAAGTATGAGAAAGAAAAATATGATGAGAGAATTGCAAAACTCTCACTAGGAGTTGCAGTTATAAGAGTTGGAGCGGCAACTGAAACAGAAATGAAGTATTTGAAATTGAAGATTGAGGATGCTGTAAATGCTACAAAGGCTGCAATAGAGGAAGGAATAGTTCCAGGAGGTGGGGTGGCACTAATAAAATCTTCTGTTGAAATTGCAAAAAATCTTTTACAAAAAAGGAATATAACAAAGGAAAATGAGCTTGGATACAATATAGTAATAAAAGCTCTAGAAGCTCCATTAAAACAGATAGCTATGAATGTAGGTAAAGAGGATGGTTCTGTAATAGTAGATAAAGTAAAAAATGGTAAAGGTAACTATGGTTACGATGCATTAAAAGATGAATTCGTATCCGATATGATAGCTTCTGGAATAGTAGATCCAGTAAAGGTTACTAGACTAGGAGTAGAAAATGCATGTTCAGCTGCTTCTATATTACTTACAACAGAAGTTGCAGTTGCTGAAGAACCAAAGGATGATAAGGTCTCAAATCAAAATCAAGCTTCAGATATGGGGTATTAAATAGCAATAAAAGTTTATTTTGAAAAAGTTGATTTTGTGATACAATGAGATTATTATATCTGTATAAAAGGTAATTAGTATTAAATATATATGAAAAAATCAATAACAATAATAGTGCTTCTTGTAGTTGTAGGTGGTTTGGCTTGGGTATTTGGAGGAGATAAGAAAAAGACAGATTTACCACCAGGTGATACAAGCCCAACAGTTTCTGCTCCGGTAGTAGAAAATACAAAGGTAAATGATAAAGTTTCAGAATATAAAAATGAAGAATTGGGATATTCAGTAAAGTATCCTTCTACTTGGACATTTACAGATAAAGAAGGTGTAGTTTCATTTGCAATACCAGTAGGAAAGTCAGATACAAGTACAGTAAACAAACTAGAGGCAAAAATAACATTTGCTCCAGGAAAGTGTTCATTCCCACCAGTTACAACAATAAAGGATAGAACAACATTGAAATCAGGTGATCTAACATTCAGCGCTATTTCAATGACAAACTCAGTACAAGGAAAGTCTTATTTCGATAAGATGTATTCTCTACAAAAGGATAGTCTATGTTATTTCTTTACTCTATCTACAATCACAGATAGCCCAGCTTCAAAGGGTCTAAAGGGTTCAGAAGCTACAAAGATGGCAAATAACAATAAAGCAATCATCGATGGAACAACAGAAGCATTTACTTCACTTGTAAAATCTTTTGCTTTTGTAGTTGGAAAGGAAGGACAAGATGAAGCTTCAGTAAGACCAGCAACAACAAAATAAATATATAATGAAAAAACTAATTATCACCCTAATAGTAGTTGTAGTGATACTAGGAGTATATACAACTACTACATATAACTCTCTTGTAAATCTTACTGTATCGGCTGATACACAATGGAAACAAGTTGAGGTAGATTATCAGAGACGTTTCGATCTTATTCCAAACCTAGTTGCTTCTGCAAAAGGTGTTATGAAGCAGGAAGTGGCTGTATTTACAGCTATAGCAGATGCTAGAACAAAGTATTCTGGAGCTAGTACAGTAGATGAAAAGGCTAAAGCGGCAGGACAAGTAGAAAGCGCACTAGGAAGACTTCTAGTTATTACAGAGAATTATCCTGAGTTAAAATCTTCAAATACTGTAAATGGACTTATGTCACAACTTGAAGGTACAGAAAATAGAATAGGTGTACAGAGAATGAGATACAATGATTATATAAAATCATACAATCTTAAAGTAATGAAATTCCCAAGTTCTATAATCGCAAAAGTATTTGGTTTTACAGAAAGATCATATTTTAATTCTGATACAGGTTCAGAAAAGGCACCAGTCGTAAGTCTATAATAAAAATGAAAAATACTGCTTTAAAGTCTAGTTATCTATATAGACTAAGCAGTATTTTCATTTTATATACATTACTTATAATTCCAATATCTGGATTTGCTTTTACTAACCCAGGAAAACCAAATGGTTTTGTAAATGATTTTGCAAATATCATAAATGCAAATACAAAATCTAATTTGGAATTAAAATTGAATGATTATGAAAAGAAAACAGGTAATGAAATATCTATAGTTACAATAAAATCTCTTGAAGACGAAACTATAGAAACATATGCTTTCAAATTGTTTGAAGCGTGGGGAATAGGTAAAAAAGATACAAATAACGGAGTTTTATTACTTGTAGCACCAAATGAAAGAAAGGTTAGGATTGAAGTTGGGTATGGTCTTGAAGAATATTTAACAGATATAAATTCGAGCATAATTATACAGGATTTTATTTTGCCAGAATTCAAAAAAGGAGATTACAGTACAGGTATAGTATTGGGTACTGATAAAATGATATCTGTAATCGGTGGAGAGAGACTTTCACAATCAACTCCTCTAGTAAGAGATATAAAGTACATGATCTTTAAAGATTGGGTATTTTTTCTATTCTTTGTACCACTTTGGCTTGCTAGTGTGCTGGGTGCAAGTAGATCTTGGTGGGCTGGAGGAGTACTCGGTGGATTTGTGGGTATATTTATTGGATTTATAAACCAATCTATAGGTATGGGTATTTTGTATACTATTTTATTTATTATTGGAGGATTAATATTTGATTATATATTTTCTAAAATGTATAAAAATAGTATGGATAAAAATGGTAGAGCCCCTTGGTTTTTAATGGGTGGTAGAGGAGGAGGTAATGGAGGAGGGGGATTCGGAGGATTTGGAGGTGGTGGTTCTGGTGGTGGGGGTAGTAGTGGTAGTTGGTAAAATATATTATTGATATAATATTCATATGACTCCTGAGCTCCATTTGATATTACATAATGCGGGTTTTATTGCATCATCAGTTGCGGGTATTGGAATGGCTTTGTATTGTTTTTTCAATAACCCAAGTAGAGTTGCAAATATTACCTTGGCTCTCACCATGCTCGCGATTACAACTTTTTGTATATCTCACTTGTTTGGTGTGAATACCCACGATCCTTTAGAATCTAGAAATATACTTATGTTCAATGTGAGTATAATTTATACTGCATTGTTTAATCTTCATTGTGTACTTGCTCTACTTGGTAAAGACAAAGAAAGAAAAAATATTTTAATATTTATATATATTGTATCTTTTGCATTAACTGCTTTTTATATAATCAACCCAGATAACTTCCTCTATCTTTCTATACCAAAGATGTATTTTCCAAACTACTATGTCCCTGGAGAGTTTCATTGGGTAATGAGATTGATATTCAATATTGTAATTCCAATATATTTCTTTACAGAATTGGTTCTCTCATACAGAAAGGCTAGTGATATTATAGAAAGAAACCGTATATGGTATTTCTTTTTTGCTGCAATACTTGGATATATTCTAGGGTCGATTCCTATATTACTTGTATTTAATATAAATATTGATCCAGCATGGGGTAGTTTGTTCATATTCTTTTTGGCAATACCTTATGTATATGCAACAGTAAGATATGAACTTATGGATATAAGGATAGTGGCAAAAAAAGCATTTTTCTATGCTATATCTATAGCTTCTGTGGGTGGTCTGATTATATTTTTTAATTATTTTGGTGAATGGTTGAAAATAAATTATACAGATATACCATTTTGGATCAGTCCATTTATATCGTCAGTTCTTATAGTTCTCATAACTGTTATTGTTTGGAGACAATTGAGACAAGGAGATGTTCTTAAATCAGAATTTATACATATTGTAATGCACAAATTTAGAACTCCATTGACGAGAATAAAGTGGGCTTCAGATGAACTTTCAAAAGAAAAGCTTTCGGATTCTGCATATTCAGAGTTGGAACATATAAAATTAGCAAATACTAAACTAGTAGAGCTTACAAATCTTTTGGTGAATGTAGATGATGCTGACGGGGTTCATACTTATAGAATTGAAAATAAAAATTTATCACTAATTACCATAGAACTGATAAATTCACTTGCACATCAGTTTCAAGAAAAAAATATAAAAGTAATCCACGAAATTGAACAAAATATAAATATAAAAATTGATGAAGAAAGGATAAAGTTTGTTATGCAAGTATTTATCGAGAATGCGATAAATTACTCTGATATAGGAAGTAGTATAAATATTAAGTTAAATAGGGATGGAAATCATATGGTGTTTTCTGTTGTAGATACTGGAATGGGAATATCAAAAGAAGAAATTAGCTTTATATTTACGAAGTTCTATAGAGGAAGTGGGGCACAAAAGAAGGATACAGAAGGCATGGGTATAGGATTGTTTATATCAAAAAAGATAATTGAAAACCATGGCGGAGATATAGGTGTAGATTCTGATGGTTTAGGTAAGGGAAGTAAGTTCTATTTTAGTTTACCTTTGTAGTATAAATTCCTTTTCTGAGTTTAATATTTTCAAAGTTTTATTTGAATCTTCAGTATTTGAAATACTTAGTGCCGATAATTCTGAACTTAAAGGTATTATATTAAATCTTTGCTCTTTTGAATTTATATCCAACACTACAGCGATGCTGTGCTTAGTCTCATAAGAGAAATCTTGATCAAAAACAAAGTTTCCAAGAGAATAGAATATTGCTTTATCTTTGTAAATCTCTACTGGTTGTATAACATGTGGGTGAGCGCCTATCACAAGATCAACTCCTGTATCTATGAATTTGTGTGCAAGCATAATATCTCTTTCTGATGCGTAATTTTTGTATTCGTTTCCCCAGTGAGCAAATATTATTTGATAGTCACAACTATCTCTCGTGTTTTCTATCTCTTTTAATACAGGATTTTCATTAAAAGTATAAAGATCATGATAACCTATAAAACATATCTTCTTTCCATCTATGTCTATTGATTCTGATAAATTTGCATCATTATTTGCAGAACCAAAATATTTCAAACCCGCATTAGATAAATTTGATAAAGTCTCATCGTAACCTGCTTTATAGAAATCTAAACTATGATTATTTGCTAGACTAAATATAGTAAAACCAGTTTCTTTTAATTTATCCGCATAATCCTTTTTAAATGTAAATCTAAGTATATTGTGATCTATTTCTGATATTGAGGGATTATCAGTTATTGTTCCTTCAAGATTGCCTACAACTATATCTTTGTCTTTAAATATATCTAAAACATTTTTAAATATACTATCAAAACCATTTTTTCTTATTCTACGTGCTACATTTCTATCGAGCATTATGTCACCAACAAAAAGTATAGATATTGTTTTTTCTTCTATTTTTATCTGTTTATTTTCAGACTGTGTAACACTTGCTGTTTCTCGTATATTTATCTCATCTTTATCATATTTAAAATCGTTTTTATTGTACGTATTGTATATATAATATGTCCCGTATATTAGGCATAAAGTGATAAGTAATGAGTTTGCAATAGTTTTGGTATTCATATATAAATTTTAGCATTTATATCAAATAGTGGACACATTTTAATTTTTGGTTTATAGTCTTCATTCGATAGTAAATTAAATGGAGGTTAATATGAAAAGAGCGAAGATTATTATTCCACCAAGGTCTTCACACCCAACTTGGGTGGTCGACTGCCTATTGGGGGTCGAGTGTGACGTCAAAAGTGTCGGACCAGTTCAAGGTCCGAGGGGTCCGTCTAGGATCGACTATGTCAGTTTTGATCGCCAGGAAGTAGTCAATCAAGTTCTTGCTTCTGGACCGGAGGGTCAGAGTGCTGTTAGTTGGCTCAGTCAAAACACACTGTGGGATTCACTTGAACATGTGATTTTCCCGGTGACGTGTGTTACGGTTACCGTTTTTTAGTTCTAGCCTTTTATTTTTCAGACCGCTATGCTTTTGCATGGCGGTTTTATTGTGTGGAAAAGGGGATTCGGTCACAGATCTCGCCGTGCTCGGCTAAAACTGCTGTTGCGAGTATTGCGGGTTTCAGTACCAAGGTGGTGAGGAACCGTAAGGACATTTTGGCATTATTTTGGACCAAGCTGGATAAGTTTTGTCTTGCGGGCGCGGTACTCGATATCGCTCTGTGGGCAATCTTCAAGAATCCGGCCCCTGGTATCGTAACCAGCCTGTGTGTCGTCTTCATCGGTTCCATTCCGACCTTCGTGTCGGCGTAGAAGAATCCGAAGAACGAGAACTGCACCGCATGGACGATCTTCTGGATCTCCTGTGTTGCAGCATTCTTCGCGATTTCTGCATATGGACGCTCGTTGATGCAGCTCTACCCATCACGTTCCTTGCCATCGAGACCATCATGATGTTCCTCCTGTATGTCCTTCGAAAAGCAAAGAGTTAAAGGCTTCGTGGATCAGCCTCACAACCACAACCCCGCGTCAGTCAGATCAACGGCGGGGTTTTCCTTTTGTATTTTTTATGAAGACATTATATCCCAAGCATTTATCTCTTGGATCATATAGGTATAATTTTTTGAATCCCTACCTTTTTCGGTCTTTATTTCGGAACTTTTAATTTTCAAGATCTTTTTGCTGGTAGTGCAACCTGTCACAAGTGATTGATATTCACCATCTTCACCTAGTGGATCGATATTCCTATTTTTTAACTCAATAAGATGTTCGGAATCAAGTTGCTGACACAGGAAGTTATTCTCCAAACCATTGAAGTCTGGGAGTCTAAGACCGATAACTTGCAGGCTTAAATTATTGAGTACATCTTTTAGATATCTTTCTGTCTGAAAATTTCCCGCATCCATATATTTCTCACCGATACTGAAGAGAGAAACATGAGGATATTTTTGTACAAGCTCTCTCCTTAGAAAATGGATGATTCCGTCAGGGTGTTCTAGATCGCCCGTAACGATCCTATCAATATCTTTATCCTCTATTATTTCCTTAATTTTTTCGAGCAACTCATTCCTAAAATTATCTTTCGAGGTATTTATAATAATTGCTTCGGTGTTAAAGATCTCTTCAGAGATCGCCTTTACAATCTCCGTTTTGGCTTCTGGCCCGTCAGATAATTGTGCGTGAGCATCACTCGTTGCAATGAGAGAAATACATTTCTTGCTGTGGCCGATTTCTTCCAACAGCACCATTGCAGAATCCTTGCCACCACTGAAAAGACATAGGGTACGAGGATTTGTTTTTCTACCAAATATGCGAGTGATCCATTTCATAAATTATTGAAATTTTAGCATTTTTTTCAACCTTTTTGAAGCCTTTTGAGGGGCAATTGGCACCCTAGCTTACATCTCAAAATTTGTGTAGTCAGTTACCAGATGGCTTCAGACCTTTTCGTTTAAAGGGTGCTTGGCAGATACTGAAGAAGAAACGGGGCTTGGATTTTGTAATCCAGTATTGTAATGTACCGAAGCCTTACTCGATTAAGTGGAAGATTAAAAATACTGGTCAAGAGGCCCGCACCCTTGAACAGTTGAGGGGCGAGATTGTAGATGATCTCGGTTACTCCTCCCGTCATGAGAGTACTAGGTATGAGAAGGGGAACATTGTGTAGAATGCTACATCATAAAAGATAGTATGTGCGTTGCTAAAGATCTTTTAAATTTACCCATAGGCAGGTTTTAAGACCTCGGGGTCATCTGATACCAAAATTCAAGTACGGAGAGAAAGGGATTCGGTCACAGATAATTTCCTCGCCGACGCTCGGAAATTTCTGCGACCCCGGCTCGCGGCTTCGCGTGCTCGCTCAGCAACGCTCCGCCTTTCTCATCTTTTTCTACTACCGACATCAGTTTTTGCCGAGACATGCTCGGCCAAAACTGCTGTTGCGGAGAGAAAGGGATTCGAACCCTTGATACCATTTCTGATATACAACCTTTCCAGGGTTGCCCATTCGACCGCTCTGGCATCTCTCCGTATATTATTTTAAATAGTACTTTTAAACTAACAAAAGTTAATTTTACATATGTATATGGATATTGTCTATAAAAAACTTTATTAGAATTTTATCTTTTATTTAAATTTTCTTTATCTCTATATGTGAACATTTACCTATTACAGAAAATAAATAAATGGTAATATGCATATAAAGTTTACGTATCATTCAATTAAAAGGTCGAGATCTAGGAATATTACTATTGAGGATATTAAATCCGTAGTACTATCTCCAGATAACATAGAATTATCGAATGATTTATATATCTGTAAGAAGAAGTTTGGTAAAAGAACATTAACTGTCGTTTATAGAAAAATTAGTAATACAGCAATTATTATTACAACTTATTAAAAATATGAAAATAAAATATGATAGCTTAGCTCAAGCGGTGTATATTGGTCCAAAGAATAAGAAGATTAGTAAAACTCTATGTATAGATAATGAATTTATCGTTGATATTGGTACCAAAGGGGATATACTCGGTATTGAGATTTTGAATGTTAAGGAAAAATCATCATACAACAGTATAAGTAAAATTATAAAAAATAATAAGAAAGTCACAGCTTAGTCTTGTGAATTTGTGATTGCTCAAATCTGTGTTATAGTAAATATATGAACGTTCAATCCTCACATTATTTCTTTACTGGTTTACTACTATCCGTTGCTGTTTTGGTGGTTCTTATATTCCTACCATTCCTAACACCTATTATTATAGCAATGGCTTTGTCTGTTATATTCGGTAAATTACACGGTTATTTATTAAAAAAGTTTTTTAAGAATAAAGAAAGGAGTATATATGGTGCCTTACTTTCCACCTTTATAATTGCAGTAATAGTACTTATACCTTCTATTTTTATAGTTGGTAAAATATACAATGAAATACAAGATACATACTTCTATTTTACTGAAGAAACCAATCAGTCTAGTGTTGTTAAACTTTTAAATGAAACAAGTGCTTGGATATCTACAAAATTCTTTGATATCTATCCTACATATTCATTTGAAACTATAAATATTACTGAGTATATTCAAAGGGGACTTGAATGGTCATTCTCACATATTGATACACTATTTAGTAGTTTGAGTAAGATAATAGTTGGAATATTTATTACATTCTTATCACTATTTTATTTTTTCAGAGATGGAAAAGAGTTGAAGAGACAAGTTATCGCCCTAAGCCCACTCGGAGATACAAATGACGAGAGAATACTAAACAAACTTGAACAAGCAATATACTCTATAGTAGGAGGTAGTTTGTTAGTAGGTATTATACAAGGTATTTTGACTGGTATTGGATTCTTGATATTTGGTGTACCAAACCCTGCTGTTTGGGGAGCTACTGCTGCTATTTCTGCGCTTATTCCTGGTATTGGTACATCACTAGTTTTGGTCCCAGGAATTCTTTATCTATTTTTTACTGGAGCTACAGGACATGCTGTTGGATTACTTATATGGGGATTACTAGCTGTTGGGCTTATAGATAATGTACTTGGACCTATACTTATAAACAAAGGTATCGATGTTCACCCACTTATCATATTACTTTCTGTACTTGGAGGAATAGTGTTATTTGGTGCAATAGGTTTTATACTTGGACCGCTTACACTTGCATTTTTCTTCGCTCTACTAGATATTTATAGAACTTCTAAATTATAAACAATACATATGGCACTAATAGATGAATTAAAGATCCACATAAAAGCTGGTAATGGTGGCGACGGCGTTGTTAGGTGGTTACATGAAAAAAGTAGAGAATTTGCTGGGCCTTCTGGAGGTAACGGAGGTCGTGGTGGAGACGTATATGTAAGAGCGATACGTGATCTCGCAATACTAAATAGATATAGGAATACAAAAGAATTTTCTGCTCCAAAAGGTGAAGATGGATTTAGAGATAGTATGAATGGAAAAGAAGGTGAAGATCTGATTATAGATTTACCTATTGGATCAGTTATTACTGATATGAGAACAGAGAGAAAGGTACAGCTATTGGAGGAAGGTAAACTTATAAAAATATTAAATGGAGGTGCGGGAGGTCACGGTAATGAGCATTTCAAATCTTCTACAAATACCACACCTATGGAATCAACTCCTGGTAAAGATGGGGATGAAGCGGATTTCCTTATTGAACTCGAGCTTGTAGCTGATGCGGGACTTATAGGATTACCAAATGCTGGTAAGTCATCACTTCTAAATGCAATTACTAATGCAAATGCAAAAGTAGGAAATTATGCCTTTACCACACTTGAACCAAACCTCGGTGCATTGCCAGGAGGTTTTGTGATCGCAGATATTCCTGGACTAATAGAAGGAGCTTCAGAGGGAAAGGGGCTTGGTCATAAATTCTTAAGACATGTTAAAAGAACAAAAAGATTGTTCCATCTAGTTTCTCTAGAAAATGAAGATGTCGTCTCTGTGTATAAAACTATTAGGACAGAACTTGAATCTTTTGGGCAAGATCTAGATAAAAAAGAAGAAACGATAATACTAACAAAGACCGATGCTGTATCACCAGCGGTAATAGATGATGCAAAAAATAAACTTAGTGAGTTTAATAAAGATATAATTGCTGTTAGCATATTGGATGATGTTGCTATAAAGAAACTATCTTTCGATATTGTTGAGAGGTTGAGGAAGTAAGATAAATACAGTAGACTAAAGGAATGAAAGAGTATATTCCTACAATAGGACTAGAAATACATGCAGAATTGAAGACAAATTCAAAGATGTTTTGTGCATGTAAAAATGATCCTGATGAAGAAAAGCCAAATAAAAATATCTGCCCAGTTTGTATGGGACACCCCGGTACTTTACCAGTTTTAAATAAAGAAGCTATAAAACATGTTATAAAAGTCGGCTATGCGGTAGGTGGAAATATAGCAGACTTTACTGAATGGGATAGAAAGAACTATTTTTATCCTGATATACCAAAGGGCTATCAGATAAGTCAGTACAAATACCCACTTGTCAGTGGAGGTAGTATATCCGGAGTAGATATAACTCGTATACATCTTGAGGAAGACACAGCTCAGTCTACGCACGATTTGCATGAAAAGAGCTTGGTAAATTTCAATAGAGCAGGCGTACCACTTATGGAACTTGTAACAGAACCTGTAATCCATGATGCGGATACTGCAGTAAATTTTGCAAAGGATTTGCAACTTCTCCTAAGGTATCTAGGAGTAGGGGAGGCAAATATGGAGAAAGGGGAGATGAGAGTTGAGGCAAATATTTCTATAGCTACAAAACAAGATACAGAAAATAAGAAATTTGGTACAAAAACTGAGGTAAAGAACCTAAACTCTTTTAAGGTTGTTGAAAAAGCTATTTTATATGAAATAAAAAGACAAACAGAAGTTTTGAATAAAGGTGAAAAAGTAATACAGGAAACAAGAGGTTTCGATGAAAACACTGGTAAAACTTACTCACAAAGAATAAAAGAAAGTTCACATGACTATAGGTATTTTCCAGACCCAGATATTCCAAAGATGAAGATAAGTGAAATACCAGAATTCAGTTTAGATATCATAAAAAAAGATATACCAGAATTGCCATGGGCAAAAAGAGGTAGGTTTATAAAAGATTTTGGTATGACAGAAAAGGAAGCAAGTGTTTTTGTAGAATCACCAAAGATAGCAAAATATTTTGAATCAGTGATATCAGATAAGCAGAATGATAAAAAGTTCATAAAACTTGCTGTTAACTATATACTTTCGGACTATATAGGAATAATAAAAAAAGAAACAAATGATATTGAGGGTAGGATAGAAAATATAAGTCCACAAACATTTTCAAAACTTATTGATATGATTGTTCTAAATAAAGTTTCATCTAGAGGAGCAAAAGATTTGCTTGCACTACTTTATATAAACGATACAGATCCAGAGGCTCTAGCAAATGAAAAAGGTTTAATACAAAAGAGTGATGAAGGTGAGATAAAAAAGGTTGTAGCAGACATAATAGATTCAAATCCAAATGTAGTAACTGACTATAAAAATGGTAAAGTTTCAGCATTGCAATACATAGTAGGGCAGGGTATGAAAGCAACAAAGGGAAGTGCTAACCCAGAGGTTCTAAGAAAGATAATTGAAGAAATGTTGAAATAGGTAGTTTATTGTGTTAGTTTGATGGAGGAAAATTCCAATATTATCTACGTATTTATTTAACTATTATATAGTGAGTGCTATATGAATTGTTAAAACAATACCAAAAGATGATATAGAAAGGTCATTGTGAAAAAAGATAGTACTAATGCAGACTCAAGTTCGTTTCCGGTGTACAAGAACTCTTCTGTAGTTCTTGAGACTATGTGGGGAGTTAGTCACAGAGCTGAAGAAGGATTCATTTACCCAGTAAACCTTAGAAAAGAGAAAAATCTATACTGGCTGTTTATAGCAATAAGTTTTGCGCTAGTGTTTGCTGTTATGGGCAACAGCATGATACTGCAGTTGTATTTTGAAACAATGGGATTGCTTGTAAGCAACATAACTTTTACTAGTACACTTGTTTATATCACGGTAATTTTTCTTTGCGTTAATGAGTGGATCAATCAAAATAATCTACTTACGAAGTATAGGGAAGATCTCAAACTTCTAGATCAAGTATTCGGACATATACCATTTGGAACTAAGGCATACTATGAGATGACCAGAGATGAACTCTTGCCTATACTCATGGATATATTTTACTTTCATGTGATGAAGTATCAGTTAGACACGAGTAATAAAGAGAGTACAAAAAGGGTGAATGAAGTACTCGACTTACTAAAGAGATTTGGAATTGTAAACCACAATAGTGGTGTAGGGGAGTATACATTTCTCAGGTGTCTTAATCCGAATGAAGATATCTCTGTTACTATAACCGCATCGCATCTCGAGGGTTCAGTATGTACTCTTTCGGAGGTATTACCGAGAGAAATTTTAGAAGCAGTAAGTAATACTTACTTTACATACGGTAATGTTGATACGGGGGTTGTTTTGAAATTTTATGAAGTTACAAAGCCTGTAAAACTTCCAGATGTACACACAAGAGGGTTTGGTCAAAACGAAGGAACAGTCATGTATTTTACTCTCTGTGCACTGAAGAGAATTCTTGATCTAGAAAATGGCAGGTACGGAAAAGAATTTTTAATCTGGTGCTCATCAAACCGTGGCACACAATACTATACTTTTACACTAATCCGGAAGGAAACTGGTTCAAGAAATGGTGGAGTCATCATCAAACCACTTTGGCCTCTAGTTGTTAAGAAGGGTGTAAGGGTGGTTGTGATCAGTAGATCGTAATTGGAACAATTGTAGAGGTTTAATTCATAAACCTAAATAAATAAGATTTAAAGCAAAACAGTATACATTGCATGTATACTGTTTTTACTTACTACAACTTCTTGGTTAAACTAATCCAAACTCTCATCACCACCTAGAGACTTAACTATAAGCTTCCTAACATCACCCTTACTCGGCTTTCTTTTACCTCGACTAGTCTCAATCTCCATCAGTATGTTTTCAATATCCTCAACCTTGTAAACTCTGTAGTTACTTATAGGATGTCTACTTGCCTCGAACTTTCCTGAGTTATCCCAGTTACGTAAAGTAAGGGGAGTTACTCCCAAAATCTTAGATGCTTGCTTAATTGTTATGTATTTATTTTGCATATATAAACTTTAATAAACCTTAATAAAGATTATATCAAATAGTATTAAATATTAATAACGAGTTATACACATTATCAATGTTTTATAATACTAAAATAAATTAGTTTAAAATATCGAGGTGAATTATTCATAAGGGGATAATACCTATCCTCACTAACTTACGGGGCTATATTTGTTTTTGTATATACTCTATATATGGGGCGTATACTTATACCATATATACTCGTACTAATACTCCATAATCACTATATACACTTACTAATAATATTTAACTACCATATGCTAACTGGTATAGTAGTTAGTACCAGATAAACTATACGATTATTTATTTACAGATCTTTTACTATACATGTGTATATAAAATTTCTACTAAATAAAATGGCTAACAATCCTAATCTCGTGAACCCGAGATGATATTTTAAGCCACTATTTATTATATTGTAATAGCACACGAGAAGGCTAGATATATGTATAGTTTGGTATGTATATACTTCTTTTAAACTAGGGTTATTTCTATATTTGTATATATTATTATTCATAGCTTGGTGCCTAATGGCCACAATGATTCGTACATACGTATATAATATTTTATTATTTGATTTCGTTCTATCGCTTATTTGTATTTGTTTTACTCTTAATGATGCATATATTAGTTATATTACGCTAATTTTTAATCATGTTTATCTCTTAATCAAATTAACCTATATATTTTAGTTTGGAATTTGTTCTAGGATTGTTCTTGATCGTATATTTTATTTATAAGGATGGTTCTATTTTTTAGAGTTTAATGTCAGACTTATCCACATTTTTATTGTAATAAATGATCCGAGATGGGTTATAATTATGATAAATAAATATGAAAGATAGTCTTATTTTTGAACATAAAAAATACATCTCGGCTAAACGAGCTTCTGAGCTTGTTGGTTACACTCGTGATTATGTTGGTCAACTATCAAGGGAAGGAAAGATTGATAGGAGAATGGTTGGTCGTTCATGGTTCATTTCTGAAGAATCTATTTTGAATCACAAAGCAGTAAATACTCTAAATAATAAAAAGAATGCAGAATTACTTTCACTAAATAAAAAACATAGTCAGACAACACAAATAAACACGACTCCAGTAAATACTCCAAGTACTCTCAACACAAATTTAAATTCAAATACAAACACAAGTATCACAGATACAAATACGAACACAGCAAAAGAGAACACAGTTCCTAAAAATGTACTTCCAATAATTTCAAATCCGATTCTTCCAATCGTTAAATCAAATCCATCACCACTAATAGATAAAAATATTTTTTTAGGAATTTCAGGAAACATTTCAAACAATATAGTTAACCCAGTAAAGTCTGCAATAAATAATTCACAAATGATTTCTGGAATGCCACAACTTTCTGTTGCTGGTAGTTCAATGAAGTTTAGTCAATCAATAAGTTCAAAATCAGTTGTTGTAAATCCTGTTTCAAAATTTTATACAAAAGAAAATATAGCAATGGCATTTATGTCGCTTGTTATCGTATTTAATATTTTCTTTATAAAAGATAATTTCATAAATAATTCAAATAAAAATGTTGCAGGTGTTTCTGAAGCATTGAGTATAGAGTCTATAAAACACTTTGCTTCAACTCTAGCAAGAGGGTTTGGAATAATATCTGAAAGAATTGCATTGAGACTTAATCTCGGTGAAAAGTCATACTCAGTTATTAACTCAAAACCTGTGGTTGCAAAGAATGATAATCCAAACAGTGTTGGTTATGCAGGTATAGCAGTTTTACCATCAACAAATTCACCAGAAAAAGATGAAATTATAAAACAGCATATAAAAGATACATTCTCTGATGAAGTGAATGTAAGACCAGACCCTTCAGGTAGTGCTGGGGTCATAACCCCGGTATTCAAGAAAGCAACGAAGGACAGTTATATATATGTTTTGGTTCCGACAGTTGAGAATAAAAGATAAAGAGGTTAAGGAAAAAAGTTCAATGAAGTAGAGAGATAAATAATAAAATGAAAAACAACAATAGAGTACAATTCAATAAAATAAATACAACTATATCAAAAATAGTAGGTATTATTGTTTTGATATCTCTATTAACACCTATATATAGTGTGTTTGCTGAAGTGATGACTAGTGGAAATTATAAATTACAAAGTGACAGTGTAAATTTCTCAGGAAATAGATCTGGTTCAAATTCATACAATATAGAAGATACACAAGGTGAACTTGGTACTGGAGAACAAGGAAGCAATAACAATATAGTAAGAGCAGGATATCAACAAGCCGATACAGTATCTGCAGTTTCTGCATCAGAAAATGTATACAGTGGAGGAAAAGGTTATACAGGCTCTGGTGTATATAGTTCTGCGATAAATGTTATAGAATTTGTTGCTATACCACTTTCAAAATCTATATCACTAAACTGGTCATATCCTGCAGGTGTTGGTATAGAATCTGTAAAGATAGTTCGTTCAGATAAATTCTATCCAGTAGATATGAATGATGGTGAAGTTATATTTGAAGGAGTTGGAACTGGTGCTATAGACAATGATGTGGTTCCAGGTAAGACATACTACTATGCTTTGTTTACAAAGAATTCTTTGGGTGAATATTCTTCAGGTGTTTTGGCAAAAGCAATTATATTAAAAGATGGTGAAAAGCCTACAGATATAGAACTTGATCCATTTGCAAATATTCCAAATGCTTTAATGGTTGATAAATTGATACAAGGATTAACACTTTTAGATTTTGATTTTATACAAGATGGTAAATACATAGACCATAGTATAGGAATAGTTCCAATAGACGGAAAAAAGAATTTAACAATAAGTCTAGACTATAAGAAAGTCCCAGAAATTCTAAAGACAATAGCAATAACTCTTACAGACCCAGATGACAGTACAAAAATATTCACATTCTTATTGAGGGTAAACAAAGATAAGACTGCTTATGAAGCTACAATTGCTCCTCTAAAGAAGAGTGGAAATTACAAAATAAATATCATCATACTTGATTATAAGAATCAGGGATTAAAGAGAATAAATGGTGATATAAAAGCTGTGGTGTTCGAAGGTTTTCTAAAAGCTATACAGAATATAGATATAAGAGAACATAAGAAATTATCACTAGGAATACTAATATCTATAATAGCTATCTTTATTATTCTTATAATAAAGATAAAAAATAAGATACAAGAAAAATATGAAATATAATATTCAATACAAAGGAATATTGATTTTCATAGCAGTGATGACTGTTGTGTTTGGACTATTTGGATTTAATTTTAATACTGCAAAAGCTGCATTAAATAAACAGATAAACTATCAAGGAAAACTATTTACAGGAACAAATACTCCAGTTTCAGACGGTGGATACAATATAAAGTACAGACTGTATACAACATCTACAGGTGGAAGCCCAATATGGACAGAAACACTTTGTTATTCACCAGACAATGGAAATACTTGTGATGGTACAGGAACAGACAATCGTGCATCAGTATCAAATGGATTGTTCAGTACGATGCTTGGAAGTATTACTTCTCTCGATGGAGTTAATTTTAATCAAACACTTTATCTTGGAGTTGAAATAGGAGGAAGTAATGCTTCATCAGCTACTTGGGATGGGGAAATGACTCCAAGAAAAAAGATAGGTACAGTACCCGCTGCTTTTGAAGCAGATAAACTAGATGGACTATCAAGTGAGCAGTTCCTAAGGTCAGATGCTCAGAATGCTACAACATCATCAACTACATTCTTAAATGTTCTACAGAATGGAGCGGGGAAAGTAGCTGAATTCTTTGGTGCTGGTTCTGCAAGTGTTCTCTCCATCCTTTCTGATGGTAAGGTTGGTATAGGTACAACTACTCCAACAGATACGCTTTCAGTAAATGGTCCTATAT
>CAZLQL010000009.1:0-31155 GCA_964561875.1 uncultured Candidatus Saccharibacteria bacterium
GGTAATATTGCATTTATCAATAGTAATAATGGTAATAGCACCTTAGCGGGTATTACTGGATTCCAGGGTGCTTCAGCAACACTCGGTGCACTGATGTTTAATACCAGATCAGCATCTGGATATGCAGAAAGAATGAGAATTGATACAGCTGGAAATATAGGTATCGGTACTACATCAGCAGGAACAAAGTTAGATATCTATGATGCTGCTCAATCTACAGTTGAAGAAATGTTTAGATTGAGTGGTACTTTGGGGGCTGTAAACTCAGGTAAATCAATTGATTGGTATCATACTAATGCAAATGCGTACGCTAGAATTGCTGGTGTTACTGATAGTATTGGCGCAACAGGTGAGTTGGCCTTCTATACAAACACGAACCTAGGTACATCTGCATCTACAGAGAAATTTAGAATTACGGGTGCTGGAAACGTCGGGATTGGAACTACATCACCATATGCAAAGCTGTCAGTTGTCGGTCAAATTGTGGGCGAATATTTCACTTCAACATCAACTACAGCAACGTCTTCCTTTGCTGGTCCTTTATACCTAAAAGACCCTTTTGCTGATGTTCGTTCGTTTGGAGCCAAAGGTGATGGCGTAACGGATGACACGGTTGCTATTCAATCCGCCCTAAACGCATCATTGAATGTTTACATACCTTCAGGAACATATATTGTTTCAAACTTAACCACCAGAAATGGTCAGACAATTTTTGGAAACGGACAGTCATCATCACTAAGATTCAAAACTGGAGCGACTGGTTACATGTTCGAAAACTCGACATACAGCGTTCAATTTTCTGATCTCGATATTGATGGCGGAAATAACAGTGATCAGACTGGTACAACTGTAGCGGGAGACAGGAGTGGTATACATGTATCTTCAATCAATCCTAACAATTTGATTCGTAATGTTTCTGTGCACGGTTTTACAAATATTGGCATCGGATTCAATGGTGTAGGTTCACAAGTTGGATATGCTGGAGCTCCCACAATTACCAACGTAAATGTTTACTACAACTACGTTGGTATCGACACTGGTGTAGGGGCTGGAACGGGCATGACGACTACAAGCGAATATATGAAACTGTCAGATATTACAGCGTATAAGAACAGAATTGGACTATTGCTAAATTCAGGAAATAACTCTATTACAGGTGGTCATTTCGATACAAATGGCTATGGTGTTGTGTTAAATGATGCTTTTAACAATGCTCACGGGACGATGGTTGGAAGCACAATTAATCACAATACGCTCTACGGTATATATGCAAGCTCGACGCCAAACGGATTCACTTTCACTGGAAACCAGATTTGGTATAGCAATATTTTGCTTGCAACATCCACTGGTTACACCTTCACTGGTAACACGATTCAAACTGCGACATTTACAATCAATGCTGGTGGAAAGCATATGATAAAGAACAACTGGTTTGGCAACGTTACCGTTGTTAGAAATGGCGATAATGCCATTATGGCAGACAACTATACTTCTACGGGATATGACCAGAATTTACAAAGCTTGCTCGTGGAGAATAACGTGGTCAACTATTCAACTACAACCCATTTGTTAACTGCAGGTGTTCTGTCTGCTACCAAAATTGGCATAGGAGATTCAAGTATCACTCAATATCAGCCGAACGGCTTGAATGTGTATGTTCCTAATATATTTACAGGATCATCACCAGGAGGTTCAGTGCCTTCACAGGCAGTAAACGTGGCAATAACGACTAGTGATGCAGGGGGAACTGACGTTGGAGGTGTGTTGGGCTTAGGTGGTAAATATCAAACAGGAACGCCTACTTACCCTCAGATCATTTTTGGCGCACTTAAAGGTGCTAAAAGTAACAATACTTCAGGTAATTTTGATGGTTATTTAAGCTTGTTTACTAATAAGGGAGCCACGCTATATGAGCGAATGAGGATTACTGAAGATGGCAACGTCGGTATCGCAAGTACAAGTCCATGGAAAACATTTTCAGTAAATGGAACTGTTGCTATGAATGGACTTACATCATCTGCAACAGGAAATGCACTATGTATAACTACAAGCAAAGAAATAACAGATGCGGGTGGAGCAAGTTGTACACCATCATCAATCAGATTTAAGGAAAATGTATCACCAATGCAGACAGGTTATGCACTAGATCTATTGTCAAAACTATCAATTGTAGATTTTGATTATATAGAAAAGCAAGAATATGAAACAAATCACAGCTATGGAATGATCGCTGAAGATGTAGAGAAGATCGATAAAAATCTTGTAGACTACGGTTATGATGGTAAGCCAGTTTCTCTACATTTCGAGAAGATTACAGGTCTATTAGTACAAGCTGTACAAGAACAAGAGGGTAAGATAGGTGATATAAGTTCTACAACTTCAAGACTAGATCTTACAAGTAGTCAGCTAGTTGCAAGTAATGCTCTAAATATAACAAATATAAATTCAAAGATAGATTTACTAAGTGATATAGTAGCAAACCTTAACTCAAGTTCAACACTAATAGCAAAACTAGCTTCATCAACAGCAGAAATATTGGCATCAAGTACAGAAACAACACTTATAAATTCAACTTCATTTATGGATAAGATATTCCTATCATTCATGAATTATTTAACTACAGCTATGACAAAAGTGAAGGGAATATTTGTAAATGAAATCCATATTGAAGATAAGCTTTGTGTCGATGATGTATGTATAAATAAAGATCAACTAAAGACACTTATACTTCAAGCTACTGCTTCTTCAACAAACAATACAAATATCCCAGTAGTAAATCAGCAGACAATTCCAGACAATAATCCAGTTGTTACATTGCCACCAGCTACTCCAGACAATGGAACTACAACTCAAATACAAATACAGACACAAGCAAGTAGTACAACAGTTATAAATGAGAATCCAGCTCCAGCAACTGTCCCAAACCCCGCTCCTCAAACACCAGAAACTCCAACAACAACTCCTATAGTTGAAAACCCAACACCAACAACTCCTGCTCCAACTCCAGTGGTTGAATCAGCTCCAGTTGTAGAAACTACACCTACAGCTCCAGTTACAGAATCAGCCCCAGCTCCTGCACCAACAGGTGAGTCAGCACCACAATCATAAAATATGAAATACTTTATAAATAAAAAAATAAATATATACATTTTGGTTTTGTTTATATTTATTATCCCAAGTGTAAGCAAAGCATCTTTTGTGGGTGCTAGTTCTCCCGTAACTGCAACAACATCATGTAATACTGGTTTGTCTTGTGGTCTTGTCGGCTATTGGACATTTGATGGGAAGGATATATCAAATGGAGTAGTACTAGATAAGAGTGGAAATGGTAAGACTGGTAATATCATAAATATTGCCTCATCTACTTTTTTTGCTCCTGGAAAGATTGGGCAAAGTTTTAAATTTGATGGTATTGATGATCGTATAGATTTATCTTCGAGTACTATTTTAAATAATAGTAACTGGACAGTTTCAGTGTGGGTTAAGGTTTCTGCAAATATAACTCAACATATATTAACAAATCAAAGTAGTGGACCAGTAGTAAATGCTTTGGGTATATACTCAAATAAAATGCTATATTACCATTACAATGGATCATGGACTATCGATACAGGAAATGCAATTGTGGCAGATAATAAATGGCACTTATTAACTTGGGTTAATTACAGCAACCAAACTATGGATATGTATGTAGATGGTATATTGGATGCAACGGGAATTTCATCAAGCGTTTTGTCTGGTAATGTAGGTGCTGTAAATAGGATAGGGTCTGATTATGGAACCACTCCAATAAGTAAATTCTTAAAAGGTTTCATAGATGATTTGCGTATATATCATCGTTCACTTTCACTAAAAGAAATCCAACAGCTATACAGCATGGGTGCAAATACAAAAATAGGCGCAACAGCAGTAGCTTCATCTACAAATGCATGTACCACAGGTATATCTTGTGGGCTTGTTGGGTATTGGACATTCGATGGCAAGGATGTTGTGAATGGAGTTATACTCGATAAAAGTGGAATGGGGAATAATGGAAATCCAGTAAGTATTGCATCATCTACCTTCTATGCTCCAGGGAAAATAGGACAAGGGGCAAATTTTAATGGTTATGTACTGGTTCCAGATAATTCAAGTCTAAAACCAAGTGGACCTATGTCTTGGGGAGGATGGATAAATCAATATACTACAAAATCAAATCAAACAGCATTGAGTAAGGTAACAATAGGAACATCAGGGTATATGCTATATACAAGTACAACATTTCCAGCACAATGTTTTGCTTATGGGCTTACGCCAGCCAATTTATCTGATCCAACAACTTTTACAAAAAATACTTGGGTACACTATATGTGTGTTTACGATGGCTCCCAATTGAAGATTTATAAAAATGGAGTTTTAGTAAATTTTACATCAGTTACTGGTAGTATTACTCATACAACAAACGGTTTAAGTTTAGGTTCATATGCCGTAACCTCAACAAGATTTGAAGGTAAGGCCGATGATCTAAGGGTATATAACCGCGCCCTTTCAGATAAAGAAGTCCAACAACTATATAGCATGGGTGCAAATACAAAAATAGGCGCAACAGCTGTTGCTTCATCTACGACAGCGTGTACAACAGGTCTATCCTGCGGTCTTGTCGGCTACTGGACCTTTGATGGAAGGGATATATCAAATGGAGTTCTATTGGATAAGAGTGGAAACAATAATAGGGGTAATATGATAAATATAGCTTCAACAACTTTTTATACTCCAGGGAAGTTGGGTCAAGCAGGGAATTTTGATGGGGTGGATGATTATGCAAATATCTCAGACTCAAACATTCTAACTTTCGGTAACAGTACAGTTGATACACCTCTAGCCATATCTTTATGGGTCAAACCAGATGTAAGTAGTGGTGCAATTTTATCTAAAGCAAGTAGTGCTACTGCAGGTGAGTATTATATGGTTCTATCAAGTGGTGGTGTGTATCTTAGGTTAGTAGATAATAGCACATCAGGATATATTGGTAGGACTATACCAGTATCAACTAACAAATGGCAACATATTGTAGGTGTTTATAACGGCTCAGGTTCTTCATCCGGGATTTCACTGTATAACAATGGTGTGTTGATATCTTCAACTGATTCAAGTGGTGGTTCGTATGTTGCTATGGAAAACCTTACGAATACTTTAAAGTTTGGAGAAAGAGATGTTGGTAGTAATCATTTTGATGGATCTATTGACGATGTTCGTATCTACAACCGCGCGCTCTCAGCTCAAGAAATCCAACAGTTATATAACCTCGGTAGATAGCAATTGACTTTACCTCAATACTCCTGTAACATGCAGGTGTAGTAAGTTTTCCTCGTGCGCTTACGTTTATTTATTTAAAGACGAGGTTAGTAAAAAAGAAAAATGGCAAAGAAGTTATATGTAGGAGGTATTTCATATGGTACTAGCGAAGATACTCTAAAGAAGCACTTTGAGGCTGCTGGAGAAGTAGAAGCTGCTAGCATCATAATGGACAAGATGACAGGTCGTTCAAAGGGATTCGGTTTCGTTACAATGAAAAACGATGCTGAAGCTGAGAGCGCTATCAACATGTTCAATGGTAAAGAGCTAGAAGGAAGAACTCTTACAGTAAATGAAGCAAGACCAATGGAACCTAGAGCTCCTCGTGCTCCACGTGGAGAAGGAAGAGGAAACTGGTAATACTTCGTCTAAATAACAAAAAGCACCCGAAAGGGTGTTTTTTGTTTGTGTATATTTATTTTATTTTAATCCAGTTGCAACCACCATTTAGATACTGGTGCATTTTTTATTATTTCTATCGCTTTATCTATATTGTCTGTAATGGTAAATAATTCAATATCTTTTACATCTATTGTGTGATGAACATTTACTACATGATCAATCAAAAATTCTTTTAATGGATTCCAAAAATCTTTACCGATCAGGATTATGGGTACTTTTGGAATTTTATTTGTTTGAATCAATGTAAGTACACCGAAAAGTTCATCGAGCGTTCCATAACCTCCGGGGAAAAATACATAACTTTCTGCTGCAAAATTTAAAAGAGATTTTCTAGTCATAAAGTATTCGCAATCAATAGCCTCTGTTACGTATGGGTTTGTATGTTGTTCATGAGGAAGTTTTATGGTTATTGCAATAGAGTTTCCTTCAGCTCTTTTTGCACCACGATTTGCAGCAGTCATGATACCCGGTCCACCACCAGTTATGACTGCATACTGCAGTTCGTTTGCTATTCTATATCCTAGTTCCTCAGCGTCTTTGTAGTGTGGATTGTTTGTATTTGATCTTGATGAACCAAATACTGTTACAGATTTTTGATATTTTTTTAGGACTTCTAGTCCGGAACGAAGTTCTTGGCTAACTTGTTTTACATGACCTTCTGCACTCTTTTTTATACCGTGTACACTAAATTCATTATCATTTGTCATAAATATGATTATAACATAGAGTATATAATGTAATTTATTCACACATACATATATATGGCTTTTGGATTTAAAATAGAAAAAGAAATAAAGAATACAGATAAGGGAGATGTTGCTCGTGCTGGGGTTATACAGACAGATCATGGAAATATACTAACTCCCGCTTTTATAACTGTAGGCACAAAAGCTACAGTTAAATCCCTTTCTCCTGAACGGGTAAATGATATGGGTGCTCAAGCAGTTCTCGCAAATACATATCATTTGTATTTACAGCCAGGAGATAAGATAGTCAAAAAGGCGGGTGGCTTACATAAATTTATGAATTGGCAAAAACCAACCTTTACTGATTCAGGTGGTTTTCAAGCTTTTTCTCTTGGTGCTGGTTTGGGTAAAAAGGTAAGTAAAGTTTCAGATGAACAAAATGATATTGAAGTTGCACAACAGGAGAATGATAATGAAAATAAAAATCTAGATATCGAACTCTCTGCTCTAAAGGCAAAAGTTACAGAAGATGGAGTGGAATTTAAATCTATTCTCGATGGAAGTACGCATATGTTTACTCCAGAGAGATCAATGGAGATTCAGCATAATATAGGTGCAGATATTATATTTGCTTTCGATGAATGTACATCTCCTCACGCTAGTTATGAATATCAAAAAGAGGCAATGGATAGGACACATAGATGGGCAAAGAGATCGCTTGATTATCATAAACAAGCAAAAGAAAATGGCAGTACTTTTTCTTCACAAGCTTTATTTGGAATTGTTCAAGGTGGAAGATATAAGGATTTAAGAAAAGAGAGTGCAGAGATTATAGGTAGCATGGATTTTCCAGGATTTGGAATCGGAGGTTCATTTGATAAACAAGATATGCACAATGCTGTCGGTTGGGTAAATAGCTATTTACCAAAAGACAAACCAAAACATTTACTAGGTATTGGAGAACCTATAGATATGCTTTTGGCTATAGAAAAAGGGGTAGACACTTTTGATTGTGTAGCGCCAACACGTATAGCGAGAAATGGGGGAATATATACAAGATCAGGAAGAATAAATATTTTAAATTCAGAGTTTAGACAAGATTTTTCTCCTCTTGAAAATGGTTGTAATTGTTATACGTGTAAAAACTACACCAGAGCATATATTTCTCATCTTTTTCATGCAAAAGAAATGTTTGCTGCAAGTTTAGCTTCTATACATAACCTATATTTCGTAACAGACTTGGTAAGTGGAGCTAGGCAAGCCATACTAAATGATAGTTTTGATAAATATAAAGATGAGTTTATAAAGGGGTATAAGTAGAGTGTGAAATAGAAATTTTATTATAAAAAACTATATCTCCCTCGGTTTAAATTCTTCTGGAGCATGTTCTAGATACCACTCTACATGATGTTTATCCAATAGGCCTTCTTGTGCTCCAACATATTGAATTACTGACATTGGATTTACCGAAGCCCACATAAGTGCTTCTAGTGGAGATTTTCCATATATTAGTGCACAAACAAAAGTTGAAGCAAAAGAGTCTCCACAACCAGTTCTTTCAAGTGGTGGCTTTGGATCTGGATATATAGGCATAAAATAGAAATGTTCACCATCAAGCATGTATGCACCTTTTGGTCCGTCAGTTATAAGAACTATTTTTGGTCCGTAAGCATGTATTTCTGAAAGTAGGGTTTTTATATCTTTTGATTCTGTATTTAATAAGCCTTGAGCCTCTTCAACATTAACTACAAATATATCGCTACGCTTATATAAGTTTAATAATTTCTTAATTCCCAATCTCATCTGAAATGTTCCGGGTTGAAAACATAGTTTTGTATTAGGGTTTTCATTCAAGTATTTCATGACTTCATCATGATAATTTGCACTATTTCCTCCAAGTGAAGTGAGATATATCCATTTTGGAGATTTTTTTATTACCGGTAACTTATAATCATAATCCACATGATTTACAAGTATAGTTCTATCAGCTTCATACCAAAGTACAAAGTGATAGTTTGTAGGTTTTCCTTTATGGATTTTTATATACTTACTACAGACTTTTTCATGTTCAAGGTTTTTTATTGAATCCTTGCCATTTTCATCATCTCCTAGCTGTGTCACTAATGCAGAATACACTCCAAGTCTTGCTGCAGATACAGAAGCATTTGCAGCATTACCAACTGCCTTTATAACTTTTACATAATCAAATGGAACTTTGTCACCAAAACGCATACAGATTTCACATTTGTCTGTGTTTACAACACAATGCACCGAAGCTTCTTTTAATCTAATAAAAGCATCTGTTGCAGTGTCACCAATAGCTAGAAAGTCTATCGCTTTTTCAAACATATGCTAAAATTATAACATGAAGACCTTAAAACAATACATAGACGAAGCGTGGAAAAACAAAAAGGCAGTAGGACATTTTAATATTTCAAACATGGAGGGATTCTGGGCTGTTGTAAATGCAAGTAAAGAATTAAATGTTCCGGTCATAATCGGTGTTTCAGAAGGAGAAAGAGATTTTATTGGAGTAAATGAAGTCTCAGCAATAGTAAAATCATACAGAGAGCGTACAGGACAACCAGTTTTTCTAAATGCCGATCATACATATTCATTTGAAAGAATAAAAGAGGCAGTAGATGCGGGGTTTGATGCTGTGATATTTGATGGTACCGAACTACCTTTCGAAGAAAATGTACAAACCACAAAGAAATCGATCGAATATGCAAAAAATAATAATAAAGACATTATTTTTGAAGCTGAAATAGGTTTTATCGGAAAGTCCTCAAAAGTGCTAGATAGTGTTCCCGATGGTGCTGGCACACTAACTACTGTTTCGGAAGCTTTAGATTTTGTAAAAAGTACAGGTGTAGACATGCTAGCGCCAGCAGTTGGTAATATTCATGGAATAGTAAAATCAGGTGAACCAGCTCTAAATATAGAGAGAATAAAGGAGATTGGTGAAGCAGTAAAAATCCCTCTTGTTTTACACGGAGCATCAGGAAATACAAAAGAGGATATTCAAAATGCTATTTTAAATGGTGTTGCTGTAGTACATGTTAATACAGAATTGAGAGTGGCATATAAAAACGGTTTAGTACAATCCCTAAAAGAAAATCCAAATGAAGTTTCTCCATATAAATATCTAAAACTCGGAAGAGATGAAATGCAAAAGGTTGTATTGGAAAAGTTGAAGATATTTAATATGAATTAATTTAATAAAATGAAAAAAGTATTTATAACAAGAAAGATTCCAGATGTCGGTATAAAAATGCTCTTAGATAAAGGATATGAAGTTGATATAAGTCCAAAAGATAGACCACTTACAAAAAAGGAGCTTATAAAATACCTTTCAAAAAAAGATTATGATGCTGTTCTAACACTTTTAACTGACACTATAGACGCAGAAGTTATGGACAAAGCTCCAACAGTAAAGATCTATGCAAATTTTGCTATAGGTTTCAATAATATAAATGTCGAAGAAGCAAAAAAAAGAAATATCTTTGTTACGAACACTCCAGGAGGTGGTGCGGATCGTGTCGCAGAACATACTTGGGGTTTGATACTTGCTCTTACATGTAGAATTGTTGAAGGTGATAGTTATATGAAAAAAGGAAAATATAAAGGTTGGGATCCAATGCTTCTACATGGTACAAAGCTTGCTGGTAAAACACTGGGAATTCTCGGTTCAGGAAAAATCGGTGCAGATGTTGCTCATAGAGGAAAATATGGTTTCGGTATGAATATCGCTTATTATGATGTAAAGAGAAATGAAGGTATAGAAAAGGAATTTGGTGCAAAGTTTTATGAAACTGTAGACGAAGTTTTGAAAGTTTCAGATGTTGTCTCTGTACATGTTCCACTTCTTGATTCTACACATCATCTTATAAATGAAGATAGGCTAAAAATGATGAAAAAGGATTCTTACCTTATAAATACATCTAGGGGTCCGGTTGTGGATGAGAATGCTCTAGTTCAGGCTTTGGAAAAAGGTGTAATTAGAGGTGCTGGACTTGATGTGTTTGAATTTGAACCAAAACTCGCTAAAGGTCTAGCAAAACTTTCAAATGTAGTACTTACACCTCATATAGCTTCAGGAACAGAAGAAGCAAGACTTGATATGGCTCGCATGTCAGCTTCAAATGTTATCAACAGTCTGGAAGGTAAAAAACCAGATAATGTAGTATACTAATACTATGTCAGTAGAATTTGATGAAGATAAGTTTCAATACGGTCCCGCAGGAGTAAGGCCTGGAGCTCAAAGTTTTCAATCTGAAGTTCAATCAGGTATGGCACTTTGGCTTATAAAGAAGGGTATAGTCAAATCAGGCAATGTAGCTCAAGCTGTACTTGTGGGGGTTGTTATTGTAAATATACTAATAGTATTTTTAGTATTTAAATATTTATTATGAAAAATACACAAAAGCTACCAACGTCAGCTTATGTTATATTGTGTTTTGTTTTGATTTCAAACATAATAGTTACAGTTTTAGTTTTAAATCACATAATTTAATAATATGAAAAACAAAAGAGGATTTACATTGATAGAACTTCTAGTGGTTATATCAATCATAGGTATGATGTCGTCTGTTGTTCTTGCAACATTAAATAATGCAAGAGATAAAGCAAGGACAGCAGCTGGTCAAAAGTTCGATAATTCTACGTATCATGCTTTCGGTGCTGATGCACTAGGAGATTGGGCACTTGATGATGGTGCCGGTCTTACTGCTATGGATAGATCTGTTTACAATAGACCACTTACTTTGACCAACGGTCCAACTTGGGACAGTACTGGTGCAAAAGGAAAGGCGATATTGTTTGATGGTGTTGATGACTACGCTACTGCAGGCGCGGCATTGTCCGGCTCTGGTACTAGTATTACTGCAAGTGCTTGGATAAAGGTTGATCCAACTGTACCAAATCAAAATGGATTTATTATGGGTCAAACACCAAATGCTTCTTGGCAGATACTCGTTACAGGAGGTCAGCTACAATGGAGAACAACAAATGTTAATAACTTAAACTGTACACTACCAAAACCTGGTGTGTGGCATCATGTACTAGCTACTCAGACAGGTGCTTCAGGATCAGTTAAAGCGTCTTTGTATATTGATGGTGCTTTGTGTGGTACAAGTACTATTATTCCACCGATAGCTTGGGCTGGTAACTTTGAAATAGGAAGATATAATAGCGGATTCTACTTTAAGGGAAGTATAGATGAGGTGAGAGTATACAATAACTATCTTTTGGCTTCTGATGTTCAAAAGATATATGCAGAAGGTCTAAAAGATCATACTTTAGCTGACGCAAATTAAATTCAACTATATAGGTATATATATTTGCCTTTTTATTTAAAAAGTGTATTATACCTTTACACGATTATGATTTCACTAAATACAGAAAAAAGAGATTTGAAGATATCTCCAGAAGAGATAAGAAATGCTGGTAAGATTCCTGCTATATTTTATGGCCCAAAGGAAAAATCTACACCTATATCAGTATCAAATGTAGAATTTATAAAGGTATGGAGAAAAGCCGGTGAGTCTTCAGTAATCATCCTAAAAGAAGGTTCAAATGAACATGAGGCTCTAATACACGATATAGATGTTCATCCAGTTACTGGAGTTCCAAGACATATAGACTTTTATGTAATAGAAAAGGGTAAGAAGGTTAAAGTTCATATACCGCTTAATTTCACAGGAGTATCTGGTGCCGTAAAAGATAAGGGGGGAATCTTGGTTAAGGTTTTGAGAGAATTAGAAATTGAGGCAAAACCAAAGGATCTTCCTCATGAGCTTATAGTAGACATTTCATCTCTTACAGATCTTACAAGCGTTATTACAGCAAAAGATATAAAACTTCCAAAAGATGTAGACCTGATGATAAGTCCAGATGAAATAGTGGCATCTATTGCTACAGCAAAAGAAGAAGTTGAAGAAGTAAAGCAGATAGATATGGCTTCGATAGAAGTAGAGAAGAAAGGTAAAGAAGCAAAAGAAGGAGAGGGTGAAGCTGATACAGAAGCAAAGCCAGAAAAGAAATAGTAAAACTATAAAATATAATAAAAGAAAAGAGGCTTTCATAAGCCTTTTTTCATGTTAAAATATACAGATGTCTAATAAGAAAATCTATCATAGATTGTGTGTCTTATTTTTTGTTATATTTTCTATTTTACCAAATCAAACATTTGGTCAGACTGTCGTGCAAAATGAGACTCAAGATCAAAGGGAGGCAAGACTTAGATCTGAATTGGCTCAAGTAGAAGCCGAACAAAGAGAGACAGAAAAGGTTTTACAAAATGCTCAAGCCCAATCATCTTCTTTAAAAAGAGATATATTGATTTTGGATACAAAAATAAAAGCGGCAGAGCTCAATATAAAAGCAAAAAATCTAATGATAGAAAGTCTAGGTAAAGACATAACAAAAAAAGAGAAAACTATAGATAGTCTGGTTACTAGGATAAATAGAGGACATGAATCACTCGCTCAGATAATGAGAAAAACAAATGAGATCGATGATATGACTCTACCTGAAATATTTTTAACTAAGAAAAGTTTAAATGATATATTTTCTGATATTGATTCATTTGAATCAGTACAATCTTCATTAAAAGATACATTTGAACAAATAAGAGGTGTCAAATCTCAAACAGAAAATGAGCGAAATACTTTAGATAAAAGAAGATCTCAAGAAATAGATGCAAAGTATGAAATAGAGCAAGAAAGAAAAAATATACAATCAAATCAAGGAGAAAAGCAGAAGCTTTTAAATATAAGTAAAAACAATGAAATGACTTACGGTCAGATTTTGGCTGATAAACAAAAGCAAATAGCACAGATACGTGCAGCATTATTTTCTCTTAGAGATAGTGAAGCTATACCTTTCGGTGATGCATTAAAATACGCACAAGAAGCACAAAGATCAACTGGTATAAGACCAGCATTCCTTTTGGCGATTTTAACTCAAGAATCTGCTTTGGGTAAAAATGTGGGGGCATGCCGTTTAACAGATATAAACACAGGAGCGGGTGTAAGTGTAAAATCTGGTACTACATTTACAAATGTAATGAAACCAAGTAGGGATGTAGGTCCTTTTATAGAAATTACAAAGTCTTTAGGTTTAGATTATTCAAAAACTCTTGTGTCATGTCCTATAGCGGGTGCTGGAGGTTGGGGTGGAGCTATGGGTCCTGCACAGTTTATCGCTTCAACATGGATGTTGTTTAAGGATAGGATAGCAAAGGCAGTAGGTGTTTCAACACCAAACCCTTGGGATCCTGAACATGCTTTCGTGGCCTCATCGTTTTATCTTACAGATTTAGGAGGAATAAATGGAAGTTATTCTGGAGAGATACGTGCAGCATGTAAATACTATGGAAGTGGCGGTTCCTCTTGTACTTATGGAAAACAAGTTATGGCCAAAGCTGATACAATACAGAGAACTATGATAAACCCTTTGCAAGGATTATAGAGAATTGTAGAGGGCTATGATACCTAGAGTACTATCGAGAACAATAGAGGGCTATAAACCACACTTTCCTTGCCAAATTAAACTATTTTTGTTATAGTCGACGGTATGAAAAAAGACATACATCCAAAGGAATATCGCCAAGTAATTTTCGTTGACAATTCAAACGGATCAAAATTTCTAATTCCTTCAACTATCAAAACAAAAGAAACAGAAAAGTGGACTGATGGAAAAGAATACCCAGTTCATCATGTTGAAATCTCAAGTGCTTCACACCCATTTTACACAAATCAAGAAAAGACACTTGATAGCGCTGGTCGTGTAGAAAAGTTCAAGGCTCGTCAGGCAAAGGCTACAAAGAAAAAAGCCTAACCTAATGAACATAGAAGAATTAAAGAAAAATCACAAAACTTCTTATCTCGCTGAAATATATGAAAAGCTTTTAAAGGATGAAGCGGAGGTTTTGTCTATGACAAATGATCCAGGTATGAAAGAAATGGCTGAAGCGGATCTTAGAAATATAGAAATTCAAAAGAAAAATACCGAAGAACAGATACAAGCAATATTGGATTCAGAAAAGGAAGAGATTGAAACCCCAACAGAAATGATCCTAGAGGTACGTGCTGGTGCAGGTGGCGAAGAAGCTGCACTTTTTGCTGAAGAACTTTTAAATATGTATAAAAAGTATGCAGAGATTCAAGGCTGGTCTCCAAAGATAATAGAAAAATCTGAAAGCCCTCTTGGTGGATACAAAGAAGTATCTCTTGAGGTTCGTGGTAAGGGCGCATATGATGCTCTAAAATATGAAACAGGTGTACATCGTATACAACGTATACCAGAAACAGAAAAGATGGGGCGTGTACACACATCAACCGCTGCTGTAGCTATCTTACCTATTAGAAGAAAAGCAAAAATAGAGATAAATCCAACAGATATAGAGATGGAATTTTCAAGAGCTGGAGGTAAGGGTGGACAAAATGTAAATAAGGTTGAGACTGCAGTTAGACTTGTACACAAACCTACTGGTATAGATGTAAGAGCTACAAACGAAAGAAGTCAGGCTGCCAATAGAGAACGTGCTATGCAGGTTCTAGTTGCGAAACTGGAAGCCTTGAAGGAAGAAGAAGAAGCAAAGAAGTTTAGTACCAATAAGAAAAATCAAATAGGTACAGGTGATAGGTCCGAAAAGATAAGAACATATAACATTCTTCAAGATAGAATAACTGATCATAGAATAAAGGAATCATGGCACAATATATCCCATATATTTGAAGGAAATCTCGATCCAATAGTCGATGCCTTGAGAGACGTTGCAAAAAAAGCTTGATTTTGATATAGTTTGCTTCACTTTATGAAAGAAACAAATAACGCAACTACAAATCATATTATTGAAGAAATGTTCAAGGTTGGAGCACACTTCGGCTTTTCAAAGTCTAGAAGACACCCAACAGTAGCAAAGTATATCTTTGGTGCAAAAAACAATGTTGAGATATTTGATTTGGAGAAGACAAAAGATTTACTAGATAAAGCAAAAGAGTTTGTTAAAAATCTAGCAAAAGAAGGTAAAACATTACTAATAGTTGGAGGTAAGAGTGAATCAAGAAAAGCAGTAAAAAATGCAGCTGAGTCTATAAATATGCCATTTGTAGATGGACGTTGGATAGGAGGTACATTGACCAATGCACCAGAGATCAGAAAGCGTATAGAAAAATATACAAAGCTGACAACAGATAAGGAAAAAGGAGAATTAGGAAAATTTACAAAGAAAGAAAGACTACTTATAGATAAAGAAATTGCAAATCTAGAAGCTCTATTCTCAGGAATAGTTTCTATGAAAGAACTTCCAAAGGCACTATTTGTTATAGACCCTAGAAAAGAAAAAAACGCAGTAAAGGAAGCTCAAGATATGAATATTCCTATTATTGCTCTTGCTGGATCTGATTGTGATCTATCTGGTATCGCTTATCCTATAGTTGGAAACGATTCATCTCAATCAAGCATACATTATTTCGTAAATGAAATTACGAAAGCATATTCTGAAGGAAAAGCTCTATCAAAAACTGAAGTAAAGACAGAAATAAAGAAAGCGTAGTATAATATTGGTTGCGTGTTTTATTATATCTAATTTATCATTTTTATGATTACAACTGAACAAATAAAAGATTTAAGAGATCAAACCGGCGTTTCTGTTATGCAATGTAAAAAAGCTCTAGAAGAAGCAGATGGAAGTATAGAAAAAGCTTTGGTTATATTGAGAAAGAAAAGCGGTGATATGGCTGCAAAAAAAGCAGATAGAACTTTTGGTGCAGGAACAGTTCAGGCATACATACACTCAACAGGAAATGTTGGTTCAGTTGTAGTTCTAATGTGTGAGACAGATTTCGTATCTGGCAATGAAGGATTTAAGTCATTGGCAAGAGATATTGCTATGCATGTTACAGCTTCAAACCCAAAATTCCTTAAGAAAGAAGATATAACAGAAGAAGCTAGAAATGTTGCAAAAGAAGTATTTATGAAAGAAGTAGAAGGTAAACCAAAAGATATGCAAGAAAAGATATTGGAAGGCAAACTTGCTACATACTTTGGTGAAATGGTTTTACTTGATCAACCATTTATAAAGAACCCAGAACTAACAGTACAAGCTCTTATTGATTCTGCTATGCAAAAATTCGGTGAAAAGATCGCTATAGCAAAGTTCAATAGATTTGCACTGTTTGAGTAAAATATATGATAATTGCTTTCACATCATTTACAATATCTTTTGTCGCGATACTAGGTATGTTGTTGATGAAGGCTCGCGAGATAAAGAATCAAAAAAAGTACTTTATATCAAAAATCGCTGTAAAAACAGACAATTTTTTCTCTGAGATATTTACAAATATCAAAAAGATATTATCATATATAAATCGCCATACATTCATTTCTTTGATACAGTGGTTTGCTTATCTTGTTTTATCAAGAGCAAGAAAAGTTTATATCTGGGCATATAACAAAGCTCATGAACACCCACATTCAAAGAAAGTTATAGATATGGTTCGTGGTAAAGGGGATATAAGCAAAGCGGGAGGTGCCTCCTTTTATTTAAAAAGAATTTCTGATAATGTATATCCTATAGAAGGAAACAATCCTTCTTTTATAAAGAAGTAGATACAATACGCCACCTTAGCTCAGTTGGTAGAGCAACGCTTTTGTAAAGCGAAGGTCCCCAGTTCAAATCTGGGAGGTGGCTCCAAAAGATACATACCTAAAGCTTACAAACTCTCCTTAAAAAACGTGCTATTAAATTTTAGATAATATGAAGTATTCAACTAAAATTGCATTAACTACCTTTATAACCACACTAGCCTTTTTTGTATTGATTGGGATTGTTAGCGGTGGCGTGTTAGAAATAGAATTTATTGTAGGGTCACTAGTTATTTCTTTACTTGTGTCGATAGTTATGTATCTTATCGTGAGTCTGTATCTACATTTCTTTGCAAGAAATAGTAAAATCCCTCAGACAACACCACAGAGTCAAAATCCTTCTATGTCTTCGATACCAGGGGAAAATAGACATATCTTAAGAGTAAGATTTATAGCGATTATTATAGTGCCTATTATAATAATCTTTATTTCTAGTAATCTACTACAAAATACTTCTACTGATATCAAGTTACAAAATGAATCTTTACCAGAGCTTAATATTAAGATTAGAGAAGCCCAAAAAGTATATGATTTAAAAGGCCAGGTGTCATATGATAGTATCAGCTTCGGTGGAGATCTATATTTAGCCACTGTTGATGGTCAAAATAAATTTGTATATAAACTGAGAGGGGGTAATGCTACGCGTATTAGTGGTTTGCCAGATCAGTTTTATGCTCTTAAATTTAAACCTGCTGAGCAAGGCCTAATAGTTATTGTTTGGCCGACAGAAGCCAAGAATGTTAAATATTATTTAATTAGAGATACTACCGCGACAAAAATTACAAGCAACTATCCACCTGAATTATCTGTAGATAAGATATTTGGAAACGGAAAAGTAAAGGTAGGCCTCACAGATAATGATTTAGAAAAGAAGATCTACTTCTTTAATAGTAGTACGTTATTTGATTCAATCGATATCCATAAAATAAAATATCCAGATATTATAGTTACAAATAATGATCTACTCGCTAATGCCATAATTCCCCAAACATATATTGTTTCTGGAAGTGAATTTTCTACTAGAGATAGTGAATGTACACATAAAATATACTACATAGACGATAAAAATCCATCTTTACGAGAGATACAGACTACACAGAATATGAAGATTGAGAACATATGTCACTATCTTGTAGTCGATAAGAGACTCTGGTTTACCACTCGCGTAAATGATACTGCTGTATTGTGGAAGTTAAACAATAAGATAGCAACAAAAATAGACAACATTGTACTTGATGATGCTCAATACTATGATAATGATGCAACTGCCTACAACTTTAAAATCGCTCCAAGTCTTGAGATTATCGATAATGTCGCAATGGTAAATACTGGAAGAAATAGATATGTGGTAGATGGGGATAAGCTAAAACATGTACAGAATATTGCCTTTGGAACGACCGGTTACTCAGGTATGATAATCGCTCATATCAAGGACTATCTTTTTGCAGGATGCTCAGATTCAGGTTTCGGTAGGTTTAGGTTGTGTAAGTATGATCTAAAGGAAGATCCCATCCAAGAGAAATATATAGGTACTATTGATAGGGCATTTATTTCACAGCAAAAGAGTCTATATGACGATGAATATTATATTGTGGGAAGCACAGAACTAGCTACAACTAAGTACTACCATCTTTATGAAGATAAGCTTACACGAGTCAATAAAGAAATTAATGTGATTATTAATCCAAATAGATATACTAAAGGTGGCCATATTGATATTATTAGAAAAGGCTTGATTGATAGGTATCAAATCCCTAATCAATATAAATTTTCTGAATATGAAATTGGAAGTGATGCTGATGGTGCTTATTATCCAGCAAGTATGAATGATGCTGAGACTCCTTATGTAGTATTTTACCTACCGAAAGAATAAAATTTTTTGGTATGATCGAATAGACTTTTGTGTAATTGTGTAGCCCAAAACTTTGATTTTTGTTATATTAGTGTAATGAATAATGCTGAAACAAGACAAAGTGTAAATAAAGGCCATCTTCACCCTATAACACAGTTTACCCGCGAGGTAGTAGGTATTTTTGCTGATATGGGCTTTGTTGTATCCACTGGTCCAGAGCTGGAAATAGAACATTACAATTTTGATGCACTAAATATATCAAAAGACCATCCTTCACGTGATATGCAGGATACATTTTGGATAAAAACAAAACTCGGTTCTAAGACTGGTGAAAAATCGGAAAGACCTGTTATGCGCACACAGACATCCGCAGTACAAGCAAGATTTCTTGAAAAGAATAAAGACAATTTGCCTTGCGCTATTATCGTCCCAGGCAAGGTTTTTCGTAATGAAGCTACAGATGCAACACATGAAGCACAATTTTTCCAATTAGAGGCTTTGTATGTCGATAAAGATGTAAGTATGGGACATTTAAAAGGAACTGTAGAGCATTTCTTAAAGAAGCTATATGGTAATGATGTTGTTATACGTTTCAGACCTAGCTTTTTTCCTTTCGTAGAACCTGGAGTCGAGGTGGATATGCTTTTTAATGGTAAATGGCTTGAAATGGGTGGTGCTGGTATGGTTCACCCAAATGTGTTTAAGTCAGCAGGAATAGACCCTACAGTTTGGAAAGGGTTTGCATTCGGTTTCGGTGTGGATAGACTAGTTATGAGACAAAACAATATTCCAGATGTAAGAATGATATACGATGGTGATCTGAGATTTATAAATCAATTTTAATATGAAAGTTCTAAAATCCTGGTTACAAGATCATATAGTAGAAACATTACCAAGTGATGAAAAAATCATACAGGCTTTTGTATTTAAATCTAGTGAAGTTGAAGGTGTAGAAAATGTAAATATCGATGGTTTACAAGATACTGTATTTGATTTGAAGGTATTACCAGATAGAGCACACTACATGCTTTCTCATAGAGGTGTAGCATACGATCTTTGCGCAATACTAAACCTAACACTAAAAGATGAAAATATAGTTTTACCAGAAAAAGGAGAAGATATTAAATTTACTATCGAATCAGATATATGCAAGAGAAATACTGCAACCCTTATTACAAATATTAAAAACGGTAATTCACCAAAATGGCTTAAGGATAGATTGGAGGCTATCGGTGCAAGATCGATAAATTTTATAGTTGATGCTACAAATTATGCAACATTTGATACTGGCCAACCTTTGCATGCTTTTGATAAAGAAAAAGTAAAAGGTAATCTATCGGTTAGATTTGCAAAACAAGGTGAAACTATCGAAACCCTCGATGGTAAAAAGGTCGATTTAAAAACTCACCATTTGGTTATTGCTGATGAATTAGGTCCACTAGATATTGCTGGAATAAAGGGTGGAAAAAGAGCAGAAGTTACAAATGAGACAAAAGACATTATTCTTGAAGCGGCAAATTTTGATCCAGTAAGTATAAGAAAGACTTCGATAGAAGTCGGTATAAGAAATGATGCCTCAAAGAGATTTGAAAATGAGATTACTCCATATATGGTTGAAAAAGGCATCTCTTCATTTCTCAAAGTTTTAAGACAAGTAAATCCTGATTCAAAAATAGGTAAAATAAATGATAAATTTAAATCACTACCAGAGTCATGGGAGGTTATATTAGAACACAAAAATATAGAGAATATTTTAAATATTAAAATAAGTGAAAAACAAGTATTGGAAATACTAAATAAGCTAAATTGTGTAGTAGAGGTAAAACATGATGTTTATAATATAAAACCACCATTTGAAAGATTGGATTTGATCATAGAACAAGACATAATAGATGAAATCGGTAGAATATATGGACTAGATAAAGTTAAGAGTATAGTTCCAAAATTAAAAACTACAAATGAATTCTCACAGGAATTTTTATTGAATGAAAAGATAAAAGATTTTCTATATAAAAAAGGTTTTTCTGAAGTAATGACTCGAACCTTCGTAAATAAAGGTGATATAGAAGTGAGTTATCCTGTAGCTTCTGATAAAGGATATCTGAGAACCAGTCTTTATGATGGAGTACAATCAAGTGTAAATTTAGCTATAAAGAATGCACCACTTTTACAAATAAATGAGATAAAGATTTTTGAAATCGGAAAGGTGTTTACAGAACAAGGAGAAAAGAACTCGCTTTTGGTCTATATAAAAAATATAAATAAAAAACAAGAAAAAGAGAAAGAGAAGATAAAAGCTTTAAGAGATGAGCTTATAAAGGAATTAAATATAAAAGCAAATATACTTTGTAGTATAGATGATACAGGCGGAATCATAACAGTAAATGGAGTTACTGTAGGTTTTACAAATAAAGTCGAAGGAGTTATGGAGATTGACCTAGATGCATTGGTTAAAAATATAAATAAAAAACTAGATTTGAATTCAATCGAAATGAAAGAGGGAAGTAGAGTGAAGTTTAATCAATTTTCTGTTTATCCGTTTATAGTAAGAGATGTTGCAGTTTTTGTTCCACTAGAAACAAGTAGTGAGTCAGTTTGGGGTGTGATTCAAGATGTTGTTGGTGATATTGGCTTATTGGCAAAATATGAATTGTTTGATGAGTTTAAAAAAGGAGATAAAATTTCTTATGCATTTAGACTAGTTTTTCAGTCAAATGAAAAGACTTTAACTGATGAATTTGTAAACAGTATTATGGATAATATACATAGTCGCCTAAAGGGAAAAGACTGGGAGGTTAGGTAGTTTGTGTTCTAGTATTTAATTTAAAAATATTTTATTTAGATTTTATCTCGGTTTGTTATATTGCGTATATTAATAATTAATTTATAAAAAATATGTGGTATAGTAAATATATGAAGTATGTATTCAATGCTGTCTATACAAAAGAGAACCTAGGTTATAGTGTTCTATGTCCAGAGTTGGGTGTTGCTACTCAAGGTAAGGATATGAAAGAAGCTGAATACAATATACGTGAAGCTGTAGAGTTATACATAGAGGATTTTTCTCAAGAAGAGCTTGCGACATACACACAAGCAAAGTCAGAATCTCCAATACTAGGTACTTTTGAGGTTATTCATGCCTAGATTTTTTTCTGGCAAAGCAATATCTCATATTCTTTCAAATAAGTATGGTTTCAAAGAAATAAGGATACTTGGTAGTCATTTAAAAATGAGGAAGAGTGTTTTGGGTAAAGTAATTACCGTTATCGTTCCTTTACACCAAGAAGTTTCGATCGGTACATTTCACAGTATTTTGCGCCAAGCAAAGATAAATAAAAAAGACTTTTTGGAAAAGAGTAGAGAGTAAAACCATATAATAATTTATAAAAATATTTTATCAAAACTTTATCTCGGTTTGTTATATTGCGTATATTAATAATTAAAATATGTTATATTCATTGATAATGAAGAATAAAAATCTAAAATTTAATATATATCAGGAACAAGGTTCATACGTTGCTATATGCGAAAAAGAAAATATCTTTACTCAAGGGAAGACATTTGAAGATTTAAAAATAAATATTCTAGAAGCTGTAAATTGCCATTTTTCTGATCTAATAGAAACAAAAAACTGGAATCCAATTATTAATTTAAATTATCCTATATTATTAAATGCCTAACTAAAGGTTCTTTCGGGAAAGAGTATTGTAAAAATACTCAGTGGTTTTGGTTTATTACTGTAAGAATAGTCGGTAGTCATGTGAGGATGAAACTAAATAAAATCTCAATCACTATACCCTTACATAAAGAAATTAAGAAAAAGATATTGTTGGAAATATATAGAGTTCTAGAAAAGGAGATTGAAGAAAATATTTTGGACGATATCTTTTATAATAAATAAAATCCCAACATAACAAACTTTAGGAAATAAAAAAGCGCCACCACAAGATGGCGCTCCCCTAGGCTGTTGTCGAGATCATATTAACAACAATCCAGGTCTTATAGCCTATTTGTCCACCCTTTTTCGTACTTTCTCTGAGGTAGGCTACGTTCGAATATCATATAACTTTAAAATAATATGTCAATAGGGGAAAAAGGGTGAAAATCTGATATAATAAACCCACTTTAAATACATAAAAATAGATAATATATGGCTAAAGATGAAGCAAAAAAGAAAGATAGTTATGGTGCTGATGCCATACAAGTTCTAGAAGGTCTAGAGCCTGTTAGAAAGCGTCCTGGAATGTATATCGGTACTACTGGACCAGACGGTTTGCATCATCTTATAACAGAAATATTTGATAACTCTAGAGATGAGGCCATGGGCGGTCATGCAAATCATATTGAAGTTGCACTACTACCAAACAATAGAGTAAGAGTTACAGATAATGGTAGAGGTATACCAGTTGATGTTCATAAACAAACAAAGGTTTCTGCTCTAGAAACTATCATGACAGTCTTACACGCTGGAGGAAAATTCGGAGGAGATGAAAGTGGGTACAAAGTTTCTGGAGGTCTACACGGAGTGGGTGCTTCAGTGGTAAATGCTCTATCTGTATATACTCAAGTTTGGGTTCATAAAGATGGTGATGTTTACACTCAAGAATATGCTCAAGGAAAAAAGAAATACAATGTAAAGAAGGTTGCAAAGACAAAAGAGCATGGTACTGTAGTTGCCTTTGAACCAGATATAATAATCTTTAAAGAAGTTAAATTTGATTTTAATAGAATTGTAAATTCATTGAGACAACAAGCTTACCTAGTGAAAGGTCTAAGAATTAGTATTTTGGATGCCAGAGAAAAGGCAGATATAAAAATAGATCCAGAAACAACTTATCTATCCGAGCTTGGTTTACAAGTTCCTTCACAGACTTTTTATTTTGAAAATGGTCTAATATCTCTAGTTAAATTTAATAATCAAGTATTAAAACCTATACATAAAAATGTTTTTTATGTTGAAAAAAAGGTAGAAGGTGTCGAATCTGTAGAAATTGCTCTTCAATATGCTGATGATATAAGCCCAAGAATATCTGCATTTGCAAACAATATATATAACCCAGAAGGAGGTACTCATCTTACAGGATTTAAAACTGCACTTACACGTACTCTAAATACATATTCAAAAAATAATAATCTGATTAAAGATGGAGAAGATAGTTTTACTGGAGATGATGTCCTAGAAGGACTTACTGCTGTAATATCTGTAAAACTTCGTGAAATACAGTTTGAAGGTCAGACAAAAGCAAAGCTTGGTTCTGTAGAAGCTCAAGGTGCTGTTGCTCAAGTCTTCGGAGAATCTTTCTCTGCTTTCCTAGAGGAAAATCCAGATGATGCAAAAGCAATAGTTACAAAAGTAGTTTTGGCGATGAAAGCTAGAAAAGCTGCAAAAGCTGCCAAGGATAGTGTATTAAGAAAAGGAGCTCTAGAGGGTATGACACTACCTGGAAAGCTTGCAGATTGTCAGTCTAGTGATCCTGCAGAATCAGAAATCTTTATTGTGGAGGGAGATTCTGCTGGAGGAAGTGCAAAGACAGGTCGTGATAGAAGAACTCAAGCTATACTTCCACTTAGAGGAAAGATTTTGAATATTGAAAGAGCAAGACTAGATAGAATGCTTGGCTCAGAACAGATAAAGAATCTTGTACTGGCTTTGGGGACAGCTATTGGAGACACATTTGATCTATCAAAACTTCGTTATCATAAGATAATACTAGCGACAGATGCCGATGTTGACGGAGCACACATACGTACATTGATTCTTACACTTTTGTATAGATATTTCAGACCAATTATCGATGGAGGCTATGTATACATTGCTCAACCACCACTATATAAAGTAAAAAGAGGAAAAGAATTGATGTATTTTTACTCTGAAGAAGAAAAAGTAAAGGCACTAGGTAAAGAGATAGATGAAATGAATCAGATAGAAGAATCTGATCCACAAGCTATGTTAAATCAAGCTCAGAGGGAAGATTTATTGGATAGAGCTGGAGCTCCAGAAGATGAAACTGAAGTTGAGGAAGAAGTAAAAGGAAAGAAACAAAAGATATCTATACAGAGATACAAGGGTCTTGGAGAAATGAACCCAGATGAATTGTGGGAAACAACTATGGATCCAGAACATAGAATATTAAAACAGGTAAATGTACTCGATGCTCAAGAGGCGGATAAGGTATTTGATATGCTCATGGGTACTGATGTGCCATCTAGAAAGTTATTTATTCAATCAAATGCCAAGAAGGCTACAATTGATATATAATTTGCCTTTTAATTGAGTTTAAATTTAAATTTTAACTTACCAATCCTATAGATTTAATTTAAAAATATGAAAAATAAACCAGTAATGCTAATAGTCCTTGATGGTTGGGGATACAGAGAGGAAAAAGATAATAATGCTGTTTTGGCATCAAAAAAACCTTTTTTTGATAGTCTTTGGAATAAATATCCACATTCATTACTTAAGGCTTCTGGAAATGCAGTTGGACTTCCTGAAGGGCAAATGGGAAATAGTGAAGTAGGTCATATGACAATAGGAGCTGGTTGTCCTATCGATACAGATCTTGTAAGGATTGATAAAGCTATTGAAACTGGAGATTTTGATAAAAATCCTATACTACTTTCTCTTTTTAATCATGTAAAAAGACATGATTCTGTACTACATGTTCAAGGTCTTGTAAGTCCAGGAGGAGTTCATAGTCATATGAACCATCTTTTCGCTTTTTTGAGATTGGCAAAAAAGCAAAATGTAAGTAGGGTCGCAATACATGTATTTACAGATGGAAGAGATACACCACCACAAAGTGCAAGTGAATATATAAATGAACTTGAAAATGTTTTAAAAGAATTTGGTCCAAACTATTTTATAGCGACTGTATCTGGAAGATATTATGCAATGGACAGAGATAATAATTGGGATAGGTTAGCAAAGGTTGAACAAGCAATGTTTGAATGTAAAGGAAATATTTGTGAAATATCACCATCACTTTATCTAAAAGATCAGTATAAAGCTGGTAAAAAAGATGAATTGCTTGAGCCTATAGTTTGTACAAATCTAGAAGGTAATGGTTGTGCAATAAAAGAGAATGATGCTGTATTTTTCTTTAACTTCCGTGCAGATAGAGCTCGCATGCTTTCTGAAAAGATGATGGATAAAAAGGATTTAAAGAATCTATTATTTATAACCCTTACTGAATACTGTAAAGATTTTACTTGCCAAATAGTATTTCCACCTATGGCAGTAAAGACAACTCTAGGAGAACAAGTAAGTAAAGCAGGATTAAAACAAGCACATATTGCTGAGACAGAAAAGTTTGCTCATGCTACATATTTCTTAAATGGAGGAAGGGAAAAACCTTATGATGGAGAAAGAGATATATTGCTTGATAGCAGAAAGGATATAAAAACTCATGATGAAGCTCCGGAAATGAGGGCAGAAGGTATAGCAGATAAAGCTATAGAAGAGATAAATGCTGGAACTGATTTTATATTTATAAATTTTGCCAATCCAGACATGGTGGGACATACAGCAAATGTACCTGCAATAATAAAAGCTATAGAAACTGTCGATACCCAATTAAATAGGGTTATATCTGCACTAGAAAAAAAGGGAGGTGTTGCTGTCATAATAGCTGATCATGGAAATGCAGAGGTAAATATCGATCCTGTCACAGGAGAAAAACATACAGCTCATACTACAAACCCAGTTCCATGTATACTTACAAGCATAGATAATAAAGTAAAAAATGGAGGTCTAGCAGATGTTGCTCCAACCATAATAGACTTACTTGGTTTGCCAAAGAGTGAAGATATGTCGGGTGGTAGTCTTTTGGCTTAGTTTAAAGTTATAAAGTAGTAAAACTCAATTTACAACTATAAATCTTTGCTTTTTTTGACTTTATATTGTGTTATTTTATCTATAATTACACCATACCGTAGGAGTACGATTTTATATAGTTATTTATATATATGGTTTTGACCCTATGTCAAATAAATGAGAAAAAGGGGACTAGGCTTGAATTCACCTTATAATTTATAGCGACGGAGATAACCAACCGTCATTTATAATAAAATGGCAAAGAAACCAGCTCCAGCTCCTGTTCCACCTGTAACACCAGAAGAAACAAAAGCTTAGTGTTAAGAAAAACCACCGTAAGGGTGGTTTTTCTTTTGTAAATAAATATTTTATCTACAAATAGACTATTTATTTTATTTCTCTACTCAGTTTTGAAAACTTTTTTACCTCTATAAAACGCTTTTTTTCCAAGCTCTTCTTCTAGTCTCAAAAGCTGATTGTATTTTGCAACACGATCTGTACGAGATAGTGATCCTGTCTTAATCTGTCCTGTACCTGTTCCTACCACAAAGTCTGCAATAGTTGTATCTTCTGTTTCTCCTGAACGATGAGATATGATGCTCGTATATCCTGCTTTCTTTGCTAGGTTTATTGAATCTATAGTTTCAGAGACTGTACCGATTTGGTTTAATTTTATCAATATAGAATTTCCAACTCCTTTCTCTATACCCATACCTAGTCTCTCAATATTTGTTACGAATAGATCGTCTCCAACTATTTGAACTTTTTTTCCAAGCTTTTTTGTAAGAAGTTCATATCCAGCCCAATCATCCTCAGCTAGTCCATCTTCAATAGATACTATAGGATATTTTGAACACCAAGATTCATAAAATGCTACCATTTCTTCACTTGATAATACTTTACCCTCTCTTTCTAAATGATATTTACCATCTTTATATAGTTCAGTTGCAGCTACATCTAGAGCAATACCTACATCTTTACCAGCTATATATCCTGCTTTATTTATTGCTTCAAGTATTATTTCTACAGCAGATTCATTTGAAGGTAGGGAAGGTGCAAATCCACCCTCATCACCAACTGTTGTATTCATCCCTTTATCATGAAGTATCTTTTTTAGAGAATGAAATATCTCTGCTCCGCATCTCAATGCTTCTTTGAATGATTTTGCACCAATAGGCATGATCATAAATTCCTGAAAATCAGTAGAATTTTCTGCATGCTTTCCACCATTTAGAATATTCATCATAGGTACAGGAAGTTGTACTGTATTTTTTGTCTTAGCAATTTTATTGAAATATTTGTACAGAGAAGTCTTGTCACTATTTGCATAAGCTCTTGAGAAAGCCATAGAAACACCTAGAATTGCATTTGCACCGATTTTTCCTTTGTTTTTTGTGCCATCTACAGCAATCATCTTTTCATCAAGTGTTCTCTGGTCAAAAGTCTTTCCTACCAATGCCTTTGCTAAAACTGTATTTATATTTTTTACAGCTTTTTCTACACCTTTACCATTGTATCTCTTGCCACCATCACGTAGTTCCACAGCTTCATGACTTCCTGTGCTAGCTCCACTTGGAACTGCTGCACGACCGAAAGCTCCGTCAGAAAGAGTTATGTCTACTTCTACAGTTGGGTTACCTCTGGAATCCAGTATTTCTCTACCAATGATTTTCTTTATCTTTTTCATTTGTTTATTTTTTATCGGATAAAATGTAGAACAATTATATACAACCATTTTTCTATTTGCCAATTTTTCATTATTAGCCCATACTTTTGATATGGATAGAAATAGCGATAAATTAAATAAGGTAAATAAGCCCAATTCTAAAGAGATATCTAAAGATACACATTCCAAAGAGACATCTTGGGGTAATGTGGCTACATGGTATGACGATGTTTTAAATAAAGAGGGTAGCTATCAAAAGGAGGTAATATTGCCAAATCTTACCCGTCTACTAGATATAAAAAAGGGTGAGAGTATTGTCGATATAGCTTGCGGTCAGGGATTTTTTACGAGAGCTATGCATAGTCTAGGAGCGAAGGTCACTGGACTAGATATAGGTAAAGAACTTATAGAAATTGCAAAAAAAGAGTCTTCAAAAGATATTATATACTTGGTTTCAAGTGCAGATAGTTTACCTATAAATTTAACAAATACTTTTGATAAAGCAGTCATAGTACTGGCAATTCAAAATATTAAAGATCTAAATAAGACTATAAGTGAAGCGTATAGAGTGTTAAAAAATAATGGTAAATTATTTTTAGTATTAAATCACCCAAGTTTTAGAATACCAAAAAAGTCTAGTTGGGGTTTCGATAATTCTACTAATAGTCAATATAGGAGAATAGATTCATATATGAGTGATACAGAGAATAAAATGGATATGAATCCTGGGTCTAGTTATAAAAATAAAGAATTCACAATATCTTTCCATAGACCACTTCAAGTGTATTTTAAAGCATTCAATAAATCAGGTTTCAGAGTAGGAAGGTTGGAAGAGTGGATATCTCACAAAGAGAGTAATCCAGGTCCAAAGGCAAATGAGGAAAACCGTATAAGAAAAGAAATACCAATGTTTATGATGATAGAGGCTATAAAGAGCTAATATAAGCCGTTTGCAGGATACAGTGGCTGGGTTATCATTGACTATACATTTAAAATGATATATAATAGTTACATATGAATATTTCAACTAATACAATAAATAAATATTTTAAATCAAGTCTTATCGTATCGATAATCGCAGTGATTGTATTTGTTTTATTGCCTATAAATAAAGTAAAGGCAGTTGATTTTAATTTTACAAATCCTCTAGATCCATTTTGTTTATTTAGTTGTGACAATAAGGATCAACCTACAGTTCAAAATATAATAAACAGCAATAACAATAGTAATAATACAGTTAATAATGTAAATACAAATCCTACTGTATCAACCAATTATTCTGCATTGAGTGTAAGTTGTTATTCTATCCCAGCTTCTGGTAATACAAATAGCGTTATTAGTTGGAGAGCATCTGTAAGTGGTGGTAGTTATTCTTATTCATATTCTTGGTCTGGTACTGATGGACTTTCTGGTAATGGTGCAAGTGTAGATAAAATGTATTCAAATTCAGGTACAAAATCTGCTTCTTTGACTGTTACATCAAATGGTCAGACTGTATCTAGAAATTGTGACAATACTGTAAATATATACGATTATCAAAATTATTATGATAATTACAATTATAATTATTACAATAATGGCTACAATTATTATAATAGTTATTCAAATCTAATTGCTTCATGTAGAGCAGATAGAACAGTAACTGATAGAGGTACATATGTAACTTGGTATGCAAGTGCTTCTGGAGGAAATGGTAGTTATACATATAGTTGGTCAGGTACAGACAATATGTACGGTACTCAAAGCTATGTAAATAAATATTACGATACTTCAGGACAAAAATATGCAAGTGTAACTGTATATTCTGGAGGTCAGCAATATGCTGTTCAGTGTACAAACTCTGTTTATGTTCAATACGATACAAATTATTATAACAATAATAACAATTACTATACTCCAACTGTTATATATACATCACCAAATGTAAATACAAGTGGAATACAGATTGCTTGTTTTGCAGATGAGACAAGTGCAACAGTAAGTGATCCTATAACTTGGACAGCAGAATCTACTGGAGGATATATAAATTCTTATTCATGGAAAGGTAGTGAGGGTTTGTCTGGTAATTCATCATCTGTAGTTACAAACTACCTACTTCCTGGAACAAAGACTGCTACAGTCACTGCAAATCTTTCAAATGGACAGACTATATCTAAAGCTTGTAGCAATAAGGTTGTAGTTACAGATATTTATACAAAAGCCTCATCAAAACCAATAGTAAAAAGTGGAATTAAGAGTGTTGTTAAACATACTCCAACTGATAATTCACTATCTTCATTTTTCTCTCTAAACAATGTACCTTGGGCTTGGGTAGCGGTACTGGTTATCATTGTACTTCTAGTGATGATAGTTTATTTGGCGGTAAATAAGAGTAAGTTATAAAAAATAAAACCCCACGTATTGTGGGGTTTTATTTTGATAATATTATTTTTTGTCTGTGATCTCTTTATTCAATCTCGCTATCACTTCATTTAAGTCGACTTGACCTATTTGTCCATTGTCTCTACTTTCTAGAGTAACTTTTCCTGCTTTTACATCTTTGTCACCAATGATTATAAAGTATGGAATTTTCTCAACTTTTGCTTGGCGAATCTTTTTACCAAAACCGTTTTCTGAACTATCTAATTCTACTCTTATATTATGTTTCTTTAATTCTTCTTTTATAGATTTTGCTTGTTCCATCTGATCTTCACTTACTGGTACGACAGCTACTTGAACTGGAGAAAGCCAAAGAGGGAAGTTACCGGCA
>CAZLQL010000010.1:0-20017 GCA_964561875.1 uncultured Candidatus Saccharibacteria bacterium
CCCCAAATAAAAGCTATTATATGATGAATCATATTGTTGGGAGATATTATATCATGGCTATTTATCTAAAACTATTCGATAATATAAGTATGAAAAATATATTATTTATACTAGGTACTGGTAGGGAGAATAGATTTAGTAAACTCGCTTTTGATTTTGTAATCAAATGTGCCAAACAAAATAAGGATATTAAAATTACAAAAGTAGATGTGCTTGATTTCCCCTCAACCTTTACTAAAGGACTTTCAAAAGATAAAAGTGAATTGTGGTCTAGTTTAATAAAAAATTCTGATGGATTAGTTATCGTGTCTCCTGAATATAATCATGGTTATCCAGGTGAATTGAAATTATTACTAGATAGTGCTTATAGTGAATATAAAAGCAAACCCGTAGCTATTTGTGGAGTATCAGATGGCCCAATAGGTGGCGCTAGAATGGCTGAACAATTGAAACTAGTATTATCAGCATTTCAAATGATGATAATAAACTACTCAGTCTTTTTCTCTTTGGTAAATACTTTATTTGATGAACAGGGAAGTATTAAGGATGAACAATATTGGAAAGGTAAAGTGAATGGTATGTTAAAAGAATTGTTGAGTTATACAAAATAAAATTTGGCGGGCATCGTGGGTTCAGCACTAGGGTGTTTAGGAACTGTAAGGATATTTTTGAACTATTTCGTAAAATAAAATGAGGTATGTGGGTCCAGGTCGTTTTCCTGGACTTTTGAGGGTAAATCAAGTATCTTGAATTCAGAAAATAAACAGAAAGGAATCCAATGCCAGAACTAAATATTGAACAGATTTTCCACCCCATTCTCGACGAGTTGTTACGAAAAGACCCTCTCCCATGGCACATCACAGGAACCGGCCCTTATGAAGTGATTTCAAACAACGGGTGGACAATTGCAAAGGATCTGCGTGACGAGGAGGCTAAAGCAATCATTGATTACGCTAGAAAAAGGATAGCTGAATTGAGAGAGGTCTAAACCTTAAACCATCATCTCCTTGTGGGGATGATGGTTTTAATTTTAGGCACTCGGGTCATGCTGATACTAAGTTTTCTTGGCGGAGGAGGTGGGATTTGAACCCACGGTCCAGTTACCCAGACCCCGCTTTTCGAGAGCGGTGCCTTAAACCTCTCAGCCACTCCTCCTTTGCTTGTACAAACATGGCTATCGTAACATTTATTGCCATTTTTACAAAAAATGGTAATATAAAAAAGTTCCATTTGGCCCTATCGTCTATCGGCTAGGACATCGCCTTTTCAAGGCGGTAAGCAGGGTTCGATTCCCTGTAGGGTCATGCAATAAAAACAAAGGGCATCATAGATGCCTTTTGTTTTTGTTGCATATGGTCATAATTTTTGAATGCTAGGCAAATAGGTTAAAAAATCGTGTTATAATCTACCCATGAAAAATTTACAAAAAGGTTTTGTTGCTCCAGTATTTTTGGTTGTAATAGCTATACTGATAATTGGTGGGGGTCTATATATTTATGAAGATAAAAAAGCTAATAATACTGGTTCTACTGAAGTTAAACAATATAATCAAATTCCAGAGACAACTAAACAAGATAGTGTTATAGCACCTTCTCAAAATAGTCAAAAGACCCCAATTTCTAACTGGAAAACATATGTAAACTCAGATTTAGGCTATAGCATTTCTTATCCTCCTACTTACCACGAAGCATACGGTAATGATCTTTTTAATTTTGATGAAGATAAATTTGAAAAAGGGAATAGCTCTGGTGTAAAGATTCAAATACAAAAGATTAGTGAAAAATTTAATGCGTCAAAAGCAGATGTTCCTACAATAAAATTTTCTGAAAAAGTTACAAATGGTCCAGGGGGAAGTTTTGATATCTATAGTGTTACAAATTTAAATGGAACTAAGATCTTTAATATTCTAGTCTGGGGAATAGAAAATGATAAACAAAATGTATTGAACATACTTTCAACTTTTAAATTTGCTCCTATAACTCCCAAGACTACAATCGATACTAAGCCTACAATTACAGTTTTATCACCAAATGGAGGGGAAAAATGGGATAACGTATCAGCTAAAACTATTTCCTGGAAAACTAATATTGCCTCTAATGAAAGTGTAACTATTTATGCTATACAAAATCTTTCTGGATGTTTCAATTTAAAACCAAGTTACGGCTGTTTACCAGTAATAGATCCAGAAAATGTTATTGCTTCAAATATTGCAAACTCAGGTAAATATCAGTGGATCCCAAATGTTACAGGTAATTATTACATAAGAATATGTAAAGGTTCAGAGAAAACTATATGTGATACAAGTGATACTGTATTTACAGTCGTTGACTCCACCCTCATTAAACCTTCCATAAATGTTTTGAGTCCTAATGGAGGGGAGACTTGGAAGATTGGAACCCAACAGACTATTCGTTGGAGCCTTGCAGGAAATATACCTTCAGGATATAAAATTGGTATCTTTTTGGATGGTGGATTCATAACACAGTTGAACGCTAGTTCAACAAATGTGTATTCATTTACTGTACCATCAACAATATTTCATGGAGATGTTGGTACCACACTGATTCCAGGAAAATACAAAATAAATATATCTTTATATGATGGTGATATAAACTTAGGTAACGGTAATCCAAATTATAATTGGGGTAAGGTGGTTACTCAAGATTCAAGTGATAATGAAATAAACGTAACTAACTAGAAATTGAAAGAGTATACCTATATAGACTATATTAAGATCTCGAATCAAAATTTCTAAAATACCGTGAATTTTATCAAGTTTTGACATAAATTCACGCCTTACTGACTTTTAAGCGAGAATGCGAACTTATTCAGCGATAAGAACCTAATTACTAGAGTAGTATTTTATAAAATTTTTTATTTTAAAATTTCTGAAAGTCAGGTAAATAAGTTAAAAAATCGTGTTATAATTTATCAATGGAAAATAATCAAAAAAATTTCATTGCACCATTAATTATAATAATAGCTATTTTAGCACTCGGATCTGGATTTTATTACTATTCAGAAAATCAAAAAGTTAATAAGCCAGAAGAACAAACTCCAATTGAGAATATTACTGATAATACATATAACGCTTCTAATACCCCAAATACTATCAATAAGGCAAGTATTCCTGAACCAATAAAAGATGATCCTCAAGTTCAACAAGCTATAAATGTGAATCAAGATACACAATTAAGAGCAATGATGTCTAATTTACGTGCTGGCTCTGAACTTTATTATGATTCACATATGGGTTATGTGGATATATGTAAAGCAAGTGGAACTACCTTTTCAAAAACACTAAATGGAATTAAAGAAAAAGTGGGAAGTGATTTTAAATGTTATGATGGTAATGATTATGCGGTCTCTATTAAATTAACAAGTGGTGAGTTTTATTGTGTAGATAGTACAGGATTTACAGGAAAGACTTCAAAACATGCTTCAAGTAGTGTTTGTTCAAAGTAGTTCTGATTAGTATATGCATATAACTAAATGCAAAATACCACTAATATAATTACATCGTTAGTGATAAATATTATTAAGTTTTTTCTTGATTCTTTTAAGAATTCTCAATTTATAAATTTAATTATTTTGTCAATTATATTTTCCTTTATTTTCCTTACGATTACATTAGGGTTATTTTTCTCTTTATATGAAACACAAACTCTAAATTTTATTACCCAATTTTCTAGTTATTTTTATGACATTAATGGTAGTACAAATATCCAGTTAAATACAAATGGAATGATACTTATTAAGAATTATTTATCTATAATTTTTATTTTTGGCTTAATTCAAGAATCGATTCTCACTGGTATCAAGTTATTATTTAAAAAAGATTTTCATAATGATATAAAAAGAGGTAAGAGAATTATATTTTTTGTAATAGTAGCTATTGTTTTGATTATAGAATGTTTTGTTTCTATTATTCTAAAAGAGTGGTTTTTAACACTGATTGGGATCGTGTCTTCTTTACTGTTAATACTTTCTTATCTTTGGTATGGTCTGGTCTTAAAGATTATTGATAAAATAAAAAGTAAATTACCAGAAACCGTGTAGTAAAACTAGGAATAAGACCGTTATCAACATTTGGTGTATAGTTATACCAAAAATAAATATGAAAAAACAACATATAATTCTCATTTCTCTCGTAGTAATATTTGCGATCTTTTTATTAACTATAAGAGTATTTAAATCAGAAGATCAATTTACATTTAATTATTTTAATAATTTTAAATATAAATATAGTTTTAAGTATCCTTCTGTAGCTAGTATAGGCACTACAAATGACTATGGTTGGGATCATCTTTATGATCAAGAAAATATAAATGTTTCAATTTTAGGAAAAGCTATGCTTTTTGAAATTGAAGCTAAATATAGAGAAGCGACATCAACACCGCTTAAGGATTATGCACTAAAAGTGAGAAATAAACAGGTTAATAACAATAATCCAAACTATAGACCTGAAATAGGAGAGTTTAAAGAAATAACATTTGCAGGGAGACTAGCATATTCTTTTAATCTTGATAAAGGTTTTGCTTCAGAAGGTGGAGAATATGCACTCGGGGATGGGCAGACTTATAATTATATAATCACCCAAGATAACTCTGGTCAAAAATTTATTATTCATTATCTTGTAAAGAGTACAGATTATTTACAGAGTGTAAATCTTGCTGAAAAGATACGTGACTCATTTACTTTTTTAGAAACAACTAAGCGTACTTCACCTCCACAAGCATGGGATACGAAATATGGTGAATATAATGATCATGGTTGCGCATATGGCAAAGACAGTATAAAGACAGAAGCTGAATATTTTTATAAAAATACTATTCTAGACTTTAGTCTGACAATTCCAAAGGGCTGGTTTGTCCCTACTTCAATTGATAGTGATCCACATTTTTATAATTGTGATTATAATAATAAAACTGGTTCACAATTTGAAATACAAGAAAGCCCAATGTCTTTTGAAAAAGATTATTTATACTATAAAAATAATTTACTTAGTAAAAAGGCAAAAATATCTACAGATATAATTCCAAATGCAATTGTTATGGAATATATTACTGAAGCCACACCTGAGGGTGAGAGTTGGGGGTATTGGTATATAATACTTTTTGAAAAAGAAAAGAAATCTTTTTATTTTGGTTCAGGAGAGTCAATTATCAATAATACATTTATTTCGACATTTAAACTAAATTAACTTCTGTGATGTGCGCTTTTTTTATACAATACAATCCATGCTATAATCCCCCTATGATAAACAAAATAACTACTATATTTAATAATCCAAGCCTAACAAAATACGCTCCTGTTGTTACTAGATTTGGTTTGTCTCTTGTCTTTCTTTGGTTTGGTTTTACTCAAGTTACTGGACCTGAATTATGGACATCACTTATACCAGAATTCATTACAAATATTACTCGTTTGAGCGCTCTTACGTTCGTATATTTAAATGGAGGTATGGAGATAGTACTCGGTATATTACTTATACTAGGGATTTATACTAGAATATCTGCTTTTATATTGGCTTTGCATCTATTGTTTATAACTATCGATGTTGGCTATAACGCTGTTGGTATAAGAGATCTCGGTCTTACTATAGCTACATTTTCTATATTTTTAAATGGCCCAGATTTTCTTGCTATTGAATCAAGAGGGCAAAAGACTATAAATTAAATATTCATTAAAACTTCATAATTATTTTAATAAAACTTTATCTTGAAAAGATAGAGTTTTATTATGAAAATTTTTAATAATAAGAAAAGGTGGGCTATATTCTATGTCTTTGTATTCATCATACTGTTTCTATCAATTATATTTTATATAAAAGAAGGAGAAAATATAAAACAAAATACTTTATATAAAGTAAGTTATGTATACGATGGCGATACAGTAGCTATACTTTATAAAGGTAAAGAAAGAGTAATAAGGCTTTTAGGTGTCGATACACCAGAAACTGTAGATCCTAGAAAACCTATTCAATGTTTTGGGAAACAAGCTTCTCTTATGACAAAAGAATTATTAAACAATAAAAGTATTAGTTTAGTGTTTGATTTTGATAGAGAACAAAAAGATAAATATAGTCGCTATCTAGCATACGTTTATAGAGATGATGGACTTAATATAAACAAATACCTTATCGAACATGGTTATGCTCGTGAATATACCTATGGGAAACCATATTTGAAACAAAAGGAATTTAAGAAACTTGAAAAGCAAGCAAAAGGAAATAAAATCGGACTTTGGGATAAGAAAAATTGTCCAGAATACCCATAAGTTCTTTGACTGACGTAGATATTTTGTTGTGTAGAAAAAAGTTTATCAAAATTTCATAATCTTTTTATTATTTCTTTATTATAAACAAATATACTTTTTATATTATTAATTATTAAAAATAAATATGAAAATAAAAAATAATTTAAAGATTATCAATAAGGGTTTTACTTTAATAGAAATACTTGTAGTTATAGGCATTATTGCAGTCTTAGCGGCGGTTGTTCTTGTAGCTATAAATCCAAGTAGACAATTCAAACTCGCTAGAGATTCTCAAAGAGTAAGTAATGTGAATGCTATATTAAATACCATTAGCCAAAACATCGCTGAACACCGAGGTGTCTTTACTTGTGGCTTGGTTGCAACAAGTATACCTAGTACCACATCACAGATAAAAAGTGGTGGTGGAACAGGTACATTTGATCTTGCTCCTTGTGTTGTACCTATATACATATCGTCACTTCCATATGATCCTATAGTTTCTGGAGCTCATTTCAGTAGTATTTCTGATTACGATACCGGTTATTTTATTTCTGTAGACAGTCAGGGTAGAGTTACTGCAAGTTCAACTGGTGAGATAAATCCATCAATAACTGTAACAAGATAAAAAATGCATGTTAGAATATAGAGTATGTTTGAAAATGAGCCAGATCTTCCATTTACACATAAAGGAATTAGGATTTTATTTTTCCTTTCCTTAACTTTTATTTTTATTTCTCTAGTATATAAAAATAGAGATTATATAAAAAATATAGGTATAAAAGATAGTAATATGCCTAAAAAATATAGTGTAGATAAACTAGATATTGATAAGAGTGCATTAAACTATGATTATGAAATTGATAAAAAACCTAGTTTAGTAAAACCGATAACTATACAAAAAGACAAAGATAAATTGATCAGTGCAGAGAGTTATATACTAGGTAATTTAGACTCAGGAGTAATATATATAAAGTCAAATGAAAATAAAGTTTTCCCTATAGCATCTATAAGTAAACTGATAGTAGCACTTGTAGCTATACACAATATAGATGTTAATAAGAAGATAACAATAAATGAAGATATGCTTAAGGCGTATGGGAATGCTGGTAATCTAGTGGTGGGCGAGGTATATACGATAAGAGAGTTACTGTACCCATTATTATTGGAATCAAGCAATGATGCTGCGGAAGCTATTGCACAATCTTTTACTGGTGGATATAACAGCTTTTTATACCAAATGAATTCTTTTGTAAATGAACTCGGTATGAATAGTACTTCCTTTAAAGACGCTTCGGGCTTAAGTTCTGGAAATATCTCAAATGCTTCAGATTTATTTATACTTTCTAGGTATATTTATAACAATGAAAAAGATCTATTGGCATTAACAAAAAACTACACAGTTTCTCTAGCTTCGACTACTGAACACGCTGGACATACGTATAAAGCCATCGATCCTTTTGTTTTAGATCCAAATTTTATTGGAGGGAAGACTGGTAGAACTATAGAAGCAAAAGAGAGTATGCTTTCACTTTTCAATTACTCATTAAACTCTAGTATGAAATTACCAATATCAGTAATTGTGCTTAGGTCAGACTTCAGTTCAAGAGAAATAGACACGAGTATACTTTTTGAACAGTTTATGAAGATGAATATGTCTATATAGTGTATTATTTGTGGTTTATTATGACACATTAGTGTGGATTATTGGTTTGTATATACTAGGTAATAAAGGTATAATTTGGGGAGTCGGCAGTATTATAAAAATTAATTTTATAAAAACATGAAAGCAGTTCATATCATAGCTTGGATCCTTCTTGTAATAGGAGGCCTAAACTGGTTACTAGTTGGTCTAGGTGGATGGGATGTTGTTGAACTCCTATTTGGAGCAGGAAATATAGTAGCTAGAATAGTTTATATTCTAGTAGGACTATCAGCACTTGTATCACTATTTACACATAAGGGTGATTGCAAGACTTGTACAACTGGAGGTTCTCAAACAATGTAATATTTGTTTACATTCTGTAAAAGAAAACCGCTTTAAAGCGGTTTTCTTTTTGTCTAACAATATATTTTTTATTTTAAATACCTGCAAACTTTATTACAATATATAAAGCTAGTATTCCTGCAACTGTAGAAACAGTTGTCCAGATCGTAGGGTGATTGTGATGACTTTCTGGTAATAGATCACTTGCTCCTATATATAAGAATGATCCAGCAAATAATGAAAGAATTATACATAGTATGTTTCCAGAAAGTGTAAAGAATAGAGTAGATATTATTCCGATTACTGGGGCTGTAGCGTCAACTATCAACCACTTAAATGCGTTTATTCTTGTTCCATTATTTTTTAATATCATATTTACAGTATTTAGGCCATCAGAAAAGTCATGTACTAAAACTGCAAGGGTTACTATAGATCCAACTGAAACTGAGACTTGGAAGGCTAGTCCTATCGCAATACCATCAAGTAAACTGTGTATAGAAAGACTCAGAGCACCTAGTAAACCTCTTTTATTGTGCTCATCATGATTATCTTCATCATTGTGACTATGAAAGAATATAGTTCTATCAAGTATCATGTATACGATAAAACCTAAAGCTACCAAAAGAGTGATTGTAGAAATATCATATATGCCTTGAGACAATTCTATTGATTCAGGTATAAGATCAAAAAAGGCTACACCTATCACAGCTCCTGCACTAAAACCTAGTATTAAATGTAATTTGTCTTTGTATTTTAATGCAAAAAGTCCACCAAACATTGTTGCTAAAAATGTAAAAATACTAATAAGTAATATAGTCATATTATTTTTTTCTTGTTTTTATAATTATAGTCATTGCGGTATTTACCAAAATCATTACCACAGAATGAAGAGTTGTAGCTATGTTATACGCCTGAAGTGAAAAAAGTGCAATAAAATGCCTTGAAGCATTCATACTATAAAGTATTGAATTTTCTGTTTCTGGGTTTGCCCAAGTTTTGCGTATTGTAGGAATAAAAGCAATCAGATCTATGGTTACAACCGTAATTACAGAAATAGTTGGGTCCTTTGTAATTATCCAAGGTATAAGACCGAGTAGGGCAATAATTAGAAAATATGTATCAACTTTTCTTATGTGCTTGAAACCATATTTTAGTGAAATTAAAAATATAATTACAGTAAAACCTTCTGAAACTGCAGTTGGTATAGCACCTATTCCAGCACCTTTTGCTATTTGTCCGAAAAAGGTGACCATAGAAACTATTGTCCAAACCAACCAAGTGTAAGCATGTGGTTCGATCCTCTTTTTTAATATATCTATTAGATAAGGTACATTACCGATTACTGCTAGAATCGAGGCGATGATAACAAAAGTTTCCTTCATGCAATATATTATATACGATAAATTCAATAGTTATCCACAATTTTTCTTGTAAGTGAACGTATGTTCACCTATAATACTTATATAACATTATTAAACTAAAATAAAAAACATGAGCAATAAAAATATTTTTGTTAAGGAATTGAGAAGAGAAATAAATAAGTTAAATCAGGAAATCGACAGAAGAATTATAAGAGGGATATCTTATAAGAATTTATCAAGAAGACATAAGATATTAGTTTCAAGATTAAATTCAGCAACCAGTTATCCAAGTTCTTCATATGCTTTCTTTGAAAAGTTAAATAGGGTAGTAAGTACGTTCATGTTCTAGTATCATAATATTATAAATATAAATAATGAGTCTAAATAATTATAAAGATAAAATTTTTTCATTCTATAAGGGTAAAAAGCGCATGCCTAGTTACTCTGAGATTATGAACTTGCTTGGGTTCAAATCAAAAAATGCAGTGTATAAGTTAGTAAACAAGCTGGTTGCGGAGGGTTTTGTTATAAAAGATTCCAGTGGTAGATTGTTACCTAAAAAGCTTATAGGTGAAATACCTATTCTAGGTCTTGTAGAAGCTGGTATACCCACAGTGGCTGAGGAGGATGTATTGGATACTATGAGTTTCGACGATTACCTCATAGGCGATTCTAGTAAGACTTTTATTCTAGAAGTAAAAGGTGATTCTATGATAGAAGAAGGTATAAAAGAAGGTGATCTGGTTATAGTTGAAAAGACCAAGGATCCAAAAGATGGAGATATAGTGATCGCTGAAGTTGATGGTGGTTGGACTATGAAGTTTTTGAGAAAAAAACAAGGTAAGCCCATATATCTTGAGCCAGCAAATAAAAACTATAAACCAATATATCCAGAATACGATTTAAATATCGGAGCGGTAGTAAAGGGTGTAATAAGAAAGTATTAAAATGAAAAAAACTTTTTCAGAATGTGTTTATGACATTGTGAGAAATATACCTTCAGGTAAGGTTTTTACCTATAAACAAGTTGCTACCATGGCAGGTAATCCAAAAGCTTTTCGTGCAGTTGGGAATATTTTAAATAAAAATTATGATCCCAGTATACCGTGTCATAGAGTGATAAGGTCGGATGGTAAAATCGGTGGTTATAATAGAGGTGGAAAAAATAAAATTGCCTTACTGAAAAGTGAAGGGGTGGTATAATATAGTCATGAAATTAAAAACAATATTTACATTTTTAATAGCAATAATAATACCGCAGATTGCTGGTATTTTAGGTTCAGTATTTTCTTTTAGTTCTATACCGACATGGTATACGACACTAGTTAGACCTAGTTTAGCTCCTCCAAATTGGGTTTTTGGACCTGTTTGGACTACATTATTTCTACTTATGGGTATTGCAAGTTTTATAATATATCAAAAGGGTATAAATAGACCTGATGTTAAGAAGGCTCTATATGTATTTTTTATACAGCTTATATTAAATATTACATGGTCAATACTATTTTTTGGATTAAATGATATTGGTGCAGCACTTATTGAAATAGTATGTCTATGGTCAATAATATTGGCAAATATTATTGTATTTTGGAGAATATCAAAAGTCGCAGGATATCTATTGATACCATATATATTGTGGGTGAGTTTTGCTAGTTATTTAAATTTTTCATTCTTTATATTAAATAATTAATACTTATAATGGGTTATAAAATGGTCTTAGTGAATGACTCGATGCAAAGTGGTTATGAATATCAAACTGTGGAACCTGTCGGAGAAAATTTCGATAAAAATTTTAGACCCGAACTTTCTCCTAAAGAAATGTTGGAATTGGGAGTTTTTGGTGGTGTGTATATGAGAGACTGTAAACATGAATTTCCTTCAGACTGGTTTTCAAATGCAAAACTAGCTCCAGATTCAGAAAAGGATCATTTGCCCGAATTAAATTATTTTAAAGTAAATGCTAGTCAGCCACTTTCGGAATGGCAAAAAAAGGGTTGGATAAATAGCGCAGATCCAAGAGGTTGGTTTCAGTGGTACTGTAGGTATTATATGGGTAGAAGGCTTCCTGATGAGGATAAAAGGCAGATAAAGAGATGGAAAATGATGAGACGGCATATAGCCCAGATAAAGAATAATTGTAGGGTAGGTGATGAATACTGCAGACCTAAACAGAGGCAAGCGCTGTTACACTGGGCATATGATAGTAGAAAGATGTAGTATAAGTAGGGATATTAAATTTTAAACCTATTATTTTTAAAATTAAATACTATCTTGTTTTATCTGACTATCTAATTCTTTTATTTTTTCTATATGCTTTTTTGTTACTTTGTATTCATGCCACGTTAGCCAGATAACAAAAATATCAAATATGGTTAATATTATGAGGAATAATGAGTATCCAAAACATAGTTTGTATAATTGATATAGAATAAATAGACTAACGGTAATGATCATTCCTGGATAAGCCCATAGCTTATTTTTAAGTAGGCTGATAACAAGTATTGTCTTTACAATACCGTGAGATAATAAATAAAAGGCTACATATCTTTGACCATGTATAGAAAAGTTTGAAAGAAAATGATGGAGTTGTATAGTAAAATAATCATCAGGTTCATTTAGTAATTCACTATCTATTATATTTGCGATTATCATATTTACTCTTCCTGTAAATAGTAGGAAACTTCCTGCAAGTATCTGAACAATAGAATTAATACCCTTTAGAATAAGGCTTATTATAAACACTTTGTGAATGTTTTTTTCAGGTATATGCATATATTATTTCACGTGTGCTATTTTGCTTTCAAAAATAGATATATATCTTCCAATGCCTTGACTGCATCTCCAGCAGCAATGTTGTTTTGATTATAAAGGCCATCTGTACAATCTCCAGCGGCCCATACTCCAACGGTATTTGTTTTTTGATCTCTTGGATTTACCTTTATATGACCCCATTCATCTATTTCTACAATATTTTTTATGAAATCTGTATTTGGTATTGAACCTATTTCGACAAATATTCCTGTTGTTTTGAGTTCCACATCATTTCCAGTTTTTGAGTCTGAATATATAAAACTTGTTACAAATTTATCTCCCTTAACCTCTTTTGGTATAGCGTTTTTAATTATTTTAAAATGAGAATTTTTTGAAACCTTATCTATTGTCACTTGATCTGCTCTAAATTTATCACTTCTGTTTATGAGTGTTACGGTTTTACAATATGCTAGTAGTTGGGAGGCACTTTCAAATGCTGCATTTCCACCACCGACAACTATTACATCTTGATCATTAAATAGAGGTCCGTCACAACTAGCACAATATGTAAGACCTTTATGTTCAAATTTGTCAGCGCCTGTAGCAGGAAGCTTTTTTCTAGAACTACCTGTTGTTATGAGTATTGTCTTTGCTTTGTATGATTCTTTATCTGTTTCAATAAGGAAGCCCTCATCTATTTTTGATACATTTTTGCACCATTGTCCTTCCTTTATATCAACAATATCCTTTGAGTATGCTTTCAGGTGATTCTCAAGATTTTTTGCTAAATCCATTCCAGAAATCTTGGTTGTACCTATCCAGTTTTCTATACCATCTGAAACTGAACTCTGACCCTCCCAATTTTTTGTAATAAAAACAGATTTCAATTTCTTTCTTGCTGCATAAACTCCTGCAGAAACACCTGCTGGACCACCACCGATTATTGCTAGGTCATATATCATAATAAAACTAGTATATCATTTAGTATTTATAAAATAAAACTGCATTTATGCAGCTTTATTTCTATTTTAGTTTTGATCTTCTTAAAAATGCTGGAACAGCACCCCAATCATCATCTTCATCAATTTTATTTTCTTTCTTCTCTTCAATTATTCTTTCTTTTTGAGGTTGAACTTGGTTTATTGATTGTGTTTGTTGATTTTGATTTGACTGTGGTATGGTATTAAATATTCTTCCTTTCTTTTCATCTTTATTTTGTTCGTCTCTTTTCTGTCCAACACTAAACAATGGTCCTTTCTGTTGATTCTGAGTATTTGGTAGTACACCTTCTGGAAAACCAGCAGCTATAACAGTAACTTTTACTTCATTTTTCTTGAGTTTATCATCTCTTACTGTACCGAATATTACTTTTGCTTGTGGATCTATTGATTCTGTTATTACTTTTGCTGCATCTTGTATTTCGAACATTGTTAGATCTTCACCACCAGCAATAGAGAATAGTACTCCTTTTGCGCCAGTTATGGATACATCTAGTAATGGAGAGTTTATAGCTAGTCTAGCAGCCTCTACAGCACGATTTTCACCTGAAGCTGAACCTATACCCATAAGTGCTGAACCAGCATTTTCCATGATAGTGCGTATGTCGGCAAAGTCTATATTGATAAGTCCAGGAGTAGTTATAAGATCGGATATTCCTTCCACTGCTTGTCTCAGAACTTCGTCACATATTGCAAATGCATTTTTTACTGTAGTATTTTTATCAATAATAGAAAGTAGGCGATCGTTTGGGATTACTATGATAGCATCAACTTCTTTTCTGAGTTCTTCAAGTGCAACTTCAGCAATTCTGGATCTTTCTTGACCTTCAAAAAAGAAAGGTTTTGTAACAACACCTACAGTCAAAGCTCCAAGTTCTTTTGCTATACGTGCAACCACTGGACTAGCACCACTTCCTGTACCACCTCCAAATCCTCCTGCAACAAAAACCATATCAGCACCTTTTATAGCTTCCTGAACCTCTTCTTTTGTTTCTTCTATAGCGCGCTTTCCAACTTCTGGATTCATACCTGTACCTAAACCTCTAGTTAGGTTTTTACCTATATGAATTCTTTTCTTTGCCATCGAGTGATGTAGGTCCTGTGAGTCTGTATTTATAGCAATAAAATCAACACCCTTAACCTTTGAATTTATCATGTGGTTAACAGCGTTATTTCCTGATCCTCCGACTCCTATAACTTTGATTCGGGCAAATGCTTCTATTTCTGGCGTTATGTTAGGCATAAATAAGGATAAAATCGTTAGGTAGGTACATCATATCAAAGGCTTTGAAAAAGGGAAGGGGTTAGGGTAAAAATTGCTTAAACCAAGAAAGTATTGCCTTACCAGTCTTTGTTAAATACTGAGTGGATGTGTCTATGCTTGCTTCTTCATCTGTATTCATTCCTAGTACACACAACCCATAAGCGACTCCAAATATTGTGTCCTTATAATTATTTTTTTCTTGTATTTTGAGTTCTACACTTGCTATTCGTGAAGGTATTTTTAAACTATCTTTTGCCAAATCTTCTATTCCTGACAATAGACTACCGCCACCAGCAAGTATAATACCTGCAGGTAATAGACCATTTCTACTTAGTTTTTTTAAGTGACTTTCTATTAATTCAAATATATCTGAAAGTCTCGCTTCTACTATTTCCTCCAATTTTTTCCTAGAATATGAACTACCAGTTATTGCTCCGATCTTTATTTGTTCCGCTTCTTCTATTGGAACCTTTATACCGAGAGCAATATCGTTTGTTATATCACTACCTCCTATTGGTATCACTTCCATTGATACAGGAGTATTGTTTTCAAATACACTCAAACTTGTAGTTTCTGCACCAATATTTGCGAGTACACAACCAGCGACCTTCTGTGATTTTGAAAGAGTAATAAATGAAAGTGCAATAGGTGAAGCCATAACATCTTCTACTGCAATCCCAGCTTCTTCCACAGCTTGTATAGTGTCATTTAGTTGTTGTTCTAAACATGTTATATATAGTGTTTTTACCTCAAGTTTTGTTCCTTTCATTCCCTCAGGTTTTCCTAGTACAACTTTTCCATCGATCTTATACTGAAGGGGAATATTGTGAATGATTTTTTTATTTAATATCTGATTTGCAGGTATGTCTTTTTCACACTGATCTTGAGCCTTTTTTACATCAACTAAACTAATCTCTGAATCACCTTTATATATGATAGTAGAGCTAGTAGAAACAAGACTACCTAGTCCCACACCACCTATAGAAACAAAAGCTTTTTTAACTTTTATCTGCGCCTTTTTTTCAGCTTCAAAAACAGCACGTTTTATACTGTATACAGCATCATCCATATCTACTATATATCCATGTCTTAAACCTTTTGTTTCGGCAAAACCAGTACCTATAACTTTTGGAAAGCCTTTTTCATTTTTTTCACCTCCACGAGAAATAACCACCTTAACACTGTGTGTTCCTATATCTATACCCGTTATTATTCCTCGTGACATTTTGATTTACAAAAAATTGAGCACCACCAAATAACCATTAAATAATATATAAATAAAACAAAAACAGCCAACTAAATTCCAAACTTCTTCCTAAACTGGATTTCTATACTCTCCATTGTACTACCATGATCGAATCCTTTCAAATGTACTAAACCGTGGATAAATAAAAAACCTAAAAAGTTTTCGTATTTTCTTTCAAATTTTTTTGCTTCGATCTTTGTTAGGGGAATATTTATATAAATTTCTCCAGAATTTTCACTTAATGGGAAAGAGAGTATATCAGTTGGCTTATCTATATCTCTATGTATTTTATTTAATTCCTGAATTTTTTCTTTATTTACTATAACAACAGATAGGTCATAACCTTTTCCTAGAACAGCATCTTTCATTGAGGCAAAAGCCAAGCTTGGTAGCTTGGCTTTTGTGGTATTTACAAGATTGAAATTCTTTACCTCTGACATTATATTATTTCTTTGAGAATCTTGCTGTTTTTTCTGGCATCTTTCCCATTTTTATCAGTTCTTGTACTTCTGCTTTTCTTTTCAAACTCTTTAGAGTTTTCTTCTTTGTTTTATAATGTGAAAGAACTCTTTCGCTATATCTTATGCTTCTTACTCTTGGGAGTATTCCAGCGCCTTGAACCTTCTTCGTAAAACGACGAAGTGTTCCTAGACTGTTTTCGTTTCCACCTCTATTTACCTGTACATTTATCATATTTGAAATATAACATGTGTAATTGAGCCTTGCAAGCCCTACTACTTCATTGCCAATTTATAGCCCTTCTTCGAGCTTTTTCATGAATTTTGGTAACTCCTCTATGGTTACTACGTCTTGAGCGTGAGTGACTGCATTTCTCACAATAATACTCTTTTCTACTGCCTCTTTTTTACCCATTATAAGTGAATAGGGTACATTTGTTTTTTCAACCAAAGATACTTGAGCACCCAAGCGATCCTTGGATAGGGAAAGATACAGAGGAATTTTAACTTTTCTAAGTTCCTCTATAACATGCAATGAAAGTAACTTTGACTCGAAGCTGAGTTGTACAAAAGATGCAAAAGGACACTTTGCCTTGATGACTTCTTTTCTTAATTCTGGGTGTTTATTTTTAATAAGTATAGAAAGACCCACACCCTCAACTTCTTTTTTCATTCCAACCTTTTTTGATAAAGAATCGTATCTAACACCGATTGCTAGTATTTTCCTATCTTTTGACATTTTTTCACCCTCTTTCTTTATCTCTTTATCATTTTTATTTTCTACAAGCGCAAATATTGTCTCTGTACAGTATCTTTTATTTCCTATCAAGTGATTGTTTATAGTATAAGGGATCTTTAATGCTTCTAGATACTCGAGTATTTCTTTAAAATGATTTCTACTTTTTTCTGAAAGAAAATCCATTGGTTTTGGTGCTTCAGAATTTAATTTTTTACATTTATCATTTTGACAACCCAAAAGCTCAAAAGGATCTTTCTTTAAAAGCTCTCTACATTCACTATGCATAGTATTTATATGTTTCCTGTAGTAGTTTGTAAGATCTCTTGTAAATCTCGATATAGAGTCTTTGTCTCCAATACTATTTATCTCTACATAAGTATCCTCACAACCTTCCTCCGATAAAATTTTCCTAGCAGTTTGTATAAGTGTTACTTCAGCAATACTGGTAGAATTTCCCATTATCTCAAGATCACAATATCTATCAACAGAACCTTTTTTGAGTGAACCTTTAAAAGGTTCTTTGAAATAGAACATTAGTGGCTGGGTCAAGTTATACATATTTTCTTCGTGATACATTCTGAGCAAAGCAACTTTTTCTTCTACATGAAGAGGTAATCTAGTCTTTTCTGAATCTTCATATTCAGCATAATCACCTTCGATAAGTGATTTTGCATTATCAAGATCGATCTTCTTTATTGCAGGACTTTGTTTAGGAATAAAACCATAATATAAAGGTATTTCTCCGATTTTATCTAAATTTTCATATTGCCTAAACTTCTTATCTTTCTTTATCTGATCTTTTTTGGCTTCTTTCTTTATTTCTTTGCTATCGATCTTTTTTATTTCTTTCTTTTTTTGGTTTGCCATTTTATTTTTTCTATTTTGTATTTTTAGTTGTCGTGCCGATATTTTCTAGTCCGGGAAATAAATTTATCTTATTGAAGGGGAACAATCTGACCAGTGGTCTACCTACAATATCTTTGCTGGGTAGTGGACCCCATGATCTTGAGTCCATACTTTCTTTTCTATTGTCTCCCATTACAAAGTATTCTGTTTTTTCTAGTGATACCGAGAAGGTTTCGTTGCTCTTATGTGTATCACTTACATACTTGCTCTCTACTATAAAACCATTTGGATTTTCTTTATTGTAAATTGTTATAATTCCATTTTTTACTGATACTGTATCTAGAGGAAGTCCAATTATTCTCTTTATAAAAAAGGTACTCGGGTCTCTGGGATACCTCATTACGATCACATCTTCTCTCTTTGGTTCATTAAATCTATATGAAAGCTCGTCTATTATGAGATAATCAGCAGTTTTGAAATTTGGATCCATAGAAACTCCACTTACTACAAAAGGTTGAGCAATAAAAGTTCTTACAGGTATAACAATTACTAATGCAATGAGAGTAAACTTTATAATTTCTTTAAAGAAATTTTCTTGTTTCATAAAATATGTATTCATTTTAGTACGAACAAGTGTTTGACACAAGATTTGTACTCATGTCACACTATATATATGTCATACATTATCGTTGGTTTAGGCAATCCAATAAGTGAAGATAGAAAAGATAGTAAAGAAAATTACGATGGTACACGTCATAATACAGGAAGGATGATGCTTTCTTACATTGCAAAGGAATTTTCTTTCGACGAATTTACTTTTGATAAGAAAAATAATGCAGATGTAACAAAAGGTAATATAAAAAAAGAAAAAGTAACTCTAGTTGCACCAAATACTTATATGAATAATTCTGGTAAAGCAGTGTGTGGCTATATAAAGAGTATAAAATCAGCAGAAAAGCTTGTTGTTATATATGATGACTTCAATCTGCCGCTAGGTAAGGTTAGAATTTCATACAATAGAAGTTCGGGAGGGCATAACGGTCTTGAATCAATTATAAAATCTATAAAAACTGAAGCTTTCATAAGAATTAGAGTAGGAGTTGCACCAGAAAATTCAAAAGGTGATGCAAAGATTCCACATGGAGATGATAAAATAGAAAAATTTATACTAGGTAAATTTAAACCTGAGGAATTAAAGGAATTAAAGAAAATTGAAAAGGTTGTAGCTGATGCGGTAATGTATATCGTGACTGAAGGTTGGGAAAAATCCGCTAGTATGATAAATGGGTTGTAGTTATCCCCATTTTTATAAAAAAATAGTATTTGAGGTGATATAATTATCACCGTATGAAATTCCTAAAGAGAATTAAGACTTTTTTAATATATTCTCTAGTAATATCTATTGTATACATTCCAAATACTAGCCTTGCTTCTTGGAGCGGTAGTGCCTATTCTCCCGGAGAAACATTAAACCCAGAATGTGCTCCTACTGATAGTGGTTGTACGGTGAGTCTTTCTTTTACTGCAAGTAGTGGAAATATTGGTATTGGTAGTACTACACCATGGGGTCAGCTATCTGTTAATCCAAATGGTATTACTGGTCCAGCTTTTGTTGTTGGTTCTAGTACAGCTACAAGTTTTATAATTGATAATGGGGGAAGGGTTGGAATAGGTGCAAATAATTTAACTGCCACAACTTTTGATGCGACTACACCAATCACTCAGATAGCAAGCACGTCTGCAAGTGCAGCATTATCAATAAGTAGGTATTCCAATAACTCACTAACTCCTCGTTTAATTCTTTCAAAGTCACGAGGTGCTACAATCGGCCAATTTTCAATCCTCCAGGATTCTGATCAGCTCGGACGTATTGTTTTTTCTGGTGATGATGGTACTGATCTTGATACTGCCGGTGCATATATTCAAGGAATTGTAAGTGGCACACCAGCATCAAATTCAATGCCTACCGCACTGCAGTTTTATACTCATAATGGTACTTCTATAGCAGAAAAAATGCGTATCACTCCAACTGGCAGTATAGGTATCGGTACCACCACTCCATTTGCTACTCTAGCTATTAACCCAACTGCAGGTAATGCTTCAAATCAGTTT
>CAZLQL010000011.1:0-15519 GCA_964561875.1 uncultured Candidatus Saccharibacteria bacterium
GTAGCTCTACTAGTTCAGGCTATTAAAGATATCAATACTAAGGTGGATGGTTTGGCCAATAAATTCTCTGGTGTATTTAAGACTGATAGTGTGGAGGCGAACACTATAACAGTTTCTAAAGGCATTCAATTGGTAGATCAGTTTACTGGATCTTTGTATTGTGTGAGTATAGAAAATGGAGAATGGAAAAAAGTGCAAGGTTCATGTACTTCAGGAAATCAGAATACCAATAATTTAAATTCCCAATTAAATCAACAAATCAATCAACAAAATAATCCCCAAACAAACCAACAGACAAATCAGCAAAATAATCCTCAGCAAAACCCAGAATCAAATTTAAATCAAAATAACGCAATAGAAAATTCAACTACAACACCTCAAATAGAGCCAGTATCATCAAGTACAGAACCAATACAAACTGAAGGTCAAGTTACAACAACAGAATCGAATACAAATAATCAGCCTAATCTTATAGTGCCAGTTGAGCAGAATGTTATAGAGGACAAAACACCAACAGATACACCAAGTGAACCTAGTTCAGAAACAGTAAATACAGCTCAATAGCAATATTGTTACTAAATTATATTTGTAAATATAATTATTATTTTCTTTGACACAAAGCATATTTTTCATTATTATATAGTACATGCCCCCACTAAATAACTTTACTACAAAAGCAAAGGAAGCACTTCGCCGTTCTCATGAATTGGCTATAGAACGTGGTCAAAATCATGTAAACCCAACACATCTATTGTGTGCTCTTATACTACAAGAAGAGAGTATGGTTGCTAGTATATTGGATAAACTTGAGATAGACACCATGCTACTTACTGATGTCATACTAGAGGGTATAGAAGCTCCAGAATCAGGAAGGGTATTGGCTCCTTCGTATCAGATATACCTTACACCAGAACTTGCAAGCATAATAGAAAATGCTGGAAGAGTTGCTCAGGGTATGGGTGATGAATTTATATCTACAGAACATCTTTTTGTCGCTTGTTTTGATTCTCAAAGCCAAGCAAAAGATATACTTTTGAAATTTAAAATAGACCGAGCTCAAGTCATGAATATTATCGATGAACTAAAGGTAAATGATATTAAAGATGATGATAAACCAAAAAAGATGAGGACATTGTCAAAGTATGCTCGTAGTCTTACAAAGTTGGCAAAAGAAAATAAACTCGACCCTGTAATAGGTCGTGATAGCGAAATTCTTCGTGTCATACAGATTCTCTCAAGAAGAACAAAAAATAATCCAATACTTATAGGTGAAGCTGGAGTGGGTAAAACTGCTATTGCTGAAGGTTTGGCTTTGCGTATGGCTCAAGGAGATGTTCCAGAATCTCTAAAGGATAAAGAACTAGTATCACTAGATCTAGGATCTCTTATTGCAGGTACAAAGTACCGTGGAGAATTTGAAGAAAGATTAAAAAATATTTTAAAAGAAATAGAAAGATCAGATGGAAAAATAATCCTGTTTATCGATGAAATACATACTATAGTTGGAGCAGGCGCTTCAGAAGGAAGTATGGATGCTTCAAATATGTTAAAACCAGCTCTAGCTCGTGGTGAACTACGCGCTATAGGTGCAACTACACTAAAAGAATATCAAAAGCATATAGAGAAGGATCCAGCTCTGACACGTAGATTTCAACCTGTTTATGTAAATGAGCCAAGTATTGAAGATGCTATAGCTATACTTCGTGGTTTAAAGGAAAAATACGAACTATATCATGGTGTGCGTATTACAGATGATGCAATAGTAGCTGCTGTAAATCTCTCAAGTAGATATATAAGTGATAGATTTTTACCAGACAAAACTGTAGATCTCATAGACGAAGCTGCTTCAGCTTTGAAAATTTCTCTTGAAAATATGCCACCACAACTAGAAGAAACTCGTAGAAAAATCATGCGACTTGAGATAGAGAGAGAAGCTCTGAAGAAAGAATCAGACAAAGTTGCCAAGGCTAGAATGCAAAAAATTGAAAAAGACATCGCTGATCTAAAGGAAAGCACTTCAGAACTTGAATTGAAATGGACAAATGAAAAAGAAACTATTACAGACATAAAGAAGATAAAAAAGGAACTTGAAGTATTGAGAATTGAAGCTGAAAGTGCCGAAGCTCGTGCTGATCTTACAAAAGCTGCGGAGATTCGTTATGGAAGACTACCTGCACTAGAAAAAGATTTGGAAGCAAAAAATAAAAGATTGAAGAAACTTCAATCATCAAGAAGAATACTAAAAGAAGAAATAACAGAACAAGATATTGCAGATGTAGTTTCTCGTTGGACAGGAATACCTGTAAGTAGAATGATGGAAGAAGAAATGAGAAAACTAACTCGTATGGAGGAAGAGTTGAAAAAGCGCGTGGTAGGACAAGATCAAGCAGTAAAAAAGATTTCAGACACCATAAAACGTGCAAGAGCCGGAATAGCAGACCCAAATCGTCCTATCGGATCATTTATTTTCCTTGGACCTACAGGTGTTGGTAAGACCGAGCTTACAAAAGCTTTGGCTGAATTTATGTTCAATGATGATAAGGCTTTGATAAGAGTAGATATGTCAGAATTCATGGAAAAGCACGCAGTATCAAAGCTTATAGGTTCACCTCCAGGATATGTTGGTCATGATGAAGGGGGAAATCTAACAGAAATGGTAAGACATAGACCATACTCAGTTATACTATTTGACGAAATAGAAAAAGCTCACCCAGAAGTATTCAATATATTACTTCAGGTACTTGATAATGGAAGATTGACTGACTCAAAAGGTAGGGCGGTTAATTTCAAGAATACTGTCATAATCATGACTTCAAATATCGGTGCTCAATATATAGAAAAAATGGAAAAAATCGGTTTTACTAGAGATAAAGAGTCACTAGAAAAAGATAATTATGATGATGCAAAAGTTAGAGTTATGAATTCTCTAAAAGATTATTTCCGCCCAGAATTTTTAAATCGTCTAGATGATATTATTCTATTTGATATTTTGAGTAAAGAAAATATTGAAAAGATAGTAAATATACAAGTAGAACAAGTGGTAAAAAGACTACAAACAAAAGATATAAATCTGGTGGTATCTCCAGAAGTGTTTACTTATCTTGCTAAGGAGGGTTATAACCCACATTATGGAGCAAGGCCTCTAAAGAGAATAATACAAAATAAAATCCTTACACCTATAGCTTCACTTATGATTTCACAAGGAATTGCAAAAGGTGGAAGTATAAATGTTGGTATTAAAAAGGGAAGTGCAGATGAATTTACCTTTGAGGTAAAAAAGAAAAAGAGAGTTGAGAACAATATAGTTATGAGAGAGGTTGAGGTAAGGCAATAAAAATGCTAGACTCTCTTTTGTAAGGTTTTTAGATAAAATGCGCCGATCGGATAGTGGCTATTCCAGGAGACTGTAAATCTCCGGCCCTTTGGGCATCGCTGGTTCGAGTCCAGCTCGGCGCACAAAATAAAAATTATATTCCTCATCTGGTATAATTAGCACATGAATAAAAACATACAAACTGCTGTGTTTGCTGGGGGATGCTTTTGGTGTACAGAAGCTGTATTTCAAGATTTAAAGGGTGTAATAAGCGTTATGCCAGGATATACAGGAGGAAGTATGGACAATCCTAGCTATGAAAAGGTTTCAGGAGGAAATACAGGTCATGCTGAAGCTATAAAGATAGATTTTAATCCTGAAGAAATATCTTTTGACGATTTACTATCAGTATTTTTTAACACACACGATCCTACAACTTTAAACAAACAAGGAAATGATATTGGTACACAATATCGTTCTGGAATCTTCTATACAAATGAAGAACAAAAAGAAAAAGCTTTAAATATAATAAAAGAATTGAATGAAAATAAGGCTTATGAAAAACCAGTGGTAACTGAAGTAAAAAAGTTTGAAAAATTCTTTGAAGCAGAAGATTATCATAGAAATTATTATAAAAACAATAAAGAAGCGGGATATTGCCAAATTATAATTGCTCCAAAACTAGAAAAATTGCAAAAGAGATTTAATAATTTAATTAAATAAAATATGGAGATAAACGAAAATGAATTGAAAAGCAAGTTAACACCAGAAGAGTATAAGGTACTCAGAGAAAAAGCTACAGAAGCTCCGTTTTCTGGCAAGCTTTTACATGAAAAGAGAAGTGGAATGTATAAATGTAAAGTTTGTGGAAGTGATCTATTTAAATCAGATGCAAAGTTTGATTCTGGTACTGGTTGGCCAAGTTTTGATGAAGCTATTCCTGGAGCTGTAAAACAAATAATAGACGATAGTTATGGTATACAAAGAGTCGAGATAGTGTGTAGCAAGTGTAATTCACACCTAGGTCATGTATTTGACGATGGTCCTACAAAGACAGGAAAGAGATATTGTCTAAATTCAGTTTGTCTCGACCTTGAGCCTATGGAAGGGGATAAAAAATAATTTAATCTATTACAACTCTTTTTAAATGGCTTGCGATATTTACTGCAAGGTCACGAGCTAGTGTTGTCTCCTTCGAGATATTTAACATAGAATTTGGATCATTTTCATTACTACTTATTACTATTACTTTATCTCCTATTTTTGCATCATTTATATCAGTTATATCTATAGTAGTAATATTCATACTTACTCTACCTATTATGTTTACAAACTTACTATGTATATTTACATGACCCTTATTTGATAGTCTGCGGTCAATACCTTCATAATATCCAACAGGTATGGTAGCTATAGTCATGTCTCCATTTGCCTCAAAGCTATTCCCGTAACCTACGGTCTGACCCTTTTTGATCTTTTTTATTCCAGTTACTATAGTCTCAAGTTGTAGTACTGGTATGATGTGAACATTATCTACATAGGCCCCATCGCGTATACCGTAAAGACCCGCTCCTAAACGCGTCATATTACATTTAGCTTTATTTATATAGTTATGACCAGCGGTATTGCTTATATGCCAGTATTTTATTGTTTTAAATTCATTTCTAAATTTATCAACTAATTTATTCCACTCAGCTATCTGTTTTTCTGTATAATCTTTATTTTCTTCAGCATCAGAAAAATGTGAAGATATACTCTCGAGTATTATATTATTATTTTTATTTATTATTTTAATACTTTCATCTACATCAGTGGGAAGTATTCCTTGCCTATGCATACCTGTATCTAGTTTTAAATTAAACTTAGTTTTTTTATTTAATTTTTCACCAAGCTCCTTTAAGACATTTATATCAGATACTGTAAAAATTACATCTTTGATTTTATTTTCAACTATATTTTTTATACTTGTATAGCCAATAATTAAAATCGATCTATGTATATCATCATTACGAAGCTTTTTTGCTTCAAAATATGAATCTAGTATAAAAAGGGGAACGGAAACAGTTGAAGTTTCTTTATCTAGTATCTCTGCTATTTCGCATATTCCGTGACCATAAGCATTACTTTTTAAAACAGGAGATACCATTATTCCATTACCAATCTTTATAAACTCGTTTATATTATTTAAAAGTGCACCTTTAGATAAGGTTACAGTAACCATGTTTTCATCATCATGAATAAATAGTTTCTTATATAGTTTTTTGATTATTCTTCTCATACACATATTGTATTACATTTATCTGTTTTTGCGTATTTAGTATTGTTTCATTATTTTACAGAAACTTATGTCTAAATATTGATATAATTCAAATTTTGTGGTATTTATAAATTGGATAGTTTGCCAAACTATACTAGTAATATATGCATGATATATGCACCGCAAGTGCTTGGATACGTCCAATATGTATATTGTGTGGGTCGCAAACCTTATTACTAAAAAGGCAAAGAGGTAACATGAACATTGATAAAGACTACGGTATACCAAGTGAATTCGTTATAAATTGGAAAAGCAAGAATCCCTGGATATATGAAGGAAAAAAACTTCATAAAAAGATAAATATCCTTATAGTTTCAGCACTAATGATTCAAATGGTATGCATGTTTTTGATTGTGACATTTGCTGATCCTAAAAGTCAGATCAAATTGATTATTTCAAGCTCTGTAATTATTTCAATCTTTTTTGCTATTGCGTTTAAATATATACGCATTGAGTATGACAATGAAGTGAAAGAGACTATTTTGTCTGATTGGGATGTTGTTCGAAGTCTAATAGTAAATGCAAATTACCTTGAACTTCTAAGACCTGGATGCGATAACTTTGAAGGTTTGAGTTTTAGTTTCCTTAAAGGAGAAGTTATCAAAAAACTCAGAGCTCTAGTACTCGCTTCCGAGATCGGGGGAAGTCGTGAAGGTGACATCAGGGAATTGATAGATGACGTTGAAATGTTTTTCGGTCGTATCGATCGAGGCTCACTGTATCACTTCAATCAGTTGCCATACGAAAAAGAAATAGTGTATCTCGGAGAAAAATTCTCTTGTACTTACTTTGAGGTGGTAAATAATGTAAGCCTTGGAGACCTCTGTGCATTTCTTTCACGTAATAATGGTGTGATCTGTAAAGGTGATACAAGACGTGAATTGCCATGGTGTCTACCAGATGATTTCATTCCACACAGAAAAGTTTATGTGGTTTCAACCTCTAAAGAATTCGACGGTTTTGCTTTTATAGAAATCCATGCTCAATACAAACAGTCTGATGGAGTTATGATCTGTATGCCAAACAGACTTGAAGAAGCAGAATTCAAATCAAGTTGCTTGGGAATGGTTTTTGTTCGATTGGAAAGAGTGACGGAAAAGAAATAGTTTTATACCCCCTTGAGCATGTCTCAAGGGGGTTTGTTGTATATGAATATTATTATATAAAAGAAGAGGGCGCGACACCTCCACGGTCTCGCGCCTCTTTTGTTCGACATTTAAGTAAGTATGTCGACAACTTCACCACGTAAAATCACTCAATCGGATTTTGCGTAGTACCCATGCCGGGGTTGGTGTTGTCGATTGGGTCATGAATTTCAGATCCCCAGATTGTGATGATCTGATATTCTCCTGGAACAAGATCGATCTCGTATCCAGGGGGAATTTCCATGTCTGTCTTGGTTCCCCTATCGATCAGGGAATGGATCAATACCCTTGTGGGGTACACCGTCATATCTGGGTTACCCCAAACACCAACTCCGAGCCGTTTATGACTGATGGTGATCTTCTTCTTGACCGTGAGGTCAATCAGAGGAAAGTCGCCATAGATCACACTACCATCATCCACGTAAAACCTCCTGTTGTGATCGAGGCTATCGGTAAGCGACATAACGTCGCCTCCTTCCAGCTTTCCAAGATTCACAAAGATATTGCGACCCAGAAAGAATTGTCCAGTGGACAAGTTCCAAGCTGAGAGGTGTTTTCCATTGTGGAGAAGAATGTTCCTTCCAGATCCTGCGAGTTCGGAGGCCAGCAGGACAAGTGCATGCCCCGCCTTGCCTTGTTGAACATCGAGCTCAGCATCACCATTCCAACTAACCAGTTTTGCACTGATATTGTCACCAATGTCTACGAGTACATTGGGCGGCAGATACATCCAGGTTTGAAATGGGTCTGCGACAAGACCACCATCTTTTTCTTCATGGATACTTGACCAACCATTTCCTTGAAGGATAACTTGGTTGGCAGCATTATATACCGTGACCTCAGTAGTCACATAGTAATAGTTGTCCCCAGTATAATTACCTGGTTGGGGGACAATCTCAGCTGCCATACTGACGTGCTGGAGAGCTTCCGACAGTTGGGTGAATGAACCAGCTGTTTTGTATCCATTCTGCTCCAACCACTTCCGATCAAGGTTCACTGGCCCGATGTCGCGCATAAGGCTCTTCCCTGAAAACGAGACTGACACGTGGTCAGGCTGTTGCAGGAGATACTGGACAATGCCTTGATTGCCCTGAGAGTACACACCGATCGGAACGATCGGCGGTCCACCAACCGGAGAGTAATCTCCGGGTTCAGATGTCACCTGCCCGATCGCGTTGAACCAGGCCACAATCATTCCAATGATCATGGCGAACTTGGTAGTCTTCATTTTGTGTATCTTTTTTCCGTCGTTTCTGCTTGTTTTACTGTTTCCTGAAACCCCCAAACTTCGGGGAAATCTTGAATACCACAACGTTTGTGACAACGTTGTTGGTTGAAGGTTGTTCTGTACGAGCTTCCAACTTCTCCTGAACTCCAGACTCAGCTGGGGTAGAGGTGTTGGATTCTGCAGGAACATGCCCGTTAGAGCTAGTCCTGTTGATTGCCACAAGAAGGGAAAAAATTCCCACTACAATGAGAACAAAAAAACCGTATTTGATCGTCTTCATTTTTCTATGAGTTTAGCTCAATGTAAACACAAGCCACACGGCAAGTTTTAATTTAAAAGAGCTTTTGCGAAACACTATCATATTTATGATTAAATGTCAATGCTTTGCTTTTAATTAAATATAGGTTATAGTAGTCAAGCATTTATATACATTTATGTCACAAATTCAACTTATACAACTAAAAAACAAGGAGACAGGTGAAGTATACTGGTCTCGTAAGAATAAGCGTAAAGTGGAGAGAAAGATTGAACTAAAGAAGTTCAGTAAAAAGCTCAGAAAACACGTTACTTTCAAGGAAGCAAAGAAATAACTTTTGCTAAAGTAGTAAAAAGAGGGTAGTATAAAAGGACCCTCTTTTTACATATATGTAGACATAAAAAGTGGGGGCGATTAGTTAAGTGGCATAACTACGGTCTCCAAAACCGTTGTCCGGGGTTCGATTCCTCGATCGCCCGCAAAGTTTAAAATTAGTAAATTATAAGGAATCGAAAGCCGGACTGAGCGAAGGCGAAGGAGGCTGGGTCGCGGGCGAGGCTAGCAAGCCGAGACCTGTGACCGATTCCTCGATCGCCCGCAAAGTTTAAAATAAATAGTAGAACTGGAATCGAACAGATTTATTTTTTTATATATAATATCATGAAAAACCCCGCAACTAAAAGCTGCGGGGCAATGAGAGGGAAATAGGAGACCTAGATCACCTCTTTGTCCAATTTATAATCTTTCTCGAAACAAGTCTTTCGATTTCATTGCGAGAGTTTTGGTGTACATGTGGGTAATGTCCACCACAAGATAGTGTGACCGTCTCGGTATCGTGATAGCGACTAACTGCTTTGTTTGCTCGCATACCGATAACTGGATCGTCGGAAGTATTTATTACAACCGAGTTAAAACTCAATGTTCTAAGTGATGGAACCCAGTAACCGAAGGCTCCACCGATGCCAAGTGCTAATCTTGGCGAATCAGGCGAAAAAGTCATACCATTTCCTGATGCAAAATACCTCGCATCAGAATCTGCTAGTGGAACATTTTTATTTGTAATTAGTCCCACTATATAACTCCACCTCAGGTTTCTGGCAACTGTCTTGAGGGGTAACCAAACACCTCTTTGTGGTGAGGGACATATTGCTATGAACCCCAATACCTTTTCTGGTATTGTCATAATTGCTTTTAGTCCCGCAATACAACCAAGAGAGTGTGATACTATCAATAGCCTTTCATTATCACAATGATTGCATACAAAATCTCGCAATCCCAATGTGAAGCTATTAATATCTCGTCTATTTTTATCAGGATCATTTTTGTATACAGTGACATTATGACCATCTTTCCTGAGATTATTGCTCAAAAAATCCCATTCACTTCCATCTCCACATAAACCGGAGATGAAAAGGATGTTTAGTCTTTTGGTAGGAGTCCTTATTTTATAGGCTCCTTCAGTTTTGCTGTATTGTTTTGTGTAAGTATCTGTTGTTGTCAAAACACACCTCCATGTGTTAGTTTCCAAAATAACAATACAATTTATAATTATTTTTGTCAAACTAGCTATTTAAAAATTTGTTCACACTATTTTTGATCTCCAAAATGTCTTTAGGCTCAAACCAAGTTATTCTTTTATCTCTTTTAAACCAAGTCATCTGTCTTTTTGCATAATGCCATATTTCTGTTTTAAGTTTTTCCTTCATTTCTTCAAAAATGATCTCTTTTTTCAAGTATCTTGCAATATACCTGTATTCAAGTCCTAGTTCCTCCATTCTTTCAAAAGATAATCCATTTTTATATAGATTTTCAACTTCATTTATCATACCTTGATCGATTCTTTTCTCTAATCTTTTATTTATTCTTTCTTTTAATTCCTCACTATCTATTTTCAAACCTATAAATAATGGATTGTATTTATTTTCACCATGACTTATATCTGGTACCTTTCCGATTTGTTTAGAGATCTCAATAGCCCTAATAAGCTTTATTTTATTATTTTTATCTATTTTATTTGCAAAACCCAAATCAAGTTTCGATAATATTTCATATAATTCTTGAGTGCTCTTACCTTCAAGTTGTTTTCTCAAGACCTCATCAGGACTTACTTCGGGTAAAGAAATATTATCTATTAAATTTTGAATATAAAATCCAGTACCTCCACAAACTATAGGTATTTTTCCATTATTATGAATAGTTAAAATTGCTTGTTCTGCTAGATTTTTGAAATCTACTACGTTAAATTTATCGCTTGGTTGTACTACATCTAAGAGATAGTGTTTTACACCAAGCATCTCTTTTTCTGTAATCTTACCAGTCCCTATATCAAGACCTGTATAGACTTGTCTTGAATCAGCAGATATTATCTCTCCATTTATCTCCTTTGCTATATTTACTGCCAAATCACTCTTTCCAACAGCAGTGGGGCCTAATATGACTATAACCTTTGTATTTTTTTTCATTTATTTATAAACTTATAATAAATATTATATTTACGTTTTAAATATGGAATTTTGTTTGAATAATAGATTTTAGAAAGTAGTAACAGCGAATTTTTTTTTACCAAATTTAATTATATACATCGGGTTCTTTATCTTCTCTGTTGTTTTACTTTTATGAATTGAACCTCTTATACCTAAATTATTAATTATCATCTTATTTAACCATTCAATATGATCTTTACTTGCTGAAATAAATCTTACAAATAATCTATTATATACATATTTTTTATTCTTGAAAGTATTATATTTATCAATATATGTAGTAATTGAACCATCACCATCAAGGTGTCCTCTTAAAAAATCTATAAAAAATCTTTTTGGAATCTTTATAGATTTTAAAATAAAAGTTTTATTTGGTTTAATTCCAATTCTATAAAAATATCTATATAAAATTTTATCACAAAATTGCACTCTGTGAGATATTTTACCACTCCCATTTTTTACATTACCGATTTTGTTATTAATTAACATGATTTTCTTAAATTCATATATCAGTTCAATATCTTTTGATGAGAATATTATATGTCTACCATCTGATGATAATGACCCATCAGTCACAATTAACCCAATTACATAGTAAAAAGAACCCAGTCTTCTAAGTTTGTTAAGTTTCTCTTTTAAATTGAATAAGAAATTTAGGTGCCAGAGGTGGGACTCGAACCCACAAGAAGTTACCTTCACACGATTTTGAGTCGTGCGCGTAGACCAATTCCGCCACTCTGGCATATATAGATACAAGTCTACTAAATTTTCATATAAAATCAAACTATTCTTCCATTATCAAAAATCAAATGATAAAATAGATTTCATGACACAATCACATTATTTTGGCGATTCAATATTTTGGATAGAAACAGAAAAGATAAAGCCAAACCCATATCAACCAAGAAGAGAGTTTGAAGAGGCAAGACTTCGAGATCTTGCTGACTCAATACGTATGTACGGAATACTACAACCACTTGTAGTTACTAGAAAAGAAGTAGTAAAACACGACGGTGGTATGGTGGTTGAATATGAACTCATATCTGGTGAAAGACGTCTTCGTGCCTCAAAGATTGCTGGCTTAGCTACTGTGCCTGCACTTATAAGAAATGGTCATGAAGATGCTAAGGTTAAACTAGAATTGGCAATTATCGAGAACCTTCAAAGAGAGGATATAAATTCTGTTGAGAGAGCTAGAGCCTTCAATAGGCTTATAGAAGAGTTTGCTATGACACACCAACAGATAGCAACAAAAGTTGGAAAAAGTAGGGAATATGTTTCAAATACCCTGCGTATCCTTGCTTTACCTGATGAAATTTTAAATGCGTTATCAGACGGTAGGATATCAGAAGGACATACTAGACCACTTCTAGCACTTACTAGTAGAAAAGAAGAACAACAAACACTTTTTAGAGAGATCATATTAAAAAAGATGAGTGTTCGTGATGCAGAGTCCATAGCAAGAAAGATTGCCACAGAAAGAGCTAGGAAGAAAACATGGTCAAGTGATCCAGAGATTGTAGAAATGGAAAAGAAGCTAAATGAATCACTTGGAACTAGAGTAAGTATAAATACTCGTGATCATGGAAATGGTGGAAGAATCACTATAGATTTCTTTAGCCCAGAAGATATAAAGGTTATTTTGGAAAAACTCTCATCTTCAGATGTTGTGGAGAGGGTTAAAGCAAACCCTGCACCAAACATTCCCGCAGTTGAAATCGACCCCAATGAAAGACCGGTTGATGATAGACCTTTCAAAGAAGTTGTTAAAGATGAAAACGAAGAAATATACTCTATAAAAGATTTTGTAGTATAAAATAGCTTAAATTATATACTCCGACTTAAATTATTTGTATATACTATTTATATAATCTTTCCTTCACTAATCTATTATTTTTAACTTATTCTTTTTTCGGAGACTTTTTAAATCTAAATCCACCTTTTCTAACAGGTTTTGGTTGGCTAAATATTTCTATACCTCTATCTAGTGTTATATCGTATGGATTATCAGTACCTTTTAGTGATCTAAAATCTCCATCACAAACTACATATGGTCCGAATCTTCCGACATTTGCAGATATTTCCTTTTGATTTGTAGGATTTATTCCCAACACTCTAGGAAGGCTAAGATACTTTAAAGCATCAGTTACTGTAACTTTTGTTATATCCATAGTTTTTGGTATAGATGCCATGCGTGGCTTCTCTACGACAGGATCTGTTTTCTTTCTTCTACCTTTTTGTTTCGATGCTTTTTCACCGAGTTGTACATATGGTCCAAATCTTCCAATGAGTACATATATAGGTAGGTTAGTCTTTGGGTCATGGCCTATTGGTTCATCCTTCTTTATCTCAGTACCATCTATTGTCAATGCTCCATCACAATCAGGATATGTTGAGCAAGAAAGGAATTTTCCACCACGACCTAGTTTTATAACCATAGGACTAGTACATTTTGGACATTTATATTTTGAATCAGCATCTCCAAGATTTGTGATTTTTGCTTCCTTTTCTTTTTCTTTAACTTCTTTTGCAAGAGGTAAGTATATCTTTTTTAATGTGGCAACATATTCTTTTGTTCCATTTGCTATGTCATCGAGAGAATCTTCCATCTCTGCAGTGAAAGAATCGTTTATATAGTGCATAAAGTTAGCTTCAAGAAAACTTGAAACAACATCGCCAGTATCTGTTGGTTTTATGCTCTTATTTTCTTTTTCAACATAACCACGATCCTCTATTGTTTTTATTATACTTGCATAAGTAGAAGGACGACCTATACCTCTTTTTTCCAATTCCTTCACGAGTCCTGCTTCTGTATATCTTGGTGGCGGTTCAGTCTTCTTTTCATCACTAAATATATTTATAAGTGTAAGAGGATCACCTTTTTGAAGTTTTGGTAATTCTATATCATCACCTTTACCTTCTTCATCTGCCAAAAGCCAACCAGGGAATAGGGTTCTAGATCCATTTGCATGGAAGTTTGGAATGTCATTTGAATCAATATTTGCTATAACTTTTGTTCTAAGTATCTCCGCATCTGTCATTTGTGAAGCAACTGTGCGTTTCCATATAAGCTCATATAGCTTTTTTTGTTCTGGATTTATTCCAGCAGATAAGACACTTACATGTGATGGTCTTATAGCCTCATGTGCTTCTTGAGCATTTTTGCTCTTTGCGCTGTATGTTCTAAATGATAAATATTCTTTACCATATTTTCTTTCTATGACCGAAGCTATTTCACCCAAAGCTTGTTTCGATAGATTTGTACTATCTGTACGCATATATGTTATATGTCCTGCCTCATATAGCTTTTGTGCGATCATCATAGTACGTGAAGGTGCAAAACCGAGACGTGAGCTCGCCGCCTGTTGAAGTGTAGATGTTATAAAAGGTGCACGCGGTTTCTTCTTTTCTTTATTTTCTTCTGTATCTACTACGATCCATCTTCCACTTTGACCTTTACTGATTACATTTTCCATCACTTTCTTGTCTGTAGGTTCTTCTACGCACAAAACCTCGAGGTTCTCACCCTTTTTTGTTTTTATATTTGCTTTTATTACCCAGTATGGATGTGAGATGAAAGAGCGTATTTCGCGCTCACGCTCCATGACGATGCGTAGAGCGGGGGATTGTACACGACCAGCAGATAGTCCGTAACGTACTTTTTTCCATATAAGTCCAGATAGATCATAACCAACTAGTCTATCTAGTACTCTACGAGCTTCTTGGGCAATACGAAGATTTTGATCAATCTTTCTTGGATTTTCCATTGCTTCTGTTACTGCTTCTTTTGTGATTTCATGGAAAACAACTCTTTTTGGATTCTTGAGTTTTGTGGCTTCTGCTATATGCCAAGCAATAGCTTCACCTTCACGGTCGGGGTCGGTTGCTAGTATTACTTCATCAGCTTTATCTGCTAATTCTTTTATTTCTGCAACAACTCTCTCTTTTCCTGGAGAAATCTCATAATGGGGAATAAAGCCACCTTGTATATCGATAGCTTTTTTATTACTTTTTGGTAAATCTCTTATATGACCAACTGATGCTTTTACTGTGTACTTACCATCTAGATATTTTGAAATTGTTTTTGCTTTTGCAGGGGATTCAACTATAAGTAGTTTCATTTTGTTTTGCACATACTGTATGTGCCATATTTGTAAGTATTACATGGGAATAGTAAAAGAGGCAAATTTTAAATATAAAAAAGATTATAAAAAAATTGATATAAATTTGATAAATATCAATAATATAGCCATTTTTGGATTTATATGGTATGGTTATTTTAAGATATTTCTTATACAAAGTATCTCTAAAATAAACTAAATGAATAATTTCAAGAAACCACGTTTCAGTAAAGGATTTAAAAATAAGGAAAATAGAGATAATAGAGGTTTCAATAGAGATTCTAGGCCTATAACTATGCATAAAGCAGTATGTGCTAGTTGTGGTAAGACTTGCGATATACCTTTCAAACCTACAGGAGAAAAGCCTGTGTATTGTCGTGACTGTTTTGCTGGAAGAATGGCTATGGGTGGAGATAGATCAAAAAGAAGAGATCCTAGAAAAAACAGTTTTTCAAATAGAGATATATCAAATAGGGATAGTGGATTTGGTAATAGAGACAATTTTCCCAGAAACAACTTTTCAAATTCAAAGAATAATAATGAAGATATAAAAAGAGATATCGAACAGTTAAATGATAAAGTTGATAAATTGGCTTACACTATATCAAAGTTAATTAACTCAAAGAAAAATGGGTTTAATGAAGAAGAGATATAAA
>CAZLQL010000011.1:15619-19779 GCA_964561875.1 uncultured Candidatus Saccharibacteria bacterium
GAAAATAAAAGAGAAAAAATAATATTCCATATGGATGGAGATGCTTTTTTTGTGGGTGTAGAAATTGCAAAAAATCCAAAACTAAGAGGTTTACCTGTTGTAACTGGAGAAGAGAGGGGGATAGTGTCAGCACTTTCGTATGAGGCTAAAGCACTAGGAGTAGTGCGAGGTATGCCAATATTTAAAATAAAAAAAGATTTTAAAAATGTGATTATCCTTCCTGGAGACTATAGATCATATGCTATGTATTCAAAAAAGATGTTTGATATCGTACGTCGATATACAGATAACGTAGAGGAATACAGTATAGATGAATGCTTCGCAGATCTTACAGGTTGGGATAAGCCACTAAAGATGTCTTATGAAGATATTACAAAGAAAATAAAACATGATGTTCGTAAAGAGCTTGATTTGTCTGTGTCCATAGGTCTTGCACCAACAAAAGTTCTAGCAAAACTAGCTTCAAAATGGCAAAAGCCAAATGGTTTTACATTTATACATAAAGAAAATGTAGAATATTTTTTAAAAAATACACCTATAGATAAAGTCTGGGGTATAGGTCCGAGCACATCAATTTTTCTTAAAAAAAGAGGGATAAAAAATGTTTTTGATTTTGTAGAAAAGGATAGGGATTGGATAAGAGAAAATTTATCAAAACCCCATGAAGTTATCTGGTATGAATTAAAAGGAGAAAGTATAGTGGGAGTCGATTCAGAAAAAAAGACTTTATATGGTTCTATACAGAAGACTCGTTCATTTCATCCTTTTACAAACGATAAAGTATTTTTATTGTCTCAGCTTTCAAAACACATAGAAGATGCTTGTAATAAAGCTAGATATTATAATTTAGTTTCAAAAGAGGTCTATATATTCTTAAAAACAAAAGATTTTTCTTATAAAAGTGCAAGAGTCAGACTTCCATTGCCGTGTAATTCCCCTGAAATCATATTAAAGGAAGTTTTGAAATATTTTGATGAAATTTATTTTAAAGAATTAAAATATAGGACAGTTGGTGTGACTTTATCAAGTCTCGTTCCAAAAGATGCTTCTCAAAATGACCTTTTTGGCCATAGTGATTATGTAGATAAATTTGAATCAATTCATAAAAGAATAGATAAATTGGAAGAAAAATATGGCAAAAGAATAGTTTATCTAGCTTCTACAAAAAATGCTTTGGATCATAAAGAAAAAGGTACCGATACTGATGATATAGAAAGAGACTTGTTGTTTTTATAAACTTTTATCAATAATCCATATTCTACTAAATCTGGTCCAAGATTTTTCTATAGTACTAAAAGGTAATTTCATTATAAATCTATTATCATTCTCTGGGGTTATTTTAGTATAATTTATTGAATAAGCTTTGTGTGTGTCAAAAACGTATAAATTATCTTTATCGTATCCGTAGACAAACATTACGTGATCAACAAGTCCACCTAAACTAATAGAAATATCTATACCTACTATTTTTCCATTATCTATACAATCTTTTAAAACCTTCATAGACTCAAAGAAGTCTTCGGGAGCTCTGAAAAATAAAGAATATATAATATCGAAATAAGATTTTATTTTTATGGAATTAATTGTTAAAAAATATCCCTTATCTGAAAGTAATTTAGGAATATTTTTAAAGGTCAAACCAGTCCATATAAATGAAGATGGTAATTTTAGTCCAAATATATTTCTATTTTCAATTGTTAACGGATTTAAATTCTCAGGATTAAATTTCTCTGGTTCAATAAAATTTAAAGAATAATATAAAAAGTCTCTACCACATCTATTTTTAACTATCCTATTTTTTGAGTCTTTTTCTCTATTTACAAAACCAAATTTATTTAAATCTAGTTTTACGTGATTCGAGATTTCTATTTTTTCCATAATAAATTTATATCACTAAATGAGGATTAAGTCATTATAACCCCTTTATTTCGAGTCCAGTCATGGCTATATTAAAGTCTTTTATATTCAAATTACTTTTTTCTATTAATTCATTGATATTTTTTATACCTCTAGATTTTATTTCATAAATTATTTTTTCATTTTCTGTTAAGTCTATAGGTATTTTAATTTGCATACTATCTGTAGTTTCATCCTTTGTTTTTATACCTAACATCTCTAGTATGTCGTTACTGTTTCTTATAGGTATTGCTCCTATACGTAAAAGCATGTTTGGACCATCCGATAATGAAGATAATATACTTCCAGGTACAACACCCACATCTCTATTGTATTCACTTGCATGTTTTGAAGTTATGAGAGTACCGCTTTGGATCTCGGCTTCAATTATAAGGGTTGCATGTGATATGCCTGCCATAAGCCTATTTCTTTTTGGAAATGTCCACAGACTTCCTTCTTGTTTCATTTCAAATTCTGATATGAGTCCACCACCTTTATCGACAATCTCTCTAGCAAGATTTATATGACTCTTGGGATACATCACACTTTCATCTAGGCCCGATCCAGGGAAAGCTATCGTTTGTAGACTAGAGTCGAGTGCAGTTCTGTGAGCTATGCTATCTATACCCAATGCTAGTCCAGACACTATACATATATTGTATCCAGATAATCCTTTTATTAATTTTTCACAAACAGATTTACCGTATTCTGAATGTTTCCTAGAACCCACAACTGCAAGTATCTTACTATCACTACTTGGTAAATTTCCTTTCAAATATATTTTTTCAGGTGGATCATTGATCTGTTTAAGTAGAAAAGGGAATTCATTTTCAGTTTTATTTATGATTTTTATTTCCATACACTATATTTTAAATATTGGAGATAAAGAAATAATAAAATTTAATTTTAAATATCTTTGACATATGAGGTATAAGTGTGATACAAAATATCAGGAAGCAGAAAATAAATAAAAAATGCATGGAGGTGCTATGAATGATAAAGACAAAAGCGTGAGTGTTTTGTTGGCAAGTATAACTGGACTTTCAGGTGACAGGAGGATGTATGAAGCAAGAGTAATGAGCCAAGGGGCGTACTTCAATGATCCGGTTACTCTTGATCCGGATAGGAAATATCGGTTTGAACGCACAGCCCAAGGAGTTGATTTTTCAAAAATTCCAGATGCGTCAAATATTGAGATTGGAACTGAAGTTGTATTTCTTCCGATCGAGATCGAGGGTGGAAAAATTGGATCCACTAAATGGGGGCTGGCAGATAGCTGGAGGATGTTGAGATCTGAGGAAGCGAGAGATATCCAACAAGAAAGGTTGGATAGGAAGGGTTCACCACCACCTTTTCCTAGATCAAGATTTAGTGGGTTTATGCATATATAGGTTTTTTCAAACTTAGTCGAAAATTTCTACAAAGCCGGAGTGTATCCGGCTTTTTTATTTGTCTCCATATTTATTGAATTTACCTATACTATGCATGCTATATCTGTATTGACATAATCTATAATATATGCTAGTATATTAAATGTCAGCCGAATTGTTCGGTTCGATACAATAGTACATTGTAATGTCGGTATACGGCATGGAGGTGCCGTCAAATGAATAATAATGTAAGGTTTGGTGTTATTACCAAGGTCTGCAAGGGCTATGCCTTTGCAAGGGTCATGGACAATGCAGGAACTGTCACTGCCAAGGAGGTGTTTCTTGGCAACAGACAGTTTGTCGTCGTTGATGAGGAACGAGCCGTGCCGTATCTCACGGACACCATCGATGAGAAGACGGAACCAAAGAGCGGTGATTACATCGCCTTTCTGTATAATATAAACCCAGTTCACCGCGGTGGCTCGACCCCCGCTTACAAGTGGGGAATCCTCTCCAACCACGATTCCGTTTCTTCCGGGGGCTACAACGGCCCTCTCATGGAATCGGATTCGTTGGAATCGGGTTCAATCGATCCTGAGATCGAACGCCTCGCCAGGTCGACCTGTGGCCAGAATGGTGTGAAGCACCATCGGCCGGACCAAAGGCCAGCGTATTCGAGTCCTCACCGCGGTGTCGCTAACCGGAGTAACCCAAATCAGCGACGACACAGCAGGCAACATCACACGCCCACCTCAACAAGACCGGCAGGTCTTGATCATGACTCGGCGGAACAAGGCCAGGGAACGGTCAGTGCTCCGAGCTTGAAGGGGAAGGGTGCGCCAGTTTACACGGTCAGCTGACCGTGTTTACAAAAAATGGTACAAAAAGTACCAC
>CAZLQL010000012.1:0-18364 GCA_964561875.1 uncultured Candidatus Saccharibacteria bacterium
ATTCCTCGGCTTGTTCTTCCAAGACTGGAAGATATAAAGGCTGAATGTATGTAAAACTGTAGGAGGTCAAATGCATAGAATCAGTGGAAACAGTCACACCCAACATCTAGTGATACTAGGTGGCCCATCCGTTGGGAAGGGTTACTCATACAACTCCCTTAAGGAAAATGAGGGTGTGGGTGAAAGCAGCGCCGGTTATATCGGTACAGGTGATCTCATCCGCAAGAGGATGGAAAAAGATCCCAATTTTAGGGCGAAGTGGGAAACTGTTGTGGCTGGAGGGGATCTGGTACCCGATGAGGTACTCATTCCCATGGTCAATGCAGCATACGTCAGGACGACGACTGGTGGAATCAAGCGGTTCATCTGGGATGGTTGGTGCAGAAATCCTGAGCAAGTCAGACACTTCATCTCTGGTTTTGCCCGTCACAGCGATCGAGTCAAGATTGTCCACATCAACGGATGCCATGGTACGTGTCAGTCTCGCAATGGCGAACGTCTTGCGAGACAGAAGCGTATCGATGGAGGTGCATTTGAAAGGAGGTGGTTCAACTACATTTCAAATGCAACTCTGGTAACTGAAGCGTTCCAAGCTGAGGGTATCGAGGTTGTGCCTATCGACGGTGATCAAAGCTTGGAGCAGATCGCCTTCGATGTTCGTGGTGAGTGGAGGAATCTCATTGCTGTGACCGCCGAAAGAATGGTTACACAGCAACCAGATGAGTTCCCTGCTTCAGAACTTCAAAGAGCGTGAATGTCGGAATTAAAGTAAGGTTTAAGTGTATTTCAACTTATTCGGCCCCGTATCACTTCGTGATCGGGGCCGTTTTTTTATTTAAAATAATATATAATACACACATGCCTGAATATATAGATATACACTCACATACTTTTTTCCCAGATTTTAAAAATGATCAGGGTAAGATAGAAAATAAAGCACTAGAACAAAAAGTGTGGTTTATGAATGTAGGAACAGATATGCAAACATCAAAAAAGTCAGTAGAAATAGCTAATGGATATGAAAACGGAGTGTTTGCTTGTATAGGACTCCACCCAACACATAGTAATGAAGAGAAATTTGATATTGAACAATATAGAAAATTAGCCTCAAATCCAAAAGTAAAAGCCATAGGTGAATGTGGTCTTGATTATTTTAGAATGGAAAAAGACACAAAAGATGAGCAAATAGATAATTTCAAAAAACAAATAGAATTATCTATAGAAATAAATAGACCACTTATGCTACATATTAGAAATGCATATGAAGATTCACTTTCTGTACTAAGACAATATCCAAAAGCAAAGGGTAATGTACATTTCTTTGCTGGGGATTATGAAACTGCCAAAAAGTTTATAGATATTGGCTTTACTTTATCGTTCACTGGAGTAATAACATTTGCAAATACTTATGATGAAGTAATAAAGAATATACCTTTAAATATGATAATGTCAGAAACTGATTGCCCTTTTGTATCCCCTGTACCATATAGAGGAGAGAGAAATGAACCTAGTTATGTAAAGGAAGTTGTAAAAAGAATTGCTGAAATAAGAAATGAAGATATAGAAAAAGTAAAAAGAGCTATGGTAGACAATGCGATAAGAGTATTTGACTTTTAACTGATTTTTATGTTTTACTGTATGTCTAATTTAACGACATATGGATATAAGAAATATAGCGATAATCGCACACGTAGACCACGGAAAAACAACATTAACAGACGCAATAATGACCCAATGTGGTCACGGTGAAGATGGGTCTATGGACTCAAATGCTCTAGAACAAGAGCGCGGTATTACTATTTATGCAAAGAACACATCTATAGAATACAAAGGAACAAAGATAAACATAGTAGATACACCGGGACACGCTGACTTTGGTTCTGAAGTAGAAAGAGTATTACGTTCTATTGATACAGTTTTACTAGTAGTAGACGCTCAAGAAGGTCCTATGCCTCAGACAAGATTCGTATTGAAAAAATCTCTTGAATTAGGACTTAAACCAATAGTTATAATAAATAAGATAGACAAACCGGCTGCAAATCCAAATCATACGCATGAAATGGTTCTTGAACTATTCATGGAACTTGGTGCGAATGATGAACAATTAAATTTCCCTACAATATATGCAATAGGTCGTGAAGGAGTAGCAATGAGAAATCTTACTGACGAAAGAAAGGATCTTACTCCCCTTCTTGATATGATAATTGAGCATGTTCCGCCCGCAAATAAAGATCATAGTGCTACAGCACCACTTACAGTTCAAACATTTAACCTAGGTTACGATAATTTCTTAGGACGTTTAGCTATTGGACGTATTTATGATGGAACAATAAAGACAGGTCAAACCGTATTTGAAAAAAAGATAGACGGAACAGTAGCGACAGGAAAAGTTACAAAGTTATTTACATTTGAAGGTAAAAAGAGAGTTGAAATTGCTGAAGCTAGTGCAGGAGATATAGTTACTATTGCAGGTTTCCCGAATATTTATATTGGTGAAACTCTAACTGACAATGAGAGTACACAAGCTCTGCCAGCAATAAAGATCGATGAACCTACTATTTCTCTGAACTTCCTAGTAAATAACTCCCCTTTTGCAGGACGTGAAGGAAAATTTGTTACAGGTCGTCAAATAAGAGAAAGACTAGAAAAAGAACTAGAAATAAACGTTGGTCTTAAAGTAGATTTTTCATCAAATGAATACTATAGAGTATTCGGACGTGGAGAACTTCATATTGCAGTTTTACTTGAAAATATGAGACGTGAAGGATATGAGCTACAAGTATCTCAACCACAAGTTATCATAAAAGAAGAAAATGGTATCAAAACTGAACCTTTTGAAGAACTTACAATCGACACACCCGAAGAGTTTACTGGTGCAATCATAGAAAAACTTGGAATGAGAAAAGCTATGATGACTGACATGAAAACAAAAGATGGACAAGCAAGAATGCTATTTGAAGTACCAACTCGAGGACTTCTAGGATATAGAGGTGTGTTTGTTATAGATACAAAGGGTGAAGGAATAATGGCTAGCAGATTTATAGGATTCAAAGAATATGCAGGTAATATAGAAAAGCACACTACAGGTTCTATGACATCTATGATGACAGGAAAAGCACTAGCTTTTGCACTATGGAACCTACAGGAACGTGGAAGAATATTTATCGAACCTACAACTGAAGTATATGAAGGAATGGTTGTAGGAGATGTATCAAAGGGTGAAGATATGGATGTAAACCCATGTAAAGGTAAACAACTAACAAATATGAGATCATCTGGAAATGATGAGCACATAATGCTTACTCCAGCTTGGAAACTAGATATAGAAAAAGGACTTGAAACAATGCGTGAAGACGAATACCTAGAAATAACTCCAATCAACATAAGATTGAGAAAGAAATATCTGACAAATACAGATAGAGCGAAAGCTGGAAGAAAAGCTTAAATAAATCGAATCTTATCTCTATATAAAAAGCGAAGCCGAGTATGCGTAAGCAACTCGGCTTTGTTTGTTTTATTCAGTAAACTGGACTAAATGGTTCAAGTAACATTTCCAATAGTTTACTGTTCATATCAACAAGATGTTTATTTAATTCAGATATAGCTTGTCCGTCTTGCAAATTAAACTTAAAACCAACCTGGTGTAAGTACCTGAACTTACCTTTCAAAAGAACTTTCTTACCTTCCTCTGTTAAATGAATTGGCAATTTTCTACCTTCACCTTGTTGTGTTACATAAGACAACCCGATAAGCTTTTCTAACTTATCTGTTATAGTTGATAGAGTAATTCCTAAAAATTTAGCAAGATTTGAAATTGTTATTCCAGGCCTTATCTCAATCACACCAAGCATATCAATTTCATCATCAGACAATTCAGGCTCACCCAAACAGTGTTCATCTCTCCATTTTTTCAAAAGAATTAAACTATATACAAGGTTAGCAAGATTTTGCTCCGTTACTCCTACTAGATCAGGATTATTCATTTTTCTTTCAAATTTCATTAAGACACTAACACATTAGTATAATCTAGTCAAATAAGTGTAGCGCCCTGTGGTTATCCACTCAAAATAAAATTTTGATAAAGTTTTTGTATATTTTTGTATTGTTTTAATAAAATCCATTTAATATAATGATTTAAAACAAAGATAAACTAACGTAGTAGACCTACATCTCGCGAGTATTATAAATTAAATAAATAAAATTATGGTTATAGAAAAAACACCACAATATATAATTGATTTTCAAGACTTTATTATCAAAGAGGTGAAAGATTTTATTGTAAAAGAGATAAAAGATTTTAGAATTGAAATAGATGGAAAATTTAATACTCTTAAATCAGAAATGGATGAAAGATTTAATGGGGTTAAATTAGAGATTGATGGACTTAAGTCAGAGATGGGCGGACTCAGATCGGAGATGAATGAACTTAGATCAGAGATGAATGAACTTAGATCAGAGATGAATGAAAGATTTGATGCTATAAAATCAGAAATGAATGAGAGGTTTGATGGAGTTCACAGAGAAATCGAAGGTCTTGCAATGATGACAAAAAATGAAATAGATAGGATAGAAAAAAATATGGATAAAATGTCTGATGATATATCTGATATCAGAGATGACATATCTAATCTTCATTATGATATGGAAGAACTAGGTATTAATATGGAGAAAATCGAAGCACACATCGGTAGATATGAGATAAGAGCTCAAAATGTGGAATTGATTATACTTGAGGATTTTAAACCTAGAATAAAGAATCTTGAAGATTTAGTTTTGAAATAAAATAACTAGAAATCTAAACAATATCCCCCTATCTTCATCCTCTTAATACTCAAAGCCATACCCAAACCACCAATATCTTCTGCTATTCTTTCTGCGAGTGATCTCATGTATGTTCCACTACTGCAATGAACTCTCAATTTAAGAACCTTAAAAGATACATCACTGTATTTATCACAAAAATTATTCCATTCTTCGATTATTTCCTTCTGTCTAAAATCTCCATTAACTTTATTTATATTTAAAATAGAATTATTTGCAATATTTTTACCCAAAACATTGCTCTGGCCAATTTCTCTTATATCGTATATTTCAACTTCTTTTCTTGGCATCTCTTCAGGCAATTCTCCTCTTCGAGCTAAAGTATGCAATTGTTCTCCATTTACAGTTTTTGAAGAATAACTTGGATATTGTTGAATAAATCTTCCTTTGTATTTATTTAAATCAATATCTTTAATTTCTAAACTATCAGTCTTTATACTATTTATAATACCCAAAATATCTCCAGTATCCGTTTTTAAACCAAACAAAACTTCTATTTCATATTTTTTATCTAAACCAAGATATTTATCCTTTTCTTTGCATTCATCACCTATCAAAACCAGAAGTAACCCTTCTGCCATAGGGTCTAATCTTCCAGCATATGTCATAGGTAAAGACCCGAGCTCAACATGTTCTTTCCTATAGTTTTCAATGCATTCAAGTGGTGTCTCGCCTACCTTTTTGTAAAGAGTTAGCATATTTGATAATATACACTATATTGTAATATATGAAAGAAATGAAAAAACTAAGCACAGAAAGCTATAAAGGGGTTAGAGATTTTTATCCGAATGATATGGCTATACAAAACCATATATTTGGAATATGGAAAAAGTGTGTAGAAAAGTACGGTTATGAAGAATACACAGCTTCCGTACTCGAACCTGCTGAATTGTACAAAGCAAAATCAGGTGAAGAAATCGTAAATGAACAAACTTACACCTTTATAGACCGTGGAGAAAGAGAGGTTACATTGAGGCCTGAGATGACACCCACAGTTGCCCGTATGGTTGCTCACAAAAAAAGAGAATTGCCTTTCCCTCTTCGTTGGTACTCTATTCCAAATCTTTTTAGATACGAACAACCGCAAAAAGGTAGATTACGCGAACACTGGCAATTAAATGTAGACATATTTGGTGTTGAGACTCTAGATGCAGAAACCGAAGTGATTCAGATTGCTTATGATATTACAAAAGTTAGTGGACTTAAAGATACAGATTTTGAAATACGAATAAATAATAGAAAGTTAATGAACTATGTAACTAGAGATGTTCTAGGCTTAGATAGTAAATCTGCACATACAATATCAAAACTAATTGATAAAAAAAGAAAGATAGACGGTAATACATTCAAAGAAGAAATAACAAAAATAACTGGTGACAAAGCTCCAATAATGCTTGCCCTACTAAATTCAAAAAACTTTGAGGAGTTTACAAAAAATCTTCCACAGACAAAAGAGGAACATGAGGGTATAAGTGAAATAAGATCAGTAATAGATATGTTGGAAAAACTAGGTATTACAAATGCTGTATTTGATCAAACACTAATGAGAGGTTTTGATTATTATACTGGAATCGTATTTGAAATATTTGATAAAAATCCTGAAAATAGAAGGTCTCTATGTGGAGGCGGTAGATATGATGACTTATTATCATTGTTTGGTGGGGAGAAAGTACCAGCTGTAGGTTTTGGTTTAGGAGATGTTACTGCTAGAGATGTAATGGAAACTTATAAGAGCTTACCATTATCATACCCTAGTGCAGATTTCTATATTGCTGTTATAGGAAAAGAACAGTCATCATATGCAAATGATATAGCACAGGATCTTAGAAAAAATGGTAAAAAAGTGATTATAGATTTTAGTTATAAAAAGATTGGGGAGCAGATAAAGTCCGCAAATAAAAGAAATATTAGTAAACTAATAGTTATAGGTGAGGAAGAAGTAAAAACTGGGAAATATAAAGTTAAAGATTTAAACACAGGAGAAACTGAATAAAATGAGGAAAATAACCTTTGATATTGAAACAAAGAATATTTTTAGTGATGTAGGATCAAACGATCCAACTGCTCTAGATATATCTGTGGTCTGTATTCATGATTCATTAACTGATGAGTACACAAGTTATTTAGAAAAAGATTTTCCGAAACTATGGCCTATACTCGAACAAGCAGATATGTTTATAACATTTAATGGAGATCATTTTGATATCCCATTATTAAATAAATACTACACTGGTGATCTTACAAAGATAAAAAGTTTAGACCTATTGGTTGAAGTAAGAAATTCACTTGGTAGAAGAATAAAGCTTGATACTATTGCAGAAGCGACACTAGGTAGAAATAAAGCAGGTCATGGACTTGAAGCTATAACATGGTGGCAAAATGGTGAAATAGATAAAATAATAAAATACTGCATAGAGGATGTAAGGATTACAAAAGAATTATATGACTATGCACTCTTAAATAAGAAATTAAAATATAAAGACCTTGGTTTAAATGGTCAGATAAAAGATATAAAACTCGATACCTCAAAATGGGAGGAGAAAAATGAAAGTGCCTTAACATTTACCCTACCGTTTTAGATTTTGACAAATAATATAGATAGTGTAGTTTGATATAAGAAAGGAGGGATATTTTGTGAATATATTTGAAATACTTTATTCAATTACGAAGTTTTATTTCTTCATGAGCCTATCTATTTCAGGGCTTATGACAGTTATTTTTATCTCGAACATACTTGATTATTATGATGACCAGTCAAAGCTAGTTATCTTTTTTAAATCATTATGTCTATCCTTGATTGTTCTTGTATTTGCTTTCATCTTTTGGCCAGTGATCATTTGTGACGTGTCCAAAAAATTGTATTACTATTTAAATGAACACTGGTGATATCGAACATAGCCGAGCAAACTCGGCTTTTGTCTTATAGAATAAGATTTAATATGTGACTATATTTTAAAATAAGGTTACAATAAACACATATAAAATTTAAAAGAAATCAATGGAAGAAAAAAATCAAAATGTATCTCCTTTAAATATCCCAACTGCAATAATAGTTGCAGGAGCAATAATAGCAATATCTATTATTTGGTCCACAAAAACAAATGTAGAAAAGACGAATAATGGAGTATTGTCTGGACTAGAGACAAATTCTGTTAAACCCGTAACATCTTCTGATCATATATTGGGAAACCCAAACGCTCCAATAAAGATTGTTGAATATTCTGACACAGCATGTCCATTTTGTAAGATGTTTCATTCAACTATGAGAAAAGTAATGAATGAATATGGTAAATCAGGAAAAGTAGCTTGGGTATATAGACATTTTCCAATAGATAAAATCGGTACAAGATCAGATGGTGGTATACTCCACCCAAACTCAGGTAACGAAGCACAGGCCACAGAATGTGCTAATGCTCTCGGCGGAAATGAAAAGTTTTGGGGTTTTATAAATAAAGTTTATGAAATTACTCCTTCTGTTACTCAAACTAGTCCAGATGGTCTCGACCAAAAACAGCTACCTATAATCGCAAAAAGTTTAGGGTTAAATGTTGATGATTTTAATAACTGTCTTGTAAGTAAAAAATTCACCGATAAAATTGAAGCACAATACAATGATGGATTAAATCTTGGAATAGAAGGCACACCAACAAGCTTTATAGTATCGAAAGGTAAACAAACTATCAAAATAGAAGGTGCGCAACCATATGAAAGTATTAAACAAGCAATCGATGCTCTTATACAAGAAAATGACAGCGATCCTTTAACACTTTAGTTTTATACAGAAAACATTACCAAAGCAAAATAATCTTAATATTTAAAATCTAACTTATTTTCTTGAGTGAACACCACTGACAATCTTTGTCATCACAATACCCTTTTGTAATATCTCCGCTCCAAACACTTTCTATTAGTGCATTTATCTCTTCATTTACTTTTACTATATCTTGATTATTTATAGGTAGAGTAATCACCGGACATCTACCCTTTTCATCTGGACTTACAAATACCAGAGAAGGAATTATCTTTCTATTTTTAAATCTTGGTTCTTGTGATAATAAAATATAATAAAATACTAATTGTCTGAAATACCCCCCATCACTATCTTTTGTCTCACCTTTTATTGCTTTTTCAGACATTGCTTTTCTTGTTTTATAATCAAAAACATAGACCTCATTTCCATTATCTATTATTGCATCTAGTTTACCGTGAATAGGTATTTTTACTGTACTATCTTTATATTTATAGGAAAATGAAGACTCAACCCAGTGTTCTGTATAAATAGTTCCCTTCATCAAGAAATGTTGACTTAGAGACTTTGCAACATCTTTTGAACTACCTATAAGTTCGTCTTTTACCCTTTCTTTATCTAGAGTTTCGAGATATGAATCTTTCAAATATTCATTTATTCGTTCTTCCAATTTTTCTTTTATAATCTTTTCATCTTTATCCTGAAGCATCCAAACTTTTGATATTGCATCATGCATTGCATTTCCCTTTTCTGAAGACACTGTTAAAGGCTGTGGAAGTTTTAATATACTTTGAAATATAAACAAATTTTTACAATTTAAAAAGTGATTTAAAGCAGTTACAGACAAACCTTTTTCCAATAAAACATTTTTTGCAATATCAACTATTTTATTTTCTCTATTTTTATCTATTTCTTCGATATTTTTATTTAATAATCTATTATTATTTGATCTAGGTAGATTTATATATTCTACATGCTCATTTGGCAATTCTTGTAAAAATCTCAATGGTTCAAGAATTTTTCCATCTATTTCCTCTAGTGAACTTAGTATAATTGCTCTATTTTTCGCACGAGTTAATGCAACATAAAATAATCTTCTAAGATCTTTTATATCACTATAACTTGCTTGCTTTTTCGGTAATACAAAAGAACTACCACGATTTTTACCTATCCAAGTTTCTTCATTTGCATAAGGAATAAATACATAATCAAATTCTAATCCTTTACTACCGTGTGCTGTTAAAGCATATGTAGGAATATCTGGGGCACCAACAGAAACCTTTACCATTCTAGTCTCAGCTGAAGTCCTGTATGCTAAAAGACTTTTTATGATTTCGATCGGACTATGGATATTACTGTCATTTACTAGAGACTCAGCTAGAGAAACTATACCCTTCCATACATGTATGTATGATGGATCTTTTGAAATCAGATCAACAAAACCCGAGTGAGTTGCTGTATTTATAAGAAAATTTATTGAACTGTCATTTAACAATTCTTTTCTTATCTTTGAAATTCCAACAATAGTCTTTTCAATACTATCAACTTTTCCACTCTTAATATCTTTCAAAAATGTAACTGATTGACTGAAATCCATATTCCACATTCCTGCTATAACAGTCTTTGAAAGCATGTCTATACGATTTGGATCTGCAATATATTCAAGTAAATCAAAAAACAATATACCTATTGGATGATGGAATATATCCACGCTTCTCTCTGACGATATTGGTATGCCAGATTGTTCAAATAGTCTTATTATTCTGTCTAATTCTCTATTGCGTCTTGTAATAATAGCTATACTTGCTTCAGGATTTATTTTTCTTATAGATTTTATTTCATCAATTATATAGTCCTCCGTAGAACTTACATCTTCACCATTTACTATAGTTACACTATTTTTATCTTCTTCTATATCACTTTCTGTTTTTCCACCTTTGAGTGCTATTCTCAATTCTTTATTCTCATCTTGTTCATAGTTATGTTCTATCATTTCAAAACTGGCATCCAAGATCTTCTGTTTTGAACGATAATTTGTATCAAGAGATATTAGACGCATACTCGGCCACTTCTTCTTTAGTAATAAAAAGTTTTCTACAGAAGCTCCTTGGAAACGATATATTGCTTGTTTTTCATCTCCCACAATAAATATATTTGGCGTATCAAAAAAGTCAGCAATAAGTGATACTATGGTATTTTGTGAATCATTTGTATCTTGATGTTCATCAACATGAATATATAGATATTGCTCTTGAATAAGTCTCAACAATTGTTCATCATTTTTAAAAGCTAAAAGTAAGTTTGATATTAGATCATTAAAATCTAATTTTTTATTTTTAACTTTTTTATCTTCATAAATTTCATAAACTTTTGAGAATAGGATTGTTTTTTTACACTTTTCTATTGCCTCTATTGCTTCCGCTTTCAATTTACCTTTTGTAACACCTCTACTTGATATAGAGTTTTCATCATCCTCTATTCTTTTTATTTCCTTTAAAGCGAACTTTTCTACATCGTTTGGAGAAAGTGCCTCACGTTTTGCATCATCTATTGCACTGATTATAGATCTTATATATGCATCTGGTTTTCCCAATGGTCTTAGATCAGAAAACTCTTTATCTTGTAAGATCTCTTTTATAAGTAATTCTTGCTCTATTTCAGTCATCTGTTTCATATCCTGAAGATGGATAAAATGATCCGGTTGTTCATTTATAACCGAAGAAGCAAAGCTATGAAATGTGTGTATTCTTACTTCATGCGCCCTATCACCTATTATTGAAACAAGTTTCTCCCTCATCGCCTTTACACCAGCATCTGTATATGTAATAGCCAAAATGCCATTTGGCGGTGTATCCGTCTGTTTTAGTATATTTGCTATACGTAATGTTAATATAGTCGTCTTACCAGTTCCTGGCCCTGCTATAACCATTATAGGCCCTTCTATAGCGTCTACAGCATCCTTTTGAGCCTTGTTTAATGATTTATATAGTTTAGTAAAGGTGTCTTGCATTTAGTAATTCTTCAATTGATTTACTTTATCATGCTGACGGATCTTTTCATGAGCTTTTGCTTCGATCTGACGTATACGTTCACGAGTAACTCCAAATTCTTTTCCTACTTCTTCTAGTGTATGAGTAATACCATCATTTAAACCATGACGCATTTCTAGTATCTTTCTTTCCTTTTCTGAAAGATCATTCATTATCATATTTACCTGATCACGAAGTATTCTCTGTGATGATTCTTGGTCTGGAGAAAGAATCTTATCATCTGATAGGAAATCTCCCAGAGTTGACTTACCATCATCACTATCATCACCTACTGGTGTTTCGAGTGACACTACATCTTGGTCTATTTTCTCAATATTATAAATCTTATCTACATCAAGACCCATTTCTATAGCTATTTCTTCCGCCAAAGGTTCTCTTCCCAATTCTTGTGAGAGACGGCGTACAACTTGTTTGTATTTTGCAATAGTCTCAACCATGTGTACTGGAACACGAATAGTTCTTGACTGATCTGCCAGGGCACGAGTAATAGCCTGACGTATCCACCATGTTGCATAAGTAGAAAACTTAAATCCTTTTGACCAATCGAACTTATCTACCGCTTTAAACAAACCAAGATTTCCTTCTTGTATAAGATCTAGAAGAGTAAGATCAGGACTTCTACCAACATATTTTTTTGCAATAGAAACCACTAGACGAAGATTTGCTCTTGCCAGAAGGTTCTTTGCTTCCATATCTCCTGCTTGTATTCTCTTTGCCAAATCCTTTTCTGATCCAGCAGAAATAAGTGGGTATTGTCCTATTTCTTTCAAATACATTTGAATTGAATCGTATGAGGAATCGCTACTTCTTGAACCATATGAATATTTCTTTGGAGCTGGTTCTGGAGCTTCAACTTCAAGTAGACCTCCTCCTTCCAAAATATCAATACCAGCTGTAGATAGTTTGGAGTAAAGATCATCTAGGAAATTTATATCTTGCTCAACATTTGGAAATTCCTTTAAAATCTCATCGTATGTGACAAATCCTCTTTCTTTTCCTTTTGAAATAAGCTTATCTGCTTTTATTTCTATTTCTTTTTTTGAATTTTTCTTTTCTACTTTTCCAGATTTTGATACGGATTTTTTGGCAACCTTTTTTGCTTTATTTTTAAAAGAGACACGATTCACCTTTGGTGACTTGGTGGCTTTCTTTATTTTTGTTTTTTTATTTTGTTTTTTTGCCATTTTATTTTATTAAATTTATTTACGCTTTTTTGATAATTCATTTAGCCTTAATGTGAGCTGTTGGACCTTTTTACTTATCTCTTCTACCCTCCTATCATCCTTCCCTCTTTCTGCTTGTGATAGATCCGCCATAGCTTTTGTAAAACTTTCTTTTGTAAAATCTAATTCGAGATTTAATATAAGCTCATCAAATTCTTTTTTAAGATTTTTATTTGAGTTATACATTACCTCTGCCTCTGTTAACAAATCATCTTTTATCAGCAAATGTAGTTCTGATAGTGATTTATATTTTTCTTCACCAACTAGATTTTTTATAAAATCCATTTGCGATTTTATATCTATATCCTTATCAATATCAGGATTTTTTTCTATATAGAACATGAGTCCATATAGCCTGCGTGTAACCATATCAAGACGAGATAAATCATTTTTCTTTATTTCCACTTTTTTGGAAATATTTGTTTTTGATTCTTCTTTTTCTTTTATTTGATTTTCCTTTTCAATTTTTATCAAATCCTCTGTAATCGAAGATTCTGAGAGACCTGTTCTCTCACTAATTAGTTTTATAAAATGTGATTTTTCCATCGCCCCAGAAATGGAGGCTATAAATGGAAGTATATGTGTCCGAATCGCGGTAGGAATTTTCCTTGAATCAAGCTTAGCTTGTTCTATATCCCGCATAACGGCATCAAGCTCAAATTCTACCACATGTTTTGATTTTCGCAATACATTTTTCCACTGCTCAACATCATCCCTCACTAGATCTGCTGGATCTTTTCCATCGGGTAGATCTGCTATCTTTACATCCATACCTATAGATAAGGCAATTTTTGCTGAACGAAGCGCCGCCTTTCGCCCCGCGTTATCTGAATCAAAAGCTAGGATAATATTTTGCGAAAGGCGGCGCACAATACCCAAGTTATTTACTATATTTTCTTTTGAAAAAATAGTATCAGAAAGAGCAGTACCAGAAACTGCAACAGTATTTTTTACACCTGATTGATGAGACAATACAAGATCCATCTGTCCTTCAACCATAATAGAATAATTTTTTATTCTTATATCTTGTTTTGCTTTATCAATACCATACAGAACAGTAGATTTTGTATAAAGTGGAGTATCAGGACTATTTAAATACTTTGCTGATTTACCATCATCTACTATTATTCTTCCAGAAAATGCTATAACTCTGCCACTAGAATCAGATATTGGAAACATAACCCTTCCACGGAACCTATCGTAAGGTGTTTTTTCGACATTAGCAGTTTTTTGTTTTTGATAATCGCCATATTCCTGCTCAGGACGCTTTGCCAATCCAGCTTTTTCTATATCTGAATCACTATATTTCTTGGTCTTTAAGTAGTTATATAATGTTCTCCATTCATTTTGAGCATAACCGATTCTAAAAGATTTTATAGTCTCATCTTTTATACCTCTACTTTTTATATAATCATAGGCAAGCTTACTGTTCTTCAGATTTACCTCAAAAAACTTTGTAGCATCTTCCATTATGTTATACAACCTTTCTTTTTCACTAGCATGCTCAGGTTTTTCTATAACAATAGGAACACCAGCTCTATCTGCAAGAAGTTTCATAGCTCCCATGAAGTCCAGTCCTTCAAACTGTTCAACAAAAGTAAATATATCTCCCTTCGCTCCACAACCAAAGCAGTAGTAACTTCCTCTATCTGGAGATATGTAGAAACTTGGTGTTTTTTCATTATGAAAAGGACACTTGGCCTTTAGATTTTTACCAGCCCTTTCCACTTTTATATAAGAAGTAACCACATCTTCTATAGTTAGCTTCTCTTTTATTTTCTCTACAGTTGTAGACATATAGGGATTATACCCTCAATTGAATTTAAGAAAAACTATTCTATCTCAACATCCGCACTTGGTTGAACAGTTTCCATTAATTTTTGCTTTTCACTACCTGCAAATCCTGTACCAGCTGGGATAAGTCTACCAATTATAACATTTTCCATTAGACCAACTAGATCATCTTCTGCACCTCTTATTGCACTATTTATAAGTACCTTTGTAGTATGCTGGAAAGATGCGGCTGATAAGAAACTCTTTCTTGATAGCGATACTTCTGCAATACCCATAACCACTCCTTCTGCCTTTGCAGGTTCTTTTCCTTCTTTCTTGGCTATCATATTTTCTTCTTGTAGGTATGCATCATCTACTATCATTCCTTCTACTAGATCTGTATCACCTGCGCTAACAACTTTCTTTCTTGAGAACATTTGTCTAACTATAATTTCAATATGTTTTCTTGAAACAGTTTCTCCTTGTAGTTCATAAATCTTTCCTACTTCATTGATAACATATTCTTTTGTCTTATCGATTCCTCCGTAAGCAAATACATCATCAATATCAGCAGAACCATCTGTTAGAATGTCTCCCTTCTTTACTTGATCACCTGATTTTACAAGAGCAGTACGCTTGTAGTTGAATACATATTCGATTTCACTACCCTTTTTTCCTTTTGATCTATCTTCAAGTTCAGGAATAATCTTTATTACTTTTTCTTTTCCAAGATCTTTAACTTCACTTATCACTCCATCCACTGTAGCAACAACTGCAGGATTCTTTGGTCTTCTCTTTTCAAATACCTCTTCAACACGTGGTAGACCGTGAACAATGTCTCCTCCTTGTGATGCAGTACCTCCGGCATGGAATGTTCTCATTGTTAGCTGTGTACCTGGTTCTCCGATAGCCTGTCCAGCAACTGTACCTACTGCTTCTCCAACCTCTACAAGTTTATTCTTTCCTAGATCTGTACCGTAACACAATGCACAAACTCCTCTTACACTCTTACATGAAAGTGGTGAACGTACTTTTACAGATGTAACTCCAGATTCCTCAACCTTAAGTGCATCTTGTTTTGAAAGTAGATGACCTTTCTTAAACAATATTTTTCCAGAAGTATCAGCTATATCATCTGCAATAACTCTTCCACGAATATTTTTTGATAAAGGTATATCTATACCTGAAGCTGTTTGTTTCTTTATTACTATTGAGTCTTTTGTTCCACAGTCTGATTCACTTACCATCACATCTTGTGCTACAACGAATAGTTTTCTAGTTAGATAACCAGCTTTTGCTGTATTTAGAGCTGTGTCTGTAAGACCTTTTCTTGAACCGTGAGTTGTAATGAAGTATTCGATAGGTGTTAGACCTTCTTTTGAACAAGAAATAATTGGGAATTCGATAACTTGTCCTGAAGTAGATGAAATAAGACCTTTCATACCCACCATTTGTGTTATCTGTGAAAGTGATCCTCTAGCCTTTGAATACACCATGTCGTAAACAGATCCCATTTTATCTAGTGCGTCTGGAATAAGTTTTTCAACTTCATTCTTTGTCTTGTGCCAAATCTCAATATTTTTTCTTATTCTTTCTTCTTCTGTCAAAAGACCTTCATTAAATTGATTTACGATTTCATCAGATTTAACCTTTGCACTTGCTATAACAGCAGCCTTACCTTTTGGAATAACAACATCATCTATACCCCATGTAGTTCCAGAGTGAGTTGCATACTTAAATCCAAATGCCTTTATCTTGTCTAGAACTGGAGGAAGTTTTTCCATTCCATGTTGAGTTAGAAGGTCGTCGATTATACCAGATAGTTTATCTCTGTTTATTTCTTTGTTTATAAATGGATAATCAACTGGAAGTATTTCATTAAACAATATACGTCCTACTGTAGTCTCAAACACCTTTCCTTCAAATTGAGCATACTTCGGTGAATTTTCCGGAGGAAGAACCTTTATCTTTGCTCTATATCCTACAACACCAAAGTTGTGAGCTATGATTGCATCTTCAGGACTTTCAAATATTTTACCTTCTCCTTTATCACCTGTAACTGTCTTTGTAACCCAGAAACATCCGAGAACAATATCAAGTAGTTTTGAAGCAACTGTAGGATCTCCGTTACCAGGCTTTAGAATATTTTTATCAGAAGCCATGATCTCCTTTGCTTCAAGTTGAGCTTCAACTCCTAGTGGTACGTGAACAGCCATCTGGTCTCCGTCGAAGTCAGCGTTAAATGCTGTACATACTAGTGGGTGAACTTGAATAGCATTTCCTTCTATCAAAACTGGTCTGAAAGCTTGTATACCAAGTCTATGTAGTGTAGGAGCACGGTTTAGAAGAACGTATTTACCTTTTATAACTTCTTCTAGAATTTCCCAAACTTCCTTTGCTCCCTCATCTATAAGTTTTCCAGCACCTCTTATGTTATAAGCCAATTCTTTCTTAAGTAGTCCTGAAATAATAAATGGTTTAAATAATTCAAGAGCCATATGCTTTGGCAATCCACACTGATCTAGTGCCAATTCTGGACCCACAACAATAACTGAACGTCCTGAATAGTCCACACGTTTACCTAGAAGGTTTTGACGGAATAGACCACGCTTGCTCTTTAGATTGTCTGAAAGAGATTTCAAAGCATGCTTTTGAGCTTGTATTGCAGAAACTCCTGTTGTACTTCCATGTCTGATTGAATTATCTATAAGTGCATCTACTGCTTCTTGTAGAATTCTTTTTTCATTTCTAAGGATAACATCTGGAGCTGATATTTCTTTTAGTTTAAGTAGACGATTATTTCTATTTATAACTCTTCTGTAAAGATCGTTTATGTCTGAAGTAGCATATCTTCCTCCATCTAGAGCAACCATAGGACGAAGTGCTGGTGGTATAACTGGAATACGTGTTAGGAACATCCATTCTGGTCTTATTCCAGAAGTAATCATAGATTTTATAAGAGAGATTCTCTTTGCAAGCTTCTCTTTATCAAGAGTACTTGCTTCAGTAAATTCTTTTTCAAGTTCTACATGTAGTTTCTTCAGATCAAGCTTTTTTAGAATTTCAAATATTGCTTCAGCACCTATATTTGCTTCGAACAATGATCCGTATTTCATTGAATACTTGTGATATTCAACTTCATCCATTACAAATCCTGGAGTTATATTTTCAATTTCTCTTTTTGCAGTTACAACAAGCTCCTTTAACATCTCCTTTGTCTTATCATCCTGAGCTTGCTTAACTTTTGATTTATATTCACTATCTAGATCCTTCAAGAATTTTGCTTTTTCTTCTTCATGAACCTTTGTTACTATGTATCCAGCAAAGTAAACCACCTTTTCAAGATCACCCGTAGACATACCCATAACAAGTCCTATACGAGATGGCATAGAACGTAGGAACCATATATGTGATACTGGTGTTGCAAGTTCTATATGTCCCATTCTTTCACGACGAACTATAGAACGTGTGATTTCAACTCCACATTTTTCACAAACTATTCCCTTATATCTTATTCCTCTGTATTTTCCACAATAACACTCAAAATCTCTATCTGGACCGAATATCTTTTCATCAAAAAGTCCACCTTTTTCAGATCTCTGAGTTCTGTAGTTTATAGTCTCGGGGCGAGTTATCTCACCATATGACCATTCTGCTATTTTTTCAGGGCTTGCTACCCCTAGACGAACAGCATCGAAATCCTTTATCTCCATATTTTTATTATTATTTTGCATGGTTTTATTTTTATT
>CAZLQL010000013.1:0-15177 GCA_964561875.1 uncultured Candidatus Saccharibacteria bacterium
TGTTGGCGGTTTGGGTGAGGGATAGTTTGCTTGATGGAGATGAGGTGCCGAGGCCCCATAGATTAGCTGATGATACTACATCCTTTAGAACTCCTGCTGATGTATATATGTCTACTATGTTTGCTGTTTGGGAGGCGATGGGGCGGAGAGCAAAAGTTGTAGTTCCAACCCCTGTGCCCGTAACTGAAAGCTTAGCGTATGGTGAAGTGGTCGCAATACCCAAATGCCCCGTCCCATCAATAACCATTTTTTGTGATCTGGACGTAGTGTTATTTTGTGTTGTTTCAAAAGCTATAATAGTTCCTTGTGCTGTATCAGTCCACGTTTCTGAAGGTCGAATATTTATTACACCTCTACTTGATGCGGAAAAACCAGTAGAGCCATAACCTCTACCACCTATACTCACAAGACTATCTGATACAGTAACAGCTGATGGTGCTGATATTGTACCTCCTGCCTTTCGACCTATAAATGAACCTGTTCCACCACTATAAGAATCTGCATAAATTATTGCATTAGAAGTAGTATCAACAATATGTAATTCTTCCAATGGGTTTGTTGTACCTATTCCAACCCTTCCCCCATTATCAACCACAAAACTTGTGGCTGTACTAGAACCAATAACAAAAGCTGGACCAGTAATACCATTTGGATTAACAGACAACTTACCCCATGGTGTAGTACTACCAATACCAATATTTCCACTACTTGCAGTAAAAGAAAGACTCACCGTACATCCACTATCAGTAGGAGCACACTCTGGGTTTAATGTTTCTCCAGGAGAATAAGCACTACCACTCCAAGAAGCGAGGCTAGTATGTGGAATGTATACAATAGATAATACTAGAGAATATATTAAAAAAGTCTTAATTCTCTTTAGGAATTTCATACAGAATAATTATACCATCATTATTGTGTATTATTCTGTGGATAATAATTCGATAATCCCCCCTCCAAGACAAATATCTTTATCATAAAATACTAAAGACTGACCTTCAGAAAGAGTGTATTGTGGTTTTTCAAATACAACAGTATTTTCATCAATAAATTTTATTCTTTCTAAACTATCTCTATATCTTGATCTGGCTAAAAGTGTTTTATTTATAATAGGATGTCCTTGATTCCAATTTATATTCGAAAGTTTTATCGTATTTATATTATTCGGAAGACTGCCGTTCTCATCCTTATTTGCTACTGTAATAGTGTTTTTCTCAATATCTTTTGAAATTACATAATATGGTTTATCATTTGGAGTTTTTATATTTAGATTGAAGCCATGTCTTTCTCCTATAGTAAAAAAGAAGGCTCCATTGTGTTCACCTATTGTTTTACCATTTTCATCTAAAACATTACCTATTTTTGGCTTTATATAATGAGATAAAAATTCTTTTATATCTATTTTCCCTATAAAACATAGACCCTGACTATCTTTCTTCTCTGCATTTGGAAGATCAAAATCCTTTGCAAGTTTTCTCACTTGAGTTTTCTCCATATTTCCGACTGGAAAAATTGTTTTACTTAACTGCTTCTTTGTTAATGTCCACAAGAAATATGTTTGATCTTTGTTTTTATCATTTCCTGCTACCAAGTTTCCATCTATAACTTGAGCATAGTGTCCAGTAGCAACAAAGTCCGCACCATTTTTCATAGCCCAATCATAAAATCCACCAAATTTAACATACCTATTGCACATTACATCTGGATTTGGCGTTCTACCCTTTTTATATTCATCTATCATATAATCTACTACACCTTGTTTATATTCTTTTTCTAAATCTAAAGTAATAAAAGGAATATCCAAAGCCGCAGCTACTCTCATAGCATCTATTCTATCTTCTTTCCATGTACAGTTTATCCAGTCAGGTTGCCATACCTTTATGAAAACTCCCACTACATCAAAACCGTTTTGCTTCAAAATTGACGCTGAAACTGAGCTATCTACCCCACCGGACATGCCAACATAGACTTTACCTGGTTTATTCAATATATTTTTTCCTATTCGCAAGATGTTCATTATATGTTTCTGCATAATGCACTACATCATCATCACCTGTCAAGAAAAACAAATACTTGGTAGGTAGAGGGTTGAGCACTGCTTTTATAGTATTTATGCCAGGGTTTGTAATAGGTGTTGGGGGTAATCCTTTATGTTTATAAAGATTATATGGTGAATCTGTAGCCAAATCCTTAAGAGTTAATTCCAAACTACCCTTATTAAATAAATACCAAAACGTAGTATCGAGTTGTAGAGGCATACCTTTTTCAAGTCTATTCATCAAAATTCCAGACACGATCCTACGATCTTGCATATCACTTACTTCCTCTTCAACTAATGAAGCTATCTTTATTACTTTATTTTTTCCTTCTTCTGATAGTGAATAATTATCGAATAGAGGTTTAGTCTGATTCTCAAAGTTCTGTAACATTACTCTCAAAGCTTCTTTTGGTGTAACATTTTCATAAAAATAGTATGTATCTGGCATCAAATAACCCTCGTATTGTTTTGATAATGCCAAGAATCCAGATGCATTAAAATTTGGTATATTCTTTAGCATTATAAGTGCGACTTCTGAAACATTATTACCTTCAAATATAGTAACTTTTATTTTTGAAAATCCATATCTACCTTCAGAAAGTCGGCTTGCAATTGTAAAAGTATTTTGCGGATATTCAAATCTATATTCTCCAGAGAGAATTTTTCCTTTAGGCCCCAGTATCATTACTGCAAGTTTCAATAAAAATGGTGATCTGATTATGTTCTTTTCATATAAATCCTGACTTAGTGTTGATATATTTCCACCATCTTTTACATAAATATCAATTTTCTTTGGGAAATTGTCTGGTGCTCTAGATATATACAGTATTATTCCAATAAATATTGAAATGATAAATAATACAACTACATATTTAAAATACTCTCTAAATATTCTTTTTAATAGCATTTTATTCATAACTATATAGGTAGATTTGCTGGAGCTTCACCCTTCTTACTTGGTACTCTGTTTAATGTAGGAGTTGCTGCAACTTGTCCTGGGAAGTGGAATAGTGTAGCTATCTCCTCAGTATTAAGTATTATTGTTTGACTAGTATATGGGGCATGGAAGAAGCATCTTCTCTTATAGGCATCGAGAACACCTTTACTGTAACTATCTCTAGTTTCATTTCTCGGATCCTCCCAAGGAACACCCTTCATACTTGGGTGCCACAAATCTCCATTTGGCTTAAATCCATTCAAATGTTCATATGAACCAAACTGTTTGAAGTTTGCACCCACACTACCACCTATTCCTGAGTTAAACTTATCTTTATTATCTATATAAAGGGCTCTTATTCCGACTTCAAATGCAGGTTTAGTAATACTTCTTTCCAATGCTTCTACAACCTCTTGCTCAAACTTTGTTATTGTTACAGGAGAGACGTTGCCATCCTTATCTGGTTTACCTGATATCTTAGTCTTCGGATCTCTGATCAAGATCTTATTTATTTCTTCAACTGCTTTGTCTTTCCATAGATCTGTTTCCCCAAATATAGTTCCGGGTTTATGTTGATCACCTTTATGTCCACGTATCACAAACTGTATCCAAACGTGCTGTTCTGGACCAAGACTTCCCAGAAACTCTATCATAGGTACTAGAGGATCAACTTTGTACTCCTCTTTTGGATCTTTATCTAGTTTATAATCCACATAAGTTTTTATTGGAAATGGATCCGGTTTTGTAAATATAAATTCGGCTCCCCATATTCTAAGTTTTTTCGGATCAAAATTGACTGACTTTGTATAATCTTCCACTTCTGTTATTTCAATTCCAGGAAATTGAGAGTACAGAGCCGACATTAAGTTTGATTTTCTCTTATCTTCTGTTCTTATTAAAAATTTTACACTACCCTGAGCTGATATCATCTCTAGTGAATATTCTGGTCTTATACTACCCTTCCAAAGTCTATCGTAAGGACTTCCATCTGAAGCATTGTATATAGAGTTCAAAAACACCTCCATTGCAAGTGGTGATTTGAATACATCTTTTGGTAGCTTGATCTCGAGTAAAGTATACTTTACTGATAGAATATACTTTGACTGAACATAATCCTTCCACAGTGGCCAAAATATTGACCACAGTATATACATAAGTATAAGTGGAGAAATAAATATAACCATATTTATCACAGGATAAAATGTGGTTCCAATAAAATTATTTAAAAGTGGATTCCAAATATCAGCAATGCGAATCATATACTACATATTGTAGCACCAAAACTGTTTAACCAACAATAGAATATTTACCCTCCCTGTCCTTTTTGAAATGTTTCTGGTTTTGTAAATTAACCATGATAGTATTATCCTTTACATATCTCTCTTTCAAAACCTTTTCTATGATCTCATCTTTTGTTAGTGGACCATTTTTCTCAATTATCTTTTTTATAACATCACGAACTACACCTGACATATATCCCCATTCCTTAAGTGCATAAAGTCCACGTCCTACTAGTACAAATCTAGGGTCTTTTATAAGTTCATTGTGAGTTGTTGCAACATGAGCCTTCTTTTTGAAAACTTGTGTTATCTGTTTTGCAACTTCTCTAAAATGTATTGGCGAACCGTGTTTTCTTATAACTAGGAAAGCATAATCTCTCATACCTTTTGTCTTAACATTTGGAGAATGTGCAACTCCCCATTCACCTATAGCATTTTTACCTATTGCTTTTGATATAGAAAGCCATCTTTTCATCACTTCCTGATTTTTGTATTTTTCTGAAACTTCACCAAGATGTGTTATGAATTTTGAAATCATTTCTGATTCAGGAAGTAGATCTTCATTTGTAAGACTTGAGTACAGCTTCTTTAGAGATTCTTCTACTTGTCTTGCTACGGCTTCATTTACATGTAAACGATGTTTGAAATGTTCATCCTCTTTTCTCTTCTTAAAACTATCACCAATAACCAAAATAAAGTTAATATGATTTTGAAGTGAAGCATCTTTTGAAACTGAACCTAGAAAATCCTCTTCAACAACAATACCTCCTAGTGAGTGTATTAGACTTTCAAGCTCCTCAAATGTTACTTTTTCAGACTTGTATGCATCTGACTTTCTAATGTTCTGTATGGCATAATTTTCTATCTGGCGCACTCTTTCTCTAGTTATTCCATATATCTTACCTATAGCATCCAGAGTCATCTTGGTAGTATTTGTACCGAGACCATATCTCTTTATAATTACATCCTTAGCTCTCTCAGGTAGAACTGAGAGTAAACGCTTAGCTGACTGTTTTGGTTTAAATGTTATTGTTGCCATACTTTTATAATTTGTTACCTATTTTATATCACTTGCTTGTAAATAAGTCAAACTTGTGTAATTTCCCTCTATTTTATAACGATTATATTAGAGTACGATATTTACTATCTTATCTTTTACCACAATAACCCTCTTCGGACTTACTCCCTGTATTACTTTTTTTATTTCATCATGATTTAAGGCAATATTCTTTATATATTCTTCGTTACTACCCTTATCAGTTTCAAATGTAGTTTTTATTTTTCCATTTATCTGTATCACTATAGTTACTTTGTCACTATGTAGTTTTGTCTTATCTACACTAGGCCATATAGATGTATGTATAGATCCTTTATTACCCAACACTTCCCATAATTCTTCAGTGATATGAGGTATAAAAGGTGAAATAACTTTTATAAAATCCTCAAACACTTTTTTTGAAATATTTTTTTCTTTTTCAAATTCATTTACTGCTATCATCATAGAACTTACGGCAGTGTTAAATGACATTGACTCTGTATCTTCATTAATCTTATTTATTGTCTTATTTATTGTCACAAGAGCTGTAGGTGTATCTATAAATTTCTTATCTCTTGAAATCTTTTCTTGTAATTTCCATACTCTTTCTACAAATCTTCTTGGACCTGCAATATTATAACTTTCCCATGATATAGCTTGATCAAATGGACCCATAAACATTTCATATAATCTAAGTGTATCTGCACCGACAGTATTCACAATATCATCAGGATTTACAACATTACCCTTAGATTTTGACATTTTCTCTCCACCACCTGCCAAAATAAGACCGTGAGATGTTCTCTTTTGATAAGGCTCCTTCGTAGGTACAACACCTATGTCATATAGGAATTTGTGCCAAAATCTAGAATACAATAAGTGTAAAGTGGTATGTTCCATTCCTCCGTTATACCAATCCACTGGTGTCCAAAATGCCAGTTTATTTTTATCAGCCAATATTTTTTTATTTTTTGGATCAATATATCTCAAATAATACCAACTTGAACCTGCCCAGTTTGGCATAGTATCGGTTTCTCTTTTTGCTTTACCTTTACATTGAGGACATTTTGTATTTACCCATTTTGATATGGCAGACAAAGGTGATTCGCCCGTCTCTGTAGGTAAATAATTCTTTACTTTAGGCAATTTTATAGGAAGTTCTTTTTCTGGAACTGGAACAATACCACATTTATCACAATGTATAACCGGTATAGGTTCTCCCCAATATCTCTGTCTAGAGAATACCCAGTCTCTTAATTTAAATTTATTTACCCATTTACCCTTAACAAATTTAGTTATATCTTCTTTTATTTCATTTGATTTTTTACCATCAAATTCATTTGAATTTATTAATACACCATGTTCTGTATAGGCATAATTTTTATTTTTAAATCTCTGTAGCCAAATAGGCATTTCTGCATGTGTCATATTTTCTTCTGTAACATCCTTTTCATTCATCCATACGACATCATGAGCATCGCTTTCTTCTATTGATACATCATCCTTATCTTCATTTTTCAATACAAAAAGTACTGCACTTGTATACGACACCCTGTTTTGATCCTTGTGTGCTGCAAAGTACTCTGCTTTTACTTGTCCACCCAAGATTACAGGATCAACTAGATTTTTATATCCAGTTTCTTCATAGACTTCTCTTTTTGCTGCAGATATTACATCTTCATTATCCTCTACACCACCCATTGGGAAAGTTGTCCATGGATGTTTCTTCCACTTTAATGCCAAAATCCTTCCATTTTTTGGATTGTAAACGATTGCATGAACATTTCTTCTTGCTACTGACTTTTTACCTTGTTGTGGAGGATTTCTCTTGTCTATTATATGAGGGATAATAACTTCTTTTATAGGGAGATTATATTTTTTTGCAAATAAATAATCCCTTTCATCATGTGCAGGTACAGCCATTACAGACCCAGTACCATAGTCGCCGAGAACATAGTCAGCAACCCAAACAGGCACAGCTTCGCCATTTGCGGGATTTATAGCTTTTATTCCTTTTATTTCTATACCGGTCTTTTCTTTATCCACTGACAATCTCTCTATCTCATCTTTTTTTCTAGACTCAGAAATATAAGCTTTAACATCCTCAATATTTTCTACTTTTGCCATCAAATCTGTCAGAATAGGATTTTCTGGTGCTAAAACAACATAACTAACACCATATATAGTGTCTGGTCTTGTTGTATATACCTTTATTTTTTTATCAGTACCTTTTATTTGAAAATCTATTTCTGCACCTTCACTTTTTCCTATCCAATTTCTCTGTTGAGTCTTGATCTTTGGTAGAAAATCTACATCATCAAGATCTTTGTCTAATCTGTCTGCATACTTTGTAATAGCCAACATCCATTGTTCTTTTTCTCTTTTTTCAACTTCTGTACCACACCTCTCACAGCAACCATTTACCACCTCTTCATTTGCAAGACCTATAAGATCTTTTGGACACCAGTTTATCGTCATCTTTTTCTTGTACGCTAAACCCTTTTTGAAAAATTGTAGAAATATCCATTGTGTCCATTTATAATATTTTGGATCCGTGGTATTTATCTCTCTTGACCAGTCAAATGAAAAACCTAGTGACTTCAACTGTCTTCTAAATGTATCTGTATTTCTTTTTGTTACTATCGCTGGGTCGAGTTTGTTTTTTATTGCAAAATTTTCTGTAGGAAGACCAAATGCATCCCAACCTATAGGATAAAGTACCTTATAACCTTCCATTCTTCTTTTTCTAGCCAAGATATCCATAGCAGTATTGCTTCTAATATGTCCTACATGTAGTCCTTGACCCGATGGATATGGAAACTCTATCAGTGGATAGAATTTTTTCTGTTTAATATCCTTTATATCCTTATCGTTTATCTGATAAATCTTTTTTCTATCCCAATACTTTTGCCATTTAGATTCTATTTTCTTATGATCATATGGTTTCATACCTGCATAATACAATAAAAAATGCCCGCTAACAACACGTGTCGTCAGCGGGCAAGATCATCAGTACTTGACTGTGTGGATGACACCAGCCACAATTCCTATGGATACATCCACCAGGAAGAATGGAAGAAGCTTTTTCCACTTGAACTTGTGGTCTACCATCACAGTTGTGAGGGTTGTAACCGAGATGACAAACCTCACTGCAAGTACACACATAATTTCTGGACTCAACATAAGCACCTCCATGCTTTTTTGAGTTCACTGTAACCTCCTCTGGTTACCTACCAGAGTAATAATCAGAAGTTGAGGTTATATACATATTAGCATTATTATAGTGATTTGTCAATACCGTATGGATGCAATAAATATATGATTAAAACAGAGTAATAAGGTCATTTTTATGGAAAAACTTTATGAGCATTTATATAGGGTATATATTGACACAGACCTATAGCTGTGTAAATTTAAATACAGAATATATGAAAAATCTGTCCTTCTTTGGGATATTACTTATAATTACTGGTCTCTATTTGATATTTGTACCCAACAGATTAAGACCATTCATTTTAAATTGCTTTTATGGCGCAATCTTAATTATTTTTGGTTTGTGTGTCTTGCTTCTAACACTACAATAAAACTCCTGTATAGATCCGAACATGGAACTAATAGGAGTTTTTTATTTTTTGATTCAATTTAACAAGTATCTTCAACATTTGATTTTGAGCTCATCCAAAATTTCACTGATCACTCTGTCGTGTTTATCTGTACCACACGTGCATTGTGTTGCTATATGTGGATCATTCACTGGACACATGTCTGAGTGCACTCTTCTTTTGAGAGCTTCAATTTTAACCGAAGCCCTTATGATCTTTTGGATCAATTCGAGCTCGAATGAAGTAGGTTTACTCATATTCTATTTTTGTTTTGAATTCTATTGCTACAATAAAAAAGTATTTTAATCCTGTCAATATGCATAAATATTAAACTCTATGAGAGTACCATCTTTTAAAAGATGAAACCCCACCTCTAGCTTTCGCAATAAGATGGGGTTTCGATCGGATTTTTCCATTTAGGAACCAGTCGGAGACTTTTTGAGGGCTTCGCGCGTCAGTTCAATCGCTCGCTTTGCCAAGTCACCAGCATCAATGCCCAGCTTCTTGAGTTCGCGACGAACTTCTGCTCGTGGTCGCTTCGCCTGCTTGTAGATATCAATCTGAAGCAATCTCTCGACACGTTCTTTAACGGTTTCATCCTTTCGTGGTGCGCTCATATTTTTAAATCCTTTCAAAAAAGATTATATACTATCTGAGCATATTTGTCAATAGTCTAAATCCTAAACTCTATAACACTGCCATCATCATAACATTAAATACTGGTTGAATTCCCCACTGAAAATTCTCTGGTTTTATTTTATTTTCAAGCTCATCTTACATGTAAGCACATAAAGATGAATACATATAGCAAGCTAAATTTATAATTGTCGAAACTTGATAAAAAAAACGCACCAGGTTGCTAAGCTGGTGCGTGTCTTGCGAAGTTGTAATGAAGATATACTCCCTTATGCCCAGAATGTTCTTTCCTTCTGGTGCTTTGATTCAGGGGTGCCCTCCACTGACTCAATTTCAATGTGGACACCCTCTCTTCCGAGTATGTCCAAATCATGTGAACACACTTCGGTTAGTGATTCCACTAATGGACCGATTCCGCCGATTTTCGGCATTCTTCGATCTGGTTTCACTTTGCACAGCACAATATCATACCAGTATTCAGTACCGGTGACCCTACTATATGTAGGATCCCTAAAGGACTGTCTGACCCTGAACAATTCTTCCTCAATTAGCATAAAGTCCTCCGTATCATTATTAAAGAGCATAATCCGCTTGCGAGATTGCAGCTGGTCGATTATTTTCGACCTTTATTATGGCACATTATAATTCTATATGTCAAGTACCTAAATCCTAAACTCCATCGCATCACTATTTTTACTTTTTGACGAGTAATATATTATATGTTATTTTGATTCAGGAAAGGAGGTGAACAGCATGTCACTACGACCCACAGAAATTCGAAAACATTTTAGTCATGAACTTGTAGGAAGAACCATCGAACTACAAGATGTGTCTGATGGTGCATGTATGATCATAGCTCACATCATGGAGGTAAAACTCGAAAACAACAGACTTATCATTAAAACTAAAGATGCTCGTCGAAGATGGTGGAATGGAACAGGATTTGAACCATTCGATCAAAATGAATTCTCCGGCTCACTCGAGTCTGTCGAAGATGTAAAGATCGAACCGAATGGAACCATCATTCTCATTCCCTGGTGTGAATATGACCATGTCTACATCCGGCCCCAACATTAAAACTGCACGGTTCGCCCTGCGGTTTTTATTTTGGAAAAAGTCTAAATCCTAAACTCCATCACATCTCCATCTTTCACCACATACTCCTTCCCTTCAGTTCTTATTAAACCCTTTTCACGAGCATTTCCAAATGATCCAGATTCTATCAGTTTATCCCATTCTATAACTTCAGCTCTGATAAATTTTTCCTCAAAGTCTCCATGTATAGCTGTACCCGCTTTTGGTGCTGTCCAACCACGACCTATAGTCCAAGCACGTGTTTCCTTTTCTCCAGTTGTAAAATATGTAATGAGGTTTAGTAATTCATACCCTTTTTTAATTAGATCATCGATACCATCATCTTTTGAACCCAAACCTTCCCTTAACTCCTTTTTCTCCTTTTCATCAATATCTTTTAGTTCATGTTCTATACCAGCATCTACTATTACCCATTTTGCATTATTATCAGTAAAGAATTTTATAAGTGCATTCCATCTATCATCTTTTATCTCATCGAGATTTCTGCCTCCTGCCTTTTTATTTAAAATGTACATAAATGGCTTTGAAGTAAGCAAGTGAAGAGATTTTACAAAAGGTAGTTCGAACTCATTTGGCACCACAGTCTGAGCTAGTTTACCTGCCTCTAGTGCAGTTTTTATTCTTTCAAGTAAACCTCCCTCTAAAATCGCTTCTTTTTTATTTGCTTTGATTTCTCTGTTTAAATTCGATAGTCTTTTTGTAACTGTTTGTAGATCAGCAAGGATAAGTTCAAGGTTGATAACCTCAATATCTTTTATTGGATTTATTTTTCCATCAACATGGATAATATTGTCATCTTCAAATATACGCACTACCTCAGCAATAGCATCTGTCTCACGAATATTTGTGAGAAACTGATTTCCCAATCCTTCACCATCTGATGCTCCTTTCACAAGACCTGCAATATCGACAAACTCAACAACAGCCGGAACAGTCTTTTGGGTCTTTGAAAATTCAGATAGCTTCCACAGTCTTTCATCTGGCACAGCAACGACTCCTACAGAAGGATCTATGGTTGCAAAAGGATAATTGGCAACAAGAACACTCTTTTTTGTTAGAGCATTAAAAAGTGTTGATTTCCCCACATTTGGTAAACCTACAATTCCTATTGAAAGTGACATAGTATTAGACTAACAGAAAATGAGAAATAGGCAAAGAATAGCTCTTATCATTTCCCCATAACCGACTTCAATTCTTCCTCATGTGATCTCATAACTGCCATGGTTGCTTCTTGTTGCGACATTCCATTACTCATTTTATCTTGAACTTCCTTTGCGATTTTCATAAAAAAATCTGGATTTTTCTCAACCATAGCAAATATCTTTTCTTGCTGTTCTTCTGGAACTCCTTTCATCTGCTTCTTTAGCATTTGCTTCATTATAAAATTTTGAAACATGTCCTTAAAATTTAATTAGTAAGAATTTCTACCCCAAAGATAAAATCTTTCTCTCCAATCTGCTAGTTTTGATTCATTTGCAAACTTTAATGGTCCAACCTTTTTTACACCCACACTAAATCCTGAGAACCAAAGTATACATTTTCTAATTTCATTTGTTGTATCACCAAATAAGAAACGTGCAAATAATGGATGCGAGTCAGATGTAACAAAAACTCTTGCAGTGCGACCCTTTAACAATCTAGACCACATCATACCTGCCATAAATCCCTCCTTCTTAAATCTAAAAGCAAAACCAGGCATCCATGCTCTATCAAAGAAACCTTTTAGTACAGATGGCATAGTTGACCACCAGCTGGGATAAAGTATTACAAAATGGTCACACCATTTTATATTCTCTTGAGCAGTTACTATATCTGGTTCAAAAGGTTGTATTGCCTTGTATCCCATATGGAGAACAGGATCAAATTTCATTTCACCTATATTCATTCTCCTAACCTCATGTCCAGCCTCTTTTGCACCTTTTTCATAAGCATCCACGAAGGATCCTCCTCTAGTCTCTTTGTCTGGGTGACCTAGTAATATAAAAATTTTCTTTTTTTGCATACGAGGATTATACCACATCCTGAGAGCCTCTTTTATACACATTTAATGGTGTACTCTTCCAGAGTGACAGTATAGGCGTAATAAATTTCCAAGCATGTAAGACTTCATCTGTACTAGTAAACAGCGTCTGATCACCTTTTATTGCGTCATAGAGTACTCTTTCATACGCATCTGGTAGTGTTTGTAATGTAGGATGGTCAGAATATTTAAATTTTAGAATTTTCGGTTCTGTTACAGTATCAAAACCCGGAGTTTTTACAAAAAACCTTATTTTAATTCCTTCATCAGGTTGAATTCTAAAAGTTAAAATATTTTGTCTTTCTGAATCATGCTCATTTTTAAAATAAACATCTATTTCACTTTTACTTTCATATAAACCCTTTCCACTTTCGAGATAAAATGGAACGTTTTTCCACCTAGCATTGTCTATATATGCTTCAAGTCTAAAATATGTTTCCGTCTGACTATTTCTCTTTACCCCTTTTTCTGCCAAATATCCTTCATACTGACCTCTAATCGCATATTTCTTTATGGTTTTATCTGTAAAAGGTTTTAATAAACTCAAAATCTTAGATCTCTCTTTTCTAATACCATTTGCATCTTGATTTTTTGGTGCCTCCATAGCTATTAGTGCAAGCATTTGAAGTATATGGTTTTGACCAACATCCTTGAGTGCCCCAACATCATCATAGAAACCACCTCTGGTATCTATACCATCCTTTTCCATGAGTTTTATGTGAACTGCATCTATATGGTTACTATTCCAAAGTGGTTCAAATAGTGAGTTATTGAATCTAAATGCCAAAATATTTTGTAAAGTTTCTTTTGCAAGATAATGGTCAATTCTAAATATTTGTTTTTCATCGAAAAGTTGACCCAGTCTTTTGTCTAATTTTTTTGCTGTTTCAACATCATTTCCAAAAGGTTTTTCTACCAAAATTCTAGTCCAACCTTCATCTGGTCCACATGGAATAGTTAAACCAGAATTGTATAAGTGGTCTAGAATCGTTTCATAGTAATTTGGTGATACTGCTAGATGAAATAATTTGTTTGAACACTGTTCAAAAGCTTCATCCAAAACTTTTAACCTGAGAGATAATGCACTATACGACTGCGAACTATCAAATAGTCCCTGTTCGTAATACATATGATCTATAAAATGCTTTATATCTTCTTCCTTGTACTGACCAGGTTTTACTTTCATATGACTTCGTATAAAGTCTCTAAATTCTTCTCTTGAAAAAGGTCTCCTAGAAAAACCTACTATAGCAAAATCCTTAGGCAAAAGTTTTTTTACATATAAATTGAGTAGTGATGGTAATAGCTTTCTACCAGAAAGATCTCCAGTTATACCAAATATAATAAAAATCGTGGGTGTCATGGGAGTATTGTACAGATTTCCATTGATATAGTAAACAAATATTGAATGGTATAATGTTTTCAGATTTAGGAGTATTTATGCACCTATATTTATGGAGTGTTGAGAATCTAAGAAAAAAGTTGGATAAATATGTCGCTGGTCAATTTCAAATCGAAACAAAGGATGGTATATATCGAGGCAAAATAAGCGAAATAAGACTATCTTCAAATCCAAAAGAGAGGAAACTGGAAGTTGTATTTGATTGGTTGTGTATAAGAAGGCTAAGAAATGATGATTTACAACTACGAATCTTGGTCTGGGAAGAAGTTCCTAGACTAGAGAGTATTTCTAAACACTGCATTGCAGTTAAATTTAAATGGTATTATTTCCAAAGAAAAAGACAGGATAGAAATGAGAGAGTGAAGTTAAAAACTGATCTCAATGAAATATGCCGTTTTTATAGATTTAACGATCCATGCTGTCTCGTAAAAGATGACAATGGATATAGTGAATTGGGACACGAACTGACCACAAACTCAGTTTAAGCAAAAAGACGCAGTTTACTGCGATCTTTTTTTATAAAACAAAACGGCAGTTATACACTGCCGTTTGAAAATCATTACTCCATCCTTTTTGTGAGTAGGACAAGATTGAAGTCGTGTATACCTAAAATTTCCTCTTTACCATTCCTATCTATCCTCACTATCCTTTCTCTGTCACTGAAACCACATGAGGATTGTAGACTCGTTTTCCCATCTCGAGCGAGGCCGTTTACATACATCACATCACCATTGTCCGTAAAAAAGACTTCTGCTGGCCCCCTACCAGCGAGAAATTTTTTATCATTAAATGTATCTCTCATTACTCTTTCAAGAAACTTGAGGCCCTCCATTGAGTACCAGCCATGGTAGTTTAGAGCAAATACGGGGACACACAAACCAGAATCAGACCTTTCCATGACAGTTGTACTACCGTTGCACATATCGGTGAGTTTATTTACTGTATAGGAGTCAATAACTCTGAAACCCGGAGAATCATGGACAAGTCTTTTTGTATATAGTGATTCTAAGGGATTGCTTCCTGTAGCAACAGGATTGACATTATTTGACCAAAAACTAAACATAGCCTCAACATAGGCAAGCTCAATTCTTGAAAACACATTTGTTCCATTCATATTTCACCTTTACCTTTCTA
>CAZLQL010000014.1:0-13568 GCA_964561875.1 uncultured Candidatus Saccharibacteria bacterium
ACATTTTTATTTAAATCTTTAGATCCGCCATTGCTTCATCTACTGTCTTTGAAGCTTTTTCACTTGGTCTAACTCCCCCTTCTGGTTCATTTATCTTTAGATTTACTCTCGAGTTATTTTTCATTCCAACTACACGGAGTAGTGTTCTTATCGCTTTTGCTGTATTTCCAGAACGACCTATAACTTTTCCCATATCTGCTGCACCTACCTCAAGAGTCATAAGCACACCCATTTCATCTACTGTTCTTGCTATCTTTACTTCATTTGGATTATCCACAAGAGCTTTCACTACATATTCCAAAAATTGCTGGTCAGTATTCATATTTTTATTCAGTTTTAGCTTAAATCTTACTTATAATTCTTTACAGTAAAGATTTACTGTAGTTTAATTGTAATTCGTTATAGAGATTGGGTCAAACAGAGTTTTGCACAATCGAAACTACAAATTTATGCTTGCGCTACTGCTGGAGTTGCCTCTTCAACTTTTACTTCAGCCTTTGATGCTTCAGCTTTCTTTTCCTCTTCTGTCTTTTCTTTTACTATAGGTCTCTTCTTTGGAAGAGCATTTATCTTTTTGCCTGCTATTAATTTCTTTGAAACTAGATAGTTGTGTACGGTATCAGAAAGTTTTGCACCTTTGCTTATCCAGTGTTTTATCTTATCAGTATCAAACTGTTCTAGTTTATTTTCTCTTCTTGGATCATAAGAACCTAACACTTCTATATACTTTCCGCTCTTTGGACCATTTTTTGAATCAGTCAAAACAAGCCTGAATGTCGGTTCATGTACGCGTCCTACTCTTTGAAGTCTTATCATTAACATGGGAGAAATATAACAGAACTGTTAAAAAAAGGCAATATGCTGTATAGTATTTGAATCAAAAGCTAATGAATAAGAAGATAACAGGGATAATAAGAACAACTAGAAAAGGACTAGGTTTTGTAGCCGATCCGAATGATGAAAACAATGACTTTTTTATAGAAGAAGGCAATCTAAACTGCGCATTAAATGAAGATACTGTTGAAATAGAAATACTAAAAGAAAAGGCTGATGAAAAGCTTGCTAGAGTAATAAAAGTAATTGAGAGATCAAGAGATCATTTTGTAGGAACAGTAGAAGAGCGTGAGGGTATACTTGGCATAGTTCCAGATGAAAAGAAAATGTATGTAAACATCATGCTCTCACCTTCTGAATCAAATAAGGTTGAATCTGGTGATAGAGTTTTTGTGAAAATAGATGAATGGACAAATCCAAAAGAAAGACTCTATGGAAGTATAGTAAAAGTTATAGGGAAAAAAGGAAATAACAATGCAGAGATGGAAGCTATAGTTCTCGAAAGTGGTTTTGAAACAAGCTTCCCTCACGCAGTTGAAAATGAAGCAGAAGAAATTGCAAAAAACGAAGGTAGAATTCCAAAAGAAGAAATAGAAAAACGTAGAGATATGCGTGATACACTAACTTTTACAATTGACCCTTTTGATGCAAAAGATTTCGACGATGCGATTTCATTTAAAAATATTGGTGAGAAAGATGGAGAAAAACTATATGAAATAGGTGTGCATATTGCTGATGTAAGTCACTATGTTCGCGAAGGTAATCCACTAGATAAAGAAGCTCGTAAACGTGGTTGTTCTATATACCTAGTAGATAGAACAATACCCATGCTTCCAGAAATACTATCCAACGATCTGTGTAGTCTAAATCCAAATGAAGACAAACTTACATTTTCTGCAATTTTTATAATGAATGAAAAAGCTGAAGTAAAAGAAAAGTGGTTTGGAAGAACAGTGATGCATTCTGATTATCGTTTTACTTATGAAACTGCCCAAGAAAGTATAGATAGTAAAAATGGCCCTTATGCAGATGAACTTATTACCCTAAACAAGATTGCAAAAATATTACAAAAGGAGAAATTTAATAAAGGTGCAATAGAATTTGAGCAAGAAGAAATAAAGTTTAAACTTGATGAAAATGGAAAACCTGTAGGAGTCTATAAAAAAGAAAGACTTGATACTCACAAACTCGTAGAAGAATACATGCTTCTTGCAAATCGTGAAGTTGCAAAACATATTTATGATTCAATAAAAAAGAAAGGTACAAAGGATACAGGTTCAATATATAGAATTCACGATATTCCAGATCCTGAAAAAATGCTTGAACTAGAACAGTTTGTAAAAGCGCTAGGCTATGATCTAAATACAAAAAAGGGTCATGTTACAGCACATAGTATAAAAAATCTTTTGAAACAAGTTGAAGGTACACCTCATGAGACTCTTATAAAAACTGCAGCAATACGTTCTATGCAAAAAGCTATATATTCAACAAAAAATATAGGTCACTTTGGTCTAGCTTTCGAATACTATACACACTTCACTTCACCTATTCGTCGTTATCCTGATCTTTTGGTACATAGAATACTTGCAAAACATTTACACCATGAGCCTTTTAAAGACCGTGAGATAATAGAATTCCAGCACATTGCAGAATCATCCACAGCTCGTGAAATAGACGCTGCAGAAGCCGAAAGAGCCTCAAAGAAGCTGAAGCAGGTAGAGTATATGTCAGATAAAATCGGTCAGGAATTCCTCGGTACTATATCTGGAGTTACAGAATGGGGTGTTTATGTAGAAGAAAAAGACACAAAATGTGAAGGTATGATAAAGATTCGTGATCTAGGAAATGACTTTTATGAATTCAATAAAAAGACTTATTCTATAATCGGTCAGAGAACAAAGAAGAAGTTTACTCTGGGTGATGATATTAAGTTTAAAGTAATAGGTGCTGATCTAGATCGAAAAACTTTGGATTTTGGTATAGTTGGATAATTTGATTTTTATTGTTTAGGGTATATAATCTCATTATTAGTTAGTATTTACGGTAATTGAGACTACTATGATCATATAAATTCGGTAGTCGTGCATAATTAAAATAAAAGACCTAGTCAAATGGGTCTTTTATTTTTTATAATCATACATAATTGATCTTCAATAAGATTAAACTCTTCATCTGACACACGTCCAATATATCTTAATAATCTTTCGTTACTTACAGTCTGAAGTTGAGATAAAACAATTACGGAATTCAACTCTAATAGATTGTGTTTAATTGAAATATGTATACCGTGCCTTGGACTATCCACTCTGGAAATCGGTAAAACCCATAAATGAGAGATGTTAAATTTTTTTATAATAATTGCTGGTCTTTCAAAATATTCTCCTTTACCATTAATTTCGATTCCTATATTTATTCCAAATGAAATCCACCATATTTCTTTTTCATAAAATGGTAATTTAATACTTAATGAGTCGAGAATTTCTTTAAATTTTATCCATGAATCATATTTTTTCATATATGTATCATTGGAGTTTAGCAAAACAGTGATAAAGAAATAATAAAAAAGTTATAAAGTTTTAATAAGATCTTTAGATATTAGTATGAATAAAAGGCTATTGCCAATTTAATATATGTATGCTATAAATAAAACTCGATAAACATTATGACATTAGTCATGGCTACGGGGCATGGTATAAATAACCACTTGTTTATCGGGAATGGCCGGACTATTCCTCCACTCACAGAAAGTATTCTTTTTCTGAGGAAGCAAAAAAGGAGTTTTCTACAATATGTAGATGCTCCTTTTTTTAATTCTACTTCGCTACCTTTACTGCTTCTTCGAACTGTATTGATAATAGTTTTGAACTACCCCCTCCATCCATAGTCACTCCATATATTACTCCTGCACGAGACATTGTTTCCCTATTGTGTGTAATGAGTATCAATTGAGAATATTTTGAAAGATTAGCAATCATATCTCCATACTTTCTAGAATTTGCCTCATCGAGAGCTGCATCGGTTTCATCTAAAATAATAAAAGGTGGCGGGTTAACTTGTGATACCGCAAAAAGTAATGCTATAGAAGTAAGAGCTCTTTCTCCTCCTGAAAGCATCATCAGATTCTTTATCTTTTTTCTTGGAAGACTTACTTGGATTTCTATTCCTTCTTCTCCATTTTCATCATACTCCATAGCCTGTTCCATATTTTCTTCACCAGAAAGCACAGCACCCAAATCAGTTAGAGATCTCTTTTTCTTCTTTTCTTTTACAACTGAAAGCGAAGCATTTCCACCTCCGAACATTAGTGAGAAAAATTCTTGAAACTGACTATTTATCTTCAATATTCCTTCTTTGAACTCTATAGATATTCTCATATCCAGATCAGCAATCAGATCGTGTAGAGATTTCTTTGAAGCTTCGAGATCAGATAATTCCTTTGCAAGAAAAGCATCACGTTCTTCTGCTTCTTTATATTCTTTCATTATCTCCCCACCATTTCCCGCTCCAGAATCTTCTATTCTTATTTTTATTTTTTCTATTTTTCTAAGCCTATCATGTTGTACATTTCTATCCTCATTAAAATCTACTACTAGATCAACAAAATCGACAGCACTTCTACCAACAAACATATATGCTTGTTCTATTTCTTTTTTCAAATTCTCTTCATCTATCACTAGACTAGTCTCTCTAGTACGTATCGCATTCAATTGACCTCTTATATCATTTTGACGGGCTATGATCTGAAAGACTTGTTTTTCAGCATCTCTATTTGTATCCTTTTCTCTTTCTATTTTTTTTCTAAGTTCAATATAATCTACAGTTGTATTGTCTTCTTTTTCTTTTATCTTTTGAAGAGATTTTTCTAAAACTTGTTTATTTGAAATAAGTAAGTTCAATTCTTTATTTATATCTTCAATCCTAGAATTATCACTACTACCTTTATGAAATGAAATAAAATCTGTAAATATCTTTTTTATTTCACTAAACAATATCTTTGCATCAGAAATAGACTCGAAACTATCGATCTTTGAAAATACTTCTTCTACTTGTGATACATAGACTGTTTTATGTTCATCCCTAGCATGTGCTTGTTTTTCTCTTTCAAGAGCTCTATTTAAGACCGTTATCTCTCCTTCTATTTTTCCACTTTCATGAAATATTCCATCTTTTTCTCTTCTTATTTCAGCCAATTTTCCTTCGATAGCAATAAGCTCATCTGAAGAAATATCTCTATGACTTGAACTCTCTAGAACTTTTCTAGCATTTGCTATTTCTTTATCCAAAATTTCTGTTTCCTTTAAAAGTGGTTGCTTTTCTTTATCAATTTTTTCTTTTTCATTCTTTACATAATTCTCTTCTATCTTTATATATTGTTTATACACTTCCTCAAGTTCACGACGAAGTTCTGCAACCTTTTCTACTTTTTCAACCTGCTTTTTTAGGAATTTTAAATGAGGAGCAAGTTCACGACGAAGAGACTCAACTGATTTCATATTTTCATCAGTCTTTTCTAGTTTCTTTTGACTCTCAGTCTTTTTGTATTGATAAATTTTAAGACCCAAAGCATCTTCTATCATTTCTTTTCTTTCACGTATATTTGCATTGAGTATTCTATCCGCTTCACCTTGAGAAATAATATGATGACCCGATGCACCTATATGTGCACCTGAAAGTAATTCGATAATGTCCTTTAGTCTTACCTGACTACCATTTATAAAATACTCATTTGAATTGTCTCTGTGGACCTTTCTCTCAAGAGTTACTTCAGGAAAATCTATATTTAAAACCTTTTTTCTATTATCAAAAACTACTTTTACAGAAGCGCTATTTATTCTATTACCATCACTACCACCATTAAATATGAGATCTTCTCCTCTCTTTCCTCTCATACTTTTTATAGATTGTTCGCCTAGAACAAAACGGAAAGCTTCAGCTACATTACTCTTACCAGAACCATTTGGTCCTACTATACTTGATATTGGTGAAGTAAAGTTTAAACTTGCCTTTTTTGCAAAAGACTTAAAACCCACAATCTCTAGAGATTTCAGATACATGAATATATTATATCGTGAAGTTTAAATGAGGGCTATATATAATAGTTGCAACTCTCATATCAATGGATCCTTTAGGCTCCGAGGCGGGGCTATTTTTTATTTTAAACTCTATGAGACTACCATCTTTTCCAAACAAAAAACCACCATCTTCGTATACTTGACAAAATTATACTAATTTGCTATGATATTAAATATATTAGTTCTTGATGGAATTGTACTTACGGTGTCGTTCAAACGAGGTCGCAAGATGCCATGCAATTCTACCCGGGCTGAGGGAAGAAAGCCAGTTATTTTCGGATAACTCCATGTTTTAAGGTAAGATCCGCTCTTAAGAAAATCTTCCCCCACTCTGACTTCGGTTAGAGTGGGCTTTTCTTTTGCTTAGACCCTAAACTCCATCGCACGATCATCTTCTTTTTTTAACAGAAAACTCACCTCTCACGACGTGAATTTTCCGTGTTGAGATGGTGAGTTGAGGATTGCTATTTAATTTGATTTTCAGTGATGATCCCGAATCGATCAGGATGCATCTCAATGAGGTTTCCTACAGCCTCACTGCCTGATGTTCCAAAACCTTTCACGGAATCATCTTCTTCCAAGAATGCAACAATGACATTCGGATGATTTTCATGTTTTCGGTATATAATTTTTTTCATGATCTTATAAAGCTGTACACCTTATGGTAGCTATTGTCAATAGTTTAAACCTTAAACTCTATGACACCACCACCTTCTTTTAACAAAAAAACCCATCATCTCGCGACAGGGGTTTCCTGTGTTGAGATAATGGTTTACATGTCAGTAAAATCACTCTTACCGGCTTCTCTCACAGATACTAAAAATAATATCGCATTCACATCTAGTAGGAAAGAAAAATTCTTTTTCAACACCACCCCCTTCAGAATCTAGTACCATGGCTTTGATTGACCATCTCTCAACTTTCTCAATCGTCACTTTAGGTTCCTGTGGTGTCCTGGATCCATCATCTCCAATGATTATAGTTTCAACTTTCGTTGTAATATTTGAAACTGCAACAAGTCGTGGTTTTTGCGTTACAAGATAAGCTTTTTCGTACATTTCTAACATAAAGTTATCCTCCTTATGTATTTTTAGTAACTCCAAGACTCCTTTTCGGAGCCTCCACAAGTGATTAAAATCTCTTTTAAGAAGAATACATTGATATATAAGTTATGTCAAATAAATATTATGAGTTCTTATTTTGATTGTACCCCACCTAAACAGATTCCTTAGGCTCCAAAGCGGGGCTATTTTTTTATTCTAAACTCAATGAGACTACCATCTTCTCCAAACAAAAAACCCACCGTCTCGAGATAGTGGGTTTTCTGAGTTAAGATGATGGTTACGTAATAATGATGACTTGTTGTTCACCACTCTTGTCTCTAACAATGATCTGAGCTCCCTTTTCTTGTGCTCCTAAAAGTTTGTTTGTTAGTCGCGAAGACCTTCTTACTGCCTCTGTAATAGATGAAGCACCTAAAAGTTTTTCCGTTTTCATTAATTCATCAAAGTCGGCTTCGTTAATTACCATATTTATTCTCTTAGTTGTACTCATTCTTTACTTACCATACAACATTATAACCAAATTGTCTATAGATATACCTCTTACAGGTTTATGGGGCTATTTTTTTATTCTAAACTCAATGAGACTACCATCTTCGCTTTGATATACATAAAATTTAATGTTATTGTGTTTTTGAACTCAACAGAAAGGTTTACATGTTCTTCTTACAATTAGCTAGTCTGGCAATCAGTTTTTTGGTTGTCTTTTCTGGTATTGACCTGATGATTGGCGCAATATTCAAGCGGCCACCTCGTTTCCTTCACAGCTCACCTGGTGACGAGAAGTTGTGTGTAATGAATTTTTTCTTCGCACTCTTTATCGTTTCACTCGGAGTCCTCGTTCCATTGGGATTGTTTTCGGTCTTGACCAAGATTCAATTCATTAAAGCATCGTTCACTGTTCTTACTCCAGCGCTTATTGCTTTATTAGCACTTGGATGGAATCTGCAGACCAGTAAGGTGTGATCATCACCAACAACTAAATTGTCGCTCCACAAGGGTGGCAATTTTTTTATATTTTAAACTCTATGAGAGCACCGTCTTCCCATCATAAAAACTTGTAAAAATAACAAAACGTAGTGAAATAAACTACGTATGAAACACCTCAAAAAAGGGATCATATAGGGCCTAACCGGTTCCGGCAGAGCGATCTGCCGGAACTTTTTATATAAATCTATCTCTCAAGAAACTTATCTACACCTATTTTCTCTTTAATCTTTAAAAAATTTTTATCAAAAATAATTTGATATTCATCTTCATAAAGAATCTCGTCTGGTTTATCTATAACTATAACCTCAATTTTTCTATTAAGAACAGACTTGTGCCAACTTAATAATCCAGAATCAATATATTTCTTTAATCCAAAATCTTTCCAAAATGAAACTGAACCTGGATAATCTAATCCCTTTTTGGGTAACCATGAGCCATCTGGTTTATTTAAACGACGAGAGTCATTTGTGGGAACTTCGTTTTGAATTGCTTCATAAATTCCTAACCCATTTACTATAAATCTATAATATTCCATATGTAAAAAATAATTTAAATAGTCTTGTATTATAAATTTTACAATAGATCTACCACCCCTTTACCTCTAGTGCTTTTTCTGCAGCTTTTTGTTCGGCCTCCTGTTTTGACATTCCTGTACCTAAAGCTATTTGTTTATCACCGATAAATACTCCGAGAGTAAAGAGTTTGCTATGATCTGGTCCAGTTTCTTTCATAGTCTTATATGTAGGAGTTATACCTGTCTCTTCTTGAGCTTTTTCTTGGAAACGACTCTTTGCATCAAGCCAAAGTTTCTTATCGATTATTTCATCTATATCTATAACTTCTAGTATAAAGTTAGCGATAAATTTCTCAGCACTTGTATAACCTTGATCTACGTATATTGCGCCGATTATAGCTTCTACAGTATCTGCAAGAATAATAGATCTTGCTCTACCAGTATCTTTTGATTCTCCTTTTGAAAGTAATAGGTATTCATTTATACCCATAAAACTTGCTGACTTTGAAAGACTTACGGTATTTACTATTGCTGAACGATAAGCTGTGAGTTCACCTTCATTTCTTCCTGGAAACTTTTTATATAAAAAGTGTGTAACTACAAGTTCCAATACTGCATCGCCAAGAAACTCCAACCTCTCATTATGTTCAAGACCAGAACTTTTATTTTCATTTAAATATGAACGGTGAGTACAAGCCTGACGAAGTAGGTTTATGTCTTTAAATTCAGTTTTTATTTTACTACCTAGTTTTAGGAAATCTGGCATAACTATGTTATGTATCTTAATTTGTGTCGTTATTTTCTGTTAAATACTTTATCGATTTTGTAACTATTGGCAATATATCATTATAAAAATTAAGTTCAAGTATATCTGCTAGTTTGAACCATTTTCCATCATCTAGTCCTGGTTTCTTCGCAAGAGTTATATCTGAATACTTCGATTCAGCTAAAAAGTAGTGAACTTGTTTTCTAAGCTTACCAAGCTCTGGGTCTGAAGCTATGTATTCATTATTTCCAAGATCCAATACTATTTTTACATCAAGACCCATTTCTTCTTTTACTTTTGCTACTGTACCCTCTTTTATATCAACACCACTTGGTATCTTTCCTTTTGATAATGTCCAATGTCCGAATACATCATGTACAAACGCTAGATAAATATCGTCACCATCTCTAGCAAAAACTACAGCTCCACCAAGGTTCTGTATAGGCGTTTGTTCATATGGTATATCTTCAATTTTCTTTTTCTTTTTTGGGCTAGCGTCTTTTCCGGGTTCACCAAGTTCTTTGTATACTGAACCTAGTACACCGTTTACGAACTTACCACTATTTTCTCCACCAAAGTTTTTTGCTAGTTCTATAGCTTCATTTATAGCTACTTTTGCAGGGACTTCATCTCTATCAGCAAAGAGTAATTCGTATAGTCCTATACGAAGCACATTTCTATCGACAACCGAGATTTTATCTAGTGGCCAATCCGGAGCAGCTTTTGTAATTATCTTATCTAGATCAGGTCGTTTTGAAAGAACATTTGAAGTTAATTCTTCAATAAAAGAAACGTCGTTTACACCTGGAGCAAATTCTTTTGCATCTCTATTTACTATATCTTTTATTTCTTTATCATTTTGACCACGAAAATCCCATTCAAAGAGGGTTTGGAGCACTATTGATCTTGAAAGATGTCTATTTGCCATTTTATTTTTTATCTCTATTATTTTGCATCTTTTATTATTTTTGAAGAACTTAACTTACCCAATCAATCTATTTATTTTGTCGCTCCTTTTTCTTTTGTTTTTGCCTTTGCAGTCTTTTTTGCAACCAATGCTGTCATGTCTATAACCTTCTTTCCTTTATAATGTCCGCATTCCTTACATAGAGTATGTCTTATATGAGAAGCTCCGCAGTTTTTACACTTTGAAAGACGCACTGGTGTTAGAGCGTGGTGTGATCTTCTATTGTCTCTGTGGGCACGTGTGGCCCTCATTCGGTTTACCATAGTGATATTAGATTACATTATTTGTGCTTTTTTTGCAAGAATTTGGATAAAAACGATGCCCTGTGAATAGGTGTTAGTCCGTACTTACCTATTGCCTCATAATGAGCTTTTGTACCATAACCCATATGCTTTTCGAAGCTATATTTATCATATTTTTTTGAAAATTCTATCATAGTTCTATCTCTTAATACTTTTGCGCATATTGAAGCAAGAGCAATAACCACTTCCTTTTCATCACCTTTTATAATTGTCTTTTGATTTTTAAATTTATCTGGAGCTTTCAAACCCCCATCAAGTAAAACCTCAGCCTCTTTTGGATCAAGCTGTAAATCATTTAGAGAATTTTCTAAACATGTCTTTATTGCATGTGATATACCCATACTATCTATAACTTTTTCACTTTGGAAATTTACTGAAAAGTTTACTTTATTTAAGTTTTTAAATTCTACTATTTTCTCAAACCAAAATTCACGTTTTTTAAAAGAAAGTTGTTTAGATTCTTTTACACCCTTAAATTCTGACACAACTTCATCATCGAGTATCACAAAAGCCCCAACAGCAACTGGTCCAGCAATAGGTCCTCTACCCACCTCATCTATACCTATGGTGTATTTCATATTTTGATTATCTCATATACAAGGTTTTTGATATACTGGATTTATGTCTGACTTTATTCACCTACATACCCATAGTCACTATTCACTTCTAAATGCTTTACCAAAGATCGATGATCTAGTAAGTGAAGCAAAAAAGTTAAACATGAAAGCTCTAGCACTAACTGATGCTGGAAACCTCTACGGAGCAATAGATTTTTATAAAGTATGTAAAAAGAAAGAAATAAAACCAATACTTGGTGTCGACTTTTATATTGCAGCAAGAACTAGAAAAGATATGCAGGCTGGTATCGACAATAAAAGATCAAGGCTAGTTTTACTTGCAAAAAATCATGATGGTTACAAAAATCTAATTAAACTAGTTACACTTTCACACCTAGAAGGATTTTATTATAAGCCTCGTATAGATGAAGAACTTATAAAAAGTTATAGTGAAAATTTAATATGTATTTCCCCATCTTTTTCTGGAGAAATTGCTCAAGCATTGAAGAATAAAAATAAGGATAAAGCTTTGGCCAAATTAAACTTTTATAAATCTGTTTATGGTAGTGATAACTTTTATATAGAAATCACTCGACACCCTGAGATTCCAAACCATGAGCCTTTGATGAAAGAACTCCTAGCTTTTGCAAAAGAAACAGATACTCAAATAGTCGCATCTCATGATGTTTATTATATTCACCCTGAAGATCGTGAGGCTCGCGATACACTCGTGCTAGTAAATACACTAGGTGATGCTAGTGACAAAAGAGATGAAAGTGAAGATGAGGACTTCTCTTTTATATCTGGAGAAAGAGCTGAGGAACTCTTTAAGGATATTCCTGAAGCAATAGCAAATACAAAAAAGATCGCTGATATGTGTAATATCGAGATTACACTAGGTAAATGGATATTCCCAAACTTCATAGTTGAATCAGGACTTTCTTATGATGATGAACTTAGGAGAATAGTATTTGAAGGAATAGAAAAAAGAAAAGTTGAAAAGACAAAAGAATTACTTGATCGTATCGAATACGAATTAAAAGTTATAAAGGATAAAGGATATTCTCAATACTTTCTTGTAGTGTGGGATTTATTACACTATTCGCATGCAAATGGAATACTTACAAACATCAGAGGTTCAGTTGCAGGATCTCTCGTTACATACCTAGCTGGTATTACAAATGTAAATCCACTTGAATACAAACTCCCTTTTGAAAGATTTCTAAACCCGGAACGTCCTTCTGCTCCCGATATCGACATGGACTTTGCCGATAACCGTCGTGACGAAGTTATAGAATATGCACGTAGAAAGTATGGGCATGATAAAGTAGCTCAAATCGGAACATTCGGAACTATGATGGCAAAAGGAGCAGTAAGAGATGTTGCAAGAAGTATGGGATATCCATATGAAGTTGGAGACAAAATATCAAAACTCATCCCTATGGGTGCTCAGGGTTTTCCAATGACTATCGAAAGAGCTCTAACTGAAGTTCCTGAATTAAAGGAATTGTATGAAAAAGATGCTGATACAAAAAGAATAATAGACATGGCAATGAAGATTGAAGGTTGTGCAAGACACATCTCAGTACATGCCGCTGGTGTCGTGATCGCACCAACACCACTTATAGAAAATGCCCCACTTCAATATGATACAAAAGGTGATAAAAAGATCATAACTCAGTATGACATGCACGACGTTGGAGAAGACGGAATAGGTCTACTAAAGTTCGACTTTCTAGGAATAAAAAACCTTTCGATACTTGCCGATGCTGTAGATAGAGTAAAAAAAATAGAAAATATAGATGTGGATATAGAAAATATTCCACTAGATGATAAGAAAACTTTTGAAATGCTTGCCCGTGGTGAAACCACTGGATTATTTCAGTTAAATGGTAGCGGTATGACTAGATTTTTGATTGACCTGAAGCCAAGTCGTATTCACGATATAAATGCTATGGTTGCCCTATATCGTCCAGGACCCCTTGAAATGATCCCAGTATATATAGAAAGAAAACATGATAATAGCAAAGTAGAATATCTCGATCCAAGAATGAAAGATATTCTAGATATGTCTTATGGAGTTATAACATACCAGGACGATGTCATGATGATTGCCATAAAACTTGCAGGTTACTCTTGGCTTGAAGCCGATAAACTCCGAAAAGCTATGGGTAAAAAGATTCCAAAAGAAATGGCAGAACAAAAAGATAAACTTATGACAGGATTTAAAAAAGGAGGTCTTTCAGATTCAAAAGCAAAAAAGCTTTGGTTACTCATAGAACCTTTTGCCGCTTACGGTTTCAACAAAGCCCATGCAGCAAGCTATGGTCGTGTAGCATATCAAACAAGCTATATGAAAGCCAATTTCCCTGCTATATATATGTCAGCAGTCCTTACTGCAGATTCCGGTGATGTAGAAAAGATTGCAGAAATAGTAGCGGAATGTAAACGTATGAATATTCCCATTCTTCCACCGGATATAAATGAAAGCTATAGTCAGTTTAC
>CAZLQL010000015.1:0-12697 GCA_964561875.1 uncultured Candidatus Saccharibacteria bacterium
CAGGCTATTAAAGATATCAATACTAAGGTGGATGGTTTGGTCACAACAATAAAGGATCAAGTAAAAGAAATGCTTGGAGAAAAAGTAGAAACAAAAAGACTATGTCTCGATGGTTTGTGTGTAACAAGAGATGAATTACAAAGAATACTTTATACAACAAATGTAAATGGAGTCTATGAACAAACAATTCCAAGTTCTACAGATAATCAGCAGAATAATAATTCAAATAACTCATCAAATAATTCTTCAAATAACAATACAAATCCAATAAATCAGAGTACACAAAATAACAGTAATGGAACAAGTACAGAGCAAACAAATAATTCAACCACAACACCTCAATCAAGTATAAATCCAGATATTGAATCAAATAACACACAGAACAATACACAGAATAATACACAGCCAGACAATACCCAAGGAAGTACGACTCCAGCTACAATACCTGAAACTCTAACAGAACAGCCTGTAGCACCTCAGACACCTGATACATCGAGCTCTACACCAAATACCTTGCCAGAACAGGCAAATTAAGCTATATTATTAGCCTATTGTTATACGTGCCTAAATGAGGCTGTATTTCATTTATTAGAGAGAATTGTGCGCTAAATCTGCAAATTTTTATTATCATTAAAAAGCAGACCACACAATATATAAATATGTTAAATAAAATTAAAGAAAAGATAGTAAGTGCGATTTCAGATAAAGAAAAAATTCAAGAAGAAATAGAAAATAAAGAAGTTAAACCAAAAGTAAAAAAGGAAAAAGCTCCAAAGGTTATAGGAGATACACTTATGGATAAGCTTCTAGAAGCAACAAAAGAGACTCCAGTTGTTGGAGACTTGGTAGAAGGTCCAGTTATAAATATAGAAAAAGCTGCAGTTTATGTAGATCTAGCTCCATACGGAACTGGTATTATATTTGGTCGTGAATTCATGACTGCAAGAGATATTATCAAAAAGATAAATATCGGTGATGTTATAGCAGCAAAGGTTGTTGATACAAACAATAAAGATGGATATACAGAACTATCACTAAAAGAGGCTAGACAAGCACTTATCTGGAGTGAAGCAGAAGAGGCAATTAAAAATAAGAAAATTCTTGATCTACCAGTTGTTGAAGCAAACAAAGGTGGTTTGATAATAGAGTGGCAAGGTATAACAGGTTTCTTACCAGCTTCTCAACTTAAGACAGAACATTATCCACGTGTAAACGATGGTGATAAAGACAAGATACTCGAAGAACTTAAGAAACTAGTTGGAAAGAGAATATCAGTATCTATAATATCTGCTTTACCAAAAGAAGGTAAGCTCATCTTCTCAGAAAAGAGTCCAGAACAAAAAGATAAAGAAAAGATAATTGGTAAGTATAAGGTTCAAGATGATGTCGTAGGAACAGTTACAGGAATAGTAGACTTTGGTGTATTCGTAAAGATAGAAGAAGGACTTGAAGGTTTGGTTCATATTTCAGAAGTAGACTGGTCTCTAGTAGAAGATCTAAAGGCTATGTTTAAAGTTGGTCAAAAAGTAAACGTAAAGATTATAGAGATTAAAGAAGGTAAGATCTCTCTATCTATGAAAGCTCTAAAAGAAAATCCTTGGGTAGAAGCAGGAAAGAGATATAAGAAAGATATGTCAGTTTCAGGTGTAGTTATAAAGTTCAATAAACACGGTGCTCTAGCATCAATAGAGGAAGGAATAGCTGGTCTAGTTCATGTTTCTGAATTTGGTTCAGAAGAAAAATTGAGAAAAAATCTAGAATTAGGTAAGAGTTATCCTTTCAAGATAACATTATTTGATCCAAAGGATCAAAAGATGGCATTGTCATTTACAGGACCAAAGAAAGCATAATAAAAATAAACGAGCTCCCCAAAGGAGCTCGTTTATGCTATACTAAACACATGATTATCACCTATTTAGGAGGAGAATTTGTTAAAGTTCAATTTGGCGATATAACGCTAGCATTAAACCCTATTTCAAAAGACTCAAGTCTAAAACAATCAAGATTTGGTGCAGATATAGTACTTGTTTCAGCTCACAATAAAGACTTCAATGGTGTAGAACAAGTAACTCACGGAGATAAAAAGCCTTTTGCAGTAACAGGTCCAGGAGAATACGAAATAAAAGGTGTATTTATAAAAGGATTGCCATCAGAATCAAGATATAATGGTGAAAACTTGATAAATACCATATATACAATATCACTTGAAAACATGAATATATGTTTTCTAGGTGCATTGAGTAATCATGAATTAAAAAATGAAACAATAGAAGCGTTGGATGATATAGATATACTCTTTGTTCCAATAGGTGGGGATGGTGTACTCGATCCAGCTAAGGCATACAAACTAGCTGTATCACTAGGAGCAAAAATCATAATACCAATACACTATGGTGATGTAGGTACAAAGGATTCACTTAAGGTATTTCTAAAAGAAGCAGGAGAAAATCCAGAACCAGTCTCAAAACTTACCCTAAAGAAAAAGGATTTGGAAGGTAAAGACGGGGATGTGATAGTTCTTGATCCATCAAAAGAATAAAATCATGTTTGAACATATAGAAAGATTAAAACAAAAGCCTGAACATGTAAAAAGAAGAATTGCTTTTATAACTTCACTTTGTTTTACTGTATTTATATTTGCTGTATGGATAGGTTCATTTAAGATAAAATCAATGCCTACAGCATTAAATAAAGATATAAATATAAAATCCCCAGTAAATTCCATAACAGCATCTATTGGTGATTCTTTGGTATATATAAAAGAGATGTTTCTAGGTTCAAATATAACTACTTATCAAGCAACAGTAGAAGCAATTCCAGGAAAAAGGTAGAATATACAGACAAAATTAATAAAACAACATGGCAAAGAAAATTGAGACAAATGATGTAACACCACCACGCGATCCAGCAAAAGGTATCGTTGCAAGAAGTATAACTACAGAAATGCGCGAGTCTTTTCTTGACTATGCCATGTCTGTTATTACAGATCGTGCTCTTCCAGATGTAAGAGATGGTCTAAAGCCTGTACACAGAAGAATTCTTTATGCTATGCATGAAAAGGGACTTACAGCTTCAGCAAAATTCCGTAAGTCAGCTGTGGTAGTGGGAGATGTTCTAGGTAACTATCACCCTCACGGTGATGTTGCTGTATATGATTCTATGGTCGGTATGGCTCAGGATTTCAAGATGCGCCATCCACTTATCCAAGGTCAAGGAAACTTCGGAAATATAGACGGAGACTCAGCTGCTGCTATGAGGTATACAGAGGCACGCATGTCACGTCTATCAGCAGAACTTTTGCGTGATATAGAAAAAGAGACAGTAGACTATCATCCAAACTATGATGGTACAAGGAAAGAGCCAAGTGTTCTTCCAACTGCTGTTCCAAATCTTCTATTAAATGGAACACTAGGTATTGCTGTGGGTATGGCTACAAATATTGCTCCACACAACCTTACAGAAGTCATAGATGCTACAACACACTTGGTAGATGATAAGAATGCTACTAGTGAAGATTTATTAAAATATATAAAAGGTCCAGATTTTCCAACTGGCGGTATTATGTATGGAGAAAAGGACATACATCATGCATACACAACAGGACGTGGAGGTATAGTGGTGCGTGGTGAAGCAGAGATAATAGAGGATAAAAAGGGGCAGTATCAGATAGTTATATCTTCTATACCTTACCGTGTAAATAAAGCAGATCTTATAATGAAGATCGCTGATCTAGTTAGAGAAAAGACAATAGAAGGAATAAAGGGTCTTCGTGATGAATCTGATAAAGAGATGAGAATTGTTATAGATTTAAAACAAGGTGCTCATCCAGAAAAAGTATTAAATTTTATATACAAACACACTCAGCTAGAAGAGACATTTCACGTAAACATGGTTTCTCTTGTAAATGGAGTACCACAAACTCTAGCTCTAAAATCTATATTAGAAGAATTTGTATCTCATAGAGTAGAAGTTATCCGTAGAAGAACAAAGTTTGATTTAAGAAAAGCAGAAGAAAGAGAGCATATACTTCTAGGTCTAAAGAAGGCTCTTGATCATATAGATGAAATCATTACTCTTATAAGAGGTTCAAAAGATGCAGTAGATGCTCATGCAAATCTTATAAAGAAATTCAAATTCTCAGATCTACAAGCTACAGCAATTCTAGAAATGCGTCTACAGAAACTTGCTGGTCTAGAAAGAAAGAAGATTTTAGATGAATTGAAACAAGTTCAAGACCTTATTGCTGAATTAAAAGAAATATTAGGCAGTGAAAAGAAAGTAAGAGATATAATCAAGAAAGAACTTGCTGATATAAGAGCAAAATATGGAGATGAGAGAAGAACAAAACTTATAAAGCATGGATTAAAGGATTTTAACCCAGAAGACCTAATACCTGATGAAGAAAGTGTTCTTGTACTTACAAAAGGTGGATATATAAAGAGGACAAACCCAGATGAATACAGAAAACAAAAGAGGGGAGGAATAGGGGTTGTAGATCTAGATACAAAAGAAGAGGATTTTATCACTCATCTTGTTTATGCTACAGCACACAATGACCTATTATTCTTTACTGATCTAGGAAAAGCATATCAAATAAAAATGTATGATATCCCAGAAGGAAAGAGGGCTACAAAAGGTAAGTCTATAATGAACTTCCTATCACTTTCTGAAAATGAAAAGGTAACATCTATTCTTCCTATGCCAAAGAACAAAAAAGAAGCAGATGGACTGGCTCTACTTATGGTTACAAAAGATGGTACCGGAAAGAAGAGTTCAGCAAAGCATTTCCATGATGTAAGAAGATCAGGACTTATAGCAATAACACTTGATGATAAAGATGAGCTTATGTCAGCACAATTTGTGGGAAAAAGTGATGATATAATGATCGCTACAAAAGACGGTCAATCAATAAGATTTAAGGAATCTGATATACGTGAAATGGGTAGAAATGCAGCAGGTGTTAGAGTTATAAAGCTAGGAAAAGACGATGAGGTAATAAGTGCAGACGTAGTATCAAAAGATGCAAAAAATCCAGCTCTGTTTGTAATGGGTTCAAATGGTTATGGTAAAAAGACAAAGCTAGATGAATACAAAGTTCAAAATCGTGGTGGTTCAGGAATATTAACTATGAATGTAACAGACAAGACGGGTCCACTTATGTCTGCAAAAGTTGTAACCGATAGTGATGAAGAAATAGTGGCAATGAGTAAAAAGAGTCAGGTTATAAGAGTAGATATAAAAGAAATACCTACACTAGGACGTTCAACTCAAGGTGTTAGAGTTATGAAACTTCGTGATGGAGATACATTGGCAAGCTTGATCTGTTTATAGTTTTTATAAATACAAATTTTTAAAAAAGTATATTATTAAAATACTTTAGTTACATCCAGAAGGGTTGTTACAGTAGTTTGTATATGTATCTTCAACAGTACCACTATATAAACCGCTATTTCCACTACTATTTGAATTTGTACCAGGAGTTTGGAATTTTAAATTATTTATTGAAGAATCAGGTCTTTGATCATTTGTAACAAATGAACCCTTAAATATTGCTACTAGACCCCATATAGAAAGTATTACAAACAATCCTATAACACCGTATAAAACCATCATACCAGCTTCTGATTTACTAGATTCGGAGTCGATAATAAAGTATCTTATTGTGTTCACCACTATAAATATCACTGCAATAAATATCGCAAATTCAATTATTAGATTACCAATGTTTCTAGCTTTAAAAGTTACAGAGTTTATATTGTTCAATCTTCCAGCCTCGTTTACTATTTCTCCAGAGTTTATGTTATTTATATTGACTGCTCCTTGAGCATGAGTATTTTTCGGTATAGATATAATAGATAAAACAATCAGTACAAAAAATGATAGAGTAAATAATGAAATAAAAGATGTGGTGATAACTCGTTTCATTTACATAAAGTAATACAGTATAATTATATATGATGTTCTCAAATCCTCAAAGTAATATATCAGCTTTAGGAATAGATATTGGTATGAAAGTTGCAGACCTAGGTGCAGGTTCAGGCTTTTATGCTATAGAATCAGCAAAAAGAGTTGGTCCTAGAGGTATGGTGTATGCCATAGATGTGCAACAAGATCTACTTGATAAGATCAAGAACGGTGCAGGAATACTTGGATTACACAATGTAGAGGTAATATGGGGGAATATAGAAAAAATAGGAGGAACCAAACTCAGAGAGTCTCTAGTAGACAGAGTGATAATATCCAATGTTTTATTTCAAGTTGAACAGAAAGATTTAGATAATATTGTTCTTGAAATAAAAAGAATATTAAAAAGTGGAGGTAAGGTTTTGGTAACAGATTGGGAATCAAGAAGTGATATAAGTCCAGAAAAGACAATATCTAGTTCTGTAGTACAAGGTCTATTTGAAAAACTAGGTTTTAAATTAGAAAATAAATTTGATGCAGGTGATCATCATTACGGTATTATATTTAAAAAACAATGAAAACAAGCAAATTCCAAATAATTTTTATAGCAATATTTGTAATATTTATAATACTAGGAGTTGTTTTATTTGCTACGTATAGGGGAAGTGATAATGAGGTACAACTACCACCTATAGTAGTTTGGGGAACATTTTCAGAAGAAAATTTTACAAAATATATAAATGAAATTAATTACAATAGGAATACTCCACTAGTCGTAAATTATTTTAAAAAGACTGAAGCAAATTTCGATAAAGATTTTATTGAAACTCTAGCAAAAGGCCAAGGTCCAGATGTAATACTAATACCTCAAGATATGATCCTTCGACATTCTGATAAGGTTGTACCTATACCTTACGATGTATTTACAGAGAGGGATTTTAAAAATACATACATAGAACAAGGAGAGTTATATCTAACTCTAAAAGGTATTTCAGGTATACCTTTTGTTGTCGATCCTATAGTAATGTATTGGAATAGAGATTTATTTACAAATGCTGGTATTGCAAGTTATCCAAAATACTGGAGCGATTTTGGAAATGCTATAGATAAAATTACAGTAAAAGATGTAAATTCTAATGTAAGAAAAAGCGCATTAGCTTTAGGTGATTTTACAAATGTTACAAATGCCAGAGAGATTTTTAGCTCACTATTGTTGCAAGTTGGAAATCCTATTACAAAATATACAGAAAATGGAGTAATAAGTATGCTAGGTGATGGTCAATCTTCAGGTACAAAGAAGACAAGCGATGCAATTTCATTTTTTATAAGATTTACAAATCCACAAGATAAACAATACACTTGGAATAGATCTTTACCTAGTTCCAAGAATTTATTTTTGAGTGGAAATTTAGCAACATATTTTGGTTTTGCTTCAGAATTGTTTGATATAAGAAATAAAAATCCAAATCTTGATTTTGATGTTGCTCCTCTACCTCAGATAAAGGATACAAATAATAGAGTTACATACGGAAGAATGTACGGATTTTCAATAGTAAGAAGTACAAAAAATGAGCTAGGTTCATACAATACAATATCAGAATTGATACAGCCTCAAAATTTATCATTATTACAAAAGATTACATATTTACCTCCTGTAAGAAGAGATCTATTGTCTGCAGGTAGTCAAGATCCATATCTTTCAATCTTTTTTGATTCCGCGCTTATATCAAAGGGCTGGCTTGATCCGAATAGGGAAGAATCAAATAAAATACTTTCAAATATGGTTGAAAATATCACAAGTGGTAGATCTGGAAGTTATGAAGCAATACAAGAAGCTCACAATTCACTGGACCTGATAATGAATAGAAATCAATAATATGAATAGTATTAAATATAAAACAATATTCTTCACAGCAACACTAACTTTTACAGCAATACTGATATTATTTTTTCCTTTAAAATCAGTTTTTTCTGCAACAAATACAGACAAGACTTTTGGTTACGGTTTGGTGCAATGTGATGGTGTTGTTAATCCAAATGAACCTAATAGAAATGTAAAATGCAGTTTTGCTTCACTTATAAATAGTATAAATTACATCATATATAGAATGATTGCTATATCTATACCACTAGCAACAGCACTTTTTGCTTATGCTGGATTTTTATATATGTCAGGTGAGCAAGACAAGATAAAGCAAGCAAAAAATATTTTCTTAAATGTAGTAATAGGGTTTATAATAATGATAACAGCATGGTTTGTTGTAGTTACGGTAGTAAATTGGGTTGTGGACGATAAAACTGGTGCAACTAGTTTAATTAAATAAATAAAAATGACAAAGATAAAAATAGCGATTGTGTTTGTATCACTAACATCAGTATTTTTAGCAAACTTAATTTTTGCAAATTCCGTTTTTGCTGAGACTGCAACAGTAAATACTGGCGGTGTATCTGTAAATGAAAAACCAGTCAATCAGCCGATCCCAAAGTTAATAAATCCATTGAAATCAGATTTTGGTGGAAGTATAGAGAATCTTATTTTTAGTTTGGTAGATATAGCTATATTTGCAGGAACTATACTAGTGGTATTTGTTTTTATTTGGATTGGGTTTAAGTTTGTAATGGCACAAGGGGATAGTAGTGCAATAAATGAAGCAAAAAGCTGGTTCATGTATGCGGTTATAGGAACAGCTATACTTATAAGTTCAAAGGTAATAGTCGAAATAATGAAAAATACTTTGGTATCTGCTGGTGTGGTTGATGAAAGGCTATTTAAAAGATAAAATAATAATATGAAAAAAAGTTTATATACAAAATTTGCGACACTAGTTTTTCTTCAAGTACTTTTTCCATTTGTAACTTTTGCACAGGCTACAATAGGGGGAAATGTAAATGTAAATTCAGCTGTACAACAAACTAGAAATCTAAAGGGTCTAGTTGCATTATTTGTAGAATATTTAAATATCGCAATAGGATTGATAATAGCTCTTGCAGTAATAACTTTTATTTGGAATGTATATCTTTATTTCTTTACTGAAAAAGAAAAAACTGAAGCAGGAAAGTATGTTATGTATAGTGTTATAGGATTCTTTTTAATACTGTCATTTTGGGGTTTGGTAGCTATACTGACAAATACACTAAATCTACCTACTCAAAGACCAAATTTCCCATTTGGTGGTGGTTCTACAGGTACAGAAACAACATTTCCTAGAATGTAACTATGTGTAATAGGTGTTTTGTAATAATATAAATAAGACGCTTAAATATAGTGTATGGTTTTTCCACAACTACTTACACTTCACAATAATAAAGTGGTATAATTTATGTATAGGTATTAAATTATTATTAAATTAAAAATATGAAGAAAATATTTGCTTTTGTTTTAGCATTTCTACCTCTTGGAGCTTTTGCTCAGATAAGAAATATAAATGATGTTGCAGGAAAAGCAACAAATATAGGTAACCTTATTATAGAATTAGCGATAGCTCTAGCAGTTATCTGGATAATTATAAATGTTGTTAGATATCTAATAGCAGGTGGTCCAGATCAAAAGAAGGAAGGAGGTATGGCTATACTATGGGGAGTAGTTGGATTGTTTGTTATATTATCAATCTGGGGTCTAGTAGCAATACTAAGAAATTCATTTGCAACTCAAGATGCTATCCCAAGAGAACAAATAAATAATATAAAGGTTCCTCCTACAACTCTAGTACCATAATACTATTCAATAAGTGAAAACTGTATTTGCTCAGACATTTAGTAAGGTTGCATCAAATCCTATTGCTGGTCCATTACTAATAAGAATCGTAGATGTTATAGTAACACCAATAATAGAAGCTTTGTTCCTGGTGGCTGTATTTATGTTCATATTAGGTGTTTCAAAAATAATAATGAATGGTACAGACGCAAGTGTCAGGGAAGAGGGTCAAAAGACAATAATGTGGAGTGTTGTAGGTATGTTTATTATGGTATCAGTTTATGGAATAATCAGACTTATAGCTAATACATTAGGTTTAAGTGATCCATTCTTATAGTAGATACAAGATAGAATAGGTAAATATAGAAATATAAAATAGTATTAAAGGATTAAAGGGCGACATGCAAGCATGTCGCCCTTTCCGTTGAACCCTTAAGGGTTCATCTTCTTGTGCTCAACCAGAATTCAGCTTTCGGGGCTCCTTCTGGTATTGCTACATGTACGGTCTTTATGCCAACCCCGAGGTTATTTACCCCAGGGACACCAGTCACAAGATGTGACATAGGTCTGGCATTGGCGAAGTCTCCATTTATGACGACCAGCCAGTCGACTTGAGCTTCCTTTACGGGCCCAAATTGCGCTTTACCAGGATCTTCTATCTTATACCATTTTCCAGGTTCTACCCAGAAATTGGTACGATGGAACTCTTCAGGCTTTGTCTCGATTTGACTGTTGTCGTCACCACCGAAACCACCGAAGGCTGTTGAATGGTTCGATACGAAGTATACAACGATACTCAGTACCAAACCGATGATAGCGAGGATTTTGACTTTCATGGTGTTCCTCCCCCTCTTCCTCCTTGTTGTTGACCTTGAGCGTTAGCGTTCAGGATGTTGACACCACCTTGGTTTTTGACAACTTGGTATCTACCATCATTTAACGCTTGCTCTTCAATTAATTCTGTTCTTATTTTTGCGAAGACAACATGGAAATCTTGCCCACCAAGCTTGGTGGGCTTATCACCGATGAGATTTCCTTCTGTATCCAATTTGATTTCATTGTAAGTTTCTGACATCCGCAATAGAACTCTTCTACTCATTGTTTTGGTGTCAGCCAACTGTGATTCTCTTTGAGCATGTTCAACCGCGATGTCTGCTCTAGCATCCCTTACGTTTTTGGGTGCTGTGAATGAAACTCCAATCTTGTTAACGTCTACACCGAAGTCTAGTAGTGAAATCAGATCTTCCGGAGTAGGTGATGTTGCGCTTCTCTTTGGAATACCATTCTCGAGACTTGTCCGTATTTCTTCGCCAATCTTCTTGGATTGGGTTTCCATGTACTCAGGGTCCTTGTCTCTCGCGATCTCTTTGACCGCTTGAATTACCGAACCCCTTATCGTCTCCATTATGCCCTTAACCTGTCCATTTCTGACAAAAGCATTTACCTTCTGGCCTTTCGTCTTAGGGTTAGTTTTGTCATTGCCATCGTCTTTTATGTCGACGATGAATCCGATTGATACAGTTCCTCCGATAGGTACGCTGTTATTGCAACGGATTTCTTCAGGTATGGTTACTGTCTCTTCCCTTAGTTCGACAGGAACTTCTATTGTCCCAACAACTTCGAGCCACTCATTCGAGAGGGTCATCGTGAGACCCTCACTGATGCTTTCTGTCGGCTTACCGAAGAAAGTCATCAGGAAGATCGTCTTTGGCGGTGACTTCGGGGTTTTTATCCCCGAAGCCATCATCATCCCTAGCACCAAAAGTACGGTGCCAAAGATGAAGTATCCCCCAATGAGGATAAGTAATCCAAAGAAAATCAAGGAAGACATAATAGCCAGCAAACCTCTGCTGTATCTATCCTCCATTTTGAATGCCATTACAACCGCGATGACAGCTACTACCCAAGGTAGTAGCTGAACCAATAATCTCAATTGTTCCATTTTTTATTCCTCCATGTAGCAAATTTTCAATTGCCGTATACGTACCACATAGTACAAATACAGTAACTAATCTTTATATATTATACATCTTTTTATCGAAAAGTCAAGGATAAAATGGCTATAATAATTAATATAATTAAAGGGAAATAAGTGTATATATAAAAAGAAAGAGGGTGAAATTCACCCTCTTTTTTGTGTGCTTTTATCATTCCTTCGGCAAAAGTGCGAAGCGCACTTTGATAGGAAGTCTCAACGACCTAATTCTGAGTTCACATGCATTTCCTCTGTAGTTCATTGCATTAACCCAGTCGGGACTTTCATGTGTCCCTTTGTTTTTTACTGCCACAAAATCGGTGCCTTCACGAGCATCTTCGATGACCGGATCGGCGTACCAACCGTTGGGTTTTGTAAAGACAACGTCTTCGTGTGCTCCAACGACCTTCCTCCCACCATCATCATCCAACATTTTGTCGTACCTTGTTGGAGGCATGTCGTACCACTTCTTCTCAATGGTCGAGGTTGCGGCTGTTCCACCACCAACCGCGATGGCAAGGTTTTCGATCCTAACCCTAACGTCGCCATTGATCGTGACGGCAGTAGCGGTAGGTGTGCCGGTAGGTGAGGGTTGTTGCCCTGGAACCGACTGTGGTTGACTGTTAGTCGCCACCCCAGTGCCTGTTCCTGGGACGGGAGGCGCACCCGGGTCGAACGTTACAATGGTCGGGTGGTTGTTTGTTATTCCCACACCTCCATTCGCTGCCGACTTTCTGGTCAAGAACCAGCTTGTAGTAATTGCAATACCGATTACTGCAATTGTGAGGATGGTGACCATCATCTTGATCCAGTGATCCTTGATGAAATTGAAGATTCTTACAAGTCTATCCATATTCTACGTGCCACATCGTGGCTTTGAATTTCATTCCCTAGTTTTGCAAGCACACATATGCTTGTAATAGGGTACTGTTTTCTTATAAGATAATAACATAATTATACTACAAAGTCAATATCAATAATTATACAAAATAAAACACGGTTTATGCCGTGTAATATTAAAATAAATCTATTTGTATTATCTAGGTCTAATTATTCCACTTAATCTATTTGTGCCGAGGAGAGGACTTGAACCTCCATGGGTTACCCCGCTTGCTCCTAAGGCA
>CAZLQL010000016.1:0-10026 GCA_964561875.1 uncultured Candidatus Saccharibacteria bacterium
CGGAGGAGTTTATTAAGGTCAGCTAGGCGCGAATGGAAACCGTGCCGATAGTGTAATGGCAGAAGCTGGCTTGACTGTAAGACGTACTTGTCGAACAGATGCGAAAGCAGAACATAGTGAACCGACCTTACGCATTAGATGCGGGGGAAGATTATCGGACAAAAGCTACTCTAGGGATAACAGGCTGGTTGCGCCTAAGCGTTCCTAGCGACGGCGCAGTTCGGCACCTCGATGTCGGCTCAACTTATCCTGGAGGTGGAGAAGCTTCCAAGGGTTTGGCTGTTCGCCAATTAAAAAGTTACGCGAGCTGGGTTCAGACCGTTCAGTAGTAATATCGAGTAAGAATTTGTTTTAAGAAATGCCTCTCGCAGGCCACGAAGGTGGCCGAGAGGAGCAAGTTTTCAGCAGAAAACTATGCGTGCATTCCGTAAATAAATTCTTACTAGATAGACTCTTGAGCAGTCTGAATCACTTCGAATATATGTTATACAAAAGATAAAAAATTTTTCGTTTAAAAAATTATAAATTTCAAGAATTTATAATATAAAAGATAAGAATTGATCAATCAAACACGGCGGTCCTCTATAGCAATATAGATGTGATCAAGTTAACTAGTATCGGTAAAGTCCATTATATGGATAATACCGAGGGAATTTACAAAAGGTAAAGCCTGTAGAGACTAAACGTTAACACTCCATATTTGCGAAAGTAAATAGGGAATAAGCTATAGTCCATTGCAACGAGTAATCGTTGAAAACAAGCGTGAGACAGGTTGGTCTCCTATCTACTGTGGGCGTTGATTCTTGAGGGGATTTGACTCTAGTACGAGAGGACCGAGTTGAACTGACCTCTGGTCTGACTGCTGTCCTGCCAAGGGCAACGCAGTGTAGCTATGTCGGGAACGGATAAATTCTGAAAGCATCTAAGAATGAAGCCGTCCCCAAGATTAGGAATCGTTTGAGACCCGTAAGAGATGATTACGTTGATAGGCTTTAGGTGTAAGCACAGTAATGTGTTCAGCCGAGAAGTACTAATCCGTCGATCTCATTAGGGAATTTGAGGGCCACAATTATTTGTTTACATACCTTATTAAAATTTGAAGATTCAAATGTGGAAATACTTTTTTGGTTTTATTTGGTAATACGACCATTTAAAAGTATATTTTACAAAATTTTATAAACTTTTTATAAAATTTATGGATATTTCTAAACTTGGTTTAGCTAGAGTAGCTCAGTCTGGCAGAGCGACACTTTAACAGGGTGTAAGGTCGTGGGTTCAAATCCTACCTCTAGCTCCAAGTTTAAACTAGTGGCAAATATGCATACTAGTCTACATTTGAGTCTTCAAATAGAATTGAACATTATATTCTGGTGATTCGGCGCTATGGAAACACCCGTTCCCATTCCGAACACGGAAGTGAAACGTAGTTGCGGCGATGATAGTCCTTTTAGGGCAAAAGTAGCTAGTCGCCAGTATAGAGTGTTTAATCTAACTATGATACAATTTTAGTATAAGTGGTTACAATATTGTAACTATAATTAAACTAAAAAAATGGAAACTAAAAAAATGCCAGATATTTACGAATTATTAAAAAGATCATTTGATATATATAAAAATAATATAAGATCTATTCTATTGTTGGGTTTTATACCATTTTTATTTTTTACCACAAACAATCTGGTTAATATATTTAAGAACGATACTTACAGCAATTCTTTTGCAGTAATTATTTTTATAGTTTTTATGGTTTTGAGTTCAATTGTTATGATAATAAGCAAACCTGCTTTTATATATGCTTTAAAAGATTTGCATGACAATAATAAGATGGATGTAGAATCAGCATACAAAAAAGCTATAAACAACTTTTGGCAAATATTGTGGATTACAATACTTTCTGGATTGGTAATGGTGAGTGGTATGTCGTTATTAGTTATACCAGGTATAGCCCTATCAGGATATTTAGTTTTCTCTTTTTTCTTTCTAGTGTCAGATAATGATAAGGGGCTAAATTCATTGGCAAAAAGTTTTTATTATGTAAGAGGTAACTGGGTTAATGTTTTTTCAAGAATATTTGTTTTGGGAATAATATTCTTTTTAGTTTATGCATTATTCTTTTTAGCACTCTCAGCTATTGTATTATTTACCAACGTACTATTGGGAATAAATACATCTTTGTTTGGTTATGTTGATGGTAATCTAGTATCACTCATACCATCATGGTTTAAAGAGTTGTATTCAATATTTACAAATATAATCACTTACATGTTAGCGGTACCAATAAGTATGATATTGTCCTATGAGATATTTAAGTTCTTAATATCAAATAAACCAAAACCTACAGAGTCAGATCTTGCAACTCCAAGGAAATGGTTTGTTGGTTTGTCTATTTCTGGTGCAATTATACCTATAATACTCGTTGCACTTATTGGTTTGTTAATGTTAGTACTTTCTGTTACGGGTAAAATTAGTCTTAGGAAAAATACAAATGTTGATTTTTACAACAATAGGATGATGAATCATAGAATGATGAATAGTGAAGGTTTTGGTGGTATGTACTATACAAATAAATAAATGTCATCTTGGTCTACTAGAAGAAAAACTACATATGCATTATTAACTATATTCGCACTTTTTGTTTTAATAGTGATACCTTTGTTTCTTTGGTTATACAAACCACCAACATGTAATGATGGTATAAGAAATGGTGATGAGGGAGGTGTGGATTGTGGTGGTTCATGTATAAAGTTATGTCAAAGTGCTTTCATACCATTAAGAGCAACTTGGGGTGGTGCAAAGTTTGAAAAGGTTTCAAAAGGTTTATATAACCTTTCAACTTATATAGAAAATAATAATATTTATGGTGCTGCTGAAAAAGTACCATATAAGATAACTTTGTATGATTCTTCTGGATTAATGATTACAGAAAAAAGAGGAAATATAGATATTCCACCACATAGAAATATAATAGTTTTTGAAAATGCTGTTAATACAAGAGAAAGAACACCTGTAAAGGCAACATTTGAATTTCTTTCACCACCAGAATGGTTCAAATCTCATGATGTGTTGAATAATCTTGCGATAACAAATAAAGAATATAGTGAGCTAGACAATTCATCTATTTTAAATGTTACATTGGAAAACAAAGGTCTAATACCATATGAAAATATCACAGTTTATTCTGTTCTGTATGATTCAGAAAATAATGCTATAGGATTTTCAAAAACTGTAGTAGACGAGATTTTACCAAAGAGCAAACAAAATATTTCTTTTACATGGCCATTTGATAGACAGGGCAGAGTGGTTTCTATCGAAGTTCTACCTTCGGTAAAATCACCTCACGATGACCTATAATATTAAGAAATTAATTTCAAAATTGTTTGGAGGATATAAAGTTGGAGAAAATGAATATTCTTCAGGCATTGATTGGATAATGTTTTTATCCACATTACCCATATTGGGTGCTGGTCTTTTGGTAATGAATTCATTTACGGGCGACAGTCACTTTTTTGAAAGACAAATGATCTGGATCTCGCTTTCAATAGGTCTATTTTTTCTTTTAAGTTTTTTTGATTTTAGATTTTTAAGGAGTAGTAAAATTACCATTATATTGTTTTCAATATCTTGTATATTTTTGCTTTTACTTTTTGTTATAGGTCAGGTATCTCATGGAGCGTTAAGTTGGTTTAGGTTCGGTTCGTTTTCTTTTCAACCAGCAGATCCCTCAAAATTGGTACTAATCATTTTGCTTGCAAAATACTTTTCAAAGAGACATATCGAAATAGCAAATTTTAAACATATATTTATTTCAGGGATATATGCTTTTATACTGTTTGCTCTTATTTTAGTTCAACCAGATTTCGGTTCAGCAATAATAATATTTTTAATATGGTTTGGAATGATTTTGGTCTCAGGAATATCAAAAAAACATTTACTCGCAATATTTTTGACAGGAGCTTTGACATTTTGTTTATTGTGGTTTTTTGGGTTCAAAGAATACCAAAAAGTACGTATTATGAACTTCATACATCCCTTAACTGATATTCATAATACTGGTTATAACTCTTACCAGTCAGCAATTGCTGTAGGTTCTGGTGAATTGTATGGTAAGGGTGTTGGATATGGTACACAGTCTAGATTGAAGTTTCTTCCAGAATACCAGACTGACTTTGTTTTTGCTGCTTTTGCTGAAGAATGGGGATTCTTAGGTGTAGCAATATTGTTTATCTTATACGGGACTATACTCTATAGAGTTATATCTATATCACTTACTGGAGCAAGTAATTTTGAAATGTTATTTGGGGCAGGTGTTGCGGTATTTTTAATAGCTCACTTTTTTATAAATGTTGGTATGAATATGCAGTTGCTACCTGTAACAGGTCAAACGCTTCCATTTATGAGTTATGGTGGTACACATCTTCTTACTGAATTTGCTGGACTAGGTATACTAAATGGAATGAGAAAATATAGAAGAACAGCACACAGAGATGTTATGTCGGATGAATTTATTGGTTCTTAGGTTTGTATGCTTCACTGAAAAGTTTATCTATACCCTCAAGCATTTTTACTGAAGAGAACTTATTTGATACCTGTTCCTTTAGGTTTTTACCATATCGCTTTATGTCTTTTGGATGCTCTAACATGAAAGATATTGCATGAGTCAAATCTCTTGTATTTTTTGGTTGAATTAAAATGCCTGTTTTCATATCTTCTATTATGTCTGGTATACCACCAACCGTCGTAGATATTACTGGAAGGGAAGCCATTCCCGCTTCAAGTAGTGCGTATGGCAAACCTTCTTTTATTGAAGGAAATACAAATATATCCAATGCTTTTAGATATTCATTTGCGTGATCTATGTATCCAATTAAGAAAAAGTTTTTTTCAAGACCACTTCTTTTTATATGTTCTGTAAGAGACTCTCTTTGTTCACCCTCACCGATAACTAGCATTATTGCATCCTTATGTTTCTTTACTACACTTTCCATGGATTCAACTAGATAATTTATTCCTTTATTTTTATGCAATTCAGATATTGTTCCCATAACCACTTTCTTTTTAAATAGCGATAAATCCATACTAACCTTTTTTGATAGAAGTTGTTTCGCACCATCTACAGACATAAATACTGGAGTCTCAATACCTATTGGTATAAGCAGTATCTTATTTCTAATTAGAGGGAAATACATAGATTGTGCATAGTCGTGTTCGCTTATCACTATAGTTTTGTGACATAGTATTGTTGTTATCCAAGAGAAAAATAATATTAAAGATTTTTCGAAAATAGATCTATCTTCATTAAAAGACCAGCCGTGTATTGTCTGTACTACCATATCTATTCCCAGTAATCTTCCAGCCAATGCACCTAGTCCCGCAGCTTTTGGGCTATGTAGATGTAGAATATCAGGTTTTTCTTTTCTGATTATTCCAAATATCTTCCAAAATGATTTTATCTCATCTGTAACTTTTATATTTCTACCCAAACTGTCTATGCTTAATGTTTGTACATTAGCTTCAACTAATCTGTCTTTTAATATTCCGTTACCACCTAGGGCTACAGTTACTTCATAACCCTTTTTCTTTAGATATGAGGACACATCATAAACGTGTCTTTGTGCTCCACCCCAATTCGATTTGGTTATTAGCTCGACTACTTTCATACTATAAAAGTACCATTTTTGACCATTTTATGGTAGTATCCGGCCTATAACCTTTATTGTATAGAAACAATATAATAATCAATATATGGCTAATATTATAGGAAAAAAGGAAGGAATGACACTTTTTCTAGGGGATGTTGTAGTCCTCCTAGTATCTTTGTTGTTAACTATAGTTATAAGATACGGCTCTCTTTCTTCTCAAGAAATTGTTGTGGGACACTTTAAACCATTTTCTATCATATTCATAATCACATTGGTTATATATTTTATTGCCGGTTTGTATGAAAAACATACTGTATTTTTGAAAAACAAATTATCTTCAATTTTACTTAGAGTTCAATTTTTTAATGCAGTAGTTATCATTGCTTTCTTTTATTTTATACCTTATTTTCTCATCACACCAAAAGTTACGATGTTCATATATCTCATATGTTCATTTTTACTCATGCTTGCTTGGAGAACTGCTATTGTGCAAGTTGTTACAACAAGAAGAAAATACAAAGCTTTACTTATAGCAAATGGTTCAGATGCGGATGATCTATATAATGAAATAAATAATAACTCAAAGTATGGAATCTCATTTGTTTTGAGAATAAATCCTGATACTGACATAAAGACAGGTGATGAGATATTGGATTGTATAAAAAATAATGGAATAACTTATGTAGTTGCAGATTTTGCGAATAAAAAGGTGGATGAGCTTATGCCATTACTTTATAAACTTATATTTTCTGGTGTTCAGTTTTCTGATATTCAGAAGGTCTATGAAGGTGTTTTTGATAAAGTTCCATTACTTTTAGTAAATGATACTTGGTTCTTGGAAAATGTATCAACATCACCCAAGGCTACATTTGATATTTTAAAGAGAGGTACAGATATAGTTCTATCGTTTCTATTAGGAATAATTTCATTATTATTCTATCCTTTTGTTTATGTACTTATAAAACTAGATGATAGAGGAGTTATATTTAGTTATCAATACAGAGTTGGTCAAAATAATAAAATAGTTAAAATAGCTAAGTTTAGAACAATGAGTATCGCAAACGATGGTGGTAAATGGAGTTCAGGGGATGATAAGTCAAATAAAAATATAGTAACTAGAGTTGGAAAGTTTCTTAGAAAATCTAGAATAGATGAATTACCACAACTTTGGAATGTGTTTATAGGTGATATATCTCTCATTGGTCCTAGACCAGAATTTGAAGAACCGGTTATTCAGTACGCAAAAGCAATACCTTATTACAATGTTAGACATATAGTTAAGCCAGGACTTTCTGGTTGGGCACAAATATACGGTAGACACCCACATCATGGAGTACATGTCGATGATACTAGAGATAAGCTGTCTTATGACCTATTTTATATTAAAAACCGTTCTATATTACTTGATATAAAGATAGCTTTGCAGACATTAAAGGTTCTTGTTTCTTTTATGGGTAAATAACAATATTTTGTTTGCTTTATTGTCCAAAACTCATATAATGAAACAATATTAATAAATAAAAACACATGAACGAAGCGACATTAAAGGCAAGAATAATCGCATTATTTTTATTGGTTGGGGCAGGGTTGATCGGTTATTTTGACTATTCATCAAATGTATCTGGGGGTAGTTCTTGGGGTAAGCCGTTCAAACTCGGTCTTGATCTAAATGGTGGTACACATCTAGTTTATAAAGCAGATACATCAAAACTTCAAAATTCAGAAATAAACTCTTCAATGGAGGCTCTTCGTGATGTTATAGAAAAAAGAATAAATGTATTTGGAGTAAGTGAACCTATAGTTCAAGTGGAAAATGCGGGTGTTCTTGGTTCAAAAGAGGCACAGCAAAAATTGATCGTAGAACTTCCAGGAGTAACAGATATAGATAAAGCTGTAAAAAGTATAGGAGAAACACCTTTACTAGAATTTAAACTTGTAACAACTGCAGCTCTAGAAGAATTTGATAAAAAGACACTTTCAGATCAAGAAAAAGCAATTGAATTTAAAAAACTTTTCAAAGATACTGGTCTGACAGGTAGAATGCTTGAAAAAGCTCAATTAGTATTTAATCCAAACACTAGTGAACCAGTCGTTTCTCTAGTTTTTAATTCAGAAGGTAGAGAGTTGTTTGCAAAAATAACAAAAGAAAATATCGGTAACATTGTCGGAATATTTTTAGATGGAAATCAGATATCTTTACCAGTAGTTAGAGATGAAATAAAAGATGGTAAAGCACAGATATCTGGTACATTTAAACTAGAAGATGCAAAATTATTGGTAAGAAATCTAAACTACGGTGCACTACCAGTACCTATAGAACTTATATCAACTCAAACAGTAGGTTCTTCTCTAGGTGGTGATGCATTAAATGGTGGTGTTAGAGCGGGAGTCTGGTCTCTTATTATAATCGGAATTTTCCTTATTATTTGGTACAGACTTCCAGGATTCATAGCAGTTATATCACTTGGAGTATACACAGCTATTATGCTCGCTTTGTTCAAACTGATTCCAGTTACATTAACCGCAGCCGGTATAGCTGGATTTATACTATCAATAGGTATGGCAGTTGATGCAAATATATTGATATTTGAAAGAATGAAAGAAGAGTTAAGAAGAGGGAGGGGAATATCAGATGCTATGCATGAAGGATTTGCAAGAGCATGGTTATCTATAAGAGATTCAAATATTTCAAGTATAATCACTGGACTTATACTTTATTACACAGGTAGTTCATCAATAATAAAAGGTTTTGCATTGGTATTCTTTATAGGAGTTGTGGTAAGTATGTTTACAGCAATCACAGCATCTAGAATATTCCTTTATGCAGTAGCACCAAAAAGGACAAATAGATTCACAGCATTTCTTATAAGCAACGGTTTTACTAGCTTAATCAAAAAATAAAATGTTTGTCGTAAAATACAGAAAATTATTCTATACACTTTCAATCATACTCATAGCAGGATCTGTCTTTGCAATGACATATTGGGGTTTTAATCTAGGAATAGACTTTAAAGGTGGATCAATAATAGAAATAGAATATAGTGGCACAAGGCCCAATCAGGATGAAATAGTAAATGCTATTGCACCATTAAAATTTGAGGCTTCAGTAAGACCGACGGGAGATCTAGGTTATATAGTTAGAATGAAATCTATAGATCAGGTTGAAAAAAATAATTTAATAAAAGCACTTAAGTTTGATGGAAAAAGTGAATTTACAGAAAAGAGATTTGATTCAATTGGACCTGTTTTGGGTACAGAAGCACTTAGAAAATCTATTGTTTCTATAGTTCTAGTGTTGTTGGCTATAGTGTTATTTATAGCTTATGCATTTAGAAAAGTGTCAGAACCTATATCCTCATGGAAATACGGTTTTGTGGCAGTTATAGCGCTTTTCCACGATGTAATAATACCAACTGGAGTGTTCTCAATTCTTGGACATTTTAAGGGTTATGAAGTAGATACTTTGTTTGTTACCGCTTTGCTTGTAGTGCTTGGATTCTCTGTGCACGATACTATTGTGGTATTTGATAGAGTTAGAGAAAATCTAAGTCATGCTTCAGCAAAAAAACCTTTCATGGAAATAGTAGGAGAGAGTATAAGTCAGACATTCACAAGATCTATAAATACTTCTCTTACAACTTTGCTAGCACTGATAGTTTTGTATTTTGTCGGTGGAGAATCTACACAACATTTCTCATTAGCTCTTATTATAGGAATAATAGCAGGAACATATTCATCTATATTTATCGGTTCACCTCTACTTGTTACTATAGAAAAGTGGCAATCAAGAAAGAATAAATAAATGGAAAGTTTCGAAGATTTTCTAGCCCCATTCGTAGAAATAATTGGCCTAATATTTGAAAGTATATTGGATGCCATTTCTTATATATGGGAATATATAACTGGTGTTCACAAAATCATAACCGGTATTATTGCAACATCCATGCTGGATTTTATAAAGGGAATAGTGATTTTATCTATCGATGCAGTTAAAATAAGTGATAAAAATAAATAGCTAAATTTGACATAAAAATAAGGCTAGCTAGAGACATATTTTAATAATATTGTCATATATGTATAAGTGCTTGACTTTATTTTCTATATGAGTAGAATGATATCCACGCCTTAAGTAAGGCTTTGTTTCTTGAAAATTTATTAAGTTATGCATTAGAAAGTAATGAGAACTCTCTATATTAGAGAAGTCGGATTGAGAAGGTTCTTGTGAAAGTCTAATGTCTATTTCAAATGATTCCTTAGAGCGGAATCAAACTCAATAGCAATTAAAAAAAGTTCAATTTAGAAATCATTAATACTGTTTTTTATTTTGTTCCATTCATTTTAGTTAAGAGTTTGATCCTAGCTCAGGATGAACGCTGGCGGCGTGGAT
>CAZLQL010000017.1:0-7640 GCA_964561875.1 uncultured Candidatus Saccharibacteria bacterium
CGAAATCCTTTATCTCCATATTTTTATTATTATTTTGCATGGTTTTATTTTTATTATTTCTATACTGTTAATCTTATTCAATCTCTTCACCATCTTTCTTAACTAGTTCGACATCTAGTGCTAGTCCACGAAGTGACTTCAATAGAACATTGAATGATGCAGGAAGGTTTGGTTGCTTCAATCTCTCACCCTTAACTATAGAATCAAATGCCTGTGAACGTCCTTGTATATCGTCTGACTTAATAGTTAGGATTTCACGTAGTGTATAAGCTGCTCCATGACCAAGTAGTGCCCAGACTTCCATTTCTCCAAATCTCTGTCCTCCTCCTTGAGCTTTTCCTCCAAGTGGCTGTTGAGTAATAAGTGAGTAAGGTCCGATAGAACGCATGTGGATCTTGTCTTCTACCATGTGGTGAAGTTTCAATATGTACATATATCCAACTGCGATAGGTTGATCAAAGTATTCTCCTGTTCTACCATCACGTAGTTTCATTTTTCCATTTTCTGCAAAACCTGCTTTCTTTAGTTCTTCTTTTATTTCAATATCTGTAGCTCCTGCAAATGGTGGAACTATAGCTTGATATCCTAGAGTATTTGCTGCTAGACCTAGGTGAAGTTCTAGTATCTGTCCAAGGTTCATACGGCTTGGAACTCCAAGTGGTGTAAGGATAACATCGATAGGACGACCATCTTCCATACATGGCATATCTTCTTCTGGAAGTATCTTTGAAATAACTCCTTTGTTTCCGTGACGACCAGCTAGTTTGTCTCCTACAGAAACATTTCTTACTTGAGCAACTTCTATATAAATTTTCTTTATTATTCCTGATTCAAGTTTATCTCCTTTTTCTCTTGAGAAAATCTTTACAGATATAACACGTCCTTTCTTTCCTCCTTCCATTCTCTTTGATGTATCTTTTACATCACGAGCTTTTTCACCGAATATAGATCTAAGTAGTCTTTCTTCTGGTGTAAGTTGAGTCTCACCTTTTGGAGAAATCTTTCCTACCAAAATATCTCCTGGACGTACTTCAGCTCCTACACGAACTATTCCATCTTCTGCAAGATTCTTTAGTTTTGCCTCACCAACGTTTGGAATATCACATGTTGTAACTTCTGGACCAAGCTTTGTATCACGAACATTTACAACAAACTCTTCTATATGTATTGAGCTCCACTTGCTATCCTTTACTACTCTTTCAGAAAGAATAATAGCGTCTTCGTAGTTATTTCCTGACCATGACATGAAGGCAACTAGCATGTTTTGTCCCAATGCTATTTCTCCACCGTCTGATGTTGATGTATCTACTAGAACATCTCCCTTCTTTACTTTATCTCCTAGTGAAATGATAGGTCTCTGATGGAAAGCTGTGAATCCATTTGTTCTTGAATAATGAACTAGATTGTATTCATGCTTTTTATTTTTCTTATCTGTAAGTACAACTTTTCTTGAATCTACATATGTTATTTCTCCATCTTCTGGCGCAACAACAATTCTTCCAGTATCTATAACCGCTTTCTTTTCTATACCTGTAGCAACGAGTGGTGATTCAGGAATTAGACATGGTGTTGCCTGCTTTTGCATGTTTGATCCCATGAGTGCTCTAGTAGCATCGTCGTGATTTAGGAAAGGTATAAGTGATGTTGCAATAGAAAATGCTTGATTTGAAGATACATCTATATAATCCACATCTTCTCTCTTTGAAATTCCTGATTTACCATTTATACGTACCTCAGCTTCATTTACTGTTATTTTTCCTGATTCATCATATGGAGTTGCTGCGTGAGCAATATGATAGTTTTCTTCTTCAAGAGCGTTTAGATACACTATCTCATCTGTAACTTTTCCATTCTTTACTTTTGCATAAGGTGTCTCTATCATTCCGAAGTCATTTATTCTTGCAAATGTAGATAGACGTAATACAAGACCAATGTTTGGACCTTCTGGTGTATGTATAGGACATAGACGACCATAGTGTGATGGGTGAACGTCACGAACTTCAAAGCCAGCTCTTTCACGAGTTAGACCTCCAGGACCTAGAGCAGTTAGAGTACGAAGATGTTCTATTTCTGTTAGAACATTTTCCTGTTGCATAAATTGTGACAACTGGTTTGTAGTATAAAATTCCTTTATACGAGCTTGTAGAGGACGAGGATATATAAATGTGACAGGTAGAGTAACATCAGGTTCAACTGTAGACATCTTATCCTGAATATTTCTCTTCATCTGTGTAACACCTAGACGTAGTTTCTGTTGTAGAAGTTCACCAACATATCTAACACGTCTTGAACCTAGATGATCTATATCATCTTCAACCGCATCAGGAGTATTATTTAGTAGTGTTATATGAGAAATTATCGTTGCAATATCTTCAACATTTACAGTCTTTCTTTCCATCTCCTTTTCATCCATAGATTTACCAAATCTCTTATTGAAACGGAAACGACCAACTCTTGATATGTCGTATCTATCAGCATTAAATATACCTCCGATAAATTCACGAGCATTGTCAGCTGTAGCTAGATCTCCATCACGAAGTCTCTTATGTATTTCTATATATGCATCATCAGTATTTTTTGCATGATCCTTTGCTAAAGTAAGTTCTATTACTTTTTTTGTCTTTTCATCATCTTTAAATAGGGCCATAATCTTCTCATTTGTATCAGCACCTAGTATTCTCAATAATGATGTAATTGGGAATTTTCTCTTTCTATCTATACGTGCAAAAACAGTACCGTCACTATCACTTTCTATTTCCATCCAAACTCCACGAGCAGGAATAACCTTTGCTCCAAAATAATTTTTTCCTTTAAGTTCGTTTACAGTAAAGAAAATACCGAATGAACGTGCAAGTTGTGGAGAAATAACTCTCTCAATACCGTTTATGATGAAAGTACCGTGATCTGTCATCATAGGAAAATCCGCTAGGAAAATCTCCTGCTCTTTTTCTTCTCCTATAGTTTTATTCTTCAATTTAACAGTTACTTCTATCTGTCCTTCGTATGAAAGTTTATTGACTTTAGCATAGTGCTCGTCAAACTTTGGCTTAGTAAGTTTGAAATTTGTAAAAGATAGTTCAAACTTCTTACCAGCATAGTCTCTTATTGGTGAAAACTCTTTTAGTACTTCCCCTATACCATTTTCTATTAGCCAGTTGAATGAATTTGTCTGTGATTCAACAAGGTTGGGCAGAGTCGTTAGTGGTTCCTTGAAACGACTAAAATACTTTTTTGTTTTTTGCATGAAAAGGATAATTTTAAGCCAATTAATCCTTCAAATATGGAGTAACTCAATCAGATTGAAGTTCCTCTGAGCCTATCAAAACCTCATTTAAAAGTCAAGGGGATAAGTGAGTATTGTTGCATTAGTATCACTTTTCATGTATATTATGTAGGTATCAATACGAAAAAGGATCCGAAAGGTGTGAGTGCCTTAGGACCCTTTTTCATTTCTATACCATCTAATATAAGTTTTAAAATTATCTAAATAATCAAAAGTTTTGGCTTTCAATTGAAAATAGAGTGATGAAGCAAATCTTTTATTAGGAAATAGTATTTTCTCGAATCGTTCCTTTTCAATTAAATAATCGGTGATTTTCTTATAATCCCCATCACCGGAGACAATAACTACTTTATCCATATCTTTATTATCAATAAGGTTCCTCATAATTTCAAAAACGATATCCGTATCAACATTACCCTTCTTGTGAGCCAGCATGCCTGTACTATGTTCTTTAAATATTATTATAAATCCAGCCCTCTGTAGATTCTTATAAAGTGATTGTTCTTCTTCTGAGACACAGCCTAAAAAGTAATAGGCTTCTTTAACCTTGTATTTGTCTCTTAAATATATTCTGAATTTCTTTAAATCAACTTTCCATCCATCATCCTTTGTACCAGAATATAAATTTTGACCGTCTATGAAAGCAATATTATTTATTTCTTTTGGTTTCATTTTAATAATATAATTCATTACTTGTTGTTGTGTATAAATATTGAACACCAACATCACCCCCACCAACTTTTAAATAAAAATTTCTTTTTAATTCATTACCATCTCTATCGTAATATTTTAGAAATATTCTAATACTTTTATTATAAGATTGACTGAAATATATCATTCTAGATAATACATCTAAACTATTAATGTTACTACTGTTACTAAGAGTAGAAAAGTGATGAACCCAGATATCTCTTGAATCAGTAGGCGACAAGGATTCATTTGTATCTTTATTGGGATCGAAGGCAAACTTGTTGTCATCTATAAATATGTCACTGATTGATATAGAATATGCTGGTGATTGTCCTATATTTTTAATAACTAATTTATTATTAAATTGACCTTTTTTAAATCCTGAAAAATCAATCTCAATAAGAGGTTGCTTCTCTATGGCCAATTCTGATATCTTTCTTGTCTTATTAGATTGCGACTCCATAATTAAACCAACTATCTTTAATACCATTTCTATTCCCATTTCTTTTATCATATTTTAATATTATTACTAATAATAAACACACACTATCACTCACAGAAAAATATACTATTGGGACTAGCAGAGATTTTAAACAAAATTAAATATCTATATTTTATCTATAGATACTTTTTTATCTCAACAACAGATGGACCTTTTATTACTTGATCTGGCTTTATATTAAATTTTGAAAGAAGATTATTTAACTCGTCTATACTGGGTGATTTAAATTCAACAGAGTATCTACCCTGTATATCTTCCAAATCTATCTGATCATTACCTAGATCATATTGCCATCCTTTTCTTTCAAAATCATAATCAAATTCAAATTCATTCAGAAGATTATCTTTTATATATTTTCTTGCTTCACTTTCATTATTGAACTCGACTTTAAGTGGGATTATTGACCTCTTTCCTATACTACCCAATTCAGTATTTTTTATTACTACGACTACTGATTTTTCATTCCAAATATTAAGAGGTATTAATCTTAGTCTTAGAAAGACTTTATCTAAACCCATAGTTTTATCCTTACTAGAATAAATATAATCATGAATTTTATATTCACCCTTAAACTGCGCATTATTCTCTACTAGAATTTTACGTACACTTTCTATTTCATTTATAAATATTCTTGCATCAAACATTTTATTTATTATTTTAGATAAATTATATACCCACAAATACCAAAGGCAATGAAGACTATACTTGACATCACATCCAAATAATTATAAATTTTTACTAGATTTGATAAAAGGAGGTAAATATGAGTAAGGATCGCAAACCTTTCGCTAGGATTATGCGTGATCGATGGATTGCTGGAGTATGCGCCGGTATAGCATATTCATTCAAAATACCGGTGATACTAGTAAGGATGGTATTTATACTTTTTGTATTTATTTTGACCGATCACTGGGTAAAGTATATCGGTTATACACTTTTTTTATTTTATTTTTTGTCTTGGTTTTTTGCCCCAATTTTGGATAATGAACTAAGAGACTACAAAAGAAGAACTTCATGACGAAGTTACAATGTCCATGCGAAAAACTGCCCAAAGGCAGTTTTTGTTTATTATAACCATCTCCCCTTCCTTTAAATTTTATTTTTATAATTACTTGCTGATAGTAAAATATTCATCATTATAATCTATAGCCCCACCTTCAGATTCTATTCTAATTAACCTTGTCGACTAAATTAAATTTAAGACTTTCCAACATTTTCTTGAGTGCAACATGTGTAGAATCTGCTTCTACGTCTAGATTTTCATCTGACCAAGCGACTCCATTTGAAATTGAGTGGAAACACAATACATTATTATTGTTAAATATACAGTACTCAAAAGATAGTGTGCCTTCGAAACGCTCTGTTAGAGTATAGTAAAATGTTTTACCGTTGATCACACGTGGAGTAAATATGTATGACTTATTGGTATTTGAATCTAAAACAGGATATTTCTTTATGTAGCTTTCAAACGACACTTCATTTTTTGCTGAACGAGCTTCAACTAATATTAAATTCTTTACATCAGGATTTGGAAATACTTTTGATTTATCCTCTAGAGCTAGTAGAAAACCTCCTGATGTATTTGTCTTATTTATTTCAAAGTTTTGAGGATAGTCTATAGAAAAACCATATTCTGAATTTGAGTAAGATTTTGAACTATTTGTATTTTCTACAGGTTTTGTTGGTGTATTAGCGTTTGGTGTATTTGATCCTTGTATATATTTAGAATCACGATTTAATATAAAATAACCTGCAATTGTTAGCATAACCAATACAACAACTCCCCAAATAATTTTTTTATTCATATTTTAATTATAAAACAAATAAAATTTAAATCACACCTCCCCTCTTCCATTCCTCTATTTTTTTATGATCTCCGGAAAGAAGTACTTTTGGTACTCTATATTTTTTATTTTTATACTCTATAACTTCTGGTCTGGTAAAGACATCACTACTTGCCACTCTATTTTCTTCCAAAGAATTGAAATCCCCCAAAACTCCTTGTATTTGTCTAGAGATACAATCCATCATTATCATTGCTGGTAACTCTCCACCCGTTAGAACAAATGGTCCAACTGAAATTTCTTCTACTTTAAAAGCTTTTTTTACTCTTGCATCTATTCCTTCATATCTACCACAAACTATAACCATATCGGTAAATTTATTTGCAACAGTTTTTGCATAACTTGTATCAAACTGGTTACCACTAGGTGTAAGCCAAACTATTTTAATTTTCTTTTTTGTACTCTTTTTACCAACAGCTTTTTCTATAGCTTTTATAACTGGCAAAGCTTGTATTACCATACCCGGACCTCCACCATAAGGTTTATCATCTACCCTTTCTCTTTTTTCTTTTTTATTACTAAAATCTCTGGGGTTATAAAATTTAACTTTTATCTTTTTATCCTGTATTGCGCGTTTCAAAATAGACTCATTTAAATATGAGGTCAGTGCGTCTGGGAAAAGTGAAATAATATGAAATGTCATAAAAAAATACCGTGGTCACATTGTACCACGGATTTTCTGAGTTGTAAATCAAGTTAATGATTTTCGGGAGTATCACTAAGCGGAGTTAAAGGTATAAATTTTGACACTAACTCATCACCCACTCCTGGTTGTCTTCCTGATTTAAAACTTCTTAAAATAGAAAGGAGGTAATCAAAACCGTCTTTTCTCGCCACAGAATCATTGACTATGAAATCATGATCTTCAACCAGACTTATAAGCCTCCTTTTGTCTGTATTTGGGAAGACACTACACCTTACCTTGACTGTGTTTGAACTAATAGAAACACTTGTTACCAACCACCAAAAACCATTATAAAAACTAAAGTAGTAATCTACTGGATATTTATCAATACCATTTTCCACCTCAAGAGAACACACTTTTGTAGCCAAAGGTATTTGTTCTAAATTATTCGAGTAATCTTCTCCTCTTATATTTGAGGATGGATAGACAGAAAATTCAAAACGAATTGAAGTTTTCATATACTCCTTTGTTAAATTTTAAGATCTATTTCACAACACAATACACCCGCATTATAAATATGTAAATACAATTTTTATAATATGTCACAAAACAAAAACCACCTTTCGGTAGTTTTTGTTTTAACATTTTTATTTAAATCTTTAGATCCGCCATTGCTTCATCTACTGTCTTTGAAGC
>CAZLQL010000018.1:0-6419 GCA_964561875.1 uncultured Candidatus Saccharibacteria bacterium
CACTTTTTCTTTTACTGCTCCGGCGGCAGGGATCGAACCTGCGACCAATCGCTTAACAGGCGACTGCTCTACCGCTGAGCTACACCGGAATATATTCTTTTTTATAAGAACCACCACATAATAGCAGAATACTTATGAATTGTGAATACTGTAAACAACAATTATTTATAACATAAAATATTACAGACTCGAGCGTACCCGAGTCTGTTTTTTCATCTTCATAAAGATGTATACAATTTATTTTTTTTGTTTCAGTTCTGTAGTTTGAAATCCTACTCTACATACAGTATCCCTATTATCTAAGATAGTTTCAAAGATATGAGGCATTTTGCTTCGGATTTTATCACTACGTCTTTTGCGCCATTGCGCTTCTAGTTTCGTCATAAATATACCACTTACTTCTTTTTGAACCCACAAACGGTATGTGGTATCAAAGGTGAAGAACTGACCTGTATGAAAACATAACACTTTACACATTTAATTTCAAATGGCTATTTATTCACATATTCACTATATAAAATACCAAAGCTGGCATATAATTGTATATGTAATAAATAATATTAAATAATAAATATATGATGATGGAACCAATGGGACCAGAAATCTTAGGATTTCATTTAGATGCACTACTTATGTTAGCTTCAGGTGTCTTTTATATACTTTGCGCTTTCTTTGTTTATAGATCATATAAAAAAGATAAGAATGAATTGGTAGGGGCATTATTAGCCTTTCTATGTTATCAAGCAGTAAATATGTTTTTCATGGGTCTTGAGATGCAAACAATGAACATGCTTTACAGTAATATTGCCGCTCTCTCTGTGCTACTCGGTTCAGCTTACATGCTAAAATTCCCTTTCAGTTCATTTTCAAGCGGAACAAGAAAAGTATTGTTTTTAGTTTCGATTGTTATCGCTTTGGGTGTATTCGCTTGGTTTATGCAAACAGAATCTAGAGAAATGATGCTTATGAACTTTACACTTTGGTACGATATGGTTGTAAATGGAATACTTGTTGGAGGATTTATGATACTTCTAGCTCTAAGAACAAGTGAAAAGTGGTTAAAAATAAAAGCATTTGGTGGTGGTACAGGAGTTGTAACATGTTGTGTTGTTTCAAACGGTGCCATGCTAAGTGGTGCTTTGCTTACAAGCTCATTCTTTGGTTTCCTAGCCCCTATAGTTATACTAGGTTCTCTATTGATCGCTAAAAAACAACAATAATTTGTTAATAGAAAGAATATTTATCCTAATACTAGGTGCTACTGTTGGGGTTGTGTCAGGGATTACCCTACAATCTTTTGGTATTGGATATTTTATAGAAAATAGCCAGTCACTACTTATTGTAAGTATGGGAATAATAGGCACACTCATCTCTAGTTTGATTATCTTTTATATGAGAGAATCAACATCAAAAAAAGAAGAGGGTTTAAGAAATGAAACTGTCGCTCTCATTACACATGAAATGAGAACTGCCTTAACCTCTTCAGGATGGATAATAGAATCTATATTAAAAGATTATGGAGATAGGATTAAAGATGAAGATAAAAAATCCTTATCTGATCTCATAAAGTCCAATCAAACTACAGTGATGCATACAGTAAACCTTCTAGATGTTAGTCTTTCTGATATTGGTAAACTAGCCATATCTCTAGAGTGGAAAAAACTTGGTGACATACATAGTATGCTAAATGAAATATTGGAAAAATATTATATTGGCACAAAAAGAGAAGGTATAAATCTATTTTCTGATATAAATCTTGAAGAAAATAGAGAGATTGAGGTAGATATGCTAAGACTTAGAATTATAATCGAGAATCTACTAGAAAATGCTATCCAGTATACAAAACAAGATAGAAAAGAAATAAGACTGGAAGTTAAAAATACAAAAACTGATTTAAATATAAAGATAAGTGATACAGGAATAGGAATACCTGATAATGAAAAAGATAAAGTATTTTCAGAATTCTACAGAGCAAGTAATGCTAGAAAAATATTGAATAGTGGATCTGGCATAGGACTAAGTATGACAGAAAGATATGTAAAAGCTCACCATGGAAGTATAAGACTTGAATCAAAACTTGGAGTTGGTACGACATTCTATATAACCATACCTCTAAAAACAGTTGCTGATGTAAATGAATTTCTAAAACAAGTATAGAATAGTAAATTAAAAATTATAATCCTCTTCCCTGTAAACTGTTGCATTCATATAATCACCTTTTGTGATTATTTTAAACGTACTATTTATTTTATTTACCGAAACAATCGAACAGTTTAATTCAGGAATACTTATTGTATTATTTATAATTAAAAAATAATCTATTTTAATTTTTAATTTGGCCTGATCTACACAGTTATATGCAAAATAGTAATTCATGGTTCTATAGATTTTCTTTGTTAAAATATCGTTAAATATAATCTTTTCTGTAGAACTATATATCACTAAGCCTAGCATTATACTAGTTAATAAAACTATACCAACGAGTGCCACAAACCCTCTTTTTTGTATGTATCTTTTATTTAATGATTTATTCATAAAAATTTATATTGGAATATTGGTTTATCTTTTCTTGATCAATTTGTTTATTATTATTGAATATGAAGTCATATAAGGAATTTAATACTGCAATCAACATCAATGATAGTAGTGATATATAAACCAAAACTTCTATAAGTGTTAAGCCTTTTTTCATTTAAAAGTTTTTAATTATAAATAAACTACGACTATTGTGTGTTGTGAAATACAAATTATTTAAATCACAAACAAAAGATCTTGGGAAAAAGCCCAGTGATAGATCTAATATTTTTTTATCCATATCATTTGTCCAAACTTGAAACTCATGTCCAAGTGAACCAGTTGCTATATAAATATAAGGATATCTTTGTAATATAGAATAGATCCCACCTGGTATATCCCTTGAAAAATCAAAACTCGATATATCACTACTGTTATCTGTACTAGATGAATAAACAAATAACTCATGATTTTGTGAGACATTAAACCCACCAACTGTCCTACCCAAAACTAATCTATTTTCAAATAAACTTATAACCTTACCTTGCTGACTCTGATAACCTGAAGGTGAGATATAAGATATTTCTTTAATATTTTTTATATCACTCACATCAAGTGCTCTAAACTGTTTTATATCAGCTGTTGCAATATAGACAATATTGTCTATAACTTTAATATCTTCAATGAGAGTATTTGTTTCATAACTTCCTATTAGAATTGGTTCATAAACATTTGAAACATCAATTATATTTAATTCTGGACCAGACCATTTCTCAGTTCCTATATATATTTTTTTGTCTTTATAAAATATCGAGCTTGGTATCGGAGCAGTTGTGGAAGCATTTGGTGTTGGAATTTTATATTTTGTTATAAGAGTAGGATTCGATCTATCTAAAATATCAATAATTTGAAGAGTATTTGTAGTTCCAGAATTTAGAGAATATATATAATGTGATGCGAGTTCGAGCGCTAGTAGTCCCCTACCTGTATTTAAACTTGATATCAAATGTATATTATCTGGATCATTTGCATCTAAAATATATAAATCTGGGTTATTTTGTACCGATGAATCTGCAGTCATATACACATAACCATTTCTAACTTCGATATCTGTACTCATGTTATATTCACCTATATTGAAACCAGCACCATGTATAACAATATTTTTTGGATCTAGATTAAACCTGACATTACAATTATCACTACCGTATGCAGATTCATAGTCTGATTTTAATATAGTAAATATTCCAACTTCATACAATTTTGAAAAGTTTCCATACAGAGTTTGAAAGTATTTTGAACTAGATTTGAAATCAAAGTTTTGATCAAAGATATTTATTTCTTTTATATAATTTGGAATATCTTCTATATTATTGATTGTAATGGTATTTAATCCTAAAGTAATTCTATGTAATGAATATATTGAAACAATAGTTAAGGTAAAAAATAGAAAAGCTATCATTATTTCAAATATTAAAAAACCTCTATAAATTTTATTTTTGTAAATGATTTGTGATTTCATATATAGGTAAAACTATAGATAATGCCACTGAACCTACGACTAACCCCATAATAATCATGAGTATAGGTTCTATGGTTACAGATAGTCTTTTTATGAAATCCTCTACTTCATTTTCATATATCTTTGCAACATTTTGAATCATGTTTGATAGATTACCTGTCTTCTCACCTATCAAGATAATATCCGAGACGAATGTAGGAAATTTATATTCACAAGATCTCATACAATCAGAAAAAGATACTCCTCTTTCTACGCCTAGCTTGCAATACAAGATAGCTTTTCTATATAAAATACTTTTATGTGACTTACTATCTTGATCCAAAATACTAGATAGTGACATTTCATGTTCTAGCATTATAGATATCGAATAAAAGTGATTTGAAATATTGTATTTTATCTTATTTATACCGAGCACAGGTATGTTTAAAATTATTATTTCTATTTTTTCTCTTATAACTTGATATTTCTTATACATGAAAATAAATAAAAATATAATAATAATTAGACTTATAAATGTTATGAGACCATAATTTAAAATATATTTATAAATTTCGCTTATTAGTTTAGTTATAAATGGTAATTTTATATTTAAACTATTTAGAAGTGGAAATATCTTCGGAAAAATGAACATAATAAGAAATAGAGTCATACACAATGTTGCAAACAATATAAATACAGGATATATAAGTGCGCTGATTATCTTCTTTTTAATCTCACTTCTTCTCTCAATATCCTGATATGCCTTTTTAAGTGATATAAACAATGTTCCTGAGGATTCGCCATTTTTAACTATATTTATTATTTCTTTATTAAAATTTATTTCTTTTAATTGTAGTGAATTACCGAGAGAAACACCTTTTAATATATTTTCTTTTAAAATATGAAGTTTATTTTTTATGCTTTTATTCTTCTCCATATTTAAGATTACATCTATAGCATATGACAAAGGAATATTGGTAGATAAAAGAATACCTAGTCTTTGTATAAAATATTTTTGATATGTAAAAGGTATATTTTTAATCATTTAGTATTCTCATTATTTCTGATTTTGTAGTTATACCCTTTTCGACCTTTTCCATCCCATCTTCATACATTGTTCGCATACCTCCACTTTTTGCATATCGCAATATTTCAGATAAAGAGATTCTGGACATAATATATTTTCTCATCTCATCATCAACGATGAGTGTTTCGGAAACAACCACCCTTCCTTTATATCCTGTATTTTCACATTTATAACAACCCAAAGAACTGCAGTGTATACAAACTCTTCTGACCAATCTTTGAGCAATAACTAGTGTTAATGTAGAAGCAACTAGATACGGATCTACACCCATGTCTATAAGTCTAGGTATACTAGCTATGGCACTATTTGTATGCAAACTAGATAAAAGTAAATGCCCTGTGAGAGAGATATTTGTAGATATTTGTGCTGTTTCTTTATCTCTTATCTCACCGACCATTATGATATCGGGATCTTGTCTAACAATAGATCTAAGACCATTTGCAAATGTGATACCATGCCTTTCTTTTATATGTATTTGCCTAACCCCTGATATGGCATACTCAATAGGATCTTCCAGTGTAATGACTGAAAGTTTTTCTTTTGTAATATATTTCAACATTGTATACAGAGTCGATGTCTTGCCTGACCCTGTCGGTCCAGTTACCAAGATCATGCCTTGATGTTTGTTTATACTATTTAATATTCTCTGTTCATCGTGTTCACTGAAACCTAGAGATAAAAGACTGGGAGTTTCTTTTTCTGAAACCAATATTCTAAGAACAGCATTTTCACCATAATGTATCGGTACAATAGATACCCGAACATCACATTTATACATACCATTTTCATAATGAAATCTCCCATCTTGTGGAATAAAATGAATATCTGTCCTAAGTCCTGCTAAAATCTTTATTCTAGCGATAAGTTCCTCATGAGTTTGTAAATTTAATGTATCAACATAGTTTAAAACCCCATCAATTCTAAATCTAATAACTACACCAATATCAGTTGGATCTATATGTATATCTGAAGCATTCTTTATATTGCTTCTTATAATAAGAGAATCGACCAAGTCTATAATAGATGCAATATCGTGTAATTCTTTTATATTGTCTTTTATTTGATAATTTTCTTCTTTCATAGATAAAAAATACTAAATAGAAATAAAGAAATTATAAAAAAGATATTAAGTTTTAATAAAGTATTTTTTAAACAATATTTACAAATAATTAGTCAAATATTATTTATTTTTTATGGCTTTATAAGGCTAAATTTGAGTTATCCACTTTTATATTGCCCACCTTTAAATATAGTGGTATATTATTCCTCGGCTTGTTCTTCCAAGACTGGAAGATATAAAGGCTGAATGTATGTAAA
>CAZLQL010000019.1:0-4629 GCA_964561875.1 uncultured Candidatus Saccharibacteria bacterium
AATGAGGCGTAGACCGGGATCGAACCGGTGCATAACAGTTTTGCAGACTGTCGCGTTGACCAACTTCGCCACTACGCCTTGTGGTCTATTCTAACTATTCCTACTCAATTCGTCTATCTTTTGTCTATTTTTCTCACCTTTGTCTATCTCAAAGTCAAAAAAGGGAAGTGCACGTATGCGTACCTTTTCTTTAAAATAATTTCTGAAATCTTCTCTCATTCTTTTTGCAAAATCTAGTGCAGCTTTCTCTTTTTCTATGGGTAATACAGTAAAAAATATTTTTGCAGTTTTTCCTCTATCTGAAAGACTAACATCAGTTATTGTAATAAGAGAAAGTCTGTTTGACTCCCTAGAAATAAATTCTGCTGCGATTTCTCTTATTGCCTCTTTTAGTTTTTGATCTCTGATTTCACTCATATTATTTAATTATTTACTTTTTCTACAACTTTAAAACCTTGTATCTTATCTCCTAAAGCAATTTCGATTTTTGATTCTACAAGTGTTCCAAATTCATGTCCTTCTGCAACCTCACTAGTTTTTAATTTCTTTTCTTGTAATTCTCTTATTTTTCCTCTTCCTATCTCTACTTCTCTTCTTATTATCTTTACTTCTGATCCGATAAGGATACTACCTTGCTGAACCTTTGCTCCAAGTATTTGTTTATCTTTTGTTTTACTAAATAGGGCAAGAATTTTTGCTGTTCCTGTAGCTTCTTCTATATATTCCTTCGGTACATTTTCAACTATAGTTTTCTTTATAAATTCAATTAGGTTATATATTATGTCGAAAGAGTGCATTTTTATATTTGATCTTTCTATAATATCTGAGGCTTTGCTATCTGGCTTTGCATTGAAGCTGAGTATGATTATTTTTGGATCACCTATAGCTGTCTTTACATCACTTTCATTTATATTTCCTATACCTTCTAGCACAACCTTTATTTTAACCTTATCATTTTTAATTTTTGAAATTTCATGTTTAACAGCATCTAGACTACCTATTGCATCTGTTTTTATTATGACAGGGAGATATATAACATTGCTATCTATTTTATCAATAGTATTCTTTGTATTTTCGGTTTTAGATTTATTGTTCATTACATATTCCTCCGCTTCTTTTTTTGTTTTAAAACTTACAAATGCAGAACCTACTTTTGGTATTGAATCAAAACCTACAACTTTTACTGGACTTGAAAAACTAGCCTTTTTTATAGATTTACCTTTAAAATCTTCAAAAATTCTAACAGGGGATATGGATCTGTCAGCAACAACATACATTCCAGATTCAAGACTTCCATTTTGTATAAGAAGTGTAGCCCCAATACCTTTTTTATTATTTAATTCTGCTTCTATTACCAAACCCTGCGCATCAGTATTTGCATCAGCCTTTTTATCCTCAAGATCAGAAATAAGCATGATCATATCTAGGAGTTCAGGTACACCTTTACCTGTGAGTGCTGATATAGGTACTACAGGAACACTTCCACCATATCCTTCTACGTATATTTCATTTTCTGCTAAGGATTGTTTTGTTCTTTCTATATTTGCTTCGGGTTTGTCTATTTTATTTATTGCTACTATATAAGGTATATTTTCTTTTTGTATTACTTTGAGTGCTTCTATAGTCTGTGGCTTTACACCATCTTCTGCAGATACTACAAGTATTGCAATATCAGCTGACTTCGCACCTCTTTCTCTTATAGCAGTGAAAGCTTCGTGTCCAGGTGTGTCTAGAAATGTTATGAGACTTTTCTTACCTTCATTTGAGATTTTTTCTACTTCATATGCACCTAAATGCTGTGTAATACCACCAGCCTCACCAGAAACAACATTTGATTTTCTTATATAGTCAAGAAGTGTAGATTTTCCATGATCCACATGTCCCAAGACCACTACTATAGGTGGTCTGCTTATTAAACTAGGTGTATTTTTCTTCTGCATATTTCAGAACGTTATTAACCTTGACAATGTATCAAAAAAATAGGGATTTGGCTAGTAGGCATATTTTTGCTATCCTTTTTGTATATGTTTTCATTTTTAAGAAATATATTTAAAAAGAGGGCTGTATACCTCGATTTTGCATCTTTAACTCCTATAGATAAGGGGGTTTTGAAAGTAATGGAAAGATACAGCAATAAAAATTATGGTAATCCTTCATCTATATATTCCTCAGGTTTAAATTCAAAAAGATTGATAAATGAATCAAAGAAAAAGATAGCTAGTCTCATAAAAGCACATTCAGATGAGATATATTTTACATCATCCGGAACAGAGTCGAACAATATGGCTATTTTAGGTATATTTCAAAACGTCCGAGATAATGGAATTGATTTATTAAATAAAAATATAGTTATAAGTTCAATAGAACATTCATCTGTTATAGAAACTGCATTATCATTGAAAAAACACGGAGTAGAAGTAAGGTTTGTAAATGTAGATAAAGATGGAGTTATCGATCTAGAGCATTTTGATAAATGTGTAGATAAAAATACTATTCTTGTTTCTATAATGACAGTAAATAACGAAATAGGGAGTGTAGAACCAATAAATGAAATTTCAAAAATAATTAGACATAAAAGGAAAGAGTATTCTCATTCATACCCTTATTTTCATACTGATGCATGTCAATCCGCACTCTATTTTGATTTAAACGTTGAAAAAATGGGTATAGATATGCTAACTCTTGATTCACATAAAATATATGGTCCTAGAGGTGTTGGAATGTTGTATAAAAAGAGAGGTATAGAAATAAAACCAATTATACATGGCGGTAATCAAGAAAATGGTTTGCGTTCCGGTACAGAAAATATACCAGGTATTGCTGGCTTTGCTTATGCTATGCAGATGGCTTTTGATAATAGAGAAAAAAATACACAATATATAAATGAATTAAAACATTATTTTGGAAAAGGATTAAAAAATATAAATAAAAATATAAAGTTTAATATTGATATAGATAAATCCTCACCACATATATTGAGTGTTGGTATTCCAAATATCGATAATGAAATGTTTCTATTGAGGCTAGATGCAAAAGGTATTAGTGTTTCTACAAAAAGTGCTTGTTTAAGAGATGAAAGCGAATCATACGTTTTAAAAGCTATTGGAGTAAGTGATAGTAAAAATGTAATTAGATTTTCACTTGGAAATGGTATTACAAAATCAGATTTGGACTATGTTTTGAGTACGGTAAATAATATACTAAAAAAGTTTTAGACTTATCCCCATTTTTATAAAAAAAATAGTATTTGAGGTGATATAATTATCACCGTATGAAATTCCTAAAGAGAATTAAGACTTTTTTAATATATTCTCTAGTAATATCTATTGTATACATTCCAAATACTAGCCTTGCTTCTTGGAGCGGTAGTGCCTATTCTCCCGGAGAAACATTAAACCCAGAATGTGCTCCTACTGATAGTGGTTGTACGGTGAGTGCATTGTCATATAGTGCTTATAATGCAACAAGTAACACTGCAACATCTACATTTTCAGGTGGTTTTGTATTGGGAACTACAACTCTTGTGACTATCGGTACTACTACTTCAGTTTCTCAACCGGCTGGATCAATTACTAACGGTCCCGCTCAAGTAACAATTCAGAATACAAATTCTATGACTGATATACTAGACATGTACAATAGTTCAGGAACTATGATCTTTTCATTAAATCAATTTGGAAACTTAAGTCTTTTTAGACACACAAACAATGCAACCGCAGCTGGTTTTAATGTAAGAAGGGATAGAGCAGGGGCTATACTTAATAACGCTGATAATGTATTTACAATGTCAGCGTTGCCATACGATGGTACTGACTATAGAACTATGGCAACTATAAATGCTGTTATAGATGGTACCCCATCTAGTGGTACAGCCATACCCACTTCGTGGCAATTTAGTACCGGATCTGGAACTTCTGCTTCCGAAAGAATGAGAATAAATCCATTTGGTAATGTCGGTATTGGTAGTACATCACCTTATGCAAAACTTTCAATTGTAGGTACGGCAGTGGGAACAACTACTCTAGCAATCCGTCCAGTAACTTCCCAGACTGCAAATGTACTAGATATATATACTACAGGTGGTAGTTTAAATTCCGTAATAACTTCTTCTGGTAACTGGGGAGTAGGTTCAACATCACCATTTGCTACTTTTGCAATCAATCCAACTGCTGGTAATGCTTCAAATCAGTTTGTGGTGGGGTCGTCTACCGGCACATCGTTTGTTATTGATAACAGTGGTTTTGTGGGTGTTGGAACTGTATCAGTTTTAAACCCAAGTGGAAATGGTAATAATAAAATGGAAATACTCGGTTCAAATAGGACTACATCTGTAGGTAATGGTGTATTAGGTTTGTACACTTCAGATGATATGGCTGCTGACCTAGGAGCATCTATCGTCCTTGGAGGAGTCGATACAACAGGTGGAACTGCAAATAGAAGTTTTGCCGCAATTGCTGGTAGGAAGGCGAATGGCACATCTGCTAATAGAGAGGGATATTTACAATTTGCAGTTAGAGCTGCTGGTTCCGGGTCTACTCAGATGACAGAATTTATGAGACTAAATGGAAATGGAAATGTAGGTATAGGTACAACTTCTCCATTCGCAACTCTAGCAGTAAACCCAACTGC
>CAZLQL010000020.1:0-4496 GCA_964561875.1 uncultured Candidatus Saccharibacteria bacterium
GTACACCTCGCCATATTATTGATTTTATTGTTGATGTTCTCGCACCAACCAAAGACGATACTATTCTAGATCCTGCTTGTGGTACTGCTGGATTTTTGATTAGTGCGTACAACTACATCAAAAGACAGAACGAAGGTGTTGATCCAGAAACTGGCAAAATGCGACAACTCACAGCAGACGAACGAAGGAAGCTTGTAAATAACTTTGAGGGATACGATGTTGATCCAACTATGGTTCGTATGTCACAAGTAAACATGTATCTACACAAGTTTACTACTCCAAAAATCTATAACTACAACACGCTTGCAAGTGAAGATCGCTGGAATGATAAGTTTGATCTTATTCTGGCGAACCCACCGTTTATGTCTCCAAAAGGAGGTATAAAGCCGCATAATAAATTCAGTGTTCAGGCTAACCGTGCCGAAGTTCTCTTTGTGGACTACATAATGAACCACCTCAAACCAAAAGGACGAGCAGGTATTATCGTTCCAGAGGGTATTATTTTTCAATCAGGAAAAGCATACAAGGAACTCCGCAAGAATCTTGTGAATGACGGACTCTTTGCTGTAGTGTCGCTCCCTGCTGGAGTATTTAATCCATATTCAGGAGTTAAAACCAGTATTCTATTTTTTGATAATGAAGTAGCAAAGAAAACAAAAGATCTATTGTTTGTAAAAGTAACTAGTGATGGATATGACCTCGGTGCACAACGACGAAAGATTGAAAAAAATGACTTGGGAGATACTGGAGTTATTTTGAAAGGATTCAGAGAATATGTTCGGACAGATCAAAATAAAGAAACAATTGAATCATTTATTTCTGAATCAAGAATAGGGATTACTGTTACAAAGGAAAAAATTGCAGAAACTGGCGATTATAATCTTTCTGCCGACAGGTATCTTGTTGCTATTGAAAGGTTAAATCAAAAATACCCGCTTGTTGAATTAAAAGATGTCGCAAAAATTGATTGGGGTAATACAAATCTCACAAAATCAGCATATGTTGAAAATGGAGAATATCTTGCCGTTAGCGCAACTGGTGGTGACGGTAGAATCTCTCATTTTGAACATGAGAAAGGTGTTACAGTACTGTCCGCAATTGGTGCTAATTGTGGAAAAGTATTTTACCCAAATGAAAAATTCACTGCCATTAAAAATACAATCACTTTTACTCCTGATAGAGAAAAGATACTGCCAGAATATTTGTATGTGGTGATGCAAAAAAACGATCTTCCACGTCGTGGAGGAGCACAACCTTTTATGTCTAAAGGTGATGTTGAAAAATATGAAATTCCACTTCCTCCTTTAGATGTACAAAAAGAAATTGTTGAGCAAATTGAAGTTAAGCAAAAAGCCATTGAGGGAGCGAAACAAGTTATCGAAAATCTAGAGAGAGAGAGACGATATTTTGGTCAGTCACTTAGGAAGTTAGAGAATTCAAAATTAGTAAAAATAGGAGAAATTTGCGATTTTATTGGAGGCTTTGCTTTCAAAAGCGAACTTCTTTCAAAATTGAACAATGAAGATAAGCTTCCTGTTATTAAAATTGGTAATCTAAATTTTGACGGAACTCTTGATACTGAAAATGTTCAATACTATAAATTTTCTTCAGATCTAAATAAATATTTAATTAGAAAAGGAGATGTTCTAGTTGCAATGACTGGAGCAACTGTAGGTAAGATAGCTTCATCTAAACAAGACAATCTTTTACTAAACCAGCGTGTAGGAATAATTAGATCTAAAACAGAGATATCTCAAGAGTATATTAAAAATCTACTTATCGGAGATGAATTTTATGAGTATTGTCAAAATACTGCAGGAGGTGGTGCACAGGGAAACATATCTCCAACACAAATTCTCTCATATGAAATTCCTATTGTAGATCTGGAAAATCAAAATAATTTTATTGATGAAGTAAATACTCAACAAAAAATTATTGAATCAAATAAAAAACTTATTGATTTAATGCAGAAAAAGATAGAGCAAGTTTTATCTGAAATTTAATTTATGAATCGCGATAATATACAATTATATTTATGGGAGGGTCTTCATTGGGATATTGATTACGATATTAATGGTAACCCTTACTCACAAATACCACTCTGTCCAAAACAGAAGTGTAATTGTCGTTTGAAAAAATCAAAAGAGACATACTCTTTCGGAGAATATAAATATAATTGTGTTCGGTGTGACTTTAAAATTACACTCAATAAATCTATTGAAGATAAAGCTTCAGATCTTATTGATATTATCGAATCCCAAAAGTATAAAGATGCTGAAATCATCAACTTAGACGGAGAATTGGTTCGAGTTTTGAGAGAAGAGCAAAAAGATCTCGATTATTGGGTAGACGTAAAAATATCTAAAAACAGAAAGGATGAAGTTCAGCTCATGGTTCTTGCTGGTAGTAAAAAAGAAAAAAATAAAACACAACTTTTTCTAGATCCTCAAAATGAAAAAGCTAGTTTTGATCAAAATAATAACCACCCTAAAGAAGTATTTTCCAAAGTAGTTGCTACTTTTAAGGATTCAAAAACAGAAATATCCTCTGACAATTAATTTGTATGTATGAAGAATTACAAGATATTAACGCATATCTTTCAATAAAAAATGAAAGTGAAGAGGAGCAGATATACCTGACTGGTTTATATTCACAATATATAACCGCCACAGAATCAGGTTCATATCACTTAGCCCTTTTTGCATACCACCTTTTATTTATGTCCTATGTGTACCAAACGATATATAAGATAAAAGAATGGTGCCCTGAAAAATTTAAACTAGCACTCATCACTTCTTCAAAGCAAGAGCGTGATCAATACTTGGAAGCCAAATCTTGTTGGATATTTTCAAAAATTAGAGAGCGAACTATTTTTAGTTTAATTCATATATTGGCCGATAATGATGAGCTGGTTGAAAAATGCAAGAAAAAGATTATTGATTATAGAAATGAAAAATTAGGACATGCTAACCCTATAATGGTTGGCGACATCGAATTCAATCAAAAAATAGAAGAATACAATCAAATCGCTGATGAGATACAACAAATGACACACGAAAAATTATGTGTATTGTTTCAAGAATTTACTGAACTGTTTGAAGATACTGATGATATAACAAAAGATGACTTAGAACTAAATTTGATTATTATAAACAGGCTTAGTGAAAAAGATCTGGAGTGTTTAGCTACTGAATGCACCATAAAAAACAGCACTGTTCACAATAAAATTAAAGATGTATTAACAAGAGATTATGGTATTGAGATTACTGTAATTTAATAAATTTGTTTTTCAAAACCAATTCACTACTGATACATTCCAAGATAGATCTTTGCTCTAGCGGAGATCCTTCTTTTAGCACAAATTTTGTGTAATCCTTGAGATCAATTGGCTCTATTTTCTCTGTCTTTTTCTTGCCCAAAAACATCGCTTGTAACTTCTTAAACTTTTGAATTTCAACATCAAGCTTTGCGGTGAGTTTTACCTTATTTATATTCAAGGTATCAACCATTTTGATTATTATTTAAAATAACCTTCCCAAAAAGTATTTTTACTAGGAATATAATTATCGGGTCCTAAATATTTAAACTGACCATCTTCCCATAGAAAATAGTGAGGTCTCATACCATAAGCTCCACTAATCACATCTCCCGTAATATTAAGATAAGAACAACCATGGATTTCATGCATTTCTTTTATTCTATCTTTAGAATTTACAACAATTAAATTGCTATTCTTGTCGTAATCTAAAGAAAAATGATAGTGGTGATATGGAAATTCATAAGCCTTGCCATCCAATCTGTCTACTATCCACACAGGTCCATCCCAGCCTGTCATACCGACACCCACCATGGTATATTTGCCATCAAAATCAACTTTATCTTTAAGCTGAGAATTTATACTAGACCTAAATTCTTTTGCTGTTTTACTAGAATTTAAGTCTAAATTTTTTAATATTTCAGGACTTGAATTAGCGGTTTTATACTTATCAAAGGTAAACTCCACAGAAGATGTGTCTTTATTTAAATATTTTCTTTGTATTTTATACTCCTTAGAACATTCTCCATCTCTATTTTCAGACAACAAAAAAATTATACTCAGGATGAGTAAAACTACCACAAGGAAAAAACCAAATTTAGCATTTGAGATATAGGACTTTATTTTGTTTAGTTTTTCCTTAATTTTCATATATACCTTATATAATAGACCTTTTTATAAATTGTACAAATATCTCCAAATGACATACATAGTTCTATGATTCATTAGGTAAAGATATTTAAGACCAATAAACTCTTTTGCATTGATAAATAAGCCATATTTGCTATACCGTATCCATAAGATTGAAATCAGTGAAAACGGTGTTCCACTTTATAACCATATTTTCAATGATGTTCTATTCCAAAGACAATACTCTCACCAACAGAACCTTTTTATCTCTCTACTCAAAACTCGCCTTTCGGCGAGTTTTAAAATAAGCCCCTACTCCGTCGTTACCCCG
>CAZLQL010000021.1:0-2831 GCA_964561875.1 uncultured Candidatus Saccharibacteria bacterium
GTCACAGGCAAAGCTTGAAAATGATAACAGAGGTATTAATGTAAAGCGTGGACTTAGAACAAGAGTTGAAATGGGCTTATGGCCAGGAGTGGCACCTCTTGGATATCTTAATCAAAGAGACATAGATAGAAAGTGCCAACTTGTGATTGACTCGTTGCGAGCCCCAATAGTAAAGAAGATCTTTGAGAAAGTGGCGTATGAAAAGTTAAGCGGAAGAAAGATATACAACTGGTTAAGATTTGAAGCCAATTTTTATACTAGAGGAAATAAACCACTTACTCTAGCAGGAGTATACAGAATACTTGAAAGTCATTTCTATTATGGAATGTTTGAATATCCAAAAGATAGTGGTAATTGGTATCAAGGAAAACATATTCCTCTGATTACTAAAGAGTTATTTGATCAGGCTCAAGCACAACTCAAGCGTGACAACATACAAAGAGAAAACAAGGAGTTTGCATTCACCAAGCTATTCACTTGTGGGTACTGCGAAAGTGGTATATCAGCGGAAGAAAAATGGAAACAATTGAAAGATGGTACACATGCTAAATATATCTACTACTCATGTGCTAGATCAAGAGATAGGAATTGTAAAAATCAATATATACGAGAGGAAGATTTGATAATAGAGATGCTTAAAATATTAGATAAGGTAAATATTAATGAATTAGGCATGAGACAGAAACTAGAGGATGAGATTGTAAGATTTAATATTTTTCAAAGATCAGTACTAGGTGCCACAGATAAAATTCAAAACAATAAAGAAGCTGACATACGAAACTATGCAAAATATATACTCAAAGAAGGTGCTGTCACTGAAAAAAGAGAGTTGCTTGCAAACTTAAGATCAAGAATAATATACAAGGATAAAAATCTAACTCTCACTGATTAATTATCAAAGATACCAATATTTTTTGACTTGAATATTTTTATTCTATCAATCATATTAGCTAATTTATAATGGGAAGTTATTTTTTCTGCTTTGTGCAAAGCATACTTACTTCTTATTGGATTATTAAATGAACGATGTTCTGTTGATAACGACAAGTAAGCATCGGCAATGTTACTCCATGCTTGTTCTTCTTTAAAACATCTAATTGCTTCTTTTATATATCTTATTGAGTCTTTCTTAATAGAGACTGCTTTCTTTCGAGATTCTTTATCTAATAATAAAAGAAGATCCATGTTTAAAAAGCGGACTATTTTTAACATGGCTATTCTGGATTTCCACGGTTTACCCGATCTCATTTTGTATAAGGTAAACTGTAAATAAAAATTTCCATAAACTTCTCCAGCGACTTGATAACAGTAACCAGTAGGACCAACATATGCTTTCTTCTTTAAGTACTCAAAACCAGTATTAAGATATAATTGAATTGTATTCCATGACTCATTTACTTTTTTGTCTAGTTCCTCATACCTACTCTTTTCATTTTTTAAAGCATGGCTAAACCATCCAAGTGCAAGTGTAAGATTCTTCATTTCATGAATAAGATTAGCTGGTTTAGACATTTCTGCTTTTGCTTTCATTATATAAAGTTGTGCTAACATTTCACTCCTACCAAGTCTCTCTGCACATAATATAGAAGCATTACATACTAAATGAATTTTATCGGCATCTTGTATAGGCTTCAGGGTACTTAAAAGATCTCCTAACTTTTGTAATGCAATATTTAAATCAGACTCAGAGTTGATTATATTCAATATTTCTTGTTTAATTTTTTCCATATTTTCTATCATATTTTTTCCAAATTCTTTTTGACTTGTAGTCATGTATAAACATTTTTATTCTGTGCCGTAAAACTTTAATAATAAATATTGGATCAAGAGGAACTTTATAGAACCATACCAATTTTTTATTTGGTGTTGATGAAACAAATTCTTTATCGCTATGACCTCGAGTCATACGGTTTAAATCTTCAACTTGTGCCCCAGTTAAAAGACCATATCCATGGTAGTTATTCCAAGTAAACATTACTGTTATTTCTGGAGATAACGGTAAGGTAAGTTGAACATTTTTTTGTCCAAAACCAGGACCATAGAATCGTTGCCATTGTAAGTCTGGGTTAAATAGAACACATGGCTCGTCAGAGGAGAGAAAGGAGTGTTTGACGACAGTAGGAGAACACAAAAAAGCAATGTTCATTTGTTTGAGTATATTCGCTAAAAACGGTAGACCTTCTACTAATTGGAGTTTGTGAATATCTTTTTTAGCTTCTGTCCATTCTTTAACTTGTTTTGAATCAGTGATTCCATGTGCTAGTGCCATCTGTGTTCCATGATCAATTATTTGTTGAATGAATCCTTCCTGGTTTCTTTTAAAACGAAGTGTCCTTTGGAGTTGTGCGGCAACGAATATACACAAATGTGCATGTTCATGATCCGACAATGGCTTTTTATTCTTTATTGTTTTCATTACTTCTGAAAATTTTCCTTCTATTTTTGAAAGGTTTGTTTCAATAGAAAAATCTTTTTCTCCATTAAATTCAATAGTATATAAATGATTTTCTGTAAAAGTATTTGAGGGAGCTCTTTTCTTTTTTTCTTTGCCGTCCTTACTAAAAACCCAAAGGTATGGTTCTTGACCATTTGGTGTTTTTGGATCAGTAAACTCAGAAAGATAGCATCTCGGAACGAAATGTTGTTTCTTGGGTCCTTTTTGTTTTTTCTTAGATTTTTTTGACATAACTTAACATAGTAATTTTACCATTTTATTAATGCTAAAAATACACGATTTCTCGTGTATTTTTGACCCGACTTTATGCATCTGAGTCGCATTACTTACTCATGCAAGTGAGTTGACTCCGATACTAAATTGTGTTGGCGGAGGA
>CAZLQL010000022.1:0-2780 GCA_964561875.1 uncultured Candidatus Saccharibacteria bacterium
CAGGGTTATTGATGCACCACCTTCGTTTGATAAAGATCAGATTGTTGTGAGGGAGAAAAAGTCTTTTAAAGTCTTGTATACCACAGAAGGAGAAGGAAAAGAATGATTTCAGAAATTAGTGTTGAAGAACTAAAAGATATTGCGTATGGATCTTCGGTTAACTGGAGAAAAGTAGATTCATATTTGGGTGATGAGCGTAGATGGGGACATGATCGCTGGATAGTTTTTTGTGAAAATTCTGATCTAGCCGATAAGTTTTATCGTTTCAGTTTTTACAAGGGGTCTGGTGACAGTGAAATTGATTTCGAACCAACGCCAATTGAACTGGTTCAAAAAGTTGAAAAGATAGTGTACGCATGGGAAAAAATAGATGAACAGTGAACCATGTCATTCATGCAAAGGGTCTGGGCTTTCTGATCAGGGATCATATATTGGGGGTTTGAAGATAATGGAGAGTTTCGACGTTGGGCTGGACCCGAGAGAAATAAAAAAATGTTAGAGGAAGGAAGACCTGATCTTGTGATAGCTTGTACACATGATCTTTCACAAAGTAGGGGAACTAGCCATATGGTAAAAATTAGCAGAGAAGCTGGTATCCCAGTATATATTTTAGGAGAAGTTAAATGAGAGAAATTGCACAACACGAAATAGATTTTATAGAAGATGTACAGAATGGCACTTTCATTGTGGACTTTTGGGCTTCATGGTGCCCGCCTTGTAAAGCTATGGAACCTATCTTGCATTCAATTGATTCAGAGGGACTGGCTAGTGTTTTAAAAATTGATGCCGATGTTCATATGGAGTTAGCTCAGAAATATAATGTACGTTCATTGCCTACGATGCTTATTTTTAAAGATGGTGTTGAGATTGAAAGAATCGTTGGGGCTGTTTCTAAAAATGACCTTATTAGTAGACTATAATGCTTTATACTATCTTTAATTCTAAAGATATTTTAGATAAAATCTGTGATAATGTTATTGATGTTAATGAGGAAGTAAAGCTTTATCTTCAAGAAGCGGCTACAGAGATGCAGGAAAATAAAGGTGTTGCTATTGCAGCACCACAGATTGGTGTGTTGTATAACTGGTATCTAGATTATAAGGGTATCGTTTATATTAACCCAATGATTATTTCTAGATCCGATCTGGTTAAGAAGCCAGAACAGTGTTTGTCTGTACCTGGTTTTTCAGCTATAAAGGAAAGGTATGAAAAAGTAGTTTTGCAGTTTACTGATCTTTTTGGTGATCTTAAAATATTTAATTTAGAGGGCTTAGATGCTCAGATCGCTCAACATGAGATTGATCATCTTTTAGGTAAAACAATTAAGGAGATAGAATGAAAAAAGTACTAACAAGTTTATGTGTAAGCGGTTTAATGTTTGTTGGATTAACTGGCTTTAGTTATGCTTGGGGATGTGGACAAAATAAAAAGTGTCCAACTACTACCACGACAACAGAAAGTAGCACTACAACAAGCACAATAGAAAGTACTACGACAACCACGTCAACAAGTACTACAACCACTAGTGTACCAAAAACTACTACTACTTCTACAGTAGAAACTACTACAACAACAGTAGAGAAACCACAAGGTAAACCAATAAAATTCACAGGATAATATTTTGGACCTAGCTAAGTCATAAAACTGGCTTCTTTTGTTTTTGCTCTTATTGATGGTGGTGAAAATCCTTCGATTCAAATGTTGAATACTCAACGTGAACTAAGATTAAAGTATGAGGAAGCGGAAGTAAAGTTGCAGGAACTATCTAGTTGTCCTGATTTACCAAATAACAAAAGCCCCGTAGGGGGCTTTTGTTATTTACTACAATTTTTTAGTAGATGTTTAGCTATTACTTCATCTGCTAGTTCGTCATCCGAGAATTCCAGTCGAGTCCAGCATTCGTAGCATCTTGTTCTATTTATTTTTTTAAGTTTCATATTCCTCCCTCCTTTAAGATTGCATAACCACCAACCGCATAGTTAAAATATGTTTGAAATGTTGCAGAGTTTTTATATGGATCTAGTAATGATACTATTGGTGTAAAATTTTCTATATTACCAATGCCATGCATGGAAGATTCTAGTCTAGAAATGTTTGAATATATATTTTCAAATATGATGTTTTCAATTTCTTTGGATAAAGAATATTCATAAAGATTCATATAATTATCGCTTATGGACAGTGAAAAAAACGTTAATTCAATATTTACAGTTGAACTTTTGGTTGCTTTAATCTTTTTCCCTTCTGTAAAGATAATAATATTATCATCTGTATTAGATATATCTACATAGGGTGGATTACCCCAAATTACTAGATTTGGTATTTCTTTATCTATTTTAGATATTATAGTTTTCTCGTAAGAGAAATTTGATAAATTCATATGTTCGAATACCACCTTGTTTAATGTTTTGTTCTTGTAATTTTATCACTACTGGAATCTCTTCTTTTTTTAATAATTCTAAACAAATAAATCTATGGTTGCCTTCTATGAGAGTAGCGCCATTTGGCGCTATTGTTATTTCCAACGGCTTTTTTAAACCATTTTGACGAATATCTGTCATAAGAGCATTAATATATGACTTTTCATTATTCAGAATTTCTGCTTTACGGTTCTGATCTACTAGTTTTTCAACAATAGAGATTGGTAATGTTTTACGTTTTTCCGGTGGAACTCTATATTCTAGATCTAGATATTCACAACCCCAATTTAAGTAATTATCATTCATGTACGCAATAGTCACTGCTCATCTCGGCCCTCCTCGGGGTCACCGACAGCCGCC
>CAZLQL010000023.1:0-2187 GCA_964561875.1 uncultured Candidatus Saccharibacteria bacterium
AAATACCACTATAATTAATGCCTGTAGTTATAGATTTATTTTTAACAATAAATGCCTTATTAACATAATGCAGTTTTTCGCCTGTTTTCAAATTAACATTTAGATTGGGTACATCAATAGTTGGAAGTGTACCTTGATCTATTAAATGAAGCGTATGGTATTTATTAAAATCACTTTGACTATATGCGAGCTTATCTGTTGGCAGATTTAGATCAGAATATATTTTAACAAGTTCTTTTCTTTCTTCTTCTGTAATTCGTGAGTCATCTGTAATTTTATCGAAGAAAGTTTTAAATCCTGCCAAGTTGTATTTCTCAACATCTTTATCGTTTAGATTATTTTCTTTTTTAATCCGCTCTAGGATTTTTTTGTCTTCCTCTGATAAATTACCATCAACTAAAAGCTCTTTAATTTTTTGAGAATATAAATCTAGACCTTTTCTTTTTGGTGATCTGAATACTTTAGTAAATAGAAGATAGATTGCACCGACAACAAGACCCATGTAAACGAGGTTTTTAAATAGATCAAAATTAACGATAACAATAGTAAGAACAACGAGAACAATAATTATCTGCTTAAAAAGAGATAATTGTTTAAACTTTTCTAAAAGGTTTTTCATAAACTTTGGACGGTTTTGTTATGAAGGATCGTATAGGTAGCAAAAAGCTCCTAGCCAGATCCGATATACCCCGTGAGGTATACCCATACCCGTTTCCAGATATGACCGTCCAAAGTAGACTCTGACTAGGAGTTCTTTACTTTGGACGGATTTTGCGACCATATCCTGTAATTGCTTACAGGGGTTAGGTCTCTGTATTAACTTGTAAATGAATAATAACATTTTTGACCCTATTATTCAACGACCATTCTATCGCAGAACCTTAAAATCAAAGAGGAAGTTACCAACAAGTTGCCAACGATTGAGGGCTTAGCAAAAGAGCTAATCTGCGTCATTAATATATACATGGAGACACAATATATTAATAACCTAGGTGTAAAAACAGAAATAGTAAGAGCAAAAGTTAGATATGTTTTATACGCTCGTAAGTCTACTGAATCAGATGAAAAACAAGCATTATCGATAGAATCACAAGTTAAAGAAATGCTAACTATCGCAGATCGTGATGGATTAGAGATTGTAGACATACGAAGAGAATCTCATAGTGCTAAAGAATCAGGACAAAGACCTGTTTTTAAAGAAGTATTGGAGGATGTACGAAGAGGTAGATATACAGGAATACTTACATGGGCACCTGATAGACTTTCTAGAAATGCAGGAGACCTTGGATCTGTTGTTGATCTCATGGATGAAAATAAATTAATTGAGATTAGAACATACGGACAACATTTTAAAAACTCTCCAAATGAAAAATTTCTTTTAATGATTTTATGTTCACAAGCAAAACTTGAGAATGATAATAAAAGTATAAATGTTAAACGAGGACTAAGGACAAGATGTGAAATGGGATTACGCCCAGGTCCTGCTCTATTTGGCTACCTCAATGAAAAACATGCCGATAAAAAATGTCAGGTAATTATAGATCCTGAACGAGCACACTTAGTAAAACAGATGTTTGAAAAAGTAGCTTATGAAAAATGGAGTGGTAGAAAGATATTTCATTGGCTTAAGTTTGAGCTTAATATGAAAACTAGAAATGGTAACAAGGGGCTAACTCTTGGAAACATCTACCTCCTGTTACAAAGTCCTTTTTATTACGGAGTATTCGAATATCCAAATAAGAGTGGTAATTTTTATACAGGAAGACACGAACCTATTATTACTAAAGAATTGTTTGATCAAGTACAAGCACAAATTAAAAGCCAAGTATTAAGAACGCAAGAACCTAAAGAATTTGCTTTTACCAGAATGATGATTTGTGGTCTATGTGGTTCTGGTATATGTGCTGATGAGAAGTTTAAGAAGCTTAAAGACGGATCTGTTAATCGTCATATCTACTATGGATGTACGAAAGCCAAAGACAAAGATTGTAAATGTGGCTATATCAACGAGGTTGAACTTATAGAACAATTTGAAAAACTACTCAATCAGATAAGTATTAATGAGATAGGAATGAAAGATAAGATTAAGGAAGAGGTTCAGAGAATAAAGAAGTTTCAACAGTCGGTTCTTGGCATCAAACAAGAAATACAAGTAAACGATATTGATATTCGTAACTATGCTAAATT